>NZ_CANMWS010000004.1 GCF_947501665.1 uncultured Shewanella sp. | reverse complement strand
CGGTGATTAGCGCAGCCCGGTAGCGCATCTGGTTTGGGACCAGAGGGTCAGAGGTTCGAATCCTCTATCACCGACCACTTTTTAAATAATCATCGGTCGTTTAGCTTAATGATTATTATCTAGAACAGTGGTGATTGTAGCTCAGTTGGTAGAGCCCCGGATTGTGATTCCGGTTGTCGTGGGTTCGAGCCCCATCAGTCACCCCATCTTTTCTATCTTAGCTTCCTTCCTGTTGATGTTTAAGTGCGTTATATTAACCCATTACTCTTTATGATTTATTTTTAGAGTCAATATTTTTAATTGCGCTTAATGTTAACGGAGAAAATGATGCGTCCCATTGAACTTGAATGCCCGTTGTGTGCTAAAAATAATGAATGCGCTGTGGTTGTGGGACAAAAAGTGAGCGATTGCTGGTGCCATCAGCAATGTTTCTCTAAGTCATCTCGCCCTTCTCTGTTAGCGAATAATACTCATCAGTGTGTGTGCCAATCTTGCCTTAAACAGATGAGTAAAACAGATGGTAAGCGCTAATTGAAAACAATTCAATTTGGTTTGTTTGAATTTTGATTCGTTTATTTTTTGTTATATCATTTTGATTCTTTATTTCCTTAATTTGCCTTCTTTCTTCTTAGGGGGTTTGTTCATAATACCTTTTAACTAACTGATTTTTAAAAAGTGTCCCTATATTGAAATTTATTGTTTTTGTCTTATGTTTAAAACGACAACAATAAATTTGAGGTGCCTTATGTATAAATTTTGGGGATGTTTTTTTTTGTTAATGATGAGTCATTCTGCTATGGCTTATGATGATGGCAATTATTCATCTTGGCAGAGCTTTTTAAATATTATCTGGCCACCTAAGGCAGATAACCTTATTCAAGAGCATGAAAGAAGCGGTCCATATCCATTACTTTCTAATCCTGTCGATTATGAAGATGGATTTAAACCGGGTTTATTTAATTTGTGGCAACAGGTTAATCTTTCAGAAGAAACAGGTGCGATGTGTGGAAACGGAAGTGAGTATAAGTTTTACGTTAGAAGGGTGAATGATAATCGTAATTACCTTTTTTATTTAGAAGGGGGAGGTGCGTGTTGGGATTATGAAAGTTGCAGCGGTCAGTCTGGCGTGAGGGGGGCAAGGAACCCTGACGGGATCCCTGATAATTATATTTTTAAGTTAAATACGGCTTTGGTTTCTCCTTTTATTTTTCCGCCCCATTATGAAGATCACCCTGAAGTGCAGGATTGGAATCTGATCTATGTTCCTTATTGTACAGGTGATATTTATGCGGGTGATAAAGTGGAAACCTATGAAGATCCAAATGGTGAGAATCCTCCATTAGAATGGCATCATAACGGTCTAGCGAATATGCGGGCAATTACTGCATGGCTTAGAGATAATATGCAGCAACCCTCTCGTATGATGGTGACAGGTTGCAGTGCGGGTGGAACAGGTTCTCTTGTTAATTACCACTTATTACGTCGTGACATGTCACCGACCAGTACTGCTTATTTGTTTAATGATTCAGGCCCTATCTTTCCTGCTTTGCAAGGGAGCGAAGCTGCCAGTCTACCGCTGCATAATAAAATAAATCAGGCTTGGGGTCTAAGTAATGTGATTGATTATATTAGTGAGGATTTGCCGAACTTTAAGCTCAATGATATGGGGAGTATTAACAGCGCATTAGCACAAGAATGGCCAAATGATCGTTTGGCCCATGTTCACTTTCAGAAAGACTTGAATTATTCTGCTTATTCATACGAACGCTTTTATGATTATATTGAGTCAGAAACAGACGAGCTAACGAAGTGGCGCTACATTCATGAGTTATGGCAGCAAGATACCGATGCACTGGCTATGCAATTAGATCAATTTGACAACTTTGCTTACTTTCTTCCTCAGTTTCGGGATTTAAATGAGAGTCACTGCGCCAGTATTATTGAATTTAATTCTGCGGATATTCAAGAAGACGGGCAGATATTATCATCATTTATTACTGATTTTATGGATCACAATAAACCGCTTTTAAGCTATAAAGAATCGAATGCACAGCTGGATTATGATAAAGGTATTAATGCCTATTATATTTTGCTTAATAAAGTGTTGGGTGCGCCTATCACCACGAATCCTCATTTATATGAGGTACTCAATCAGTCAGATTAATTGATGGCAATCTAAAAAGGAGCCCTTAGGCTCCTTTTATTTGATGCTTATGTGACTTGAATAAGGGGTATAAATACTTGCTTATTCAGCGTCTTTTGCTGGTCCTTTACGGTGTGACTTTCTGTCACCAGAAGGGCGGCGATCGCCAGAAGAACGGCGTGGGCGACGTGGCGGTCGGCTGTCGCTGACTTCTACGGTTTGGCCATTCGCTTCACGAATATTGAGCGCTTTACCACAAACACGTACTTTACGCAGATGTTGCAGAACATCTTTTGGCATACCGTCAGGTAGATCAATTGCTGTCATTTGGTCAAATAACTGAATTTGACCAATATAACGGCTATCAATATTCGCTTCATTTGCGACAGCGCCAACAATATTGCCTACACCAACGCCATTGTCACGTCCAACATCAATAAGGTAACGACACATTTTAACATCAGGGTTATCTTTTAAAGGATCTGCTGTGCCTAAGTTCGTTGGTGTTGGGCGAGATTCGCCACGGCGATTACGATCACGTGATCCACGCTCATTACGAGAGTCGCGATTATCACGTTGGCGCTCAGTAATAGCTGGTAATTGTAGTGGGCGTTCTTTTTGTACTTGTTGTAATAATGCAGCAGCAAGAATATCGGTATCGACTTCTAACTGTTGGCAAAGTTGAGCAACCGCACCTTTCATAAAGTCTAAAGAATCATTGTCAATGATGCTTGATACTTGCTCACCTAAACGTGACAAACGACGCTCAGTGACCGTTTCAGGGCTAGGAACATTCATTGGTGCGATGCGACTCTTAGTTGCACGCTCAATGGTGCGTAACATACGCATTTCTCTATGAGTGACGAATAGAATCGCCATACCGTTACGCCCAGCACGTCCTGTACGTCCAATGCGGTGCACATACGCCTCTGTGTCATACGGAATATCATAGTTAACAACATGACCAATACGTTCAACATCAAGGCCACGTGCAGCAACGTCTGTTGCAATCAGGATATCTAATTTTCCACGCTTAAGCTGTTCAACCGCACGTTCACGAGCTTGTTGGTTCATATCACCGTGTAAGGGTGATGATGCATAACCGCGAGCTTCTAGTTTTTCTGCTAATTCAACACAACTATTACGAGTTCTAACGAAGATAATAATACCTTCAGTATTTTCCACTTCTAATACACGTACTAGGGCTTCTAGTTTATTGTGCTGTGATACTTGTACAAAACGTTGCTCAATGGATTCAACGGTTGTTTGGCTAGAGGCAATTTTAATGTGTACTGGGTTATCTAAATACTTATTCGCCACACGTTTAATTTGCTCAGGCATAGTGGCTGAGAATAATGCTAATTGACGCTCTTTTGGCGTGTGTTCTAAGATCCATTCGATATCGTCGATGAAGCCCATTTTTAGCATTTCATCAGCTTCATCAAGCACCATGGCTTTTAATGTGGCTAATTTTAGTGTGCCACGACGCATATGATCCATTACACGTCCAGGTGTACCCACAATGATTTGAGGGCCACGTCTTAGTGCATTGAGTTGCTGTTGCATACTCTGACCGCCGTAAATAGGCAGAACATGTAAGCCTTTCATGAATTTAGAGTAGCTACCAAAAGCTTCAGCAACTTGAACGGCAAGCTCGCGAGTCGGTGCTAAAACTAAAATTTGCGGCGCGTTAGTGGTTGGATCGATGCTGTTTAATAAAGGTAATGCGAAGGCACCTGTTTTACCTGTACCGGTTTGTGCTTGACCTAAAATATCTTTACCTTCCATCAGAGGGTAAATGCTTTCTGATTGAATAGGGGTTGGTTTTTCATAACCAAGTTCGTCAAGAGCACGCAACAAAGGCTCGGTTAGACCGAGTTCGCGGAAAGTTTTTTCATTGGATGACATGGGTTGTAGCCTTGTGGAAACGCATGAAGCGCGTTAAAAATTTCACAGACAGAAAATCAACCCCGTGTCGATTTCCCGCGACGAAAAAGTAAATACAGCGGCATATTATAGCAAAGTATTGTTATTGTTTACAACTGGTATATCGCCGTATTTTAGGGCGTTTAGGGCTTTTTATCCGTTTTTGAAGCAATAACTGCGCCAATTGAATGTTTATTATTCATTAATGGCTTAATGTTTAACTGTGAATGTTTTACCTTGATTTATACTGCTCGTTTGAAAATTGAATAATCTTAAAGAAGATCTTTCATTTCTTTTCGATGTTGACGGGGAGGATGGAAATCTGTCGTGCTCATATCGCTATGTAAGACAGAGATCTGAGTGGGAGAGCCTTTATCATTGAGGGCTAAATATCCTATACCGCTATTATTCACTAATCTTTGACTTGAATGACCATTAGGTCTTCGCCCACGAATCGATAGACGTTTACGCTTGGTGAGTAAGTTTAATGGAGAGAAATGTCCATATAACCAGCCGTTTAACTTATCAAAGGCACTCAGTAATCTATCGGGGAATTGATTTTTTATTCCACTACAAGTGATTTGATAAATATCTGGCCCACCTTTGCGAAATCGTAAGTGGATATCATAACTAAACGAATAATGTACATCGCCAGATAAAATAATAAATTGCTCTGGGGTTTTCTTATGCTGAAAGATACTTAATAAACTATTTGCTGTACCGGGATGGGCCATCCAGTTTTCAGCATCAACTAAGAGGGAGCCTCCGCATAACGTTGCCATTCGTTGGACTGCTTCAATGAGTTTCACACCAAACATAGGGGCGGCAGAGATAATGATGACTTTTGATTGATTTAATAATTCCTGCTGCAGATCCATGAGGGCCTCCCAGTCCATGAGTCCTGAAGGTTTTCCTAAGTTAGATTCACTGCGCCAGCGACGAGTGCGTGTATCGAGTACAATTAATTTGGGGGAGGTATTTAAGGTATAATGCCAATTTTCGAACTTTAACAATGTGTGTATCAAGTTATCTTGATATTCACTGTTTGGCTTCTCAAAATATTGATTGAGAAGCGGGATTATCTCTGCTTGGAATTTGTCAGGTGCATTTCCTAAGCCTTGAAATAAGGTATATCCAATAAGGGCATTACCAATAATGCGTTTCGAGAAAGCATGTTCATAAGCGGCGAGTTCCCATTTTGCGGTTAGATTCCAGTCATCGGTAACATCATGATCATCAAATATCATATAAGTAGGCAAATGGGCTAATAATCGGCGTACATTAGGCAGTCCTTTAATGAATTGTTTAATGTGTTTGAGTTCTTCTGCCCAGCGCTGTTGGTTAATAGGAAATAAACCTGTATTTTCTTCAGGAATATCGATAAAGCGCCAAAGTTCTGGTGACCATGTGAGCATGTATAAGCCAATAATTTCAGCTAGGCTGATAAGGTGGTTTTCGGCTATTGACGAGGTAAAAATGGGATGATTAATATACCAACGAGTGATGGCTGTTTTCGCTTTATATTGTGTGTTAGGTAATAATTGACTGTGGCGTTGATACATATCACAAGGGTTATATCGAAAATAGCTGCTATTCGGCACAGTGCCTTCGGTGAATGCTTCTTCATTGAGACCTAATATTTTGATAACTTTACCAATTGCAAAAAGCATGGGGCCGGCAATATCATCAACATAGACTTGATCGCCACTGAGCATTAAAAGTGCAGGTCGTTTATTTGCTGTTTGGTTATTTGCAATATGCTTATCGGCTCTTACAAGGCCATCATCACTGAAATGATGGGGATTACGGCAAGAGCCATGCAATAAATTATCAATATTAGGTTTAATCACAAATTGTGGCGTCTCGGTATTTGCATATAATAAATCGGCGATGCTGTTAAAAAGAGGGCCAAGTTCGTTATCGATTAATTTGTAACCAATTAAGACCTGCTGTGGAAGCAGCTTATTTTCATTGATTGTAATGAGGTATTGATAGGCATGCTGACCGAGTTGAATGCAATAAATTTCATCATCACAGAGTGTTCGATTAAAGGGGGTGTTGTCTAATTGTAATTGCAGTTGGTTTAATGGTATTTTGCTGACAAACCATAGAGTAAAGTGCGTTTCGTCACAATGGCGTAAAATGGGACCTGCCAATATAAGAGGGAGTTGATTGACGATATCTGTCTTCTTATTGGCTACAAGCATGGATCTACACACCCTTTTTATTCAAATTAATTCAATGGAAAGAATAAACAACTCTCCTTCTTTTTTAAAGAAAAAGAATATATACCTTTTGTATTATGACTTAAGTATATATGTAACGAATTGATTTTATTCTTTGTTTTGGTTTTTAAAGTGCTTTAACGCGTTTCTATCAGTGATGATGTGTTTGTGGACAGATGTCATCTAAAAGGGGAGGGGGAGTTTTGCTACTATTAAGTGATGTATAAGTAAGTGATAAATTTGTCAATAAGAGTGATTAAGATTGTCATATTTATTCTAACGCAGAATTAGACTCATTGCGCTTTACGAATAAAGGTCAGATTTTTTGAGGCGGGTATAGAGCATGCCTAGAGTGACGCTTTTTCACACATCCTGAAACCAGATATTGATTTTGCAGTATTACATGGACAAGCCTGCTGGCTTAAAAAGACAGATCTTAGCAGTTAATTTACATTTTTATTATCTTTTAGATATATTACGACGATACCAATAAAGTCTCATTGTTAGGGTGATCCTTACGATTTTTTACTTTTTATTCTTTCTCATAAAACCTTATTTTTTATTTAAAAATATTTATTTAATTTCAGTTAATTAAGTTTGACCTGTCTGCTATTTGAACTCAGTTTAGAGTTGATGCCGTGGTTTTTTTGTGAATTGTGAATGTTTTTTTTATGAATAGGATTGCAAATGATAATGGTTATCATTATAGTTAGCGTTTTCTTTGATTCTTTAGACTAAAGGTGTAGTTGGGAGCGTACAGAATCGTAAGGCGTGAACGATTGACTTTTAAGCATATTAATGAATAAAAGTGATTGTATTGAGTGTTATAAAATAGCTGATCCTAGTATTGGGATCCTTATTTCAATTTGACTGTTTTAATGTCGTTTAAGGGTAGAATAATAATGAGTAATACTGAAACATCCGTTGCTATTAATGTCCAGCCAGCAATGATCAATCACGAAGACAATCGTCAGTATATTTTTAATAGTGATAACTTAGCGGAATATGAAAAGGGCATATTACAAGGTCTATCATTAATTAATAAGCAATTGACTCATCTAGATGGTCCATTTACAGGGATTTTACCTCATGAATTAGCGCCTAAGTTTGACAATATTAATTTAGACATGCCATTTGAAAATATCTCTGATGCATTAAACGAATTAGAAAATGTTTATTTAAATGACGCTGTTTATTTTAATCACCCTAAATATATAGCTCATTTAAATTGTCCTATTGTTTACCCTGCTATTTTAGCTGAATTAATTTTATCTTCCATTAACTCTTCTCTGGATACTTGGGATCAAAGTGCAGGCGGCACGTTAATTGAACAAACATTATTAGACTGGACGGCTAAACGTATTGGTTTTGGTACTAATGGTGACGGTATCTTTACCAGTGGTGGGACCCAATCAAATTTAATGGCCATGTTGCTTGCGCGTGATGCATTTTGTTCTAATAGAGAGCCAGGTTATGAAATCAAAGAGCGTGGATTACCCAGTGATGCAAATAAATTCAGAATTTTTACGTCTGAAAGCAGTCACTTTAGTGTGCAAAAATCAGCGGCTATTTTAGGGTTAGGCTATGATGCCGTAGTATCCATTCCTGTTGATAACAAGTTCAAAATGGATACGAGAGTATTAGAAAGCCGTATTATTGATACATTAAAACAAGGTCTTATTCCTATTGCTGTCGTTGCCACAACGGGAACCACAGATTTTGGCAGTATTGATCCCATCAATCAAATTGCAGACTTATGTGAAAAATATGGTTTATGGATGCACGCTGATGCAGCCTATGGTTGTGGTTTATTAGTCACAGAAAATCATAGTCATTTATTAAATGGTATTGAAAGAGCAGACTCGGTCACTGTTGATTTTCATAAATCATTTTTTCAACCAGTGAGTTGTGGTGCGTTTTTTGTTAAAGATAAATCGAATTTATCGGTAGTGACTCATCATGCGGAATACTTAAACCCGCTAAGTCAGCAATTAGAAGGTACTCCGAACTTAGTTAATAAAAGTATTCAAACGACGCGCCGATTTGATTCTTTGAAGTTATGGTTAACCATGCGCATTATGGGTCCAAATAAAATAGGGGCTATTTTTGAACAAGTGATGGACATGGCTCAGCAAGCTTATGTGTTATATGAAGCTGATAGCAATATCGATGTGATCCATCAACCTGAAATCAGTACCTTAGTATTTCGCTATATTCCAGATCATGATGTATCACCTGAGAAAATCGATCGGGCAAATGAGCATATTCGTAAAGCCATATTCCGATCGGGTGAAGCTGTTGTTGCCAGTACTCAAGTGCACGGTCGACGTTATTTAAAATTTACCTTATTAAATCCGAGTACAAGGTTGTCGGATTTAGAAGATATTTTATTGTTAATTAAAGAACATGGTCGTCACTTCTTTAATTTACATGTACAAGCATGATTTTTTCTAATTATAAGAAAAATATAAGGAATACATGATGCAAGATCCTATTTATGATTTTATTGCCATTGGTTTAGGTCCGTTCAATTTAGGATTAGCGTGCCTTTCTGAGCCTATTGAAGATTTAAGTGGATTATTTTTAGATAAAAATGAAAGTTTTGATTGGCATCCAGGCATGATGATAGAGGGCGCCCACTTACAAACGCCTTTTATGGCTGATTTGGTTACTCTTGCTGATCCAACGAATCCTTTAAGTTTTCTTAATTACATAAAAAAACAAGGCAGAATGTATTCTTTTTATATTAAAGAAAGCTTTTTCTTAATGCGTCAAGAATATAATCATTATTGTCAATGGGCGACACAAGAATTGTCAAATGTACGATTTAATACCTGTGTGAATAAAGTGTCTTTTGATGAAGATGAGCAGCTTTATTTGCTAGAGGCAAATAATACAAAGACGAAAGAAATCATACTTTATAAGACAAAAAAATTAGTGCTAGGAACAGGGCCAGCCCCTTATGTTCCAGATGCTTGCGATAGTGTGATGCATGCTGCTAGTCACTCTTCTACGTATATGGAAGATAAGGCTAAATTACAGCAGCAAGAGTCGATTACCATTGTTGGCAGTGGACAAAGTGCAGCGGAAATTTTTTATGATCTACTGCAAGATATCGATACTTTTGGTTATCAATTGAACTGGGTAACGCGCGCGCCGCGTTATTATCCACTTGAATACTCAAAGTTAACTTTAGAAATGACTTCACCTGAATATGTTGATTACTTTCATGACTTACCGATGAAAAAACGCGATGAGCTAATGAAAAATCAAAAGCATTTGTATAAAGGAATTAATAGCTGTTTGATTAATGATATTTATGATCTTTTGTATATTAAACGCTTATCGGGTGAAGTGAATGTCAATATGCTCACCAATGCTAATCTTATTGGTGCAAAAATGGATGAACATCATGGCCATATTCAGCTTGAATTTCATCAAGAAGAGCAAGATAAGCATTATCATCTTTTGACGCAAGGGTTGGTTTTATCTACGGGCTACGCTTATCGATTGCCCGATTTTCTTGAAGGGATCACCCATCGTATTAAATGGGATCAACATGGCCGCTTTGATGTTAATCGTAATTACAGTATCGACCATCAGGGGCAGGATATTTTTGTTCAAAATGCCGAATTACATACTCATGGATTTGTCACGCCAGATTTAGGTATGGCAGCATATCGTAATTCCTATTTACTTCGTGAGATTACAGGTGTTGAACATTATAAAGTTGAGAGTCAAATTGCGTTTCAACAATTTAATACGCCGACATCGCCAATTAGCCCTTTTAAAAGTATGAGCGCCGAGCAAGATAGTTCAGCGACATTCATCTCTGCTGAGTCTGCTTTAACATGAATTTAAAATCTGCTTTAATTTTATTGACTTTGGTATCGGTTATTGCTGATACCATGTTATTACCTTTCTATCCGCAGTTTTTTGCTCGAGTATTTAATGTTGAGAGTAGTGAACATGTGGGGATATATATCGCTACTTGTTGTTTTACGGTTATGCTTGCTTTTCCAATTTGGGCAAGAGTAGCTAAGAAAATCAATGAATTGCATCTTTGGGTGTACACCCAAATTGCAGCCGCGATATTAGGGGTTGCTTGTTTTTATACTACAGATTTATTGGTTTTTTGGATTGTTTCTCAAACCATGCTTATCTTTAAAGCCAGCTACTTATTGATGTACCCATTTATTTTACGTTTGGAGGAGAAAAGCAACCATCTTAATTTAATTGGTATTTTTTCTGCATTGGTCCATCTTGGTGCGATTGGTGGTGCTGTGGTGGGGGGATTCATGCTAGAAATATTTGAGCCCCAAGATGTGTATTTAATTATGGCATCAACCGATATTTTACAAGTGATTGTATGTTTAGTCGTCATTCAGACAAGAAATGTTCCCTTTAAGGCTGAGGTTATTACGTCTGCTGAAAATCAATCGACGGGTCGATCAAAAAGTTTTGTTTATAAGATTGGTGTTATATCTGCATTATTTTATTTCAGTGCCTATACTATAAGCCCTTTCTTTTCATCTTACTGGAAGGAGGTGAGTCAAATTGATAATGATTTACTTGCCGGTATTGTTTATTCCATTCCAGGTTGGGTTGCACTATTTGTTTTGTACTATAACCATATGAATGGCCAGAGTAAATCACATTTAAAAGTCTGTTTTTTATCTTTGATGGCCGGCAGTATCGGACTTGCTTTGCAAGGAATAGAATTAAGTTGGTTAGTGATTTTTGGTCGAATTATTTTTGGCATATCATTGTTTCAAGTGACAGTACGATTAGAAGTGATTCTTTTTGAAATGAGTACACCAGATGCTTATGCATCCGATTTTAGTAAGGTTTACTTCATGCAAAATATTGGTTTAATTTTCTCGTCATTTATTTCAGGACTATTGGTTTTAGGGGATCAGTTGACCTTACCATTTTATGTGTCGAGTTTGGGCTTTTTAATAACACTGATTGTTCTCATGTCATTATTTAAATCAGAATATTATAACGAAAAAACTGTGGTGCTGTAGTTAGCAGTATTTGAATAGTTAACGAAATCGTTATTTAACATAGGTTATTTAAGATGAAGCATTATTCTCAACCTTTTAAAGGTATTGGTCGATTTTGTATTCAACTCATACAGTTTCCTGAAGATTTAGTGCATATTTATGAGTGGATTAATTTGCCATATGCTGAATTTTGGGGATTACAAGGAAAAAGTAAAAATCAAGTGGTAGAGGAGTATGCAAATATTATTGAGAGTGGCACTCAGGTCTTTATTGGGTGGCTAGATAATGAACCTCAGTTTTTGATTGAAGTTTATGATCCTAGAAATGATCCGCTAAGTCAGCATTATTCTGTATGTGATGGTGATATTGGGTTACATATTCTAGTTGCTCCACCCAATAAGTATGTTAAAAATTTTACTTTTTGTGTGTTTTGTTGCGTGCTTGAGTTTTTATTTAACCATTTTCAGGCCGTAAGAGTGGTTATTGAGCCTGATCACCGTAATAAAAAAATGCATAAATTAAGCGTTCGAGTTGGTTTCAGTTTTAATGACATTATTTACTTGAAGCATAAAAAATCTTATTTAGGCTTCTGCTCAAAAGAAATATTTTATCAGAAATTATCAATGGAAAATCTATTATGAACCAATTAACTAAGCAATTTTCATCGCATAATGATGCTGATTATGCTTTAAGTGCAATAGATCAAGAGACTTGGAAATTAGTTAATCGATTACATGTGAAAAAATGTATAGCAGAATTGGCTCATGAGCAAATTATTACTCCATGTTTATTATCTGAAGAGTCTTCACGTTTAGATGCATGGGCAGATTATCGTCTAGATGCAGATGAACCTAATGTGAGTTACCTTTTTAAAGCTAAAAAATTAACTTTAGAACATTGGTTTATTGATACACATTCCATCGAAAAAAGAATAAATGATGAGGTAGTCTCTTTAGATTCATTACTGTTTGTGGTCGAATTCCGAGAAAGTTTAGGCATTTCTGAAGTCAATCTGGCGACCTATATGGAAGAGATTAGTAGTACATTATACAGCAGTGCTTATAAATATACTCAGCCTAGATTATCATCTGCAGAGCTTGTGCATGCGGATTTACAACAAATAGAATCATCGATGAATGAAGGACATCCTTCTTTTATTGCAAATAATGGTCGCATAGGCTTTGATGCCGTTGATTATCATCAATATGCTCCTGAAGCTGGAGAAGAAGTTGCTTTAATTTATCTTGCAGCAAAAATTAATAAAGTTTTTTTCTCATCTTTAAAGGATTTAGATTACCAAACCTTGATTCATAATGAGCTTGATATAGATACAATTGATAAATTTGAAAAAAAATTAGTTGAGTTAGGCCATTCAATGAGTGATTATATGTTAATCCCAGTACATCCTTGGCAATGGTATAATAAAATTGTTAATGTATTTTCAGCTGACTTAGCTGAGGGGAGTTTAATCTATTTGGGGCGAAGTTCTGATAAATATCTTGCTCAACAATCTATTCGAACAATGTATAATAATACGGCACCTCATCGAAATTATATCAAAACAGCATTATCTATTTTGAATATGGGATATATTCGTGGTTTGTTTTCCCATGATATGGCTAATTTACCTAAAATCAATGATTGGTTATATAACCTAATTAATCATGATGAATTTTTAAAAACAACCAATTTTCATATGTTAAGAGAAGTGGCTGCTGTTGGTTATAAAAGTTGTGTGTATGATTATCAGTTCAAAGATTCAAATCCCTATAAAAAAATGCTGTCAGCATTGTGGAGAGAAAGTCCAGCGCATTTAATCGAGTCGAATGAGAAATCATTAACTATGGCTGCATTACTTCATGTTGATGTGAAAGGAGTTGCCTTATTACCATTGATGATAGAAGACTCTCCATTAAATCAAGAAGAATGGTTAATTCAGTATTTAAATGTTTATTTAACTCCCTTATTGCATTGTTTTTATGCTCACAACCTTGTGTTTATGCCTCATGGGGAAAACATTATTTTAGTGATGAAAGATAATGTGCCTGTGAAATGTATTATGAAAGATACAGGGGAAGAGGCTTATTTATTAAATTCAGATTTAGTGTTGGATCACCCAGTGAGTAAATTAGCGATTACTTTACCAACTGAATTAGAATTATTATCTATTTTTATAGATGTTTTTGATGGTTTCTTTAGACATTTAACAGTCATTTTATTTGAACATATGGGTATTAAAGATGATTATTTCTGGTCTCTTGTAGCAAATTGTGTTCGTGAATATCAATCTCTATTTCCTGAATTTTCAGAAAGATTTGAGAAACATGATTTGTTTAAAGATGATTTTTCATTATCTTGCTTAAACCGGCTGCAATTGCGAAATAACTTTGAAATGGTCAGCTTAACGGATCCTGCTGATGCATTGCAGTTTCAAGGTAAATTAATAAATCCATTATCGAAATTCAAGTAAATACCTGTTTTTATAAATAAATTAAATTCCACGTGGTTTACTTATTGTGAGCCATTGTGCATTATTATTAAGGGGATAAAATGGCACAGTTAAAAACTCATTATTTTCGAAATGTCGAAGGTATTGGGCAAATTGAAATCCGTGATTTGCACGTGCCAGAGGATTTAAGTTCAGTTCATCAATGGGTTAATTTACCCTATGCCAAATTTTGGGGAATGCAGGGACAAAGCTTAAATCAAGTCATTAAAGAGTATGATATAAAACCGGATCAATCTTGCCAGGTTTATATGGGGTGTGTAGATAATACCCCTAAATTTTTAATTGAACTATATGATCCTAAAGAAGATGTTCTTGGGCAGCATTATGATGTTTACAGTGGTGATATTGGTATGCACATTCTTATTGCTCCTGCTGATACACCTATCTCTGGCTTTACATTTGAAATTTTTTGTTCTGTGATGGATTGTATTTTTTCGACTTTTAATGCCAATAGAGTTGTGGTTGAGCCTAATCAGGATAATAAAAAAATATTACGTTTAAATAAAAAAGCAGGTTTCAATCATGAACGTTTGATCCAATTACCGGATAAAAAAGCTTATTTAGGTTTTTGTACTCGAGAACAATTTGAGCATGCAATTGATATTCAGTTAGCTAATAAACGTCAACTGACTGACATTAATAAATTCCAATGTTATCCAGAACAGGTCGTTAGTGCTATTAAACCGAGTGTATGGGCGTTAGTTAATCGTTTACATATAAAAAAATGCATTGCTGAATTGGCTCATGAGAAAGTCATTACACCTGTTTTAGTGTCAGATGCAACTCAAGCGACAGGTGTTTGGGGAAGTTATGAGCTGAGCGCTGATCAAGTAGGGATAAGTTATTTCTTTAAAGCACAAACGTTAGCGTTATCACATTGGTTAATTGATGAGAATTCCATTGAGAAACGCATTAATGATGAAGTATCTGAGTTAGATTCTTTGTTATTTATTATTGAGTTTTGTCGAAGCTTGAATATTGACTCAGATAAGTTACCGACTTATATGGAAGAAATTAGCAGCACCTTATGTGGTAGTGCATATAAATATACTAAAAATGCGTTAACTTCTCATGAATTAACCCAGGCTGATTTTCAACAGGTTGAGACAGCCATGAATGAAGGTCATCCTTCTTTTATTGCCAATAATGGCCGAATTGGGTTTGATGCTATTGATTATCGTGCCTATGCCCCCGAAGCTGCAGCCCCTGTTCAATTAATTTATTTAGCGGCTCATAAGCGTCGCGCTCACTTTTCATCTGCTCATGATTTGGATTATGAGACATTATTAAAAGAGGAAATGGATCGCGCCATGCTGGATAATTTTAATCAAATTATCCTTGATAAAGGACATAATCCTGATGACTATTTATTGATCCCCGTACATCCTTGGCAATGGTATAACAAGCTTACAACTGTGTTTTCGCCTGATATTGCCTGTGGTGATTTAATTTGCTTGGGGTTCGGCGATGATGCTTATTTAGCTCAGCAATCTATTCGTACTTTTTTTAATATTAGTCATAGCAAGAAGCGATATGTTAAAACGGCACTGTCAGTATTGAATATGGGCTTTATGCGTGGATTATCAGCTTATTATATGCGTACAACGCCTGCCATTAATGATTGGGTGAACGACTTAGTGAGTCAAGATGATTATCTACAATCAAAAAGGTTTCGTATTTTAAGGGAAGTGGCTGCAGTGGGTTATCGTAACCCTTATTATGAGAATGAGGCCATTAAAGATAGCCCTTATAAAAAAATGTTAGCAGCTTTATGGCGTGAAAATCCAACGCTTGGGTTAAACGATAATCAACGTTTAATGACCATGGCATCCTTACTGCACATCGATCCTAATGGAGATGCTTTGTTGCCAGCATTAATTGCTTCTTCGGGCATATCGACTGATGAATGGTTAACGCATTATTTTGATGTATATCTTACACCGTTATTACATTGTTTTTATCAGTACAGTTTAGTGTTTATGCCTCATGGTGAAAACTTGATATTACAATTTGAAAATAATGTGCCACATAAGGCCATTATGAAAGACATTGGTGAGGAAGTGTGTCTATTTGATACCGATATTGAATTGGATAAAAATGTAAAGCGTATTGCGACTGAAGCATCTGAAGATATGGAAATTTCTTTTATGTTTACTGATGTTTTTGATGGTTTTTTTCGTTTTATGTCTGCAATTTTAGTTGAGCAGTTAAATTATTCGGAACAAGTCTTTTGGCGTTTGGTGGCTGAATGTATTCACCGTTATCAAATGGACCATCCTGAGCTTGCCGCTAAGTTCAAACAATATGATATTTTTTGCGACAGCTTTGATCTTTGTTGTTTAAATCGTCTGCAATTGCATAATAATAAGCAAATGGTTGATTTAGAAAATCCGATAGACAGCTTGCAATTTCACGGCAAACTTAATAATCCAATTGCGGCATTTAAACCATAAACCATTATATAGAAAGGCGGCTCATTTTTTGATTCGCCTTGTTGGTAGCTGGATTGATATAGGAAAAATATATTTGAGTTCTATAGATGCGTTAGCTCGATTATCACCTCAATTACATGGTGCCTTGTGTTATCAAATTCCTAGCCAAAAAGATGTGTTGTTATCTGCTCATGTGGATGTTTGGCCACTGCGTCAATTGTATCAATTACACCTTGAACAATATCCCCAAGCAGGAAAAGTGTATGCAGCGACACGTACTTGGAGTTTAATGTATTGGCAACCGGTATTTTTAAGTGTGTTGAGCGTGCATGGGATCAAGATGGCACCTAAGTTAGACACGCTGAAACAACATGTACAAAATGGCAGTATTTATGGATATTTTTTAAGCCATGATGATATGGACGTTGGTCATCAAGATGCATTAATACAAATAGCTGGCAAAAGACTAAAAGCTTTGTGTGAAGGTTATTACCAAGCATTATCAAGCGTCGCTAAAATGCCTAAGCGAAATGCTTTTCGCTTACTTGCTGATAGTGTGTTATCTGCATTAAGTCGACTTGTAAGCATTTTACCCGTCACCAATCAGCAAGTGTTGGCTTGGTCTAAGTCTTGGCTTGAGGCATTAGGTTTGTCTTCACAAAGCCGATTAATGTTGATTGATATTAACGCGAAACAGCAGATCCTAGGGCTCGATCGTATTGCTTGCTGTATGCATTATTTACGAGATCCGAAGGATCTGTGTCGAACGTGCCCTAAACAATGTAAGGACACGCGTAAAGAGCGTATTAAATCTCATTACCTTAATGAGCTTATAGCGTAATGAACTTATATCTTATTGGGTTGAACAACAATAAATTTAATAAATAGGATTCATTTATTTTAAATTTTTTATTTTGAATGTCTTACTTTATATCAAAAAAATAACATTTTCATTTAAGTCGTCGTAGCGCATTTTTATATTTAAAAAATGTGTGCTAAGTCGTTGCCATAAATCATAGTGTAAAGACATGTTATTTGTGTCAGATATTTTCGGTATATAGATGTGAAGTAAATAATAAGAAGTATGGATATATTAATTATAAAATTAAGGAATAATAATGGAAATTGAGCAGAATCGATTACAGGCTATTGATGTTGCTAGAGGGTTGAGTGTGGTCGTCATGGTTATGGTACACACGTTGTGGATGTATGGGGATGTTGCAACACAAGGTGGAACAGTATTTGGTACGATTATTCATATTTTGGGTAAAGGGACGGCGGCTTTTTTAGTGGCTATGGGAATTTCTTATATATTGTCACGAGATCAATCAGTACTTGGTACATTAAAGCGTGGAGTCTATACCTTAGGGTTAGGGTATATGATGAACGCGCTTAAGTTTATTGTACCTATAAGTGTGTTTAATAGCATGCCTGAAAATTTTATTGCAGCATATTCATGGTCCTCACCACTGTCTTTATCTCAGTTAAATTATTTATTGTTTACGGGGGATATATTACAACTGGCAGGTTTCTCGCTTATTTTTATTGCTTTGATTGGTCATTTTATTAAAAATAAATGGGGCATTTTTGTACTTGCTTTGATGATGATATTTTCAAGTAAAGTGCTGAGTGGTTTGAGGCTTGATATATCCGGGGTTGATTATTTGCTCGATTTGCTGTGGGGGAACCAATATAACGTGTATTTCCCGTTATTTCCTTGGATGGCATGTGTGCTTTTTGGGTTGTTTATCGGTATGGCTTATAAAGAAAAAAACTATGATCAAGTTTTTTTGTATCAAAGCTTAGGCTTGTCTGGTGTGTGCATGATGCTCCTAGGGGCAGCTTTATGTTTTTATGATTTTGACTATCATTTTGCAGACTTTTTTCATTTAGGGCCAGGTGGGGCCATCTATTTAATCGGCTTCACGGCTGTTGCCTATTGGGGAATTGATTGGGTTATTCGGCATACAAAACCGAATCGATTTTATACATTACTGCAATACTGTTCACAAAGAGTGACGTCAATGTACATTATTCAATGGGTATTAATCTGTTGGGGGATGGGGGTATTTGGTTATCAAACGTTTTCAACTTTAGGTGTCATTGCACTTATGTTACTGTTTCTTTTGGTAACTTTATTAATTCAATACCTTAAAGATAAATTGCCTCAGCGGCATTATTGGTTCAGACGAAAAGCGGTATGATGTGGTTAATGTGCATGACAAGTTAATCGCCTTATTTCTGTTGTAATAAGTGATTTAATATTTACATTTTTTATTCTTTGTTTTTTATTTACGACTAAAGTATAAAAAATGTTATCAATCTTATTGCGAACGATTATCATTTGTAATATTATTGCTGCGTAATTCAGCATGTCGCAAATAATAATAAATTTAAGGTAAATAAAAATGTCTGCAGTAGATCATGGGGTCAGATTAACCAAATTAATGATCGCAATGAGTTTTTTTTGGGGGAGCAGCGTTATTGCCCAAGAGTCCGCATTAGAAAAAGAAGATGAAATTGAAATTATTACGGTTAACTCAACAGGGTTAATTGCTTATGATAGTGCGGGTGCATCAAAGTCTGATGTACCGATTATAGAAACACCCGCCTCTGTTTCTGTTATTACGGAGCAGAGAATGACTGACCTTGGTTCGCAGACAGTACAAGATGCCTTAGGGTATGTGGCAGGGCTATATAATGGGACATATGGTTATGATAGTCGAGGGGATTGGTCGACTATTCGTGGGGCGGCTCCAACCACTTACCTTGATGGCTTAAAGCTCATGTTTGGTAATTATAATAATACGCGCATGAATCCTTTCAGTTTAAGTCGAATTGAGGTAATAAAAGGACCGGCTTCGGTTTTATATGGTCAAGGCACCACAGGTGGTATTATTAATTTAGCCAGTAAGTTACCTGAAGTTGAAACCAGTGGACAAATTCAAGCGGAAGTGGGTAATAACGATCGTTATCAGTTGGCTGGCGATGTCACCGGTTCTTTAAACAGCGATGATTCAGTACTGTACCGCATGATTGGGCTGGTTCGTGATAGTGGAACACAAATTGACCATGTTGATGATAATGCTGTTATTTTATCCCCTTCGATGACTTTTTATATGGGAGATGCGACTGAATTGACATTATTGGGGAATTATCAAAAGTATGAAACGGGCTCTACAGGCCAGTTTTACCCCCATGAAGGTACGATTGTTCCCGTCAATGATATTACTTATGGCGATATTATGATTGGCAAAAGCCAGGGGGATTTATCCAGTACCACTTTTATTAGTGAGCCTGAATTTGATCGCTATGATACAGAGTCTTACTCGTTAACGGCAATGTTTAAGCATGAGTTCAATGATGTACTTAGTTTGCAAAGTTCGATGCGTTATATGGATAGTCAAGCCGATTATGACAGCATGTATTCGTTGTTTTCGCCGTCGCCGGCATTAGCAATGGATAATTCAAGTTTGCCTCGTACGGCATATGCCAGTGATGCGACGTCAAAAGCCTTTACTTCGGATACGCGTTTGTATGCCATTTTCGATACTGGTGTGATTGAGCATGAAGTTGTTTTTGGCTTTGATTATCAGAATGTTGAATATACCAATGTTTATGACTATGGCTATGGGGGGACGATTGACCCTTATGCGCCTGATTACAGTGACTTTAATGCGGCGACGGATATCACATGGTGGTCTCAAGATATTCCTTCAAAAGATGAAGCGAAGCAAACAGGGATATATTTACAAGATTCAATGAAAATTGCCGAGCGCATCATTGTGTCAGGGGCGTTACGTTATGATTATGTTGAACAAAAATCACTTTCTTATGACTTCGGGACTGGGACTGTTAATCAAACTGGTTGGGCTGATCAAGAAGCAGTTACCGGCCGTTTGGGTGTGATGTATTTGTTTGAAAACGGTATTTCACCTTATCTTAGTTATAGCCAGTCCTTTGAGCCCGTGAATGGTCAAGATCCCAGTGGATTAGCCCTTAAACCTGTAGAGGGTGAGCAGTATGAAGTTGGCGTAAAATATCAACCTCGTGGTACCGAACATCTTATTACCTTAAGTGCCTATGATATTGATCAAAAAAATCATATTGTTAATGGTGACGGCACAACACCGACTCAGGAAGATCAAATTGGTAAGGTGAATATTAAAGGCGTGGAGCTTGAAGCCCAGCTTGCATGGGAGCAAGTGGATATTTATGCCAGCTATGCCTTGACCGATTCTGAAGTGAAACAAGGCACTGATGATGAAGTTGGGCGTCCATTGGAGTCTACTCCTGATAGTCAAGCTGCTATTTGGGCAACGTATCGTCCTGCACAAATAGAAGGTTTTAAAATGGGTGCTGGTGTGCGTTATGTGGGTCATACCGATTTTTTATTACAAACCCGTGATACCGATGCTATGGTGGAAAATTATTTGGCAACTGAGGATGCAAGTTTGATTTTTAATGAGGGCGTTGCTTATCAAACTGATAGTTATACTTTATTTGACTTCATGATCGGCTATCAATATGACGATTACAGTATTGCATTGAATGTGAAAAATGTGACCGATAAAGAAGTGATCACCACTTGTATGAGTCGTGGTGATTGTTTTTATGGTCAAGGTCGAACGGTGATTGCGACATTAACCTATGATTTTTAGATATCATTTTACAGCGGGGTTTTTCAATTAAAATAACAAATAAAACAGTGGGTTAATTTATTTTGTTCGCATAAAGTGTCTAACGTATATTGTTAGACACTTTTTTGCATTTTCAGAGAGCGTTTATTGAAGTGCTATATCGCGTACGATGAATGCTTGTAAGAGACTAAAAGGATCAATGAGAGGCTGGGTAAGATGAGTAAGAAAAAGCTCTTTAAGTTACATTCATGGTTAGCTTTAGTGGCTATGATCCCTATTTTGGTGATCAGTTTGACGGGCAGTATTATTGTGTTTAAGCCTGAAATTGATGCTTGGTTGATGCCTGATAGTGTTTCATTGACGCAAGTCGCTTCTAAACGTCAAAGTTTAAATAGTCTCATTGATAACATTCATACTCAGTTACCGGGCTATGAACTGGGTACTTGGGAAGTCTTTGATGATAAAAAAACCGCTGATGCCGTGTATGTCATTAAGCAGGGTACCTTTGACTGGTTTAAAGTCTATTTAAACCCATACACCGGAATGGTGTTGAGTCAGCCTGAGGCATTAGATCATTATTTAACTGATTGGTTGGTTGAGTTACATTACACTTTTCTGTTAAAAGATGCGGGTGTGTTTGTCGGCTTGCTATCGGCAATTATCCTATTGTTTCTTGGTATTTCTGGGATTGTTATTTATCGTCAATTTTGGAAACGCTTTTTTACGTTACGTTGGGATAAACAGATGCGCGTATTTTTCAGTGATTTCCACAAAATGGTGGGAATTACAGCTTCTCCTGTATTGATTATTTTAGCGGTGACGGGAGGCTATTGGAACTTGGCTGAATTTGTTCATGAAGTGACTCATACAGCAGAAGAAAAAAGTTTTGTTTTGCAAGATAAGCGTTATAGTGACGGGATTTCTTTTGATGACTTATACATTAATACGATGGATAAAATTGACGGGTTCAAGTTAACTTATTTAGTCTTTCCCTATGAACCTGAAATGAATATTTCTTTTAGGGGGTGGGTACCCACAGGCAATCCTTTGATGAGTGATTATTCTAGTGGGGCAAACTATGATCGCATCAGTGGTGAGTTCATGATGAAGTGGGATATTCGTACTTCAGGTGTAGGGGCTAAAATTTTGGACAGCTTTATTCATTTACACTTTGGTTCTTTTGCTGGACTGACTTCTCGTGTGATATGGTCTATTTTAGGTGCAATGCCATTATTGTTATCTTTTACAGGTTTTTACCTCTGGTATACCCGTAGAGCTAAGCGTAATATATCTAAACGAAACCGCCAAGCTTTGAGCTACACTTAAGGTCAAGCAATGACTCAATTACAGGTTGAGTCATTGGCATTGCTTAGTGAATTGATTATCTTGCAAGTAGCGGTATTCATCTGGAAGGGGAATACCTTTTTCTTTGCATGCTTGAAGAAAGTTTATTGTGATTTCTTCATTAATGGTAATGGCTTTTTTAGCGATAAGGTAAACAATTTTTCCTTTTAGAACCAGCATGCAATTGGGATCATTTGAGTGATTAATATATTGGCTATTTTTAAGTCGGTAATAAGGATGGAAGCTGATTTCATGAAAAGGGAGCATGTCATCTTCAAACAATCCTCTGAGTGAATGATGATATAAAACTGGACCAAAATTAAACCCTTTGAGTAAGTCTATGCGAGCAAAGAGCCCCTCTTGTAAAGGTGATTTCGTTTTTTTTATAAGAACGCCATAATCGACATTTAAAATGTGCTTTTTATGCATAAAAGATAATAGATAAAGTTTGAATAAAGTATAAATTACTCTTCAGTTGAGCTTAGGGAAAATAAATAGTATGTCAAATTATGTCAAAATTTACATATATTGAAAAATATCAATCCTATTATTGTTGTTCATAAAGTATAACCGTATATTTACAAACAAGTTGACTCATAATATGAAATATACCTTAACTGTTTCTTTGTTTTTAGTTTGTATTATTTATGTTTGTGCATTGTTTGTATTTAGTGTTGCTCTCAGGCTTGTTACTGTGGTCTGAGCACAAAGTGGAAAAGTTGAGTGCGACAGAATATTGATTTAGCTATATGAGGCACTTTAATTGTTAATTCAAATAGGTGGACTCCTCACTTAATCCAAATGATATTTTTGAGTAACAATGGGTAAAATGACCTTAGTAATATTCGGCCTATTTTATTGCAAGAGATGTTCATTTCAGCATGTACAGCTAAATCAATTGTCCTTAATCAAAAGGTATTTTTGGGGGAGTGGTATTCCAATTGTGGCGCAAGCTTGATGGTAGTTTAAAGTGAGTTCTTCATTCTCGCCTATAGCATGTGAAGAGATGAGGTGTACTGAAGTGCTCCTCATGATAAAATGGCAGCTTGGATTTGTATCATGATTGATATATCTGACATTTTTTAATCTAACATAAGGGTCGATATCGATGTTATAATTGTTACATAGAATGTGAGGGTATTGGTTTTTAAAAGAGCGATGAAGTAGGGCAGGGCCATAATCAAACAATGCTGAGACATAAATATTATTGAATAATCCTTGCCCATGGATGGGAGAACTTCGTTTGGACACGACATGAGCATCATTGAGTAATAGGAAGGCATTCATATAAATAATGAATACTCATTACTCGTTTACTGATTTTTGTTTTAGGTGTTTATATTTTTCAGGAATTGGGATATTGATTTCTTTACAAGAAAGAGGAAAATTTAATGTGATTTCTTCATTTACCTGCAATGGTTTTGATGAGATTAAATGAACCATCTTTCCTTTTTTCATCAATATACAGCTTGGTGTGTCGGCATGATTGATATATTCAAAATTTTTGATTCGATGGAAAGGCTCTAGGCTCACATCATGTTTTAAATAGATATCATCTTCAAATAAGCAACTAATTGTTCGGTGATAGAGTACGGGGCCAAAATCAAAACCCGCAAGTAAATTTATTCTACAGAATAACCTTTCTTCATCATGGCTTATTTGTTTTTTTTCAATAACGCCATAGTTAGTGTTTAATATGTGTTTTTTAAACATAAGGGAATAATTAATGTGTCAGTCAATATGATATTCAATAATGTAAGTTAAAATAAACTTAATGTAGAGTTTGTTTGTATTTCAAAATATTTCAAACATGATTGTTTTTGATTTTTTTTCTGCTTTGAATTGATAAATAATGTTTTTTTATTATTTGTTTCCTTATTCATTATCAATAAATATTTTATTATTTGTTACATCTGTTTGTATTTAATTTATATTTGATAATTGTGCTATATAAGTGTTTCGGTTTTTTTGTGAAGATGTGACCCAAAAAAGTCATGCTTACTCTGTCTATTGACATAACCATAGATTATTACTGTGTTGGTAAACTATATCGTCACTTTGAGCATCAATGAATGTGGGTTCTTGCTCTGAACAGATGATGTTGTCAGTGATTTGAGTATCATTGGTTCCTTCATATAATCTAACAAAATCAATATGACCATACCCATTGGTAGTGTTTCCCTTAATCACGTTATTGTTAGCAGTTTGGGGTTCATTTTTTCCTTTAGCAATGCTGATAGCAGTCCAATAGTCGCTTAAAGGATGTTGTTGCATGTGATTGAAGCGTATAGTTGAATGATGGGCAGACAACATCATTGCAAATTGATTTTGACTCCCAGTGGCTTCTAGGGTGTTATTTTCAAATAAAATGTGATGTATTTGCTCACCTTGTTTACTTGTTCCAGGACCGATATTAACGATGATATCAGTGTTGGCTTTGAAAATATTATGGCGTAGTAATACCCAAGCTGTGGGGTAGTTGTCAGCAGATTGAACGGGATTGATATTGCAGTCGGAGATGATGGCACAATCACCTTGGTTGTGAAGTTTTAGTGCATGCTTATTATTGGAGGGGGTTTTTAAACTATTGTGCGAGATAACCGATTTGTAAGCTAAAGGAATACGTAATACATGTTCGGCCTTTTGAGTGATAGCGTCTTCCATTTCGTTCCCCATTATCATATGCCTGTGAGCGGGGAGGTAGGCAAGGTTACCACCACTTTTACATTGATTATTGATGGCTAATTGATAAAGTGCCACTTTGTAGGTTTGCCATTGTGTCTGCCAGAGTTCAAATGAGACTGGGGTCAGCTTATCACCTGTATGCCAGTTTGGGGTGATAGGAATATGACATTGATTTGAATAGTCATTCGTGCTCTTAGCCGCGCCCATTTGTTTAAAGTGAGAATTGAAAATACCAATGAGATCATGAGGCTGTTGTTGCCCATAGGTGCTGCCAGCGATGGCAGTATCAAATTTTTGGATCTGAAGTCGGTTGAACGTCATGGCATTGTTGCTGCCTTTGAGGCTAATTGCCCTATTTCGATCGCCACAGAGATGAGTCAATGAAAGATCACTAACATTGATATTATGGGTACTATCTGGAAAAACCAGTAAACCTTGATAACTGGCTGCACCGATGAAGTCAAGTTGAGGGGCATTATCACATAAAGTTTGATTATTATTTTCTTTCTCACATGTGCCGTAGGCGCCAATACTGCTGCCATGAGCTTCACCCAACATCAGGGGGCCAGTAAAAATAAAGCGTTCCCCTCGATGAAATAATAGCCTTATATTGGGGGTGAAAAAGGCGTTAATTTGCTCTGTCGTGAGTAGTTGTTCTTCATGCTCCTCAAGCGCAGAGAGACAGCTCCATTGTTGTTGATAATCGATATACTCAAATGTGTCGCTATGTGGCATATTCAGTACATATTCTTTGTAAGGGTTCCAGACTCGCAGTTGTTTTTGTTGGTTCGCTTGAAAGGGGTTGTTAAGGAGTATTTCAGTTAGGGAACTGGCGTTCAGTTGTACTTGCTGAGCGCCAAATGGGCAAGCTTCAAACTGATTATTCATTGATAAACAAATAGTATTGTTGCCAGGATAAATATCATTGGGATCTTGCACTTGGATCAAGATAGTTTTTATTACAGGAGTAAATGCACCTGTTGGGCTAGATACGGTTAAATCAACTTGATATTGCCCTGGTGATTCAAATAAGTGGGCAGTAATAAAGCCCTCATCAAGATTTTTAGCGTGATTATTTGTGGACCAATATGCTTGATTGTTATCATTAAACTGCCAATGGTAATGGACTTCACTAAAGGGATCTAGCTGCACTTGATTGAGAGCCACTTGTGATGCATCAAAATGGACATTGAAAGGTGCGACGCCGACCGTATTTGAAGTGTGTAAGTTAATTTGGACCTCATTTGTTGAGGCAGCAAAGGAGATTGCCAGAAAAAAGGATGTTATGGGTAATACAGATAAAAAGAATAGTAATGATTTCATGGGTCACTTCCTGTGTCATTTTACCCATTTATCGATGAGATAGAATGAATTTTCTCATCGAGAACATATCGTCATGTATTTTAAGTAGAGGTAAAAACTGGGTTAGAGCAGTAATTCACTCGTGTGTATCCTGTATAAATTATAGCTTAAAAGTGTTAAAAATCTGCCTGCTCGTCGATTTGTTGATAAATCCCTCATTTATTGTCTAACAAATGATATTCTTTGATTTATTGAGTGATAATCACCGTTGTTTTTTTAGATAGGATTTTTTGTGAGTTTGAGGCCATTATTACATCCCCAAAAGGTGTTTGATCAACTGATTATATTGCGAACACTGGGTTTAATCTTGAAAGTGGGGTTAACTTTTTTTGCATCGAGTACTTTTGGTTTGTCATTAGATAGGCCGGAACTCATTTGGATTTTATCGATTGAGGCCTTGTATTTATTGAGTCAGTTATTGCTCAGAAAAGGTGGCCAGTTTCGCTCTAAGACAATTTTCATGAGTTTATTATTTGATACCTTATTTTGGATTGCATGGTTATTTTTTTCTGGTGGTGCAACCAATGCTTTTATTTCATTGTTATTATTACCAATAGCTGTTGCTGCTGTGCTTTTACCTCGATGGGCTGCTTGGCGTCTTACTTTTGTGTCAACTTTAGCTTATACGCTAATGATTTTTTTTGAGCCCGAAAGAGCGATGCAAACTCAAGGGATGAACATGAGCTCTCATTATTGGGGTATGTGGTTTAATTTTGTTATTTCATCTTTAGTATTAACAACCAGTGTTGTCTTTATTGCTCAGAGGAATCGAGAAAAAGAAGCTGAATTAAGTGTGATGCGTGAGGCGCAATTACGTCAAGAGAAATTATTAGCTTTAGGGATGGCTTCCGCGCAAATGGCTCACCAACTCGCGACGCCTTTATCAAGTTTACATTTGTTAGCTGATGAAGTCAGTGATGCTTTACCTAACAAATCAATGGTTATCGATGAGATGAAAGTGGCATTAGGGCGCTGTGAAAACATACTAGCGGATTTACGGATGGCAACAGAATCTATTCGTCAGCAAAAAAGTGTGATTTTTAGTGTTGATGAACTTATTACACGTTTGCAGCAGCAATTACTGCTATGGTTACCCCAGCTTAGACTGAATATGGCATTAGGTGAAGAGGTTAACCTTCAGGATAATTTTAATGCTGATACGTGTTTACTGCCTGTATTGGTGGCATTAGTAGAAAATGCAGCGCACGCCAGTCAGAGCAAAGGCGATGATAAGATACAACAAACTGACAGTGTTAAATGTCTAGAGAGTCAAGGTGACGATGAAGCAACACAATGTGTCAATTTAACGATTTCATTTTTAGTGAAAGAGCAGGTTTTATCGATTGCCATTAGGGACTTTGGTGAGGGGATACCTGTGACCTTATTAGCGCAATTAGGGCATAAGATATTAAAAAGTCATCAAGGTATGGGGATTGCTTTATTGTTGAGTCATGCCAGTATTGAACGTTTAGGGGGGAGGTTATTGTTGTCGAATCATCCTGAGGGCGGGGCGGTGGCTGAAGTACAATTGCCTATAATGAGGTGCTAAGTTCAGATTGGGTAGTATATTAATGGTAGAGGTAAGGTGACGCAAAAAGTATGAGTGAGATACCAAGATTATTAATCATAGAAGATGATGGGCCTTTCGCTGCAACCTTGATGCGTCGGTTGAGCCAAAATGGTTTTGAATGTCAAACATGTCATTGCGCCAGTCAGGGATTATTGCAAGCACGTCAATTTAAGCCCACGCATATTTTGCTTGATATGAAACTGGAAAATGATAATGGCTTGAAATTAATCTCTCCTTTAAGGCAATATTTGCCGCAAGTGGTGATGGTGCTGCTGACAGGGTATGCGAGCATTGCTACGGCCGTTGAAGCCATTAGGCAAGGTGCAGATAATTATTTGGCTAAACCCGTTGATACACAAACCCTATTGAGCACTTTATTGCAAGATCCCATGCCTTTAACGCCTAATATTGTAGAAGAAGCACCACTGAACCCCAAAAGGCTGGAATGGGAGCACATTCAGCAGGTGTTGAATGCCAATAATGGTAATGTGTCAGCTACAGCCAGACAATTGGGTATGCACCGACGGACTCTACAGCGCAAACTAGAACGTAAACCTCAAGCTTGTTAATGTTGGGATTTTGAGTGAACCTATAAGTTAAGCATCACAGGATTAGCACCATAGGGTTAAAGCTTATCGAAGAAGCAACTTTCCATTGAATCCCAAAAGGCTGGAATGGGAGCACATTCAGCGGGTGTTGAATGCAACTCTTTATTCCTAAGAAGGGTAATGTGTCAGCTACAGCTAGACCGCTTGATATGGGGTGGGGCATGCATAGACGGACTCTACAATGTAAATTAGAACGTAAACCTCAAGCGTGTTGATGGTTGGGAGTTTGAGTGAACCTATAAGTTAAGCATCATAGGGTTAACTGGTTTTTTCTGCTTATGTTGTTTTTTTACGTCCTCAGAGGATTAGCACCATAGAGTTAAAGCTTATCGAAGAAGCTACTCTTCATAGAATCCCAAAAGGCTGGAATGGGAGCACATTCAGCGGGTGTTGAATGCAACTCTTTATACCTAAGAAGAGTCATTTGTCGGCAACAGCCAGACCGCTTGATATGGGTTGAGGCATGCATAGGCGGACTCTATAACGTAAATTAGAACGTAAACCTCAAGCGTGTTGAATGTTATTCTTTCCAAGCTCGGGTCATTTCACGACGCCCCAACGCGCCAGGATAGGCTTTCACTTTGAAACCTGCCGCTTTTAAATTGCGTTTAAATTGGCCATTGGCGCAATAAGACACTAACATTCCCTTTTTTTCCATTATCTTGAAAATGTTATCAAAGTTATTTTGTGTCCACAGCTCAGGTTGCTTACTGGGTGCAAAGGCGTCGTAATAGATTAAATTGAAATCATTTTGAGATGTTTTAAAGTTTTGCAACTCTCCATGAACTTTATGTAAGGTAAATCTGGGTATTATCTCGATATCACGATTCCATGGTGCACTGTGTAATAAATCAAATAAATGAGCAAGCTCAGGGGAGAGCCGATGTTTATAATTAAGTTGTTTGATGATATCCACTGAAAGTGGGTAGGCTTCGATACTGGTGTATTGAATGGGGCGTTCAATTTTTCCGCGGCTGTTTATTGCTTTTTGCAATGTCAAAATCGCGTTCATGCCTGAGCCAAAACCTAACTCTAATATATTCACTTGCTTAAAATGTGTGTCGAGGGCGTTAAAACCTGCATCAATATACACATGTTGAGATTCACTTATCGCACCATTATGGGCATGATAACTGTCATCAAACAGAGAGCTCATTAAGGTGTGAGAGCCATCTTTGGTTAATTGGACTGTTATTTCATTCATATCGCTTAAGGGGGAGGATTAATATCGAATCGATTTTAGCAAAACTAAAAAGAAAACTCACTTAACGGCACCTTTGAGTATCAAGCAGGTGCGGGCCATAGAGGAATGGTATGGATAGTAAGGTGCACGTTGAGCCTGTTAGGCTCAACGTGCTAGGTTTTAATTAATACTCTTTTTCAATGAGTTGTTGGGGGGGATCCATTTTAAAAGGCTTGCTTAGCAAGCCTTAATAGATGAGCTGAGCTTTTTCTATAGCTTGGTTTAATTGCATGAATAATCGATGTTTTTGATAACGATTAGGTTGTTTTAGTACCTTTATTCATGAATCGTGCTGTCAAGACTGATAGTGCTGCGGGTTGATGAGTCCTCACTGGGTTCGAAGTTGATACGGGGTCGCCTGGGCGATATTCCTGAATTGTCAAAATGGATTCGCTTAGCTAATTGCTCTCGTTTCATTTTCTCAATAGCTAGTTGAGTAATACCTGATTTATAGTTTCCATAATCACCTAAATTACCATACATTTCATCATTACTATTATTATGGTTTACATTACTTAGCCCAAAACTAATCATCGGCGCTTTTGATTCTTTTTTGGGTGGAGTCGGGTTTTTGTCTGAATAAAGATTGTCTGTTGCATACAACATTTGCATAAAAGGATTACAATGGCCTTTTAAGTTCCATATTAAGTTTCTGCCTTCATCAAAACCTGGAGCAGCAAGACCTGCGAGACGATAGGTTTTTCCTGCACTCAGGGGGACATCCCACCCAAGTACTTGTTTGGTGGCTTGCCCTAATAATCTGAGCCCATATTGAGTGGATAATGTATCGTGTTTATGGTTTAGCTGAATAATTTCAGTTTCTTTGGATTTAAGATAATTATAATGCATGCCGACGTATTTTTGTACGCCTTTGCCCATTTGTTCAGAGTTCGAACATACTGCTTTTGTTTCAGTTTTTAATGCTGCGGCTTGGGCCATTAACCCCCCTCTGGAGTGGCCAACATGGCTAAGCTTGATAGGTTGATCTGAAGATTTATTATAAGTATCAACGATATTTTTTAAAATATTACCCAAAGCGACAGCTTGCTTGATACTCGGTGGGACACCGCCAAACCAGTTTGCTGCATTACTGGCAGTTTGTTCGATACCAAATTTATTTTCTAAGAAATATATTTTCGCATTCAAGGTCTTTTGTATGCTAGCGGGCTCTTTTCTTTGTTTATTGAGAGAGCGCAAGTCTTTCTTCATCTTGTCTAAAAGTTGCTTATTTTTTTCTTGCTGTTTTATTTCTTCGAGAGTAGGTAATAGTTTTTTAAATGCTTTTAATTCGCCTTTTACGATGTCAAGCTTTGCTGAGTGATCTGATATCTCCTTTTCAATTTGTTTTTTGGGGATAGTATTATCTTTATCCTTCAGCGTATCATGCAATTCTTTTATAACCTGCTTTAGATCGGTTATTTCTTTTTCTAATGGGTAGTTTCGATTGAGGGCATTTTTTAAGTTAGCGATGTTTGTTTCTAGTTTTGTGATTTGGTCATCGATAAGTGCTAATTTTTTATCAATAGGATCAAGAAGTGCTTCTTGTTTTTCTAACTGTTTAATAACATGCTCTTGATTTGAATATTGATTATTACCTATACTTGTACCGCCATGAGAAACAATAAGCTCTTTATTTTTTGTATCATAAAGTAAGGCAAAAGTGTTGCCAGTATTTTCATCAATAAATTGACCACGAGTATCGAGCAATTTAGTTATTTCAATAGGGAGCGCTTTTATAATGGCTTGCAGTTCTTTAGGTGCTCCTTGTTGATTATCTATTGTTACTGGAATGAAGTTCCATTGTTGTTTTTGCTTTAACTCTAGTTGTTGAGTACTTTTTTGTAATTTTTCAATTTGTTGCTCAGGGAGCCCGAAGGATTTATGATTGGTAGCCAAATGTTCAGTACCACCGGATAAAGCTTGTTGATTGGACAGTAGGTAAGGTTCTCCATGGCCAACATATTGCATTGCAGCGGCGTAACGTAGGTTATCTTTTGCTAATTGTTTATCGCCAATTTCTGGTTTTAAGCACCTATCCATGGTGATATTAACCAGTTCTTTTGGAGTGGCGCTGAAACAGTTTGCTACTTTGTTAGCTAGCAGTGTTATACCTGTGCAAATGGCCCTAAGTAGTGGCTTTAACAATAAAGGTAATGGTATCATTGAATATGTATATTTAGCTGTATCTTTTAACCCTTCTTTAGTGGCGAAACAAGCGTAAGTTTTCTCTTTAAGATAACGAGAAAGTGTCATATCTTCATTGTTATTCGCTGTATTTTCTTTACCTATTTTATCAAACCATGCCAGATCTTCAGTGGATAAATCTGACGTAATGATATCTGTAGACGGATTTGACTCTAGGGGGGGAGATGTCAATGGATTGTGTGGAAGTGGGGGGGGTAATACAAAGCTAGTCATTGATATTCCAAAAAATAGTGAATTTAATTTATTTAATCGTTTTTTATCAAACAATTTTTAGAGCAGAGGCTAAATTCATCGGCGTTGATGCTTCTCTGAGGGGGGGCTGAAAAGGAAATTCAGTATCAAGTTTTTGGAGTTGATTACTGAGTCCTAAATGTTCACGAATTTGGGCTAACGCATAACGTGCTTTACCCAGTAAGCCTTCAATATCATTGGGTGTGAGTTGTGCGATATTGTAAAAATGGCAAAGCAATACAAGTTGTTTATCATCATCAATAGAAAGATTGCCATTTAGCGTCATTGGCTGTTCTTTATTGAGTTTTAGTATGTTTTCATATAATTGGTATTGTTCATTTTTGTCGTCTGGGATCGGACAGATTGGGGTTGCAACGAAAAATTGTTCACTGTCATCTAATACTTGAATCATGGTTAATTCATTATCGCTAAAAGGATAGATGAGTGTGTTATCGTCAAATACAAGTTTTGTATCATATTGTTTATTAAAACGATTAACCCATTCATGTAGGATGTTTTTAGCATTTAGCATTTGAAATCTCAGACCTATTGGTATTAAATTTTAGTGATGATTTCATATCACTTTAATTGGTTAATTAAAGTTAATCTTCATTAAAAGCGATAATTTATCGTTTTTATTATTTATTTTTATATTTTATTTTTTTCTTAAATTTATACAGTGAGTTATGCTGTTTTCTTTAAAGGTGCGTTGGTTAAGTCTATTTAGTTAATGTTTGGCTTATGTTTGTATTTAGTTGGTTTTGATAAAGGTGGGTTATACGAAATAAGAGGGTAATTTAAGGTCAGTAGACTACATAAAAAATCGATGTTCAATTATTCCAGGTGTGTCAACTCGCATTTTAAAAAGACAACCTGAATTGGGATATTGTGTTAACTCAGTTTTAGGCCTTTCACCTGCACTGGTAATGAATAAGGTTTTTAAATCTTCACCACCAAAGGCCACCATGGATGGGCAATGCACTGGAGTGGGAATTTCTTCCATTATTTTGCCTTGTGGGTTGAGTTTGACGAGTCGGCCGCCTTCAAATAATGCGCTCCAGTAATTACCGTAAATGTCGATAGCGCAGCCGTCGGGTCTTCCTTGTCCATGGGGAAATTCATGAAAAATGCGTTTATTAGAGACAGTGCCTGTTTTAATATTATAATCACATTGATAAATAATATGTTCAGGACTATTAGAATAATAGAAGATCTTGTTGTCTGGGCTAAAGCCAATGCCATTTGTGGTGAGTAAATTATCATAAACTAAGTTAGCTTCTAGTTGAGTATTGAGTTGCCACAAATTGGCTTCGCTATGATCTTTTGGAGGATAATAAGACCCCGCAAAGAATCGTCCGGCTGCATCACATCGACCATCATTTAAGCGATTATGTGTGAGGTGAGCTTCTGGATCGCAAATTTTTTCGATTTTTGTATGCCAGCCACTGGTTAAGTAAAACCCACTTCTCATGGCTAAAACAAAACCACCATAGGGACGCAAACTAAAACAGCCAATTTCTTCTTGAAAAGTGAGGTATTCATCTTGCTGAGAAATAGGATCAAAACGATGTAATTGGCACCGAGTAATATCTGTCCAATATAACACTTGGATTTTTTCATCCCACCTTGGACATTCTCCCAATGCTGCTTTTGTATTTAAAGCGATTTCGATGGTTCTCATTGTCGGCTTATTTGATTGGATAATGGTTTAAGGATAGTTCAAATATGGCTGGTTAATTTTTATGATTTATTTTCTATACTCTTATTAGTTTATAGCTTTAAGGTCGATTTATGTTGAATACGACATCGGTAGTATTGCAGCGATCTGTTTTGGATGCTTTGCTGATTTTTTCAGTGAGTCTGTGTTTGGTTGCTGTATATTCGGGGCTTATTCCCTATTCAAACTCACTTAGCGAAGTTTATAAGCACACGTTTCCGTTACCGGTGTCTGATGCTGTCATGATCTCAGTGGTCTATTTAGCCGCATACAGTATTGCTCTTATTCCTGCAGGGTTGCTCATTGATCGTATCGGCATACATTGGAGTATCTTCATTTCTGCTGTGTTGTTATCAGCTAGCTTAGTGCTTTTTTCTGTCTCATCAGATTTATCTACTTTTTTGATGTCTAGAGTATTGATGGGTGTCGCATCAAGCTTTACGTTTTTATTGGCTATTATGGTGGCTAAACTGTATTTTCATGGAAAATATCTCAGTATGTTAGTCGGTTTTGCTGAATTGATATTTTCTTTTTCACTAGCTGTTTCTCCTTTTGTAACAATGCGCTTTTCTGAATTACTTGATTGGCGACAGCAAACGATTATGTTTGCTATTTTTTTAATACTTCTTTGTTTACTCTATTTTATTTTTAGATTGCACAAATGCCATCCGGCTTATTTGATAACGAAAGGGAACGGTAAGAGAAGTCAGCAGCATGCACTGATACAATTGAAGTTTGCGATAACCAATCGGTGGTTTTGGTATGTATTATTAGTCACGGGACTTTTTAATACCCACTTTGCACTTTATGTACAAATTTATGCTCCGAGTTACATTCAAGTTTTATATCATGTTAATTATATTGATAGTATCTCATTAAATGATATTGCAATTACTGGCTATATGCTGAGTTGTTTAACGTTAGGTATCAGTAATAAATATTGTTCAACAAAAAAACTCTTTTTCTTTGCTGTGTTACTGTCATTATTTGTTTATTCTAGTAATTTATTTTTAAATGATTACTTACTTAATAGTTTTTTGTTAAGTGGTATCAATTATTTTTTATTAGGTTTTTTATCTGCTTATGCTTTACTGACATTTCGTTTATATGAAGAACTCAGTGGCCACCATTTAAATGCCAGTATCAGTGCAGGATTAAATATGTTTACTTTATTACCCCTTTGTTTTGCTTTTATTTATAACGGGTTGTTTTATCAAGACCCTTTGTATGAACGGGTTTTTATGTGGGGTGCTTATGCTGTTACTTTATTGTTGGTATTTCCTATTTTATGGCATAAAGAAAAACCGATGTTTGTTGCTTGTTAGCATTTATGGTTAACGAGGGCTTGTTTATTTTTCGTGATAAAATCATGTTCAAATAAACGTGTTTTAATCGTCATAAGAGCGATGACACCTAGCATTCTAAGCCCTTTTACTTAAACACAGAGGCTCTGAGCAAAGATCAATCGACTTTAGGCATTTACTTTTCATATTAAATAAACAAAAATATTTACTTAATGATGGGGGAAGACTATTCTATGGTGAAATAATGTCATGGATGTAAAGTGATGAAAGCGTATTTAGTGTTTGCTTCAGTTTTATTGGTCACCGTATTAAGCACAGCTGGGATTGCATTGCCTTATCCTATTTTAGCGCCACTCTTTATGGGGGAGCAACTCAATGAACTTAATCAGTTTATGGGAATTACGCCCGAGCTATTGTTGGGGTTTTCTTTAGCGATCTATCCATTGGGGATATTTTTGGGGGGCTCTTTTATAGGGGCTTTATCGGATAGTTATGGTAGAAAAAAATTGTTGGTTTATACCCTTTTTATCAGTGTTATTGGTTACTTTATCACGGCTTACGCCATTATGTCTCAGCAGTATTTATTGTTTATTTTTGCGCGCTTTTTGACGGGAGTATGTGAAGGAAATTTATCGATTGCGAGAGCGATTGCTTTAGATCTCGGTCACAAGATAGATAAGACGCGTGCTATGTCTCTGATTGCGGCAGCTTCATTTCTAGGTTGGCTAGTTGGCCCTTTGGCGGGAGGATATTTAGCGCAATATGGTGCAGAAGTGGCTTTTCAAATGGCGGGGATTGCCGTATTCCTTTGTATGATTTTTGTGATTATTGTCATTACAGAAACCCATGATGTGACTCAATCTCAGTCTTTTTTAGTGTTATTGAAATCGAATAATTCCCTTGTCTTACTAAAGCAACCAATAATACTGAACATATTTATATTTCAATTTATTTTTTGTTTGGGATTGAATGCTTTTTATGAATTTTATCCTGTTTGGTTAGTGGTCGAAAGGAACTATGAATCGAGTATGATAGGAGAAACGACGGCAATAATGACACTCAGTATGATGTTAGCCAGTGTACTATTGGTGACCAAGTTGAAGCGTTTTTTTGGCTTATTACCGACTATCGTCGTCACCTTGATATTGAGTGCTTTGTTTATGGGGATATTGCCTTTATTTTCAGGTACGATGATGATACTGTTTTTTGCTTTAACCGGCATCATGATAGCAATTTATAATGGCTTATTACCTGTTTATATGTCAGACATTAACAAGCATGTTGGCAATGGTGCGTTAATGGGTTTATTGACCGTAACTTTTTGTATTGCCAATGCTGTTATTGCTATTTTTGGAAGCTTAATGTTGGTTTTATCTGTGGCCCTTCCCTTGTATTTAGGTGCTGCTTTGATTGCTTTATCGAGTTTATTAGTGATTAAATTTGCCTATCAAAAAAATGTAGAGACTATTAAACAAGAGTGTTGATTTTTAATTTTTTATTTGTGTGTTTATGGTGTTGAATTGTCATTTTAAAATGTTATATGTGTTTTTAGTTGTCAATGAGTTCACAATAAGCTTGGGTTTTATTTTATAGAGGTAGGAAGGTTGAATTTACGTGACTTTAGACTAGGGTTTTTTTTTGCTTCTATTGCAGTCTTGTTTTGGGGGATTTTACCCATAGCATTAAAACTGTCAGTCAGTTTTATTGATCCTGTGACATTGACTTGGTTTCGTTTTTTTGTGGCTTTAGTGTTCAGTTTTTTACTGCAGTATTATGCGGGTAAATTGATAGAGTTTACGCAGTTAACGATGAAAGATTGGTTAATTCTCTCGATGACAGCTATTTTTTCAATCGGTAATTATGTTTCTATTGTATATTCTTTGGAATATTTATCTCCAGGAGAAGCTCAGCTTAACTTTCAAACAGCGCCATTTTTTTTGGCATTAGGTGGAGTTATTTTATTTAAGGAAAAACTAAAACCTATCCAAATGGTTTGTTTTATCACATTAGCTATTGGAATGGTGATGTTTTTCTATCAGCATCTTGATTTTTCAAAGGATAAAAATCTGCTTATCTGGTTTGGGATACTGATAGTGCAGTTTTCTGCTTTATCATGGTCTTGTTTTGCATTAATGCAAAAATTAATGCAAAACAAGTTATCTGCAAATAATACATTGCTGTTTGTTTATGGGTTTGGAACAGTGATCATGTTGCCATTTATTTCGATTGAATCGTTTAACCAAATGGGTTTAACTGATTGGTATGTGGCTATTTTTTGTGCCTTCAATACCGTGATTGCTTATGGATGTTTTGCACAAGCTATGCGATATTGGCCGGCTTCACAAGTGGGTCCAATGCTTGCTCTAACGCCTATTTTTAGTTTTTTAGCCACTTGGGTCGTGGTTGAGTTTGCTTGGTGGCCGACTATTTTTCAAAGTGACGATTTAGACATTATAGCTATTTTAGGTATTGGTTTAGTGATTGGATCGGTTGTTGCTATGCAATTGTTAGTGCGTTTTTTTTCTGGAAGATTACCGTTTAAAGCTCATTGAAAAAGATATCCACTACAATCAGATGAAGGAGTCATAAAATGGTTTTTCTGACTCCTTTTTCATGAATTTATTTGATGTGAGTGAGGTTACTCATCGGCGGTGTCTGTTGCTAAATCAATTTGGTAAATCGCAAATCCCAGTTCATCTGTATCGATTTTATGTAACTTGCGCTGTTGGTATTCGTTAATAAAGTTATCAGCCTCAGTGCTATCTTGGGTTTCAAAACGAATATCGAGTACAGCATCGGTTTTAATGGCTTTAAAGGACCAATTATTATCAGCAACAGAAGTGACCTCCCCAAAGGTGGCGGTTTGTTGAGTGATGTAGCGAGCAAGCACATCTCTATTTTCATCAGGCAGTTCTAAAACCACATTTTTTGCACCTGTTCCTGCAAATTTTTCACCAAATGCTCGATAGTTGTTAGTGGCGATAATAAATTCCATTGAAGCCAGTTCTTCTCCGGTATAGGGATCATTATTTTCATTTGTGTAAGTTAAGTTTATGATACGCTGTGTATTATCTTGACCTGAAATCAGCTGACAATCGCTGTTGTATTTACTGGGTTGGGTGACATCGATTTGATAAGTCACACCGTCAATAATATCAAAATTATAAGTCGGATGATTATCCCAATTGATTAGTTGTTGGGGGGCTTCATCATTTGGATTAATCTGATTAAACAGGTTGGCACTGCATTCAAGCCATTCTTTGACATCTGCCCCAGTGACTTTCAGTGCGACTAAGGTATTGGGATAGACATAAAGATCGGCTGCATTTTTATAGGTTAAATTGCCTTTATTAACTTGTACATATTGTTCACTATCACTGCTAGTAGCGTGTCTTCCACCTGCTTTAAAGGGGGCTGCAGCAGACAGTACGGGAAGGTGACTTAAGTCACTTAGATTAGTTATTTGTTCCTGTACTTTAGCCCGTTGGGAATCTGCGACAATTTGTATGCTGGGATCATCTTGAACAAGTGATAGGAAGCTATAGAAGTTATTAGAGGATTTGCCTATCGGTTGTTCAACAAACTCGAGTGTGCCGAGATGATCGATTTCAACTGCTTGACGAATATCAAGGTTGGCGTCTACGAGTGCCTGCTCTTGATAAATGGGCCTTGATTCAGATTGTGAATCTTCAACGGTCCATTTGTCATTCGTGCGTTTAAGCGTGAGATCGATTATTCCTAAATTATCCCCCCAACGGCCAGGCATAACGGCTGGGACATCATTTAAGGTCCCTTTAATAATATTGGTTTTATATAAACCGTCATATTGCTCGCTTGGGAAAACAGCATGACTGTGACCAAAAGCAATAGCATCAATACCATCGACATACGTTAACGCAAAAGTAGCATTTTCGATATCATTTTCGTTGATATCATAGACTGAGCCTATACCTGAATGAGGAATGGCAATAATAATATCGGCGCCTTCTTTTTTCATGATGGGAATGAATTTCTCAGCCGTTTTGACAATATCGTCAACACGGACTATGCCTTGCAAGTGTTGTGCATCCCATTGCATGATCTGTGGGGGAACAAAACCGATATAACCAATGTTGATGATTTGCTTATTACCTTTATTATCTAGTACTTGTTTTTCTTTTATGAGATAGGGAGTAAATAAATTATCTCCTTTTTGAACATTATCCCAGCACTCATAAGAGTCACAGTAAACATTGGCATTGATATAAGGAAAATCAGCACCTGCAATTGCAGTTTCAAGAAAGTCTAACCCATAATTAAATTCATGGTTACCGATATTACCGACCACGTAATCTAGTGTATTCATTGCTTTATAGGCTGGATGAACATCACCATTACCTAGCCCTTTTTTTGCAATATAATCACCCATTGGACTACCTTGCAATAGATCACCATTATCGACTAAGACAACATTATCACTTTCGTTACGTGCTTCATTAATTAAGCTGGCAGTTCTTGCTAAGCCTATGCTGGGATCTTCTGCGCCGAGATAATAATTGTAATCCATGATGTTACTGTGTAAATCACTGGTTTCTAAAATACGAAGGGTCACTTCAACTTGATTACTGCTTTCATTATCGTCATCATCACCGGTACTGTAATCATCCAAACCACAGCCACTCACAAAGAGGAGTGAAAAGGCGAGTATGGTCAGTTCTTTTTTATTGAACATATTCTTTGTTTATTCCTTGTTAATAGCAAAAGTGATGCACTTGTGCTTCCTTAATTGATACTCAATTGACCTGAAAATTAGAGTTTTCAAGTCGTTTTGGAGTCAGGATAAGAATATCAGGTTGATGCCTACAGTTCTTTAACTAATTGTTAATAGTGTATTTTGAAGGTGGTTCACAGAATGATGGAATAAAAAAGGAGCCTAAAGGCCCCTTTGGAGTGAGTGGAATACTCAACTATCCTTTTTTATCAAACCAAGTGATGGCTGCAAAAATGTCATTGTAGTCTTCATCAGTCCAATCTTCACCTGCAAATTGGAAGGTTTGACTGACAGTATTGCCCCAATCACTCGTGATAGTTGCTGTATCTGAAACAACTTCAATCATATTGGTGAAAATCACAGTATATCGGCCAGTGGTAGGTGCAACAAAATCCCCTGTACTTTTATTATTTAAGTCTTTGGAATAAACTGTTGTTTTTGCCATTAACTCACCATCTGGACTGATAATTTCAATGCCTGGATTACCTGCTGTTTGAGACGTTATGTACCAAGAAACGGCCCTACCTTCGACAATGGGTATTTCAAATGTACACGTTCTGCCTTCACAGAGACTTTCAATGCCAATATTAAGATCTTCAGCAAAAGAGTGGCTTGCTATAAAGAGTAAAGCTGCGGTTGATATACACGATAAAAGTTTCATAGTTAACATCCTTATTATTGACTCGATTGGTTGTTTGTACTGGGCAATGTTTATGGTCGCCACAGTGTTTTTTGTAGCGCTTTAATATCCTAGAAGGCTACGAGTCAATTTTAGTCGTTACTTTTTAATTTCGAATACTTATTGCATAGATTATTACGGAGTAATAGATTGCCATTTAGTGATAGAGGAGGAGAGAAAAAACCCAGAGCTTTGGAGGAAAGCCCTGGGAGGGAAAGGATCAGTCATTGAACTTCCCTAAATAAGCGACATATTTATATGTGTTGCTCAAGACAGTATTAAAACCTGTAAGCACCTGTTATCCAAGTTGAAAGTCCCATGCCAGGCATGCGAGAACCGACAGCAATATCAGAATTGTAGACGCGATTATAGCCTGCTAAATGATTTTCATATTCGGTATCAAACAGATTATTAATGCCTGCTCTGACGGTCCAACTTTCTACATCATAGCCGGCGGAGATGTTCATAATGGCATAGCCGGCAGTTGTTTCTTCAAGTTGGGTTTCAGAGACTTTGTTTTGGGCTGCATTTGCCACACCTTCTAATCTTCCTATCCAATTACCTTGTTGAAAGTTGAGTCCTAAATTGACTTTAAGTGGGGCGATACGATAAAGGTTATCATCAATGTCTCGACGTTCGCCTCTAACATAGCTGCTGAGTAAATCGATTTTCCAACGTGTGGATAATTGATAGCTTGCGGTGACATCCATACCATAAAGTAAGGCGTCTACATTACTAAATTGCATCGGATTGTCATCTCCCATCATGGCGGCGACGGCAATCACATTAGGATCCGTTGCAGGGGTTCCTTGAATATAGTTATCGATGCGGTTAACAAAAGCTCTCGGACTGAATTGCCATTTGTTGTGTTCAAAGTCGACACCCAACTCGAGTTGATATGCGGTTTCTAAATCAAGATCAACTTGACCGACATAGGTTCGACCATCTGCAAGTCCCCCTGTGGATTGCATCGGTAGCCATAAGTACCTTTCTTGATAACTGGCGCTATCTTGTTTGCGTGCAAGGCCAATAATACCTGTCCAAGCACTATTAAACTCATATTGACCATTAATGGTTAAATCCAATCCGGTTTGAACTTGTGAACGTTCGCTATTATTAAAATCATCAACAAGCGCTTGTACAGCAGTCATCGTGCTGGCCATTGATGTATTAATGGTACCAGCATCAGTGCGATAATTTTTAATTCGACTACCAAATTGCCAATTCCACTGACCAATATCCTGTTGCCATTGTGCAAATATGCTGTATACATCGTCTTGAACATCGTTAAAATTGTCGATATAAAAGCTGGCTGTTGTTGGATCGGTAATCAAAGAGTTATGTTGACTTAAACGTGCGTCTAAACCCAATAACCAAGCATCTTTTGCAATTGAAATTTCACTGTCAAAGCTATTACTATCAGCATGATTATATCGAGCACTTGTCGTATCGGGTTTATCTCGTAGGCTATAGTTATCCATACCATGTTTTGCATCGCTATAGGCCATATGCCAGTTGAGATCCCAGTTACTAATATCATGCTCCCCTTCGACTTTAAATCTGTGAGTACGAATAAAGTCAATATCCATGGGAAGAGCCGGTGTACCTGCATCATTTGTTTCTAAAAATTGATATCCAAAAGCAATCGATTCATCATTAATGTCATTTTGACTTAAATTCAGGCGATACTCACCCCCAGCCATGGTTTTTTCATAAGTGGTGGGTGTAATGGTGTCTCCATCTCCTGTAGTGACATTAGTATTACCTTCTAATTTTTCTGCATACAATAATACAGCTTGTTTTTTGCTACCTAAATTGGCTTTTCCTCCTAGATGGCCTCTATCACCGTTGGTTTGGTATTGACCTGAGAGCTCGCCGCTGGTTTCATCAAGTGTGGCTTTTGATTCAATGACTTCGATACTTCCTCCCAAGGTATCGATACCTGCTGATACGGGAGCAATACCACGGGTCATACTGACGCCTTCAGTTAAAATTAAACTGGCGTAGCTCAATGGGGTATCCATCGCATTGGGGCCTGCGCCAGCTAAAGAGACACCGTTTATTTGAGTATTGACTCTATCTCCATATAAGCCTCGATACTGTGCAATGCCAGTTAAAGGACCATTTCCATTGACGGCGGCGCCAGGTAATTTTTCAAGTAGGTCGCTGGCATCAATTTGTGGAATAGAGGTCGATGGTGAGGCAATACTATAATTTTCTTGTGGACGGCCTTTGACTTCGATGACCTCCATGTCTCCTTCGTCGGCAAATACAATTGTAGGCAATATTAGAACGGAAAAAATAGAAATGGATAAGGAAGATAGACGCAACATGTTAATTATATTTTTAGATAGTTGTTAAAGTGGAGCTATATTCTCAATCCGATCTCTTCTTGGCAAAGATTAATACGTTAAGTGCGACAAGCTGTCGCAGTTTTTTTGTACTTCTTTATCGAAAAAAGTGAACTTCTTTTGATTTTTAATGTCCGGATGTGACAATTAATTATCATATTAAGACAAAGGTCGAGTTGCCTATCAGGTATTGAGGATGCTAAAAATTATTTGTGGTTATCAGTTTGTTTAATTTGTTGTGATAATTGTTTTTTATTCATCCAATAAAAGGAAGTTGATATGAAATGTTTCTCTATTGCAGTATTTTCCGTGACTTTTAGCTTGAATATATTTTGTTTCAATGTTGGCGCGAATGAGCGAAACATCAACAGCGTTGATGACCTTTTTACGCATTCATTGACTTCACATTCTGTAGAAAAAAACAAAAGAGCAATTGCTCGGGCTTTGGCGCTTAATTACGTTCATATTGCAAAAGGTATTTCGTATTATATTACTGAGTACAACTTGAGCATGCCAGTTAATGAAATAGATGGATTACCTATAGCAACGGTGGCAAACATTGATGACTATAGTATTAATATTAATCAACTTAAAGGCATTAATTCACAAGCAAATGATAAGCCATCGGAAGTGGTTCAAATACGCTTGGCAGACGAGAGTATGCTCGTTCAATTACAAGCAGGGGAAGTGCCTTTATTTGTGTTTTCTTCGAACGATGAAGGTGATGGAAATATAGAAGCTTTCGGGGCTGATGGGCGAGTTGAATACCTCGATGCCTATCGCTTGCCAACTCAACCTGTTTTTATTGTAGAGCTTAATAAAGAGAAAACGATCAAGGCTGGGCTTGAAGCAATGAATGCTATTTTTGATCAAGTTGAAGGACAAATAACGTCAAGTGAGAGGAGGTTATTATCTAATCAGCCTACTTCTATGGTGGCTGAGCCTTTATCAATGACAGTGATTAAAAATATTGAAGTACAAAAAATAAAAGAGTCGTGGATCTCTGGCCCCGCTGAAGTCTATGCCATTATTACTGGAGTGAATGCCTCGGGAGATGAATTAACACCTAAAATAGACGTCGTTGAATTGCCTTATTTAGATAAAGCACAAAAAGAGTACACACCAAATCAAATTATCGTTCAATGGGATAATTACCGCTGGCAGGCAGTTGATATTTTACTGATGGAAAGTGATGACAATATTAATTATAAAGCATTAGCCACAGCCCTTTTGAATGTTGCGACTCAGGTATTACAATTTATTCCTGAAACTACAACACAAACTGCAGCGATCATTACTCGATTAACTAATGCGGTTATTCAAGCAATGCCGGATAGTTGGACGACGAATGAAGATGACTTCATTGATGTTTTTTATACTATTTTTGAGGGAGAAAGTTATAGCGAATATCAAGGAGCGAGCCAAAATGCCAAAATGACTTTAGCGCCTTTGGTGATCCGGCCAAGAGGCTAGTGTATGGCTATCTCCTAAGTTATTATTAGGAGATAGTCAATCATCTTGATGAGCAAATGATAAAGGTAATTTAAAGCGGAATAACCAATTTATTCTTATACTGAAGAGTGTTGATAGGCTGAAAAGCTAGGAATATTTGATGGGTAGGTATGTTAGGTATCGATTGACGTATTACTTAATGATATTAGGGTTATTTTGGAAGTGGACGGCCACTCAGCTTTTTTTCTTTTCCATTCCATTCCATTTTATTATTTCTGTTTATGTTCAGCATCCTTACATTCTATGAGAGCTTATACTGCACGACATGACAGTTTTTGTTCATATAATACAGCCCATTATAGTGAACTGAGATAGATAGAACCTAATGGTATGAATATTAAATGTTAAATGATGATGAACAAACTTATTTATTTAAGGCTTTTTTACTTGCTTTAGCATTCAGTATTATTGGTTTTTTTCTCACTCTTTTTTATAACATCGTTCTGTCTCGAATGATGTCACCAAAAAGCTATGGTAATTTTAAAACCGCTGAAACGTTTATTGGTTTAGCGCAAATGACAGTGTTGCTAGGGGGAAATTTTGCAACTTTTAGTGTTTTTCCCAAACTTATACAGAATAATCGTGATGTGATGGTTTGGGAGTATTTACGCTTTTACATGTTAATCGGTGTGATTGTGTCGTTTTGTGTCGGAGGTGTTATCCTTTTTATTGAATATGAGCAAACCGATGGACTCAAACATTACCACCCTATTTTACTGGCTGTTTTTGCTATCCCTTTTGCTGCAGCTTTAAGATTATTACGAGATACCGCTTTAATTAAAAAGCGACTCATTGTGGCTTATATCCCTAAGCAATGTATTTATCCTTTACTTATTTTACTTGCACTGAGTATTTTTTATTCTCTGAATATAGAGTTAACCTCTAATGTTGCGATGGTTATTGTCGTTTTGAGTTATGTTTTATTGACCGTTATTGTGTTTTCTATTATGAATCTTAAAGAGAGCGAGCCGAAAATACAACAAGATAGAAAGCACGTTTTTCATCGTCATTGGTTAAACTATGCCTTTCCAATGATGTTTGTTTTTGTGTTAAATATGTTGATGTCACAAATGTGTATTTATGTATTGGAGATTTTTGGCAGGGACGGGCAAATTGGTTACTTTGCGGCTTGTTTTACCATAGTGCAGATATTTATCGTCGTACAGTCCAGTGTTGCCGGTATTATTCAGCCACATATGTCCACGGCCCATGAAAGTGGATTAGCGCAAATGAGTAAGTTAAATGGTCAAGGTGTACGGCAGTTATTTTTTATCTCATTTTTACTGAGTGGTATGATTTTACTCTTTGGGAAGCCATTGCTCACTTTATTTGGTAAAGGGTACAGTGATTATTATTTATCATTAGTGATTATGGTGTTGGCTTATTTTTTACAATCAGTCTTTTTTTTACAGCAAGCTTGGTTACGCCACTCAGGTTTTGCAAAACCTGCATTATATGGGGCACTGAGTGCGGTGATCATTAATGTTCTTTTATTAATTTTGTCGATTCCAATCTATGGTGTCTTGGGGGTTGCACTGAGTGTACTGGTTTCATTTATTTTTATGCTATTGATAAATACCGTATTGATGAAAAAGTATCTAGGGTTTTATGGTTGGGCGTTACACTTACAAGATCTTCGATTTTCGTGTTGAAAACCAAGCCTCAATATAAGCATTGCGGCTTGGTTCATCATATTTAAGGTTGCTGGCGAGTGGCTGCAACAACGATTTCTCTGACACAGATATTTTGAGGTTGCTCATAGGCAAATAAGGCGGCTTCTGCAATCGTTTCTGGTGCTATGACTCCCCCCATTTCTTCTTTCCAGTCGTGATAGCCTGCTTTAATTTCGTTACTGGTGGTATGAGACAATAAGTCGGTTTCAACAGCACCTGGAGAGATGGTGATGACGCGAACATTATCCGTAGCAACTTCTTCTCGTATATTTTCAGTTAACCCATGAACGGCAAATTTAGTGGCACAATAAGCAGCATGGTTAGGAAAAGTTTTAAATCCTGCGATAGAACTAATATTAATGATGGTGCCCGTGTTGCGAGCTTTCATATCAGCCAATACGGCGTGGATCCCGTTGAGAACGCCCATTACATTAATGTTGAGCATATGGCTCCACTCGTTAGGATCTTGTGTATCGGCTTGTCCCAGTAGCATCGTCCCTGCGTTATTAATTAAGGCGCCTACTTTTCCATATTGGGCTTCTGCGGTGACAATGGCATTTTTGATTGATGCGGTGTCAGTGACATCAACGCTGATACAGAGACTATTATCAAGGTTGAGTGATTGCATAGGCTCTAGGCGCCTTGCTAATAAGAGTAAAGGGTGACCTTTAGTATGGAAGGCTTTTGCCATTGCGGCGCCAATACCAGATGATGCACCAGTGATCACGATAAGGGCTTTTTCTTGATTAAGTGTCTGAGTCATGATGTTTACCTACCTATAAAGACAAATATATATAAGGTTTTAATTTATATAATTAAAAATAATAATTTTAGTATAAGGGGTTTGAATGACACTGAGTATAGGCGCTTAATCTAAGGTTGAAAAATACTAATTATTACTGGATATGATAGGCTCAGCCTATGATGATTATTGAGGTGATGTTTTTATGATTGATTTACGTTTATTACGTTTTTTCATTGCGATTTTTGAAGAAAAAAATATCACCGCAGCAGCGCAGGCCTGCCATGTGAGTCAGCCTTCATTATCGGCAGGGTTAAAGCAATTAGAAGAAGAACTTGGTGGTCCCTTGTTTGCTCGCAGTAAAAAAGGGGTCCAAGCTTTAGACAGTGCATCATATCTTTATCCTTTAGCGGTAAAGTTGGTGGAAGAAGCTAAATTATTGCCGAGGTTATTTCAAGAAAAAGCCGCACGACAAAAACTGCGTATTGCGGTGATGCCAGATTTAAGTCAGGGACGCTTATCTCGTTTTTTGAAAACCTTAGCCAGTAAGTTAATGCGTCTTGATCTTGAATTGGTGGATTACCATAGTCCGGCCGACTGTCGATTGACTCTAGATGCATTGCGAGAAGAAGATGAAATTTTTTTCCCGCTGTGGGAAGAAGATTATGTATTATGCGTGCCTGTTGATCATGAACTGGCCAAGCAAAAAAGCATTAACGCTGCACAATTACATGGATATGACTTCATTGAATGTCCACCCTGTGAGGCTCATCAGCAAACGATTGGGCTACTGGCCTGCAATAACATGTCTCTGAATCTTGTGGCTAAAGCGGAATCTAAATCATTAGTGATGTCGTTAGTCCTTGCAGGCTTTGGGATCAGTTTTTTGCCTGATGGTTTGATAGAAGATGAACCTAGATTAAAACAAGTTGTATTTGATGGTCCCAGAATGTTTCGTCGTATTGGATTATGTTACCCCAGCCATCAAAGTATTGAACCTGTATTGGCTCTTTTATTAAGAGAGCTATCGTAATGAATTTAATTATTGTTGGTTGAATGACTTTTTTTCTCATTATGGTCTTTTTTGTCTAAAATTAAGATGCATGTTTAACACTCTCAAAAAATGCACCGTATAGGGAATGGATTGAGGACGTTGATATCTTTTGCATCAAAGAGCAGGGAAGACAAAATGAGAAAGTCTGGTCAATATGGAGTGTCATTCGGGTTTTTCTTGTGCTTTTTCTTAGTCAAGTTTTCATATGCTGAATCTCTTTTGGGTGAATCAACTGATCATTTCTTAACTGAAATTCAAGGTGATGAGTTATTGTTTCCTTCGTTTTTATCGTTAAGTTCAATTCATTTTCCTTTTTATCAAGGGGTCGCATTGCTAGGTAAACCAAAAGAGACATTACAGGTTAATCCTATTACATATCTATCGCCTTTATTGGATTTTGATTTACGTTTTTTTGCTTATGATTACGCGCGACCTAGCGCTCAATCATATGTGAACCTATTGGTAAATAACTCCGCGGACTTAGCGATTTCAACTCAGATAAGAGAAAGTGGTGTATTAATCAATGTGCCTTTATCTATTGTGAATATGCCCATTAATGTAGGGGTGACTTCTAAGATTGTACAATCACAGTTTCCCGTACTTTCTGATGATGCTTTATTAAAGCCTGCATCATTGCAAGAGCTGCAGGATTTACAACATCTGCAATCACTTAATATTAATATGCAACTGTCAATGGTATTAACAGAACATTTTCAGCTGGCGATTTCAGGTGATCATGTGCTTTCTCAGCCTCAGCCTTTAGTGACTCACTTTAATCAGGATCTTAGAAGTGAGAACAGTTCTACACTGACCGCTGGGGTTGTGTATGATTGGAACTCGATTCAGTTTTCAACCGATGTTGAGCTGTACCACCGAATAGAAGGGGGTGACAATAGCCGTTTGCAATTTTGGCATGTTGGAGGGGATTTGAATATGTTTAATTGGTTGGATATCAACTTGGATTATTATTATGATCCGACAAATCATCAAGAAAGCCTTTATTCTATGGGATCTGAGTTTAAATTAGGCAATAAATTTTCTGTCGATTTTTTAGGTGTCTATAGTCAGTCTAATCATATTCAAGGCCTATTAAGAACCTCGTATGATTTTTGAGAATGAATACAAATTTATCTAGTGTAATACTATTAATGATTCAATGATAATAATCAATGCGCTCACTGAACAGAGAATGTGTGTGGCGACTCGAATATGATTTTTATTGATATGTTGTGCGAGCTTTTTGGCTGTAACATGTCCTAATAATACTGCGGGTAGCAATAATAACGCTGTCATAATATGCGCTAATGTTACTAAGCCTGCAAAAGCTAATATAGCAATTGAAATCAATGAGCTAAAAATAAAAAATGCCGATAATGCCGCTCGAAATTGATTTGCTTCTTTATTGGCAAATAATATGGCCAGTGGGGGACCACCAATGGCGGCTACATTACCGAAAATACCCGAGAGTATTCCCGCAATAAATAAACTAAGACGGTTTATTGGGCAATGTAATTTAAGCATATTTAATCCAACTGCGATGACCACTATAAATCCAATGGCTATTCCTAAAATGGGTTTTGGGGCTACAAGTAATAATACTGTTCCCAATATTCCGCCAGGAATACGTCCAAGTAAGGCAAATTCTAAACCTTTAAATGCTAAGTGCTGCTTTGACTTGAGTAATGTTAAACAGGCAATGGTAAAGCCCATAAAGAGAACAGGTATTGGAACCATTGTCGGATCAATAAGATAAAGTAATGGACTCGCCACAATTGCCAAGCCAAACCCTATGAGACCTTGAGTGAGTGCGCCACAAAAAACAACAAATAAAGCGCTTAGTAACGTCAGTGTCTCAGGCATCTATAACTCACATCGATACTGTCAATAGGAAATGAGGATGAGTATTCTACGCCGAATACTAAGAGTTACCAGTTTATTTTTAGTACGTTAGTTTTATATTGATTTAGCTATACACTTTCAGTTAAACATATTGCACTGCGTTGTTTTTTGTTTTTTGTTTTTTGTTTTTTGTTTTTTGTTTTTTAAATGTTGTTTTTTTGTGGTTTATTAGTCGTTAACTCTGTTTATTATCAGTAAGTGTTTGAGACCGAACTGACATGGTTTCAGACCGTTAATGGTTTTTTACTGAATATAGAACAAGGAGTTCATTATGTATCATGTCATAAAAGATTACTTTCGACACTTTCTCTCACTGGTCAAATTGACACTAATTATTTGTATATCTTCATCTGCACTGGCTAATACTGAATCAGATGAAGATTTAGCTCATGCATCTAAAGCTCTTAAATTACAACAGCATTTAGATGCTTCACTTCCTTTATCACAATCATTTTGGCCCGGCGCGCACAATGCATATGCATCTGAGGATTGGGGTTATGTTAATGCTAATCAGCAATATCGACTCGAGCGATTATTAAATCATGGTATAAGGGAAATGAGTTTAGATATTTACCCTGCTTTAGTGGATTTTAAATATGAACCTTATTTGTGCCATAACTCTCTTGAAGAGGATGCGTATTGCACCGCAGGTAATCGAAGTTTGGCTGAAGGCTTGAGAGAAGTACGGGACTTTTTGGGTAATGAGGATAACGATCAATCTGTTATTATGCTGAAATTAGAGGTTTATCGCAGTCACGGCGATAATGGTCATTTAAGGAGGGTAAGGGAAAAAATTGAAGATGTGCTGGGTGATCATGTTTATAAACCCAAAGATTCTGCTGCAACCAATTATGGTGAGCATTGTGGAAGTTTACCTGTTGCCAGTATTTCTAAAAATGATGTATTAAGTGCTGGGAAAAATGTCATTGTGTTACTAACAAATGACAGTCATTCTTGTACTTATTATAAAGAAGGCAATTTACATCAATGGGTGTGGTACGGTGTTGATGAGTTTGATGCTACTTTACCGGGAAATGTGAGCTCTCATAATAAATTTACCAGTATTCAAGATATAGCGGATTGTAACAGTACTGATAATAATACTAAGCAATTTAGTATGCTTAGAGGAGTGGATGCAAAAACGGCTGATGGTGGTGGAGACTTATCACTGACAACAGCAAGCACGCCGGATTTAATGGCATGCGGATTGAATATTGCTGAAGCTGCACTCATTGGACATGGCGCTGGTGGCATTAAGACCCGTGATTTTATTTGGAGCTGGAATTTTGGTGAGCCTAATGATGCCGGTGGAGAAGATTGTGCTGAAATTTATGGCATTATAGGCAAATTTAATGATGCACAATGTAGCATAGTGCAGCGGTTTATTTGTCGTACACCCAGCAATGACTTTGCTATTTCTACATCGTCAGGGAGTTGGCATTATGGCGTAACAGCGTGTAGTGAAATAGGCGCTAGCTTTACGGTCCCAAAAAGTGCGATTGAAATGCGTGCAGTTAAAAATTTATTAAATCAATTGGATGTTAATAAAGTTTGGGCTAATTACCATGATCAGAGTGTCGAAGGTGACTGGCAAATTGATAATCCTGTGGTGAGAAAAGTAGAGAGTTTACCTATTCCGCCAGAAGGGGGTCCAGGTGGTGCCAGCTTCTTAAGTGAAGATATTCTTAATGCTTATATTTCCGGAGCATTAAATCGAATATCCACTATTACCATTCATGCGGGAGCGAGAGTGGATGCAGTTCAAGTCAATTATGATAATGGAATAGAGCAGTGGATTGGTGATATTGGCGGGGTGCCTAATGTATTAGCTTTACAAGCAAATGAATATATAACTGGGTATAAAACCTGTTATCACAAGAATAGTCATGTCGGTAGTCGGCGACTATTTTACTTGCGCTTAACCACATCTTCGGGGCGAACAATTGAAGGTGGCCAACAAGAAGGAACTTGCCGAGCGGATGTCTTCTTGACAAAAGGCCTGCTGGGATTCCATGGTAGAAGGGGTCATGATCCTGATGCATTAGGTTTCTATGTGACGCCTGTGACTGATCTTAGTCAAGTTCGTCAAGTAGGCTTGGTGAATGGCGGTGCCAATGGGAAATTTATGGCTGCTGAACTTGCAGGTGGTGACAATGTTGTAGTGAATCGAACTGCAAAGGGGCCTTGGGAAACCTTTAATATTCATTATGCTAGAGATATGAATAATGGCAGTAATGGATGCTTAGGTACTAATCAGTTTATTAAAATTCAAACCTTGGGAGGCTATTGGTTTAAGTCAACACCGGGTGGTAATTTAGATGCGTTAGCGACGAATGAGGCCGATGCCACAACGTTTGAAATCTTTAGCTTTAAATTTGGAGATGTGCCTGACGGGGAATGTGTCGCTAAAAATGGGGGGGTGTTTTTTAAAGCTGTGGAATCAAATTATTTTATCTCACAGCAAAATGATAATGCTGTCACGAATAAAATTGAGAATTCATTAAGTGGGTTCGAATTATTTTCCTTAGTTGAATAATACTTATAGCTAAGTCAATTTAGAATATGTAAGGATAGCTGAGACCTTACATATTCTGTTAAGGAGTTCGGGAATAATCTATTTGAGATTATTCCATTTCTTCCCATTCTATGCCCATTTCATTCATCAGACGTTTGACTTCGGCAGGAATACTATCCGGTTTTTCTTTGGATAAATCATCATCATTGGGTAGCGGCTGACCTGTATAAGCATGTAAAAATGCTTCGCAGAGTAATTCGCTGTTTGTAGCATGGCGAAGATTATTGACCTGACGACGTGTTCGTTCATCCGTTAATATTTTCAACACCTTTAGTGGGATTGAAACGGTAATTTTTTTTACCTGTTCATTCTTTTTGCCATGTTCGGCATAAGGGCTAATATAGTCGCCATTCCATTCAGTCATTAACTCACCTAAAATTTCATAATTCGGGGAAGATTTTAACCCTTTACTAAGCTCAGTCAAACTTTGCTTTTAATTTAGCGCAATTGAAGTTGGATTTCTACATGTTTAGACGTCTAAATGGCCGAAACTTGGTTGACGATAGCGATTAGCTTAGGTACATTTAGACGTCTAGACATCTTTAAAAATATTTGTTGAGCAGGAGTTGTACATGACAGACCAAAAGCTAGCCACATTAGCAGTGCGTCAGGGCATTGAATCTGACCAGCAGCACGGGGCTGTTGTCCCGCCTATTTACCTATCAACGAATTACTCTTTTGATGGTCATAAAAATCCGAGAGCATTTGATTATAGTCGCTCAGGTAATCCGACACGGACCGTATTAGGTGACGCGATTGCTAGCCTTGAAAAGGGCGAAAGTGGCGTGGTGACTTGTACTGGTATGGCGGCTATCACTCTCGTGGTGAGTTTACTCGGCCCTGAAGACTTGCTAGTGGTACCCCATGATTGTTATGGAGGCAGTTATCGTTTATTTACTAATTTGGCGAATAAGGGACAATTTAAATTATTAGTGGTGGATCAAACCAATGCTGAGGCGCTTAATGAGGCGATAGCTCAAAAACCGAAATTGGTTTGGTTAGAGACGCCTTCTAACCCCCTTTTACGTGTGGTTGATATCGAAGCGATAGCCATTGCCAGCCATAAAGTGGGGGCATTAGTTGCGGTGGATAATACGTTTTTGTCACCTATTTTACAGCAGCCATTATTATTGGGGGCTGATATTGTGGTTCATTCAACCACTAAATATATTAATGGTCACAGTGATATTGTTGGTGGTGCTGTCGTGGCCAAAACACCGGAATTGAGTGAAAAGCTGCATTGGTGGTCTAATACTCTAGGACTAACAGGTTCAGCACTTGATAGTTATTTCACACTGAGAGGTATTCGTACTTTAAGTGTGAGAGTGCGTGAGCATCAAGCTAATGCACAGCGTATTCTTGCTATATTGACGACAAGTGATGCTGTCTCTAAGGTGTATTATCCTGGTCTTGCTTCTCATCCAGGACATGACATTGCGGCAAAACAGCAAAAAGGGTTTGGGGCGATGCTCAGCTTTGAACTCAAAGGTGGAGAGGCTCAACTAGAAGCTTTCTTACAAAGCTTAACCTTATTTTCATTAGCTGAAAGTTTAGGTGGCGTTGAAAGTTTAGTTGCCGTGCCTGCTACAATGACTCATAGGGCCATGGACAGAGAAGCGCGTTTAGCAGCCGGAGTCAAAGATACGCTCATTAGGTTATCTGTGGGAATAGAAGATGCAGATGATTTAGTTGCTGATCTGCAAGCTGGTTTAGTGGCCGCTGCTGCTGTTTAACAGTATCACGACTATAGTGATATTTGATGATTTATATTGGTGATGAGATCTAAGTCACTGACAGGGTGTGTTTACTCTTTGTAGATTGTACGCCGTTTTTTTTAAGTTGTTGTAAAGGAGTTATCCATGGCACGTTGTCACTTACACAAATTTGGTGGCTCCAGTTTAGCGGATGCAGATTGCTATCGCCGTGTTGCGCATATTTTGCTCACTCATGGTCACAGTGATGATCTTATTGTGGTTTCTGCTGCAGGTAAAAGTACTAATTTTCTTTTTAAGTTATTGTCATTAAAGGCGAATGGGTTACTCTGGCAAGAAGAGTTACATGCTCTGATCCATTATCAGCAAGAATTGATTGAGCAATTGTTATCGAGTGGAGCGGCAAGAAGTTTACGAGAGCGTTTGTCGACTGATAAGGCGCAGTTAATGAGCTTACTTTCATTAGCTCAGTTAAGTGACTATCAAAGCCACCAAGTGGTGAGTTTTGGAGAGCGTTGGTCTGCCCGTTTATTAGCGGCATTACTTAGAGAGTCAAGAGTGGGAGCGATTGATGTGGATGCGCGAACCCTCTTGATTGCAGATGAGGGAGCGGTGCCACAAATTCAAGTGCCTGTATCGCGTCAACGTGTGCAGGCGTTATTGGAAGCGCATCCCAATGAGCGTATTGTGATAACAGGCTTTATATGTGCGAAAGAGACGGGAGAAACACTCTTATTGGGCCGCAATGGTTCTGATTACAGTGCAACCTTAATTGCCAGCCTAGCCGATATTGACCGAGTGACGATTTGGACGGATGTGGAAGGGGTATTTAATGCCGATCCCAATAAGATAAATGATGCGACATTATTAAAAAGCCTGTCACTTCATGAAGCGGATAGATTGGCACACTTAGGCTCCCCGGTATTACATAACCGTACTTTACAGCCGTTATTTGATACCCAAGTGAGCCTAGCAGTACGTTCTAGTTATGCGTCCCATACTGATTTTACATTAATCGCCCCTAAAAGCTCATCAGCCAGTGCCCCCGTCGTGACCAGTTTAAATAGTATTTCTCTGTTTAATATGACGTTTAAAGGGGACTTGCCTGCACTTTTGGATGAATTAAAACAAGCTGAGCTGGCGCCTTTAGCACATTGGTCTGTTAACATAAATAAACTTGAATTGGCTTTTACTCATGAAAATGAAAAGCAAGCTAAGGCGTTGTTTGAGCGTTTACAAGACGTTTATGATGTCAGCCATATTACGGTGAGAACCGATTTTGGTTTAGTGGCACTGGTGAGCGCAGATGCTCAACTGTATCGTCGAGGTTTTGCTCGATTATTAAGTCGTGACGCAAAAGCGTTGTTTAATGACGATTTAAGTCTAGTGACGTTAGTGCCCCATTCACAAGTTAACCTCCTGACTCAGAAGGTGCATCGACGTTGTGCGGGTCCTCGTAAGCGCATTTGTGTTGTATTGTTCGGGACGGGTAATATTGGCTCAGCTTGGATTGATTTATTTCATCAATCGAGAGAGAGCTTAAATAAGGAGTTAGAGGCCAGTGTGGAACTCATTGGCTTGGTGAGTTCTAAAAAAGCCCTGATCCAAAAAGAAAAAATAGAGTTAACACAATGGCAGGATTCATTTGAAAAACAAGCCATAGCTTGGGATTTTGAACATTTACTAACGGAATTGGATGCGGTTGAATGTGATGAATTAATTGCGTTAGATATGAGCGCCAGTATGGAACTCACTTTAAAATATTCGGCCCTGTTTGCTCGTGGCATTCATATTGTCAGTGCGAATAAATTAGCTGGTTCGGGACCGTTATCATTTTATCATGAATTAAAATCACAGCTGGGTAATCGCCGACTTTTTTGGCGTTATAATGCGAGCTGTGGTGCAGGCTTACCTATACAACATGCTTTGAATGATTTACATCACAATAGTGGCGACAGTATTCAAGCTATTGGTGGTATTTTCTCAGGTACCTTATGTTGGTTATTTGAATATTTTGATGGCGTGAAACCCTTTTCTCAACTCGTCTTAGAAGCAAAGGCATTAGGCTTGACTGAGCCTGATCCTAGGGATGATTTATCAGGGCGTGATATGCAGCGCAAGCTGCTGATATTGGCTCGTGAAATTGGCTTGCCATTAGAGCTTGATGATATTAAGTTGCATTCTCTTGTGCCTGAAGCGCTTGCGACTTTGCCTTTGGATGCATTTATTAAACGCATTCATGAATTGGATAATGGATTACAACAGCAATTTGAAGCAGCTAAAGAACAAAATCAAGTACTGCGATACGTTGCGACACTGGATGATGTGAGTGGCGCGTTGCAAGCCGAAGTGAGTCTTCAATGGGTTGATGCCAGTCATGCTTATGCGAATTTAACGCCTGGCGATAATGTTTTTGTGATCCGCAGTCAATTTTATCAGGACAACCCATTGATTATTAGAGGGCCTGGTGCTGGCCGAGCTGTCACTGCTGCTGCAGTACAATCAGATTTAGCGCATATTTGCCACGACCTGTTAAAAGAATAGACACGTTTTAAATTGAAGGGCCTGACGTTGGCCCTTTTTTTGTTGTATGTGGAATCGATTTTTGATTGACTAATAATATATAGAATATGATTGAAGCAATAATATAGATAATATAGTAGCTGAAATCATGTTGGACCCATGTTCCCACAAGGCTGTATAGCATCACAAATAGCATGTAGGCGAAGATAGTCCATGCTGAAGCAAGAGCTTGTAAGATTGAAAGTGTTTTATTATGGGGATGTATACTGCAAGCGTAACTGATAAAAAAGACGAAATGCAGTAAAAAGGCAACCGTGAGGTTTTTAATGCCGCACAGTAATAAAAAATAGGAAAGTATAATAAAAGTTAAACAAGAGAATACTTGTGAATAAGGTAATATTCTGACTGGAAAGCCTTCTGTTGACTGTAATAATTTTGAGTAAGTTATTGGGAGTGCAATGCAGGATATAATAATAAAAGTGGTTGTTAATCCTGCTATGAGCTGCCAATTTCGAAAGAAAAAAATTAATATTAATGAGCAAATAAAACTTAAAATAAGTGCTCGTCTTGAAAAAAGTACCTTTAGATCTCTTGTGCCAAAAAAGGCGGGCATTTGTTTATGTTTTACCATTTCATTGAGTTGGCGAGAGGCAATACCTAGATATAACAATCCTGTTCCAGTTGGGCTTATCACAGAATCTGTGTAAAGAATAATCACGATAAAATTGAGCCCAAGAATGGCAGCAAGTTGAGCGAGGGGAGATTCAAAATTTAAGTTTGTCCATCCCTGTGCAAGCATTTCTGTCGGTAATGCACCGATAAAAGCGACTTGCAGTAACAAATAAATGATTAATACAATAACGACACTACTGACAAGGGTGATGGGAATATTTCTTTTAGGCTTGTCTAGCTCGGCACAAAAAGACACTGCAGCTTGAAAGCCAAAAAAAGAATAAAAGATCCCACTGGATACGATAGCGGTTAATACACTATTAAAGTGATAAGGCATGAAACTATTTTGATAAGCCGTAAAGTTCTTTGTATCAAATGCTGTGATAATGAAAATAATCGCCACACTGGCAGGAACAATAATTTTAATCCAAGTAATGGCATTATTGACGCGAGCTAAAAAGTGGATCCCCCAATAATTAATCAGTAAATAAAATAACATAAACAGCGTTGTTAGACCCATTCCTAAGCTTGTAATCTCTCCATGATTAAATAAATAAGGGGTCCACATTGGGTTGACAGTAGCGACATATTGGGTGGAAGCCATGGCTTCAGAAGGCACAAGAATAAGGCCTAGTAACCAATTTGATATGCCAGTGACAAAGCCAAAATGCTGATTGTGCGATAAGCTAAGCAGTCGAGTAAATAAGCCATTTATGGGGTATTTGATGGCAATCTCAGATAATAACACAGCCATGATTAAAATAATGAGAGCACCGATTATCCAAGATAAAATGGATGCTGCACCAGCCACTTGAGATGAGTAATATGCGGCAAATAACCAGCCACTGCCTATCATAGTACCGATACTGAGAAAAATAGTCGAAAGTAAACCAGGGCGATTTTTTTGAGGCACTTTCGACTCCATGGCATGGTGTATAGTTGAAAGCAAGGTTACTGTAGGTATAAAACCTTTTTAATAAGTTAGCAAGGTTGGATTGTTGTTTTAATGATTAGGGTATGATGAATGCTGCGGGGAAAATAAGCATGGCCAATCGCATGACTGGTGTATCGTGCTCTATGGCTTTGAGCACGATAAAAAATTACGTCGTTAGGGTAATTAAATGATATTTTTCTAGTAACTCATCCGTTGATTCTAGATGGGCTGGATCGGGCACGATACAAGTGATAGGGCACACTGATTTGCAAGTCGGCTTATCATAATGTCCCACGCATTCTGTACAGAGTATGGGGTCAATTTCAAAAATGAACTCACCTAATGTGATGGCCTGATTGGGGCATTCAGGCTCACACATATCACAATTAATACATTTATCATTAATGAGTAATGCCATGTTCAAGCGCTCACTGTGTGCATTGGACTGTCTTGTGAGTGAGGTTGCCGAGTATTATGTCCTTGGGGTAAATTTCGAAGCAATATGGCATTGCGGAGCTGCATGGTTTTAGGTACGTTTAAAAACACAAAGTGACCTGAGCCTAAGCCGGAGGTAATGGTTTCCCCTTTTCGATTTAACAGTGTCTCAATCGTTAGGGTTAGGTTACCTTGTGGGGTCATTATTTCAATACTGTCACCGACTGAAAACTTATTTTTTACATCGACTTCTGCCATACCTAACTCATTATATTTTGCTGTGAATTCACCGACAAATTGCTGAGTATCACTGATTGAGTAACCATAATCATAGTTTTGGTATGCATCATGGGTGTGGCGGCGTAAAAAACCTTCAGTATAGCCGCGATGGGCTAAGCCTTCGAGGTTGTGCATTAATGTACGATTAAACTCTTTACCAGCGCTAGCATCATCAATGGCTTGGCGGTAGAGCTGTGCGGTGCGTGCTACATAATAAAACGATTTGGTTCGCCCCTCTATTTTTAATGAATCGATGCCTATTTTACTCAAGCGTTCAACGTGTTGAATGGCCCGGAGATCTTTTGAGTTCATGATGTAAGTGCCGTGTTCATCTTCAAAGGCTGGCATATATTCATTTGGTCGACCTGCTTCTTGCAGTAAGATAATGTCATTACTCGGCGCATGTATATGCTGGTTTTCAGTTAAATGCGGTGTATGTCGTTGCACCTCTGGTGCAGTGGCAATAATATTGCCTTCAGGCGTCTCTTGGGCTGGGTGAACGTCATACTTCCAGCGACAAGCATTAGTGCAAGTGCCTTGATTGGGATCCCGTTTGTTGATGTAACCCGATAACAAACAGCGGCCAGAGTAGGCCATGCACAGTGCACCATGAACAAAGACTTCAAGTTCAATATCGGGGCAACGTTGGCGAATTTCTTCAATTTCATTTAACGATAATTCACGGGATAGGATCACACGTTTAATGCCTTGTTGTTGCCAAAATTTAACCGAGGCCCAATTGACAGCGTTGGCTTGTACCGATAAATGGATTTCTTGTTCAGGAAAGACTTCTCTTACCATCATAATAAGCCCGGGGTCGGACATAATGAGTGCATCAGGCTGCATGGCAATAACAGGTTGTATGTCTTTAATGTAGGTTTTAAGCTTACCGTTATGGGGCGCAATATTACTGACAACATAGAGTTTTTTATTTAATGCATGGGCTTCTTGAATTCCGGCTTTTAAATTGTCTAAACTAAAATCATTATTACGGACCCTTAAGCTATATCGAGGCTGCCCAGCGTAGACGGCATCGGCGCCATAGGCAAAGGCATAACGCATGTTCTTTAATGTGCCAGCGGGTGATAATAACTCAGGTGTGAACATAATGACCTCAATGAAATAGCACTTGAAAAAGTAAACGAGAATGGGTTAACGGTAAAGTGGCGGGATCCTACTTTACCTTTGAGCAGAGAAGCAAATACTTCTGACGTTTATAAAAACGTAATTCGAATTTCTTTGATTGAGATCAATTAAGTGAGAGATTGTTTGATAATAAATAATGGTATCTATGGATGATGTTTCTGCTGTTATTCAAATATAGTTAGCATTAGGTGAGCCTTATAATGTATTTTAGCTTTATGTATTTAAGCCACTAATGACTTTAATTATGTCTAACAGTAAATATATGTAACTTAATATTGCTGTATCGACGTTCATTAACTTAATAAATGTTTAGCCTTCCTCGGAAAATGAAATAATGTTTTAAATAGTCATCTTTTGTTACAGTCATCGTTTGTTTTATTTTTATTTAATTATAGGTGGTTGCTGTTGAGTGAATAGTCTAACCTGAATTTTCACTTAATATATCATGTGAACTGATATTAATGTTGTTGACAATTAACTATCATTCTCTGTCTTATATTGCCTGATGAACTATTAACCACCGTGTCATAGCATTGTACATCACAGTTTAAATGAAAATTGAGTTGTTGAGGTTATTTCGAAATGAAAAAATATATATTTTCTCTAAGTACGTTGATTATGGGTATAGGGAGCTATCTACCTTCTATCGCTTCAGCGAGCCTTATGTCATGCTCTGCTTATAATACTGCTGGATTAGAATATGTGACTTGTCGTTTTGGTGATGAGAGTCATACTCGCCCTAATCAATTAAGCCTTAGAACGATTATTAAGTATGCTAATGAAGCTCGAAATAATAATGGAGGTGAAGTTATAACCGAGAATACCTTGTCATATTGGCAAGCCTGGGGAGCGAAAGGGGGTAATCAGGAGGATGGTAATGGAGGGCGTAGAGGTTATAGTGAATTTTTTACAACTTTGGCAACATTAGGTCAATATGAATACCAAGAAGGAATGTTTAAAGGACTCGACCAAAAAGTGAATATGTTATGGGGAAGAACTGGGAGCAATAAGCAAGGTGCATCTTCGACGATGTTTTGGTTACTCGATAATCCATTTACTATGGGAGGAGAGCCAGATTCGGACACGTTATTATTAATTGCTGCAGGTGGAGGAGGTGCGGCTTATGCAGATCTCGGTTCAAATAAAGATGGAGGTGATGGTGGACAAGTTTGTCGTTATCAATTAGATCAAAATAATGTGTCTTTTTGTGGTACTAAGCATGCGCTTGCTCTTAAAACCGATGAAGATAAAATTAAAGGAGTTTTTGCTAAAGGGAAAAGAGGCAATGGAGGTGGAGGTCATGGAGGCGGGGGACCTGAGTCTCAAGCCGGTTACGGAGGCTATTCTGGGTTTGGAGGTAAAGGAGGAGGCACTGACTGGGATAATAGTAAATATAGCTATACTGGTAGTGATGGTAAATCCGTTACGGATTATCGATTTTCTTTTGTGGAGGAATATACAGCAGGTAAAGGAGGGTTTGGATCCTACGGAAATGGTGGTGGCGGATTTGGAGGAGGGGGGAGAGGAACATCGAACGGAGAGGCAGGTGGTGGTGGTGGAAGTTTTGCTATAACAGGTATGAACCCAAGCACTAAAATAAAAATGTTACTACCTGATTTAAGAGTATCTAATCGTACATCTGGAAAAACAGGTGCTGAAGCGGCGATTACTTTTTTTATTGGCGAACGAGGAGATATCGAGTGGAGTAGAGCTTTAGAATCGACCTCATTTTCTTTGTCGAATAAAAACCAGCGAACTCAAAATTTTGCTGCGGATTTTGTTAATGAGGGGAACACAGGTGCTGGCGTAGTCGTTTATATGAAAGATGATGAAAACTTGGTGTATTACCGAGTGAAAACGTGGAATAGTATTAACCATCCCAATAGTGATAATGATGAAAATACTGATTTGAGTGAGGCTGACAACCTCTATACTGCTGCTTGGGGGCCTGAAAAATTCATAACAGGTAGTCAAAAAAGTTTACAAGCATTATCAATGGCTATTGCGCCTCACAGTATTGATGGTCAACATACGGTCATACTCACTGGTACGGGGAATGAAAATAAGCCAAAGTTATATTCTCAAGTGGGTTTATTAGATATCGCCAGTGGCATTGTAACTTGGTCAGGTCATTATATTGAGTTGGATGATAAAGAAAGTAATTTGAAGAAATACCCTAGTGTGACTATTTCTCCCTCGGGTCGACATGTTGCGTTAACTTATCGTACCAATGGCTATACGCGAGTAATATTAGGTAATATAAGTAGAGATGGTAATAGTCAGCCTAGTGTTAAGTGGTTTGATAGAAGCAAGGTGGGTTTTGGGAATACTTACAATGTGAATACGCGCTTTGTTTCTAATCAGCATGTTATCTCTGTGGGTACTGATAGTAAAGAGAGCAGTTCTTTATTTAAATTAAAGGTTGGATATATCAGAGAGGAGGACAATGACATCGATTATCAAGACAATACGATTGAGCAGGATAATATTAACGGACGCATACCGCATATTATTGCTGACAGAGTGAATCAGGTTGATGAAAGCTCAGGAGATAATTACACTCTTGGTAAGCTTATCTATACTGATATGGATTATACAACTGACAAAACATTTTCATTTAATGTCGGTTATGTTAGCCATTTATCAATGAAGCTTAATCAAAATCAGGTGAGCGATGCTTTTAGAGAGGTTGAAAGTGAATTAGTTATAAGAACCGAGCAAGCTCCTGAATTATGGCAAGAACCCAATGATACAGATATGATGCAAACAGTGAGTAATATTTCCTACTTTAATAAAAAAGGCGTTGAGTCAACTAGGCTTATTGTATTAAAGAAGGATTTGGAAAATATTATTAGGACCTATATTGGAGATTATGAATACTAATATTGGCAATAGGATGTTTGAGTTAGATGAATATGTGCCCTTTTTAATTGGCATTGATTAAATTAGTCAATGCCAATTTTTATGTAGAATCAACCTAAGCAGGCTCTATTCGTTAATTCATTAATATTATTTGCGCCCACTTGTTGCATGATTTGTGTGAGCTGGGCTTTGAGCATCGCAATGGCATGTTGACCGCCTTCATCGCCAAGGGCACAGACACTGTACATGAAAAGCCGACCGAGAAAGGTAAATTGCGCACCTAATGCGAGGCTTCCTGCAATGTCACTACCTAATTTAATGGCTTGCTGTAAATCATGTTCACTCATCACTCCTTTAATAATTAACTTTCCAGGCCAGCTATCTCGAATGGCTTTCAGGCTATCAAAATCGAGTCCACCCATAGTGGCTGTATTCATCAGTTCAGTGAGTTCTTGTTTTCGATTGCTAGTTTCCATATAAGGGCTTAAATTTTTAAATTGGGGAATGCCTTGTTTGAGAGTGTTGATGCTCCACATGGGCTTGATGGCGGCTTGATAGACATTTTTTAACGTCAGCTTGGGAGGCATAGCAAGGCCGTTATTAAAATCTCTAGGGCGAAAACCAAAAGTGGGCACATCAATGGTTACGACTAAGGTTTTGTATTGCATGACTTTGAGTCTATCAATGATGTCATCACGAATATGTGGTTCTGTGGGGTTATATAATTGATACCAAGCTTGGCCATGTGTGGCTTCGGCGATTTGTTCTAATGATTCCGATGACACCGTACTTAAAATATAAGGGATATTATGTTTGTATGCGGCTTTGGCAAGAATAATCGGTGCATTAGGCCACATTAGGCCTTGTAAACCAATTGGGGCGATTCCGAAGGGAGCGCTATAGGTATGGCCAAATAATGAGACTTGGGTATTAACGGTTTGATGAGGTGCAGAACTTGAAGTGATATAAGCAGGGGTAAAATGAATGTTTTTCATGACTTGTCGATTGCGCTTTAGCCCAATATCATCCACACAACCTTCGGTTAAATAATCATAGGCAAATTTCGGAATGCGTTGTTGTGTTTTTTGTTTCAGTTGTTTACTACTGGCGTAATGACGATTAAAACGTAAATCTATGGTTGATTTTGGCATTGCGCAACTCTCCCTGTAGACGACTAATTAGAGCAAAGGGTAGCACGGATTAATAGCGTTGATTGAAATCCTTCAGTGCAATATGTGGAAGGCGATTTAGAGGAGAGACACTCAGTATCGTTTTTTTTTGAGTTTTTCATGTTATATTATTGTTTCATAAGTTAATTTTTTAGGGTGTGGTTGATGTTAAGGTTTTTTGCGTTAGTTGCTGGTGTTGTTTGTTCTATGAATGGCTATGCGGGTTGGAAATCATCTGAGTATGTTAACATTCTTCGTCTTTATCCTGTTGATACTGGATTAGCATTTATTACGGAGCATGTGGATAAAGAGTTGTCACTTTGTGATTCTGGAACACGTTTTTTATTAGCGAAAGAAGATGAAAATTATCAAGTCAAAGTGAGTGCGATGATGGCTGCTTTCATGGCAAAAAAGCAAATCTTAATAAGATATGATGAGAACCAAGAGCCTGCTTGTGAAGCTAAGGTGAATCGCTTTCTCATTAAATAAGTATTGAGCGAACAATGAAGGGGTTGAGCCTTTTCATTGTTCGCTTGAGGATTCTGCGTTCATTATTTATTTACGCAATGAAATACTAGCTATTTATTTCATTGCGTAAATAAAGGCTAAACTCTTTAGCGGCTTTGGATTCATTGACATCAGGGTTTTTGGCGAGTTCTTTATGAGTTTGACGAACAAGTTGCCTGAGTTTTTGTCTCTCAAGTTGAGGATGCAGCTCAATTAATGATTGAATGGCTATGTCACCTTCAGCCAGTAATTGGTTACGGGTTTTATCGGCAACGTTTGTTTTAGCACTTTCGTTATGATTCTGGTTGAGAACATTTTTAAGTGCAATTTGCAATGCATCAATATCTTCATTGCGCATAATTTTACCAATAAATTGTAATTGGCGACGATGGGCTTCAGTATTGATTTTGATGGTTTTGGCTTTGAGTACATTATCGAATAATAGCTCATCTAGATCTAGCTTTTCTATTTGGCTTTTACTCAATGATACTAGGCGTTTACCTAGATCTTGATAAATGGTTATTTCACGCTTGGTTTCTGCGCGGCTGACATAATCGTCATTTTGATCATAAGGTTGTTTAAAGTGTTCGGAATCACCAACAATGTTCATAAAAAAAAATCTCTAGCTAAATCTACTTCCATTCTAGCATTTTTCCCTTGTTCAAACCAGTTGGCACGGGGAGTGTAAAAAATGAAAATGGGATTAATGAATGGGGTTTGTTATGCTAAAGGTATTTTCGCTAACTTATAGAGTACGTTTGTGTCTTCATCTAGCATTGATATTGAATTAGCCCCCCTGAAAAATGCCGTGTCTATGGCACTTGAATTTGCTGCCAGTTTAGGCACGAATGCCGCCGAAGTGGCGATCAGTAAACAACAAGGTTTATCGGTTTCGACTCGATTAAAAGAAGTCGAAACTGTTGAGTTTAATAAAGATGGTGCCTTAGGGATCACTTTGTATAGAGGCGGCTGTAAAGGCAGTTCGTCCACATCTGACTTAAGCCCTGAGGCGATAAAAGAAGCGGTGAAAGCGGCCGATGGTATTGCGCGTTTTACTTCTGAAGATGCGTTTAGTGGTTTAGCTGATGCCGATAGAATGGCCACCGAGTTTCATGATTTACAATTATATTACCCTGAAGATATAACACCTGAAGCATTAACTGAATTAGCCATTCGAGCAGAAGCGGCGGCTTTGGATGCTGATGAGCAAGTGAAAACCTCAGATGGTGCGAACGTCAATGCACATACGGGGTTTAAAGTGTATGGTAATAGCCATGGATTTTTGCAGGGAGAGGCGAGCTCACGATATAGTTTAAGTTGTGTCGCCATTGCTGAATCAGAAGGTAAAATGCAGCGTGATTATGATTATACCGTTGCAAGACAACTGAATGCTTTAGCTTCCCCTGAAACCGTAGGGCTGAAAGCGGCGCAAAAAACAGTTGATCGTCTAAATGCTCGAAAAATTGCCACCACGCAATTGCCTGTTTTATTTTCCCCAGAAATTGCGACCGGTTTAATGGGCCATTTAGTGAGTGCTATCAGTGGTGGAAGCCTGTACCGAAATTCCAGTTTTTTACAAGATGCAATCGATACTGATATTTTTCCTGATTGGTTTAGTATTGCTGAGCAACCTCATTTACAAGGGGGATTAGCGAGTGCTAATTATGATTCTGAAGGGGTTGCGACGGTTGAGAGACAGATTATTGATAATGGACGACTCGCCAGTTATTTGCTGACAAGTTATTCTGCTCGAAAACTCGGTATGACAAATACAGGTCATGCGGGGGGGATTTATAATTGGACCTTATCGAATACTGGCCAAACATTTACTCAATTAATTAAAGAAATGAATACCGGTTTATTGGTTACTGAGGTGATGGGCCAAGGAGTGAATGGCGTGACCGGTGACTACTCTCGTGGCGCTGCAGGTTTTTATGTCGAAAATGGTGTTATTTTATATCCGGTGGAAGAAATTACTATTGCGGGTAATTTAAAAGATATGTATAGCAATATGGTCGGTGTCGCAAAGGATCAAGATTTGCGTTCATCAATTCGGACCGGAGGAATATTATTAAGCGATATGAAAGTTGCCGGAAATTAAAATAATACTATTTTCTTATTAATATAATAAATACACTTATAAACTAGACTTTAGTGTGGCCATTTTTAATGGCCACTGTTGTTTATATATAATGTTATTTATTTTTTGTCATGTTTTAATAATGCTAATTAATAAAATTAAACTCTTTCTTTATTATAGGGTTACCGTTTTGTTTTTTATCTGTTATTAGTGAGGGTTATTATCATAAACTCAGTGTTTGTTATTCTATTTTATGTGTTTTTTTGTAATTAAATTCATGTCGTTAATTATTTTTCGTTCTTACTTTTAACTCGTTAGATAATTATTTTCTGATTATTTAATGATTGTATTTTCTTTTTCTTAAGTTTAAAGTCTTGGATTAGTGAGCGCTAAATAAGTCGGTTAGCTCCTCTTATATTATATTGATTTAGCGATATCTGTAATAAATAAACTTGCTCATTAGCGAGGTTGACTTGCTGTACCCTCATTTTAAATAGGTAAAATAAAATGAATCGAAGAGACTTTATTAAAAGTGCTTGTGCACTTTCAGCTTTACCTACTATTGGCTTTTCCAGTGAAATAAAGCCAATGGATAGTTCAACTTTCCCCACTTCAATAATGAATGCCAGTTTGTCAGCTCAATCGGGTGAGTTAGATATTTTATTCGGTCAATTACCCAGTGATCTTTATGGTCATATTTTTATGTGTGAAGGGATCCCTTTAGAAGTCGATCAGTTAACGCCTAATGGTAGAGGTGCATTGACTCGTATCGATTTTATTCAAGAGAATAATAGTGGCGTGTCTTTTACTCGAAAAATGATAGATACCCCGTCAGCGATTATGCAGCAGCATGTTACAGGGCTATTTGATAAGTTCTCTTTGTTAGGAGGGACGGTCTATTTTAGTATGAATTTAGGGTTTATGAATTATTGTAATACCGCGCCTAACTACATGGGAAATAATCGTTTTGCATTGAGTTATGAAGGCGGTATGCCATTTGAATTTGATGCAACAACCTTAGAGCTGGTCACCCCTATAGGTGAAATTTCAGAGTGGCGTACTAGTCTACCGCCTTTTGCCGATCTATTGGCACCTGATAAGTGGTTATTCCCACAAATTAGAACCACTGGGCACCCGTATTTTGATTTAAATAATCAAGAGTGCTTTACCATCAATTATGGGGGAAATACTGGGGATACGGGGACACGAAATGGTTTTATTCAGCTTATTCGCTGGGATGAGGTTGGCCCTTTTGAATCATGGCAAGTTAAACTGAGAAATGGTGATAACGCGTATATTTCTGCAACGTCACATTCATTAAGCGTGACTCGTCAATTCATTTTGATTTTTGAAACGGCTGCGCGAGTTGAGAATTCTCGTATTTTAGGGATTCGAAGTGTGACCCCACAAAAACATCGTACACCGGTATGGATTATTCGAAAAGCGGATTTAATTGCTGGGCAAAACGATGTATTGGCAGATTATCTTGAGCTTGACTTTGATACCTCTGACATCATGTGTAATTACAATGATGATGGCAATGTGGTGACATTATATGGCCAATACTTAGGAGCGATGGATAAATCTGAGCCACAGTTTGATTGGGAACAATTGTATTTTGGTGGACGAGTGGATGATGATATTGCAGGTTATCCGGCGGCACCAATGGATGTGGGGGGGCTCGTACGTGCACGTATTCAAGTGAATACATTAAGTGCGATGGAGATTAAAGCGGATTTCTCAGTGATCCGTGATGAGCAACTGTGTTGGGATATGAACGATCCGGCTTATCGTGGGCATTTTCAATTCCCTGAGACCTTTGAGCATATTTATTGGTCAGCCATTGGTTATCGCCCAGAACATTTGGTGAAAAGAGTGGCAAAAGCCTATGAAGATTATCCTAACCGCTATTATACCAATGATAGCTTACCGCAAGTGGCTATTCCGTCAGCACTAATCCATATGGATTGCAATAGTATGACCATCAGCGATAGTTATCAATTTCCTGAAGACTGCGTCATGCGAACGCCACAATTTATGTCTGCAATGGGGTCTAGTCAGCAAGATGAAGGATACGTGCTGACCTTTGTGGTCAGGAAACATCCAACACAAGTAGAAAATAATGGTAAAGAGCTGTGGATTTTTGATGCGAAAAATTTAAGCCAAGGCGCTATCTGTATTTTAGGGAGTCGAGATTTAAGTTTTGCAACAACTAACCATGCCCTATGGGTGCCCAGTATTGGTCCGCGTCCTGTTACGGCATATAAATCTAATATTGGTCAGCATTATTTAGATAAAATTTCCTGCCATTCTAATGAAGTGCAAGAAATATTGAATACTTATATTCTGCCTAAATTCACCTAATAGATAAATCATAAAAAGCGTGAAACGTTAAACATCAGCTCAAGGGAGATGAAAATGAAGTTGAACAAAAGTGTGTTGGGGATCCTTGGATTAGCCAGTGTGATAGGTTTATCTTTTGGTTTGTATTCCACAGAGGATCCAACTGAAACGCTATCAAATTATCAAAATACCTATGAATGTCATCCTGCTGTTATTCATGCTCCTCATTCTATTGAAGAAGTGCAGCAAGTGGTGATAAATGCACTCAATGATGGAAAAAAGGTTATGACAGGTAACCGAAAGTTTGCCAGTCAAATCGATGCGGCTTGTGCTGGGGATGGTCAGGTACAGATCACGTTAGAAAATATGAATAATCTCGTGGCGTTTGATGCCAGTAATCAAACGGTGACAGTACAAGGTGGAATGCGATTTAATGATTTGAATGACTTCCTTCGCAGTCAAGAACTCAGCGTGAATATGGTCACTGAACTGGGGATTTTTACCATTGGCGGTATGTTAGGCAGTGGCACGCATGGTTCAACATTAACCAAGAAAAGTAATATGTTGGCTGATTATATTACTGAGATGAAAATAGTCGATGGATTGGGGCAACTCAGAACATTGACTGGTGAGGAGTTGAACGCGGCTAGAGTGAATCTGGGGGTATTAGGGGTTGTGGTTGAAGCGACCATTCAACTTGAGTCTGGCTTTAAGGTGTCTGCTGATGTACAAGGTTATATGAGTGATGATGGCCTAGAAGACATTATTTTGGATCTTGCACGAGATAACTACTCGGCCAATATTGCTTGGTTCCCTGGCATTGGTCGATACGCAACGACTTTATATAATGAAGTGCCATTAGATACGCCCGGTAATGCTTACAATGCTCAAGCAGATGTGTCGGATATACAGGAATATTTCTTTGGTTTATTGTTTGATGCACTGCATGAGGTTCCTGGCTCTGGTTTACAATGTCTTGCAGCAAAAATTCGTTATGGTGCAAGGGATGAGTCGTATTTTAGGGATGTAGATTCTGGAAACGTATTATCCAGTCCTGTGGGCGAATCAGATCTCATGCAATATTTTGAGTGTAAGGAAACGGATGCTTGTGTATGGGATAAGTTGCCGATTGCGCTTCAAGAAATCGCCATTCCGTTAGAAGATTTACCCAATTGGATCCGTGATGTCAGAGAAGTGCTGGCCGCTCATGAAAGAACGTGTTTTCCACTTAACGGCATTTACTTTCGTTTTGGTAAAGCATCATCAAGCTATTTGGGGATGAGTGCGGGACGTGATACAGCCTATTTAGGTATTGAATATACGTTAAGGCAAGAAGGGAATGCGGTGCCTAAAAATTATTTTGTGAACCTTGAAATTGAGCAAATGTCTATTCGTAAATATGGAGGAAGGCCGCATTGGGGGAAAAACTCTGTGGCGATATTTGAGAATATGCCTGCAAAATTCGAAAAATGGGGTGACTTTTTAGCATTTAAAAATCAAATGGACCCGCATAATATATTTACTAATCCGTTTTGGGAGCGAGCGAAAGGAGAAGATGGGTTGGAGAATTATTTAACTCCAGGGTGTAATGCTAGAGGAGAGTGTTATTGCGAAACAGATGAGCATTGTGAAGCAGGCACAAGTTGTCAAATCGGTGCTTGGTATACACAAGCAAAAATTTGTCAGTAATGCGTTTGCTGTTAACGCTCTCTTGCTAAGAGAGCGTTAACAATATTAGATCGTTAATTGTGTTACGTACTTGTTGTTATTGGTGTTTATTCTGTATGGTTATAAATTATTCTATAAAATTGTGGCTTCTTTACAAAAGCTGACAGAGTGATATTTTATGGAAAGTTGAAGACGTTACCTAATGAGGTATTTGTTAATTTTTTCAATGTGTTAACTTTGTTTTTTGGCAGGAATATCTTGTGTTTGTGTGTGTCTTATCATGATGCTTTTTCTTTTTTTGTTTGTTTATAGTCCATAAGTAGGATTGTGTGGTGGATCTTGCCTAAAGTAGTATGCTGTGAATTCTTCTATTGAGTGATGATGTGCAGCCATGAAAATATCTTACATTTTAAGTGCTTTGTTTGGTTTATCATTATCTTCAGATCCTGTTTTGTCCAGTGAAGTTGAAGTTTACACATTGAATAATGGTTGTAATGCCTCTGCAGCGTTAGAGATGAGTTACAAAGGGACGTTAGAACTGCCCGCCAGTATTGAGGATGTGAATTTAAATGATGAAAAAGTAAAAAAAGGCAGTGCTTACGGTATTGACTGGTATGAAAATTTACCAATGTCACTTGAAGCTGGAAATCAATTAAGTATTCGTTGGCTTATGTCAAAAGATAAACGGACTCGTGCGAATAAAGTCGAGGTCAGTACGGCTTACTTTGAGGCTTATTGTGCCAATACCAATGAAAAGTTAGGTGAGTTTGAAATAGATATGGAAATGACTTATAACCCATTGGGAAAATTAGAGTCTAAAAATACTCGTTTTAGACATGTCAATTTTTATGGTAAGCAATGTGGTCTTTATAAGGTAACGGCGAGAAGTTATTCACCAAAAGCCTTACAAATTGCGTGTTTTTCCTCAAAATAGTTTCTTCCTTGTTTTATCAAAATATTGCACTTTTATCTTGAAGTATCACGGGGATAATACCACTTGTCATTCCTAACAACTTGAATAATAATTGCTTCTTCAATAAAGTATTGTTATTAATCAATAAGAAAAGGACGTCTGATGCTTGTGAGCTAATCTACCCGTTTAAGTTACTGTTTAATGGATGATACCGATGCTGAATTTTTATATCAATTAGATCTCGATCCTGAAGTGATGCGTTATATCAATGGTGGTAATAAAACCTGCCGTGAGGATATACAAAACATTATGCTACCTCGAATGAATCGCTATAAAAATAGCGTCAAAGGTTGGGGGATGTGGAAAGTGACGGTTATCGAAACACAGCAAGAGATTGGCTGGATTATTGTTAGGCCAATGGACTTTTTTTCAAAGGCCCCTCAATGGAATAACTTGGAATTAGGTTGGCGATTTTTTCAGTCAGCTTGGGGAAAAGGCTATGCAAGTGAAGCCGCAAAACATCTCATGCATGTGTTACTGCAGCAAGAGCCCAGCTTGAATTTTAGCGCCATAGCAAATGAATACAATGATGCTTCAATTAATATCATGAAGAAGCTGGGTATGACTTATGTGAAAACCTATTTACATCAAGATCCCTTAGGTGATGTTGATGTCGTGCTCTATCAGTTAGCGAGTTAATTTGTCAATGAGCGACTTAAAGCCAAATCAACAGCAGCTTGCACATGTTGTTGAGTCGTATCATATAATGGTACTTTTGTGTCGTTTGAATTGATGAGCAAGCCAATTTCAGTACACCCAAGAATAATGGCTTGTGCACCTTGCTGATGTAACTTGTCGATAATATTGATATAGTGCTGTCTGGCAGTATTATTTAGGATCCCTAAGCAAAGTTCTTGATAAATAATATTATGTACGGTTTGTCTGTCTGCGGAATTCGGTGTGATAACTTCAATAGCAAATTTTTCTGCTAGGCGTCCTTTATAGAAACGGTCTTCCATTGTGAATTGTGTGCCGAGTAGCCCCACTGTTGTGATGTTATCTTTAATGAGCTGCTTAGCGGTGGGATCGGCAATATGTAACAGAGGGATATCAATCGCGGCTTCTATTTGCGAGGCGACCTTATGCATGGTATTAGTGCAGATCAGTAAGAAATCTGCGCCGCTTGCTTCAACTTGCTGTGCAGCTTTAATAAGGATATTGGCTGCTTTGTCCCATTCCCCTAAACGTTGATGTGTTTCTATTTCGGCAAAATTAACGCTCCATAAAGCTATTTTTGCCGAATTTAATCCTCCCAACCTAGTTTTAATACCTTGATTGAGCCCTTGATAATAGCTCATGGTGGACTCCCAGCTCATACCGCCTAATAAACCGATGGTTTTCATTTTGGTGTATTTCCTTGATGGATTTTCTTTATATTAAGTAACCTGAACTCGGGATAAGCAGCGCCGCTTAATAGCGCTATTTTTGCCCCTATCTATGTTGTGTTTTCTACTAATAGTCCACTATTAGACACGAAATCCCGCCTTGATATAGACAAAAACAGCGGTATTTAGCCAAATTAAATAATAAAGAATAACGGGACTGATTTTAACCTATTGACTTTTAATGGATTACCAATGTTCTTTGACACTCATTATTCCGAGTTCAGGTTAAGTATCCAATAAAATAGGTTATACAGTATTGTATAATATTGACATCGTATTTTTTTGTGAGGGATATTATCTTGAAGGGGCTGTGAGGAGTATGACAGAAATTAATTTGAAAGAAATTGATGGGATATTAGTACCTGGGTATCAGGTCGCTTCTGGGTTGGCTACAGATAGCCCCTATACAGAAGGAACCATTGCGATACAAAGCCCTTATTTTTTGAAGGAAGGTTTAGATTTATCTTTTTGTTATTCAGGCACTTTAAATATTGATATTGAATATGAATTTTCGTTATCTTTTCCTGATTTTGAGTTTAAAGATATAAAATGGGCTGAGTACTTTCCTTCGGAGTCATTTTCTTTTTTTAAGTGCTTCGTTTTTAATGGTAATACATGGCAAATTGGATATATTTATTATCCTCATCCAGACACAAAATTAGGCCACTTTCAAAAAAGAACTGTGATTGAAATTGTAACGGCCAAGATTGAACATATTCATTATGGGGATCCGTTAACAATTAAAGTCGAATCTTCAACACTCACTTGGGTATAAAAGGTAGCATTATGACATCATCAGCTGATTTCGTCTCAAAACAGGATCAATATGATTATGTAGTGATTGGTGCTGGAATTATTGGCATGGCCACGGCATGTGAATTACAACAGCGTCAACCACAAGCCAATATTGTCGTGTTAGAAAAAGAAGCGGCAGTTGCTTTGCATCAGACAGGGCGTAATTCAGGGGTTATCCATGCTGGGGTCTATTATTCTCCTGGTAGCTTAAAGGCGAAATTTTGCACTCAGGGCAACCGAGAAACAAAAGCATTTTGCCGGCAACATGCTATTCCATTTGAAGAATGTGGCAAATTAATTGTTGCCACGAAAATGGAGGAACTCAGTCAACTGGATACGCTTAAGCAGCGCTGCGAGGCGAATGGCATTGCGGTTGATAAATTGGATGCTAAAAGCCTGAAGCAAAGAGAGCCGAATATATCGGGACTGGCTGCTTTATGGGTTGCTGACTCCGCTATTGTCAATTATCAACAAATCGTACAAGTCATGGCAAAAGAGTTTATATCTCGAGGAGGAGAGATACGTTTTGAAGCGAATATTTTGTCGATTAAAGAAGATAAGCGCGTACACGTACAATGGGAAGCTGGAAAAATTGAAGCTAAGCAATTGATCAGTTGTGCGGGGTTGATGGCGGATAACTTGGTTGCCATGAGTGGTATTAAAGCTGACTTTCGAATTTTACCTTTTAAAGGTGAATATTTTGTATTAAATGAAAAATATAATCAGGTGGTTAATCATTTAATTTATCCTGTTCCTGATCCTAGTATGCCATTTTTAGGTGTCCATTTGACTAAAATGATTGATGGCACTGTTACTGTGGGACCTAATGCTGTTTTGAGCTTGAAACGAGAGGGCTATGAAAAATGGGATTGGGAGTTCCAGGAATGCCTTAAAATAATGGGTTATGCAGGTTTTTGGCGTGTAATTGGTCGATATTGGCGATCTGTATTCAGTGAGGTAAAAAATTCAATATGGGCTAGAGGCTACTTAAAGCGAGTGAATCAGTATTGTCCCAGTATTACATTGAGCGATTTACAACCTTATCCTTGTGGTATTCGAGCGCAGGCCATTTCATTAAAGGGGGAGTTATTGTCAGATTTTCACTTTCAATCCAGCCAGCATACTTTTCATGTGTGTAATGCGCCTTCTCCTGCAGCAACATCAGCATTACCTATTGCGCGTTATATCGTCGATAAAGTTATGGATAAAGATTGAGTTTTGATTTTTTCAAATCTTTTTAGTATCGATAATTCATTAAATATATGGATATCCGTATATCCATATTGTATACTTTTTTATTCTCAGGTGTTCCTACCACTGTCATCAAAAGGTGAAATTAAGTGTCCCCAGTGTCTTTTTTTAAGGCGTTAAGCGATGAAACTCGTTTGCAGATTATTATGCTTATCGCGACGGAGAATGAATTATGTGTGTGCGAATTGATGGCGGCATTAAATCTTAGTCAACCCAAAATCTCACGCCATTTGGCCTTATTACGTCAACAAGGTGTGTTATTAGATAGGCGGCAAGGTCAGTGGGTTTTTTATCATATGGATCCTCAGTTACCTTCCTGGGCAAGCGAGACGATACAATCGATTTGTGCTGCACAATTGTCGAGTTCTAAAGAGAATATAAAACGGTTAGCTCAAATGGGGAGTCGCCCTGAACGCCAACTTGATTGTTGTTAATTTATTGATAATAAAAAGAAGAGTGGATTAAATTATGGCAATAAAAATAGGTATTAATGGTTTTGGCCGTATGGGGCGCTTGGCCTTGAGAGCAGGATGGGATTGGCCAGAGTTTGAATTTGTACACATCAACGATCCGGCTGGTGATGCCAAGACGTTAGCTCATTTATTAAATTTTGACTCTATCCATGGAACTTGGCAGCATCAGGCTGAAGGAATGGATAATCACATTTATATTGGCGATACGCAGCTTAAAGTAAGCCATCAGCAGAGTATTGCTGAAACAGATTGGTCAGAGTGTGATGTCGTGATTGAGGCATCGGGTAAAATGAAGACGCAATCATTATTAAGTGCTTATTTAAAACAAGGCGTGAAGCGAGTTGTTGTAACAGCCCCTGTCAAAGAGGAGGGAATACTGAATATTGTCATGGGCGTGAATGAATCTTTATATGATCCCAGCAAACATCCTATTGTGACGGCGGCATCGTGTACAACTAATTGTTTAGCACCTGTTGTGAAAGTTATTCATGAAGCTTTAGGTATCAAACATGGCTCGATGACGACAATCCACGATATTACCAACACTCAAACTATTTTAGATGCTCCCCATAAGGACTTACGTCGTGCTAGAGCATGTGGTCAAAGCTTGATCCCCACGACGACAGGCAGTGCCACGGCGATCACTCATATTTTTCCTGAGTTGAAAGGAAAACTTAATGGCCATGCTGTGCGAGTACCTTTAGCCAATGCCTCTTTGACAGATTGTGTATTTGAGCTTGAACAAAGTACGACCGAAAGCGAAGTGAATGTGTTATTTAAAGAGGCTGCTGCAAATGCTCTACAAGGGATCTTAGGTTTTGAAACGCGGCCTTTAGTATCCGTTGATTATAAAACGGATCCTCGTTCATGTGTTGTTGATGCACCTTCGACCATGGTGGTGAATGGCACTCAACTTAAGCTCTATGTGTGGTATGACAATGAATGGGGTTATATTAATCGCACCATTGAATTGGTTCGTATGATAGGACGGTTAGACCCTTGTTAGCTTATGTCAGAGGCTTGCCAGTAACGGTTAGGCAGTATTTGCTTATCACAGGCAATTATTGGTGTTTTACGTTGACTGACGGTGCATTGAGAATGCTGGTGGTGCTGCATTTTTACCAGTTAGGTTATGATGCATTGTCTATTGCTATGTTATTTGTATTTTATGAATTATTTGGCGTGATCACTAACTTAATGGGGGGCTGGTTAGGGGCACGAATTGGGCTCAATCGTACTATGAATATCGGGTTAGGCTTGCAAGTTGTTGCTTTATCGATGTTGTTGGTTCCATTAGATTGGCTTATTGTACCTTGGGTCATGGCGGTGCAGGCCCTATCGGGAGTCGCTAAGGATTTAAATAAAATGAGCGCTAAAAGCGCCATTAAAACCTTAGTGCCTAAAAATAGTAGTGGAGCGCTTTATCAGTGGGTGGCCTGGTTAACAGGATCGAAAAATACCCTAAAAGGTGTGGGCTTTTTTCTTGGTGGGTTATTGCTTTCTATCTTAGGGTTTACAGGTGCGGTTATTGTCATGGTCGTTACGTTGGCTTTTATCTGGGCATTGAGTATACGACTATTAAAAGAAGAGTTAGGTAAAACAAAAACAAAGCCTAAATTTAATGACGTCTTTTCCACCAGTCATTCGGTTAATTTATTATCCGTGGCGCGTTTATGTTTATTTGCCTCTCGAGATGTGTGGTTTGTCGTGGCTTTGCCTGTGTTTTTGTCGAGCCAATTAGGCTGGGCTCAAGTTGATGTCGGTACCTTTTTAGCAGTATGGGTGATAGTGTATGGCATAGTGCAATCTCAAGCCCCTAAGATTACTCAAGGAAAAAGAAAAGTAACCGATGGATTAACAGCTTTATTATGGGCATTGCTATTGGTCATCATCATGGCATTTATCGCGATTTCGATGGCATTACCGGCTTTGCCAACAGAATGGGTGATTGTTTCTGGGTTGGTTGTTTTTGGTATTGCTTTTGCTGTCAATTCATCTCTTCATAGTTATTTAATTGTAAGTTACGCCAAAGAGGAAGGGGCCTCTTTGGATATTGGTTTTTATTATATGGCTAATGCGGTAGGGCGATTGGTGGGAACAGTACTATCGGGTTGGCTTTATCAGATATCAGGTTTACAAGCATGCCTTTATATGGCTGTGTTTTTTTTAGTCTTGACGGTTATTTTGTCATTGTTCTTGCCGCGTGCAACACATTCTTCAACATAAATAAAGATGTTAACAAGTTAAAAATTTTTTATTAATGCGTTATTTATCAGCTTTGTTTTTCAATTTGACTTCATTCCATGTAATCTGTGTGGATTAGTGACACCTGTCGCGTAGCCCTTAAACAGATTGAAGATGCTAGCTTTAGCTGTTTTGGGGAGAATAATAAAAATGAATATCCATATTATCTGACTAAGTCGGTTATTCCTTCTATTTATGAAAACTCAAGGCTTCAAAGCACTGATATACAAAATACGTGAGATTTTTAGCTGTTTTTTACTGTTTTTGCTATGTCATTGTTGGCTGTGGGGTTGGATCTGAAGGGATGTAGTAACTTGGCAGAATATAACAACAAATTGAGAGGGTACAATGGAAAGGCTGAGCGAATTAATAAGTGCGATAAACGCCGTTGTCTGGGGAACGCCTATGCTTATTATGATTTTAGGCGTGGGATTGTTTTTATCTTTGGGCTTACGCCTAATGCCTATTTTAAAAATAGGCACTGGCTTTAAATTATTATGGTCTGGAAGAGCGTTAAGCAAAGACAGTAATGTTAAAGGTGAGATAAGCCCCTTTAATGCCTTAATGACATCATTATCGGCAACCATAGGGACTGGTAATATAGCGGGAGTGGCAACGGCTATTTTTATTGGTGGTCCTGGGGCGCTTTTTTGGATGTGGTGTACGGCATTAGTTGGCATGGCGACTAAATTCGCAGAGGCCGTTTTAGCCGTAAAGTATCGAGAAGTCGATGCTGAGGGCCACAGTGTGGGTGGTCCTATGTACTACATAAAAAATGGGTTAGGGAAAAAGTGGGCTTGGTTAGGCACCGCTTTTGCTTTATTTGGGTCTATTGCGGGCTTTGGTATTGGTAATACAGTACAAGCCAATTCTGTTGCTGATGCATTAACGACGAATTTTGGTATTCCTAGTTGGGTAACGGGCTTAGTATTAATGTTATTAGTCGGTGCGGTACTTATTGGGGGCATTAAACGTATTGCTGAAGTGGCAGGTAAATTAGTCCCTTTAATGACCATTTTTTATATTGGTGCGGGTCTTGCCGTGTTGGTGATGAACTTTTCTCAAATTCCAGCTGCTTTTACGTTAATCGTACAAAGTGCGTTTAGCCCCGTTGCGGCTCAAGGTGGGTTTGCGGGGGCGGCGGTATGGGCTGCTATTCGTTTTGGTGTAGCACGGGGAGTGTTCTCCAATGAGGCTGGTCTTGGAAGCGCGCCGATTGCTCATGGTGCTGCTAAAACCAATAATCCGGTTAAGCAAGGTTTAGTGGCTATGCTGGGCACCTTCATTGATACATTAATTGTTTGTACCATTACTGGATTGGCGATTGTGGTTTCCGGTGCATGGACGTCTGGTGAAACTGGAGCGTCTCTCACATCTTTAGCATTTTCTTCTGCTCTACCCGTTGGTCATTATGTGGTGGCTATTGCATTAAGTGTTTTTGCTTTCACGACTATTCTCGGTTGGAGCTTTTATTGTGAGCGGTGTGTGCAATATTTATTTGGTGTTAAAGCTGTTAAGCCTTTTAGAATTTTATGGATTGTTGTTGTACCTCTTGGGGCGATGAGTTCACTCGAATTTGTTTGGTTACTGGCCGATACGTTAAATGCCATGATGGCATTACCTAATTTAATCGCATTGGGTTTACTTAGTCCTGTGGTGTTTAAATTAACTCGAGAGTATTTTGATAATAAAGACAATACAGAAGTGGTTGATGGAGTGAATGAACCGCTATAGGTGGTAAAGCCATGACATAAAAAAACCTCCAAATTATTGGAGGTTTTTTATATCATAAAGACAACTTAGCTGTTAACGCTATCTTTTAATGTTTTACCGGCTTTAAACTTAGGAACGATTGCCGCTGGGATTTGAATTTCTTTACCCGTTTGTGGATTACGTCCTGTACGAGCAGCGCGGCTTGAAGTTTCAAAAGAACCAAAACCAACGATGGAAATTTTATCCCCGCTTTTCATCGCTTCTGCGACGGTTTCTTCGAAAGATTTAAGTGCACGCGCAGCTTCAGCTTTAGTGAGATCCGCTGATTCAGCCATTTTTGCAACAAGTTCAGTTTTATTCATTTGAATTGTCTCTTCTTTCCGTAGATTTAATAATTGCACTATGTAACATGCCATAAGCTCAAGCATATTAAAAGCAATTTACTTGATGAATTAACGATAAAAGTTAAAAATAGGCGGTAAAACGACATTTTGCTAATTTTATTCAAGTAATTGATAGATAATATTCTTAACAAGCCTAGGTTCAAAGGGCTTATCGCATAATGCATCGACCCCCGCTTGATGTACATTATTTAAGTTAGCATCATTTGCTTGAGATGACACCATTAGGATCGGAATATAAGGTTGTGGGCTCTGTAAACGGATAAATTGGGCGAGTGCTAAGCCATCGATAGAGGGCATATTGTAATCTGTGATGACTAAATCAAACATTTGTTGTTGCATGAAATGGATTGCTTCTTTGCCATCTTTCGCTTCGGTTATTTTGCTAATCCCTAAATTGTTTATGGTGCGCTTTATCATTTTTCGAGCTAAGTGGCTATCATCAACAAGTAATACTCTGATGTGATGTACATCGAAATGCGCTAACTCGATTTCATCATAGCTTAGTAGGTCAATTGTGGCGTTAATCGCTTTGCCTAAATGTAAGGAAGTAAAAGGTTTTGGTAAAATAGCGACCACACCTGATTGACGATAAATATCCAATTGTTCTTTTCTATTTTCACTTGAAACGAGCATAAACTGGATATTTTTCCATTGTGGAGTCGTGTTTATTTTAGTGAGCAAATCAAGGGCAGTTCCATCATTAAAATGCATGGCACTGACAATTAAATCAGGTGGGTGGCGTTCAATGATATGCAATGCTTGAGTCATGTTTTTTGCTGTTTGGAGCTGCTGTATATTTTCTTTATTTAAGTAACGGCTAATAATTTTTCTTTGTAGATCAGAGGCCTCAATGAGTAGTATTGATAAGTCACTGGGCAATAATTCATTCATGACATTTTCTCGTAATTTATTTTTGTTGTTTTATATTTTTGGGACTGTTGTTCTTTGGTGATTAAATTATGTTCGAGATAAACGTGTTCTATTCGCGGCGAAAGGTGTGATGCTTAGTCATTCTAAGCCCCTTTTTTAAATACAAGGGCTCTCAACAAAGAGTAAAACACGAGCGTTTATGGTGCTTTTTTACGGTGCTATTGTAGAATAACTTCACAGTATCAGCTCTGCCTTGTATAAATACGCCACAAATTGCTGCAGAAACAATTCCCAAAGATCAATATCCCCTAGTGTATTAAGTATTTTTTGGTTTGTCTTGAAAAAGCGACCCAATATTGAAAGGTTAATGCGCAAAAAATGGCGGGAATTAAATATTGCATGGGGATCAAACGATCATTAAAAATGACTTTGACATCTTCAGGCGTAACTTGATAGGCAACCAGAGCCGTAATACCGAAGGCGATAAAACCAAGCGTCTGAATAGCTAAGTAAAGTTTAAAAATAATACTGGCCCATGGTGTGCGTAATACTAACCCCACAATGACGGGGATAACTCCTAATGTGAATAAATCTACAGCCTGTATATTGATACTCCTAATAATCGCAAAAATGGCGACAATCAAATAGAGCGTGAGTAATAGCAATAAAGGCAGAGGAGGCTTTTTAAATGTGATATTCATGAGTTTATTTTTATAATTTAAAGGGAGTATAGTGCAAAGCCATAGTGTAAGAAATTGCATGGGTAAGATCTAGGGCTGATTTGTTTTGCGTATTACATAAAGAGTTAGATAAAATACATGGGTACCCACCTGATAGAGACTGACATGATAGAAGCTGATTTTTGGGCGATTGTAACGCGCACGACTGCTAACCAGACACAGGAGGATTTAGCTGAAGAATTGAAAAAAAAGCTATCCTTATTATCTGATCTAGAATTAAAAGCATTTGATAAGATTTTTGGGCAACAGATGCGCCGCAGCTATACTTGGACTATTTGGGGGGCTGCTTATGTTATTACTGGTTGTGATTCTGAGTATGCTTTTTCAGAGTTTCGTTGTTTTCTTATTTCTTTGGGTAAAGAATGGTATGAGAAAGTATTGAAAAATGCTGATGATTTGGGATTGCTTGAGCACTGGCCGATGAAAGATGGTTATGCTTATCCCTTTCTTGATGAGTATGACTTAATTGCAGGGCAAATTTATGAAGCACGAAATGATGATGAACTGCCTTTTATACCTTCAGGGTTAAGCCAACCTGATGGGAAGAAGTTTTCTCACAAAAAGAAGCACTTAAAATCTAATTACCCTTGTTTAAGTGCAATGTTCCCTTTTTAATGTTGTTTGAATGAGTGAATTAATCAGTATTTTTTGGCTCTAAATAGGGTTATTCAATAAACAGTAAGGATTATCTTATGAAATATAAGCATCTATTATGTTTAGTCTTGTTCTCGTTTATGCCATTTTCAATTTGGGCAATAGATGGTGTTGGAGCAGATTTAGTGACAAAGTCAGGGAATGTGACAATAGAGTGGGATAGTCCTCAAGACTATACAGATGTAAAATCAGTGAGTGGGAAGCAAGCGGCGTATGAGAAAAGGGTGTTTAAAGCACTGACTGATAATTTAGCCAAGGTGGCTCAACAAACATTAAGTCCTGATTTAAGATTAGAGTTGATTGTAACCAATCTTGATTTAGCTGGAGATGTTCAGTCAACATTTGGTGCAACGCCTAATGATATAAGAGTCGTTAAGCCCGTATTTCCACCAAAAATTGCGTTTAGTTATAGTGTACTTGAAGGAGATAAAGTCATCATGGTCGGGGATGAAAAACTGACTGACTTAAATTTCATGCATGGCTTAAAAAAGCCTAATGAGAAATCGTTGAGTTATGAAAATGCATTATTAAAATCGTGGTTATTAACGAAAGTCGAGCCTCATTTACCTAGCCCAAATTAGCTGACTATTGTCGCCATTAGAAGTGTGTTTCTTTAATGGCGACAAAAGTAGCATTTATTTTGTATTTTTCTTAAAGGCTTCTAGTGTTTGTAGTAGTAAGGCAAGCTTAGGCAGGAATTGGTTCAATGCTTGAGTGAAGGCCTCTTTTTCTTCTGGTAGTGCTTCCATTTCAGTTGCGAGTTCTTGAACATAAGGCTTGAATCGATCGCTTTGTGTGCTGAAATGTTGTTCTTTTTTGAAAATAGCCGAGAACTTTACATGTCCCGACTTTTTTAATTCATCTAATTTTTTGTCAGCATCGAGCGCTTGGCGATAAGCCGTTTGCAGATTGTTTTGCAGTTGAGCCTGCACTTTGGTATGCGGCATAACAGCCTCTAGTTACGGTATTTGTCGGAATTATAAAGTGTCATTGGAAAGGCAACAAGCCAAGAGGGTAAATTGGTCTAATTTTTATATTTTTTAAGCTGTTTAATGATAAGGATAAATAATAATGGCGTTTAGCCAAATGTATCGATTGATGTGTGTCGTGATCTTCAGCTTGAGCTTTGTCAGTGTACAAAGCATGGCAAAAGTAGGATATAACCCACTGTTATATCAGATTAATATAAAAGGTAAAACGGCATACCTTTTTGGCTCTATTCATATTGGGCAAGCCGACTTTTATCCTTTACCTTTACAGGTTGAGCGTGCTTTTTCTCTTGCGTCTGCATTGGTGGTTGAGGCAAAGCCTAATAATGATGAGATTTTACCTTTGATGTTGAAATATGGACGCAAGCAATACCCTATCAATAAAGAAGTGCAATCACTATTAACTCAATATTGTCAAAGTCGAGCTCAATTTTGTGCGCAGATCGCTGATTTTTCACCTTGGGTACAGGCGTTGCAGATAAGTTTGATGCGATACGGCTCTATGGGGTTATCGGGACAGTTTGGTGTGGATGTCACCTTGATGAGGAAAAATGGCGATAGACCCCTGTATGAATTGGAGTCAACGGAAGCACAATTAAGCTTGCTTGCATCTTTTTCTGGCAAGATCCAATGGAACATGTTGAAGGAGTCAATTCATACCAGTAGAGCAGACATGTTACTTTTAGTTGATGCTTGGCGGCAAGGAAATGAACCGCTTTTAACCACATTAATTGAAGGTCAACTAATTGAATCAAATGAGAATATAAAAAGAGACATTATGAAAGAAAAAACCGTTACTGACAGTGAAGGTTCTTTGACTGAATTAACGTCCAATGCAAAACCTTCGAGTTTAATTAGTCAACTACTTTGGCAACGCAATCAAACCATGGCCTTAGGCATTGAGCGGTTACTTAACAATCAAGATCTAGACGTTTTGTTTGTGGTGGTTGGAGTAGGGCATTTAGTGGGAGATAAAAATATTCAAAGTGTGCTCCTTAAAAAAGGAGCAACAATTAAAAATTGTTGGCAGCAAGATTGCTTTAATACTCAAGTAAAATGATTTATTGATTGAATAAATCAATACTGATAGCTGTCATTGATTTAACACCTGTCGTTAGGGCCAAAGGGTAATCTGGTGCGAATAATGATGAGTGTAACGATGGCAGTTGTTTTCCACTTTTTTGACTTTTTGTATACTGTTCTGGATTAACGGCCCCTAACCAAAAAAGAGTTATTGGGCGCTTTTCTGGCGTGAGCCCATATAAACCGAAGTCTTCTCCAGCCATAACCGGTGCAACGGTGAAAACATTAGCCTTTCCTAGCTCATTGATTAAGGCTTGAGTGATTTTTTTATTAAGATTTGGATCATTATAAACGGGCGGAACAGATGTTTCGGTGGCATTTACTTTTACTTCGGGCATTAAGTTGTTTGGTAAACCTGCACTTAGTGCAATGCCTTTTACGAGTCGCTTTAAAGCGGCAACTTGTTGTTTTTTCACATCGGGATTATATGAGCGTAATGTGAGTTGAAGTGTGACCTCATCGGGGATGACATTATATTTGCTGCCGCCGTTGATGGCGCCGACGGTCATAACATTGGGCTCTAATGGTGATATTTCCCGGCTGGCGATAGTTTGCAGCGCAAGGACAATACGAGAGGCAAGGACGATAGGATCTTTGGTCATTTGTGGATAAGCACCATGCCCGCCAATACCTTTAACAATAATATCAATAGAATCAACGCTGGCCATGGCAGCCCCTGAAATTACCCCCACAGTGCCTGCAGCCAGATCGGCACTGACATGCAGGGCTATAATGTCATCGGGTAAAGCAAATTTTTTAAAAAGGCCAGCTTTTAACATTGCATTGGCACCAGTTCCAACTTCCTCTTCGGGCTGGGCGACTAGCATGAGAGTCCCTTGCCAGTTTTGTTTAAATTTAATGAGTTGCTCTGCTGCGCCAAGTAATACCGTCATATGAATATCATGACCGCAAGCATGCATGACGCCCACGGTATTATTGTTTTTATCTAATGCTGTTTGAGTTGAAGCATAGGCTTTATTGGTTTGCTCTGTAATAGGAAGTGCGTCCATATCGGCGCGGATCATTATGGTGGGTCCGATTCCATTTTTATACAATGCAACGACCCCATATCCCCCTATGTTTTGAGTCACATCAAAGCCGAGCGTTAATAGTGTGTCGGCAATTATTTTTGATGATTGCTTTTCTTGTTGAGATAACTCTGGATTTTGGTGGAAATATAAATATTTCTTTTCAAGCTGGGGTAAAGCATCGGTTACCGAGGTTTGTAATGCTTCTTTTGAGAAAGGCTGGGCCATTGGAGCAGTGATTGGCAATAAAAAAAGCAAATAAAAAAAAGAAAGGATGAATTTAATCATAGTGAGTCCTTAATCATAGTGAGTCCTTAATGATATTGATGTTAGACAAAGAAAATGTTGCATGTAAATAACCTGAACGCGGGATAATGAGTGTTAAGCTGTTTAAATAATTGATATTTAATCAATGGAGTCATTCTTCATCCGTTCTTTAAGTCTAAGTTTGGCTGAATATTGATATTTTTGCCTATATCAAGACGGGATTTCGTGGCTAATAGCTGGCTATTAGCAGAAAACACAACACAGATAGGGACAAAAATAGTGGTATTAAGCGGCGTTGTTTATCCCGAGTTCAGATTAAGTTAATACTAGACTATAGTTTTAATATGTTTTTATTGATTCAATTGAGTCATGGGTCGCGTATTTAAGATAAAATGGTATGTATTATTAATCTTTTTATTCTTGCTTATTTCCTGTCGTCAAAATGATGGCCTGTATAGTGAGCAAAAACCTGTTGCGGTAAAGGCTAGTCAGTTTAAAAAACACTTCCCCAATTCGTTGGCTGATTATCAAGAACATGTCATTCAATATCAAATAACAGCACAACGTGGTGAAATGAATATATTAATTATAGAGGCAGACTCTCCTAGGACTGCTGATACCATCATATTTTTTAACGGATTATCTCAAATCCTCCCTGACTGGCCTCCTATTTTTATTAAGCAGCTTGTTGGTAAGTATAATTTGTTGTTTATGGATTATCCTGGCATTGGTGGTACTCAACCTATTGAAGACAATATGTTTAACTTTGTCAGTATTGCCCATAATATTAATGGGATATTGAATTTATTCCCTAATGAGTATTCCAATATCACTGGGGAAAAGGTTCATTTGGTGGGTTGGTCTTTGGGAACTTTAGTGGCCTTGAAGTCAATTAAGCCGTTGAGTAAGAGTCGAGAAGTTAATCATGTCATACTGTTTTCGACAAAACCGGGTGGTGAAGGAGCTCTACCTTTAGGAACTGCTTTTGGTAATGCATCGCCATGTGTGAAAAGTATTGCGGTTGAATTATCAACATTAGGTCAATATTGGTATGAGCATTTGGCAAGGACATTGAAAAAAAATTTATTTCAGCTGTTATTTCCCTATAAAGGGCAGCCGACTTTAGATAGCTCGAGTGCTTATATTGATTGTACTTTGAACACCAAGAGTGAGACATTAGAGGTTGAAATGGCCCCTGAGTTTAGCCATCAGTACGATAAAATTGGGTGGTTATTTTTGAAAAATAGAATAGGAGGTTTGTGGCATGGGGGGATCCCAAATAATGTTTATATTCAAGAAAGAAAAACAGTTGGGGATTGGGATAGATACAGTGAATTAGATAAGCACTATCATATTGACAATGCTTCAGGTAATGATGCGATTTGTCAGACAAAAAAAGTGACGCTTGATAGAGTGATTTCAATTTGTCCGAATTTATCGAAGCAAGTGAGTCATATCAAAGTGGTTCATGCTAAAAAAGATCTTTTTATACAGTATCGTTATGGCCAGTCATTGGTTGATGCGCTCAATATAGCAAGCCCAAATATTGCATCGTTAGCATTATATGATAATGCGGGTCATGGCTATTTTTTACAGGAGTCATATCAGTTAACGCCAAATATGTTCAAATGACTTACTCTTTTAATTCTATTATTCAGATGGTTAACCTTTAACTGGGTTTAATTTTATTTTATGTTGAGTCTCTGTTTTATCGGGGGACCTATTTACCTAAATAGGTTGAGTTTGTATCTGGTTAATTAACAGGTAGAATAACGAGCATATTCCCCTATTTTATTGATGGTTAGAGAGAGGTTTATGCATTTACATATTTTGGGTATTTGTGGCACCTTTATGGGCGGATTAGCCCTGTTGGCACGATCTAAAGGGCACAAAGTGACAGGTTGTGATCTCAACGTTTATCCTCCCATGAGCACGCAATTACAAGAGCAAGGCATCGATCTCACTCAAGGTTATGACCCACAGCAATTGGGGATAAATGAAGATGAATACCCAGATTTAGTGGTAATTGGCAATGCGATGAGTCGAGGTAATCCTTGTGTTGAGGCGGTGCTTGATAAAGGTATTCCTTATACTTCTGGTCCGCAATTTTTAGCCGAACATATTTTGATGGATAAATGGGTATTAGCGGTATCTGGGACTCATGGTAAAACAACCACTGCCAGTATGTTGGCGTGGATCTTAGAAGATTGTGGTTATACGCCGGGGTTTTTGATTGGAGGTGTACCACAAAATTTAGGTGTATCGGCTCGTTTAGGGGAGTCGCCTTTTTTTGTGGTGGAAGCTGATGAATACGATAGTGCTTTTTTTGATAAACGTTCTAAGTTTGTCCATTATTGCCCTCGTACTTTAGTGATTAATAACTTGGAATTTGATCATGCAGATATTTTTGATGATTTAAGGGCGATTCAAAAACAGTTTCATCACCTTATTCGAACGGTTCCTGGTCAAGGGAAAATTATTTGGCCTGTTAACAATCAAGCTGTATTAGATGTGATGGATATGGGGTGTTGGAGTGAGCAAGAAACCTTACTTCCTTCAATGAGTTTAGCAAAAAGCACTGCTCAGGATGATAAAGCTGATTGGCAGGGACGGGCAATGGTCAATGATGGTCACGCATTTGAGGTGCTTTTTAAAGGGCAAATACAGGGGAAGGTGCAATGGGATCTTATTGGGCAGCATAATATTGATAATGCTGTAATGGCAATTGCGGCCGCGAGACATGTTGGCGTCAGTCCGAATGCTGCTATTTCTGCGTTGGGCCGGTTTGAGTCACCGAAAAGGCGCATGGAATTATTGCAGACGGTTAAAGGTGTGGCTATTTTTGATGATTTTGCTCATCATCCTACTGCGATTGCCACATCGGTTGCAGGCATGAGGGCTAAAGTGGGCTCAGCTAAAATCACGCTGATTATTGAACCGAGATCAAATACAATGAAGGCTGGTGTTCATAAAGAAACACTTGTCAATTCCTTTGAAGGGGCTGATGAAGTGTTTTTATATCAACCTGATAATTTAGATTGGAATATGCAAGAAGTGATGTCTAAAGCGAGTATGCCTGTGCATGTGTTATCTCAATTGGAACACATTATAATGCAAGTCATCGCAAAGGCCCAACGTGGTGATACCATTATTATTATGAGTAATGGTGGCTTTGGTGGATTACATCAAGATTTAATTCAAGCTCTACAGTCCAGTGATAACGTTATGTCAGCATAAGCTGTTATAAGTACTTACTTTGAGGTTTTAGGAAATATCATGTCTTATACACGCTCCAAGCGTACAATTAGTCTCGCTTGGACTGGCGCCTCTGGTGCGCCCTATGGATTAAAATTATTATTTTGCTTGTTGCAAGCAGACTTTCAAGTGTTTTTGATGATTTCAAAAGCGGCGAGAGTGGTGCTGGCAACAGAGAGTGATTTGAAAATTAACAGCCAAGCTGATAAAGCTAAACAGCAATTGTTAGCACATTTTTCTGCTGTTTATGATATTGACTCGAGTGAGATTTTGGGGAATTTATGTGTGCTTGGGCAAGATGAGTGGTTTTCGCCTCCGGCATCAGGTTCTGCGGCTCCAAAACAAATGGTGATCTGTCCCTGCAGTACAGGTACTTTAGCCGCAGTTGCCACAGGAATGAGCAATCATTTACTTGAGCGTGCAGCTGACGTGGTGTTAAAAGAGCGGGGGCAATTGCTTCTAGTGCCAAGGGAAACACCGTTTAATGCCATTCATTTAGAGCATATGTTGTCGCTGTCAAAATTAGGCGCAACGATTATGCCGGCAGCTCCGGGTTTTTATCATGATCCCAAATCGGTTGAAGATCTGATAAACTTCATGGTCGCTCGAATATTGGATCATTTGGGTGTTGAGCATACATTAGCACAGCGTTGGGGTTACGAATCAGGGGGCCCTAACCCTAAATAATTCGCATAGCATTAATAAAGTTAAATCGAGAATTGAGAGAGATATGAAACACACGACTGAAGTAATGATCTCAAGTGATGAGATTGATCAGAAACTAGCATTATTAGCAGATAACATAAACGCGCATTATGCTAATAGTGAGCGTTTATTAATGGTAGGATTATTAAAGGGCTCAGTGGTTTTTATGGCGGATTTATGTCGTCGTATTAAAGGTCATGTTGAAATCGACTTTATGTCGGTATCGAGCTATGGTGATGCAATGACCAGCTCTCGAGATGTTAAAATTTTAAAAGATGTTCAGTCTGAAATTCAAGGTAGAGACGTGTTAATTGTAGAGGATTTAATTGACTCTGGTAATACGTTGAATAAAGTGCGTGAAATGTTGTTGCTTCGAGAGCCTAAAAGTTTGGCTTTGTGTACTTTACTTGATAAACCTGAACGTCGTGAAGTTGAAGTGCCTGTTGATTTTGTTGGCTTTACGATCCCAGATGAATTTATTGTAGGTTATGGTATTGATTATGCTGAACAGTATCGTAATTTACCTTATATTGCGAAAGTAGTGCCACTAGATTAAATTTTATTGGTCTTATTTATGATGATTGAATATTAGCATTTATTTTTTGTTAATATTATTATTAAACTCCTGTCTATTCAGGAGTTTTTTATTTTTGATAGTCCTTTGTGGATTAGGGTTATTCACAGGGGGAAGTTTTGCTAGTCAGTATTGCTTTTGATTTGGTAGGATTGATGATTGTTTGAGGCTTTATATTGATTTAGCTATATGTTTGACTCTCTGTCAACACTAGCCATTCATCTATTACTTTCAAAAGAACACTCTCCCATGTAGGCGTTTTTCTTTTTTATCGGATAAATATAATGGAAAATATTGAGTATGCTCTCGTCCTTGAAGAGGTGAAAAAAACCTACAAAGGTGGCGTTGAAGCCGTAAAGGGCATTAGTTTAAAAGTGCAAAAAGGGGACTTTTACGCACTATTAGGCCCCAATGGAGCGGGTAAATCGACTACGATAGGTATCATCAGCTCTTTAGTACAAAAAACATCTGGCCAAGCATCTGTTTTTAAACATAATATAGATTCAGAGTTAGAGTTAGCCAAACTGTGTATTGGTTTGGTTCCACAAGAATTCAATTTCAATCCCTTTGAAACTGTTTTGCAAATTGTGATGAATCAGGCAGGGTATTATGGCGTGCCTAAGAAAGAGGCACTGGTTCGAGCGCAGAAGTATTTAGGCCAACTGGATTTATGGGAAAAGCGAAATAGTCGTGCAAGGGAACTGTCTGGTGGCATGAAACGCAGGTTAATGATTGCGCGTGCATTGATGCATGAGCCTCAGTTATTAATCTTGGATGAACCTACTGCGGGCGTTGATATTGAATTACGTCGTTCCATGTGGACATTTTTAACAGAATTAAATGCACAAGGCGTCACCATCATTTTGACCACCCATTATCTTGAGGAGGCTGAAATGTTGTGTCGCCATATTGGCATTATTGATAAAGGGGAATTAGTTGAAAATACCACGATGAAGGCATTATTGAGTCGTTTACACCTTGAAACCTTTATACTGGATTTAGCTGAAAATAGAGAAACTGCGCCAATACTGGCGGATTTTCCAACGCGTTTAACAGCCCCTCATACATTAGAGGTGGATGTTGAGAAAGATCAAAGTATCAACCAAGTATTTTCATTATTAAGTGGGCAAAATATTGATGTGTTATCGATGCGGAATAAAGCTAATCGCCTCGAGGAATTGTTTGTGACGTTAGTTGAAAAGGCGAAAGGAAATTAAGCATGAATATGAGAGCATTATATTTTACGGCCTTTAAAAGTATATTAACAAAAGAAATCACTCGCTTTACTCGCATCTGGGTGCAAACGCTTGTGCCACCAGCGATCAGTATGACGTTGTATTTTTTGATTTTTGGCAGTTTAATTGGTAAACGTATCGGTGAGATGGGTGGCGTCTCTTATATGGAGTTTATTGCGCCGGGTTTGATTATGATGTCGGTGATCACTAGCTCTTATTCCAATGTGGCATCGTCTTTCTTCAGTGCAAAGTTTCAACGTAATTTAGAAGAATTGATGGTCGCACCCGTGCCTCATTACGTCATGATAGCGGGCTATGTCGGTGGAGGGGTGGTCAGAGGGCTTTTGGTGGGCTTGATTGTGACAACGGTAGCTTTATGTTTTGTGAATTTATCACTGCATAATTTACCTTTAGTGATCTTGACGGTTGTGATCACATCGATTCTGTTTTCTTTAGCGGGATTAATCAATGCGGTTTTTGCAAAAAGCTTCGATGATATCAGTATTATTCCGACTTTTGTATTGACGCCATTGACGTATTTAGGTGGCGTATTTTACTCGCTTTCTTTGTTGCCATCATTTTGGCAAGGAGTATCGACGTTAAATCCTGTAGTATATATGATCAATGCGTTTCGATATGGATTTTTAGGTATTGCTGATATGAGCGTGCCTTTTTCCATTGGAATAATGATTACCTTTTGCCTAAGCTTTTGGTTTGTGGCCTATTATCTAATTTCTAAAGGCATTGGCCTCAGAAGCTAAATGATTTAAATATTGAAAAACCGCCTTTTTTAGGCGTTTTTTTTTATTTATTTCATGGTGTCCATTTTGCGGCGGTATAATTAAGTTCATTACGGATCTCAACGGAGAATGCGCCGCTTGAATCCCAAAGTGTTTCGGCTTGATAGCCTGTTGCTTTTACTGCACTGGTTATAGCATCAGAGAAAAAGCTACCCGACTTCATGCGTATACCGATTCGAACACCGGCCGTAGCATAAGAAGTGGCGGCTTTTGATAATGCTCCATAAGTAAACACTCCCATCGCTTCCCCCACCTGACTGCCTGCAATACAACCATCAATTTGTTCACCCATATAAGAGCCAAGATAGCCGCCAACGCCACAACCAACGCTCGCCATAAGCGCTCCAACCCCCATTCCTGCTGCGATATCCTTAGAGCGATGAAGTGGCCAAGTGGTGTTGGGGCCGGCTTTTCCTGTGAGCATCAGGCTATCAAAGTTGGTCCCGACTGCACTGGGTATGATTGAGCCAAACATTTTGACATAGGCATTAGCATAGAGGGATTGGTCGAATTTATACTGGGCGTATTGTTTCATTATTTTGGTATCAAATACATTGCGGCCATTTTTTCTTTGTTTTACTACCATAGGAAAAATGATTGAGTGACCTCTTGATAGCCCTGCTTGACCGACAATCATACGCTCCTCTCCGGTATCTGAAGTACTGGCGCCTGATTTTGTATAGACTTGATCGGCGAGACGAACCTGTAATTTACCGACAGCAACAACGCAGGATGTACAAGTATTTTTGGGATCATAAGTATTTGCTGGAAGCCATTGAGGTGGATAATACCTGAGTTCAAGCATAGCTTTACTGTCAACACCTGAGCCGACTAATTTGCTTTTAAATGCCACTTGAGCACGTAGACGCCAGCGGAAACTCATATTTTTCTTCGCTAATGCTGTTTGCATATCTGTAATGCTAGGGAAGGTTTCATAATGTAAATCTCCGCCATTATTGCCTAAGGTGAAAACTTTAGGATTATTACTTTCATATTGGTTTAAGGTATTAAGTTGTGTGTTTAGATCTTCTGCGTCGAGTAAAGCGGCTTCTTGAAAACGCGCCCCAGCATCACCGATGACATCACAGTTATCCATAGAAATATCATTTAATTTACAACGCATGAAATTGAGATAATGCCCTAGCTCTTCAACATAGACTTCAACAATTTGTGACTTTTCTTCTTCCTCTAACCCTTCCATATTAAATAAGTTTTCGTTAAGTAAGATAATGCCGTCATCATCATTATAAATAAAAGCACCTGGCCCCCCATCGAGTAACTCATTACTCACTAAATATGGGATCCGCCTATCAATACCATCACTGAGGGGATCATTTTCATACATAGCTTGATTGAGCCTATTTGTCATATCATCAGTATTACCAGTTATGGATATGTTATCGAAGGCTTGTCCAAAACTGTGCTGCATTAATAATATAAATTGTGCTTTTCTTGTTTGTAATTCCGTATCGCTCAATCCAAATTCTTGCATATTAAAACGATTAAATTGGGTTGCTTTATCGGCATCATCACAAAGTCCGGGTAGTGCAATATTTTCACAAGCGCTGCTTAATGAAGCGATATAGCTGTTGCTGCTACCATTATCAAATGAAGAGCTATTGCGTATTTCATCAATAGTTGAAAATTGATCAAAGAACAGTTGTTTGTTCGCATCATTTGAGAGGGAATTATTCATGTTGAATTTAATCTTAAATGATCGGACTAATTTTATGGCATTGAGGGCTGATCTATCATCTAGTAATGTCAGTATTTCGGTTAAGTCGTCATTATGTTTACCGTTTGCGACTTGCCTGATATAGCGAATGACCTTTCGAATGGCGATGATGTTTTCTATCATCGCTTTCATCATGGTTGCAGCTTGAGAAAAACAAGTGAGTCCTTCAACCGTACCTTGTGCTGCATTATTGCTTGCTGTATTGGCAGCATTAGATAGGCAATCTGTAAATCCATTAATCACATTAAGCGCCATTTCTCCCCAAGCTTGTGCATCACTAATCGGGAGAGCCCCGAGTAATTGAGGAATGTCCATTGTATTTATGGTACTAATAAATGTTGTCAGTCCGGGGTCTAAATTTTTAATTATTTTAGCATCTTGTACTTGGTTGGTGATTTCCGTAATACCCGAATTTAAATAGTTGACAGTGCTGGCTGAGCCACTTTTAACGGCTGAGTTGGCAATATCTTTCACAAAATTTGTTGTGTCTTTAATGTAAGGGACTTTAGTGATGGTATTGATGCTTAAATAATTAATAAAAAAATTATTACTACTGGGATCAACAATGGATTTGACTTCTTTAATAATTTTATTAAAAAAACTTGCTTGTGATATAGTCGGTAGTAAACACAAAAAGAAGGTGATGAATATAACGGTGAGCTTTCTTGTTATTTTTTTTCCTGTTTTTATTATAATCATCACATCAAAATTATAAGTTTTTTGTTGGTGTCATTATATTTTTAATTGATGACAGCTATGTGACAAAAAGTAGAAATGTAAAAATAAGAGTATTTATTCAAAATAACAACAATACTTTGAATAATAAAAGAATTATTATTTTTTAATTTAATGTCGATGCGATGAAATTAACACTGTCTTTAATGTAAGGTATTTTTGTGACGGTATCGACACCTAAGTATTTGCTAATAGATGTAAATGAACTTGGATCAATAATGTTTTTTATCTTTATCTTTATCTTTATCTTTATCTTTATTTTTATCTTGGAAGAGTGTTATGTTTTTATCTATTCCTTTTGTCGGTGTTTATCTGTATGGAAATGGAATATTATGACACTGACTTAAATAGATAAGTATGTGATGTCATTACTTCTATTTTTTAGTCAAAAACCGTTAAAAGTTCACTAGGACAAGTATTAATTTGTCCGTCTTTATAGTGGCATAACGTACTCGAGTCGATAGCTAACACTTCAACCTTCATTCTTGATGTGTTCGATGCTAGTGCAGATATGATGATGTCTTTATCGGCAATGACATGCTTATTTAAACAAGACCCCGTTCCTTGGGATAAGCACTCTAAAGTACCTGTATAAGGGTTTTCGCTGACAATCCAAGCTTGACCAAGAGCACTAATGACATTTTTCCAGTTACGAGTGAGGTTATTCAGTTGAGAGCACCAACCGTTGTCACTATAGCCATCGGTTCCCGATTGCGTAAATAATGATGTATATCCTTGCTCAGCCTCATTGCCTGTTGCAGAGCCACAGCGTAGCATGGTCAAGTTTTCAAAATATTCATCGGTGCGTGTGATGGAGGCAGGAAAGACATTTTCTTCATCTGACGATGTTGCATTAAGACACTGACTTTCTCCTTTAATGGCGAGACAAGCGACACGATTTCCTGTTGATACATCATAAACAGCTGGCGCGCCGATAACTGCGGGAAAGCTCCATCCGCCAGGGATCACTGCCACATCATCGACGCCTGAAATTGTGATTGGGATCGCAACCTTACTGATGTCTTTAAAGCTGCCATTATTTCGCCTTATCATGGTGGCATAAAGGTTTACTTCTAAATCTAATACATCCTCGGTGATATCTAAGGTTTTACCTTTGAGTAAAGTGCTACCAGCAGGAATATTGACTTGCATAACGCCATCATATTGTGTGTCTAAGCCGGCATTTTTGGCATTGGCTCGCCAAGTGCTTAAGTCATCCCATTTGAAGACCTCAATACCGCCTTCTTTGATTGATCCCGAACCCGATTTACTTTTACATAATGATTTTACATTGTCATCTTCGTAGTTACTTTCACTCCAAGTGACTTCTTCTCCCGTTTCAGGGAAACCTGCAATAGAATCATCTTGATTAAGATCAGACCAATCCGTTTGACTATAATCATAGTCCCAAGAGATATATTTATGGATTATTTTGATGAAAGGGATTGCAATACAAACTCTACCATCGTTATCCCCTGTTAGCGTTAAGGTGACATTGATGCCACCTTTTCCATCATAAGTTGTCGAATCTGCCCCTAATACCATAGGGTCACTATTGGCATAAGTCACATTAGAGAGTAAGTATATAATTGAAAAAAAGAGTATCTTTTTATTTATCATGAGCTAACCTCTTTATAATCGTTATTATAGATCGAGACTTTATTGGGTTGTTTATTTTACTTTTTTATTTTTTACTTTTTTATATTTTACGGATGTTATTTTAATTATGTTCACCCTATATAACTTGTTATTATTTAATTTTTATTTAATTTTAATGTCATTATCTGTTATTTTATTATCTGTTATTTTATTATCTGTCCTATATAAATAATTTTTATTGTCTATGATATTAACTTTATTTAATACACCATATAATGGATGAAAGATTAATTTCAAGTTTTTATCCTTAATAGGCGTTTGTTTTAAATTAAATGGGCTAACCTTAATAATTAATGAACATTAATTTACATAAATCTTTTCACTTGCATATTTGTTGATCAATTATTGTGCAGTTTTGCTTAGGTAGTCATCTTTTATGTAACAAATGTTTTCTTTGTTTACGTTTACATGTGCGTTGAATTAAGGTGGACACAATGAGATTATTATTTTCAATTTGTCATGATTGTTTTTCGTTAAGGTTGGTTTTTTGGGGAGATGGTATTTTTGGATACATAAACATTAGGGGCTGTTGATCTTTGGTGCTCATTTGCTGCACCACAAGCGCTGTTCGAAGGATTCACTAAACGTATTTTACTCTTTGTTGTAGACCTCTTTTATAAAAGAAAGGGGTATAGAAGACTAGGCTGCACTCACTACGCCGTGATTAAAACACGTTTAGTTCGAATATCATTTGACCACGAAAGATCAACAACCCCTACGACTTATTTGAATTAACCTTGTTTATGTAAGGTTAATTATTATTAAAAATCATTGCTATGCATTAAATGATTGGTATTTTCTCTGGTAAAGCATAATTTATTATTGATATGATAAGACTGAGAAGCACAGGAGGTGCTGAGCGTCTTTTAAGGTTGGATTTCACACTATTTTAGATGTTTTAAAAAGGAACTTTTATATGAAAACATCAGTTAAAATCATATTATCTTCGTTTGTTGCTATTATTGTTGCCCTATTGCTGCTCTATTATTCCCCTGTTCATGGGTCTCATCATCGTCCTTTAGAAGGGCTTATCTATAAAGCGTGTCCATTGGTGGCTTTTGCTGTGGGGTATTTGGTTTATCAAGTATCTAGTGTGCTCGAAAAGCAGTAAGTCAGTGTAAACTTTTGCAAGAGTGGAATAGGCGAACTATCTTGGGTATAGCAATGCATTTTTAAGCAGAATGGATAAAGATGTTAAGCTGTCGCTGATGGCCTATTCTATGTGTGGCTTTGTAGTATCGAGTGGCTAAATGGTTTTGAACTCACTTGATGGTGCTTATGAATGCATTTTTAGCTCGGCTTATTTTTATGATTGTGAGCATTTCACTCTGCTTATTGATGGTACCTGTTAGCAAGGCTGCGCCCGCAGCCAGAGTGAAAACGCGTATTGACTTATCTCACTCAGTGGATAGAAAATTTCAAACGTTGGTGTTGCCTTATGCTTTTAGTACGGATTCTTTAGGGCTTAATCTGGGGATCGGAGGGATGCTTAAAGGGGCTTTTCAAGAGCAAATGACAATGGGGGCGACGGCTTTTGCTGGGGAAGAGAGTCAAGGTATAGGAGGTGGGGTTTGGAATTATCAAGTGGCTTCAACGGAGCGTTTTTATTTAAGTGCTTATGGTTTTTTTGGCTATTATCCTGATCAAAGAGCCTATACAGGAGGGAGTTTAGATTTTACGCCAGCCGATACGCCGTTACCGGGCAGTAATGCTTCTTCCAATGAGCAATATTTGCAGGCTGATGGTGCATCGAATTGGTTTGATGTGAAGTTGGAATATGTGTTGCCTATCGGTTCAGCTCAGAAAAATGCATTGATGTCTTATCAATTAAAAAATGGATTATTAGTCTCTTCTCCAAGTGGAGGTGGGCGATGGGATCCTTTGACTCGTGGTGTGACGATATTAATGCTAAGACAATTTAACCGCTACCAACGTTTTGAATTTGAAACTAACCCAGTTGATGGCAGCATTCGAGCGGCTGAATTGGGGGTGCTATATGACAATACCGACTTTCCTGTGAATCCAACTCAAGGGAGTCGACAATATATTGCTTACTCACAAGATATAAGTTGGCTTAATTCCGATTATCAATGGACATTTGTTGATTTTGAGATGAGTCAGTATTTTTCTTTTGGGGAGTCTGAGCATGCCAGTCAACGAATATTAGCATTGGACTTCTGGACGGGAAAGTCACCTTCATGGGCATTAGAGTATGATGCGCAAGGCGGGCGAAAAATTATTGATAACGCCCCTTATAATGAGGGCGCAACCTTAGGGGGTTTTTACCGTTTAAGAGGGTACGATCAAAATCGCTTCAGCAGTCAGTCTGTCATATATGGTACAGCTGAGTACCGTTATACGTTGAAGTACAATCCCGTTGAGGATGTTAATTGGCTGCGTTTTTTGCATTTAGATTGGTTTCAACTCGTGGGATTTGTTGAAGCAGGAAGAGTTGCTGAACACTATACTGCCAAAGATTTGTTATCGAATTTGAAAGTGGACTATGGTTTTTCATTGCGTGCATTAACGGCGGGGATCGTCGTTAGGGCTGATATCGCGCATTCTGATGAATCTACCAATGCATGGGTGATGATAGATCATCCTTTTTGACCTTGTTCGTGACAAGTAATACATTCAGCGCGATAGGAAAATCGCGCTGAATGTGTCAGGTTATGCGCTTTATTCTGGATCGTAATCAAGCACTGGCATTAGCCAACGCTCAGTTTCAGTGATGGTCATATTTTTACGTTTCGCATAATCTTCAACTTGATCTTTGCCAATATTGGTGACGCCAAAATAGCGTGATTTGGGGTGGGCAAAATACCAGCCTGATACAGCTGCCGTGGGAAACATGGCATAACTTTCAGTAATATTGAGACCAATGGTGTCATCAGGTTTTAATAATGCCCATAATAAGCCTTTTTCGGTGTGATCTGGGCAGGCAGGATAACCGGGGGCTGGGCGTATACCTTTATATTTCTCTCTAATAAGCTCTTCATTATTTAGGGTTTCATCGGCGGCGTAGCCCCAAAATTCTTTACGTACCCTTTCATGCATACGCTCGGCAAACGCTTCGGCAAGCCTATCGGCGAGACATTTTAACATGATGGCACTGTAATCATCGTGATCGGCTTCGAAACGGGCTACATGCTCATCAATGCCATGTCCTGCTGTCACGGCAAAGCCGCCCATATAATCGGCGACGCCGCTTTCTTTAGGTGCGACAAAATCAGCGAGACAAAAGTTGTCGTTGCCAACACGTTGAATTTGCATGCGTAAATGATGGGTGGTCATTTCAAGAGTATCGCGAGACTCATCGGTGTAGAGTTCGATATCATCATGGTTAACCGTATTGGCAGGGAATAAGCCGATGACAGCCTTAGCCGTTAACCATTTTTCATCAATAATTTTTTTTAGCATGGCTTGGCCGTCTGCAAACAACTTCTTCGCTTCGACACCGACGACTTTATCTTCAAGGATCTTAGGGTAGTGGCCATGAAGCTCCCAGCTTCTAAAAAAAGGGGTCCAATCGATACGCTCAACCAGATCGGTCAATGGATAATCATCAAATACTTGTCTGCCCAACTGATTAGGCACAAAAGGGGTATAGTTTTCCCAGTCATGAAGGCAGCGATTTTCTCGTGCTTTTTCAATGCTGGTAATGACTTTACGTTTAGTCTGTGCGTTACGTTTGTCCCTCATGGCTTGATACTCAGCGTAAGCTTCATCAATGGTCGCTTGGCGAGTGTCATTATTAATGAGTTTTGACACCATAGGCACAGCACGGGACGCATCGGCAATATAAATGGCGCCTGTGGGCGAATGAGGGGCGATTTTAACGGCGGTATGAATTTTAGAGCAGGTCGCACCACCAATGATGGAAGGAATAGAGAGCCCTGCTTTATAAAAGCTTTTGACGTTGTGTACCATCTCATCAAGACTTGGGGTAATGAGCCCTGACATGCCAATGATATCCACTTTTTCAGCAATCGCAGTGTCGATAATTTTCTCAACGGGCACCATGACGCCTAAATCAATGACTTCATAACCGTTACAGGCTAAGACGACACCGACAATATTTTTACCAATATCGTGTACATCGCCTTTTACTGTGACCATTAAAATCTTACCGTTAGACTGACCTTCGACTTTTTCAAGTTCAATATAAGGGTTTAAATAGGCCACGGCTTTTTTCATGACGCGAGCGGATTTGACCACTTGCGGTAAAAACATTTTGCCTGAGCCAAAGAGATCGCCAACAATGTTCATGCCATCCATTAGCGGACCTTCAATCACATCCAAAGGGCGACTGGCTTGTTGTCTTGCTTCTTCAGTGTCTTCATCAATAAACTCTGTTATTCCTTTTACCAGGGCATGAGCTAAGCGCTCATTAACGGGTAAGTTACGCCATTCTATATCTTCTTTCTTGGCGGCTTGGCTGCCATCACCTCTGAATTTTTCGGCAATCTCAAGTAACTGTTCAGTATTGGAGGAATCGGTTATGGGGCAAGGTAAGTTTTGCACCACGTTTTCAACCTGTTGCTTTAATTCACTGTCGATATCATCATAGATCGCGAGTTGACTGGCATTGACTATGCCCATGTCCATGCCTGCTTGAATGGCATGATATAAAAAGACGGCATGAATGGCTTCACGTACGGGATTGTTACCCCGAAAGGAAAAGGAAACGTTAGAGACACCGCCAGAGATCATGGCATGGGGCAATGTTTGTTTGATTTCGCGAGTGGCTTCGATAAAGTCAACCGCGTAATTATCGTGCTCTTCAATACCTGTGGCAATGGCAAAAATATTAGGGTCGAAAATAATATCTTCGGGGGGGAAGCCGACTTTATCAACCAATACGCGGTAAGCGCGAGTGCATATTTCAACTTTACGTGCTTTGGTATCGGCTTGACCGACTTCATCAAAGGCCATAATAATCGCCGCGGCGCCGTAGCGTTTGACCAATTTGGCTTGCTCAATAAATTTCTCTTCACCTTCTTTAAGGGAAATAGAATTGACGATCCCTTTACCTTGTATACATTTGAGACCGGCTTCGATGACTTCCCACTTTGAGGAGTCAATCATAATGGGCACGCGGGAAATGTCAGGTTCTGAGGCAACGAGATTTAAAAATTTATGCATGATCTCAACGCCATCAAGCATGCCTTCATCCATATTAATATCGATGATTTGTGCGCCATTTTCCACTTGATCGCGGGCTACATCTAAGGCGGTTTCAAATTCACCTTCTTTGATTAAGCGAAGAAAACGGGCTGAGCCTGTGACATTGGTCCGCTCACCCACATTTAAAAATAAAGAGTGCTCATCAATATTAAGCGGCTCTAATCCAGATAGACGGCAAGCTACAGGTAAGTCAGGCTTCTTTCGAGCTGGATGCTTTATAACGGCATCGCGGATTGTTTTAATATGCGCAGGTGTTGTGCCACAACAGCCACCCACGATATTAAGAAAGCCTTCAGCTGCCCATTCTTGAATAACGTCGGCCATTTCTTCAGGTGTTTCATCATAGCCGCCAAATTCATTGGGTAGACCGGCGTTGGGATGAGCGGAGACGAAACATTCTGCTATTTTAGATAACTCTTCGACATAAGGGCGAAGTTCTTTGGGCCCTAATGCGCAGTTAAGGCCAATAGAGAGTGGTTTAACATGGCGCAGTGAATTATAAAAGGCTTCTGTGGTTTGCCCTGTTAAGGTTCTGCCTGAGGCATCGGTAATGGTGCCAGAGATCATGATAGGTAAACGTGCACCTAAGGTGTCAAAAACAGTTTCGATAGCAAATAAAGCGGCCTTGGCATTGAGAGTATCAAAAATGGTTTCAACCATAAGAATATCTGCGCCACCATTGATGAGTGCGTTAATGGATTCAATATAAGCTTCCACTAATTCATCAAAACTCACATTACGAAAGCCAGGATCGTTCACATCAGGGCTAATCGAGCAGGTTCGATTGGTTGGGCCGAGTACACCTGCGACATAGCATTTACGGCCGGTTTCTGCCATCACTTCCGTCGCTGCAGCTTTGGCTAGACGGGCACCTTCAAGGTTAATTTCAGCCGATAATGCCTGCATGTCATAGTCTGCCATGGCAATACGGGTAGCATTAAAAGTATTGGTTTCGGTGATATCAGCGCCAGCGAGTAAATAATCTTTATGAATTTGTTTAATGGTCTCTGCTTGGGTTAGGACCAATAAGTCATTATTACCTTTGACATCACTCGGCCAATCTTTGAAGCGCTCGCCTCTAAAATCTGCTTCTTCAAATTTATAACCTTGGATCATGGTGCCCATTGCGCCATCCAGCATTAAGATCCCATTTTCAAGCTGAGTTTCTAGCTGAGCCGTTTTATCAACGATGGAAATAGTTGAATGGTTGGGATGGGGTAATGTTGAGGATTGTGCTGCCATGATTTATTCCTATTGTGTACGGGATAACTTTAGCCATTATCGATATTGTCTGTTATTGATTGCATTGAATACAGCTAATATAGATAAGTTTACTCGCTTAAATGCGGTTATACCGTAAAGACGACTATTTACTTTAGACATTTATACGTATAGACGGCCATACTACGTGAATTCATCCTTAAAGCGCAAGCCTTAACATCAAGGGTTATTTTTGTGTTTACAGGTGATATCTTCACTGTTGTTGATTTGTTTTTTTATGGTTTTTCATTGAAGATGAGTGATGGTTTAAGGGGCAATATGAAAACACAATTTTTTTTACTTAGGCATGGAGAATGTGAAGGGGGAAATATTTTAAGAGGGCGAGTGGATGTGCCTTTGTCAATGAATGGTTGGCAACAAATGCACACTGCAGTGTTAAAATTGCCTAATGTACCTGATGTTGTGGTGAGTTCACCTTTACGTCGTTGCGCCGAATTCGCTCATCAATTACAGCTGAAAATAGGTGTTGATGTGCATATTAATGATGGGTTACAAGAGATGGATTTTGGCGATTGGGACGGGCAAACTTTTAATGATCTTTATGCTAAAGCAGAGTCAGCTTTAGAGCGTTATTGGCAGAACCCTTGGAGTGAAACACCGCCTAATGGAGAGTCTATGCTGATGTTTGAGCATCGTATTGACCGTGTCTGGCGGCAGCTATCACATGATTTTATGGGCAAAGCAGTCTTAGTGGTTGCTCATGGAGGAGTGATTCGGCATATCATGTCACGGGTATTAGGCGTTAAACGCTGTGCAGGTATTTATAGTCAACTGGCTTTGGGGTATGGTGCTATGGTCAATGTTGAAGTTTATACTCACTGTGATGAAAAACATGACGTGAATGCCCATCAGACAGAGGGTGTTCAATTTTATTCTCGACTGCATTGGCCTATATTAGGCTGAGTTGAGCAAGGGAGAGGTTAAATGATGTTTATCCATTTATTTATCGTTAGGCTATTGTGAATTAATGAGCAATTTTACCCATCAAGAACCCAATGTATTATCGGTGCAAGGCCTTCATTGGCAGGTTAATACACGATCCATTTTATCTAATATTCATTTTAACCTTACAGCGGGAGAAGTCTTAGGCATAATCGGGCCTAATGGCGCGGGAAAGTCGAGCCTGTTGCGTTGTCTATATCGTTATTTGAAACCGACTTCAGGTCATATTGAATTATTTAATCAGAATATTTTGTCGTTATCGTCAAAGGTATTTGCTAGAAAAGTGGCTGTGGTATTACAAGATACGCCTCAGCATTTTGATATGACGACCCGTCAATTAGTGGCATTAGGGTTAACACCCCATAAGGGGGTATTTGATTCTCATAGGGCAACTGATGATGTCACTATTAATAGTGCATTAGTGAAAGTGGGGTTGCTGGATAAAGCATCCCAAGTGTTTGAATCTTTATCTGGAGGGGAAAAACAACGGGCGTTGATTGCGAGAGCGATAGTACAAGATCCTCAATTATTGATTTTAGATGAACCGACCAATCATCTTGATATTCGTTATCAAATTCAAACGCTGGAGTTATTACGCTCATTGAATATCAGTGTGATTATCTCTATTCATGATTTAAATTTAGCCAGTGCACTCTGTGATTCGTTATTATTATTGGAAAAGGGACAAGTCGTTGTTCATGGGACACCTGAGCAAGTATTAACAGAAGCGACGATATCTAATGTATTTGACGTGTGCTGTGAAGTTCATTCTCATCCACAGCATGGGAAACCACTCATTTGTTATTTTTATGGATATGATAATGACGATTCTTGTGAACATGATAAGGAAAATAATCCGCTAAATGTTATTACTTAGCCAATATTTCAAACGTATTTTGCGTTTTTCTGGGATCCCTTTAGGATTACTGTTTGTTATTTTTTCTCTGCTATGTGCAGCCAGTTTTGGTGCCGCAGACATTCGTTATACCGATGTTATTCATAGTTTAAATGTCCATTTGTTTGGTATCAATGAGCCTGTAGGGTTAAAAGATCGTATTATCATCGAGTTGAGATTACCTCGAGTGTTGTTGGCATTGATTGCGGGAGCAGGCCTTTCTATTGCTGGTAGCGTATTGCAAACGGTGACACGTAACCCTTTGGCTGATCCCTATTTGTTTGGCATTTCATCTGGTGCCTCTTTTGGGGCCGTTGTAGTACTGACATTATTAGGTCAAGGTGTATTGTCTCACTATGGACTAACTTGGATAGGGTTGCCAATCGGTGCGTTAATAGGGGCGGGCTTATCGGTATTTATTGTATTGAGCATGTGCGGTAACGATGTCGGACGGCAAGTCGAGCGTATGCTACTTTCTGGGGTTGCCGTGTCTTTTATGTTTGGTGCTTTGAGCAGTTTAATGCTGTATTTTTCTTCTCCTCAAGCGGCTGCTTCGGTACTTTTTTGGAGTTTAGGGAGTTTTGCTAAGGCCACATGGTCAGGACTCATGTTACCTGCTTTAGTTGTGGTATGTTGTACTGCCATTATATTGTTGTTCCAACGCTCTATTATCGCCATGAAAATGGGGGATGAAACGGCGCATACTTTAGGTATTAATGTTTCGTTATTAAGGCTTGGTATGCTAATCCTGTGTTCGGTGATTACGGCAACCTTGGTTGCTTCTTGCGGCGGGATTGGGTTTGTGGGGCTCATGATCCCACATATCATACGCTTATTATTTCCAGGGCAGTTGTCTTTGATATTAACGGGGGCACTTGGCGGGATTTTTATGATTTGGGTTGATGTAGTGGCAAGAACATTATTGAGTTATCAAGAGTTACCTGTAGGGATTATTACCGCCGTTATTGGCAGTATCTTTTTCTTGTTTATATTGAAAAGTCGTCAGCAAGAAGGGTAAATGTCAGTGTGATTGATTATTGATAAATGAGAGTATTTATGTTTGATATACCACCTGTTAGCCATGCTAGTGATAAGGACATTCAACGCAAAATAGATACGAAAACCAAGCCACCTTCAGCGTTAGGTCTGTTAGAGTTGTTAGCAATGCAGATAGCAAGAGTGCTTGGCAAAGATAATCCTATTATTGTTAAACCTCAGATGTTGGTTTTTGCGGCTGATCATGGTGTGAGTCAAGAAGGTATCTCTATTGCATCAAATGAAGTGACACAACAAATGGTGATGAACTTTATTAGTGGAGGTGCCGCCATTAATGTGTTTTGTCATCAGGTGGGTTTTGCCCTTGAAGTGATTGATTGTGGCATATTGTCGCCACTGGCGTCATGGCCAAGTTTAGTCCAGCAACGTCTAGGTGAAGGGACTCAGCCATTTCATCGAACAAAAGCAATGAGTATTGAGACCGTTTTTAAAGGGTTTGAATTGGCAAGCCAACGGGTTGAATTCCATTATCAGCAAGGCTGTAACCTGATTGCATTTGGGGAAATGGGTATAGGTAATACAGCGTCATCGTCAGCGATTATGGCCAGTGTGTTAAAGATGACAGCTAAGGAATGTGTTGGCCGAGGAACGGGGATTGATGATGAAAAATTTGCGCGAAAAATCCAAATTGTTGAACAGGGATTAGCGCTACACAAAAAAGATCTAACGGATATTTATCATGTTTTGGCATGTGTTGGTGGCTTTGAAATCGTACAAATGACAGGTGCCATATTAGCGGCAGCTCAACGAAAAATGTTGGTAGTTGTTGATGGGTTTATTGCAACTGTTGCTGCATTATCAGCTATTCAAATTAATGAAAATGCAAGAGATTATATGATTTTTGCACATCAATCTCACGAGCAAGGGCATAAAAGGTTATTGGATCACTTAGGGGCGAAACCTTTATTAAATCTTGATATGAGATTGGGAGAAGGATCGGGTGCTGCATTGGCTTTGCCGCTTATTCAAGCCGCGAGCAATTTCTATAACCAAATGGCAAGTCTAACGGATTTAGGGATCAAAATAGATTGAGTTTTAGTTTTAGTTTTAGTTTATCAACTTGAAATGGTTTTTAGTTATAACAATAATGAGAAAGCGATGAATTCCTGCAAAAAACAGTTGTGCTTATTTTTTATTGCAATGGGCTTTTTAACACGTTTACCTATTCCCGCGTGGATTGACATTGATACGGATAGATTAAATCAAGCGAGTCGATATTTTGGTTTGATCGGCTTAATTGTCGGGGGAGTCTGTGCCAGTGTTTTTGCTATAACGGCTTTTTGGTTACCGGTCTCGATTGCGATAGTACTGTCTATGATAACGAGTGTTGTGATCACGGGGGGATTTCATGAAGATGGCTTGGCCGATACCGCAGATGGATTTGGTGGGGCATGGAGTGCTGCTGAGAAGCTGAATATTATGAAGGATTCTCGTTTAGGCAGTTATGGCGCGCTAGCATTAGTCTTTGCGTTGTTGTTTAAATGGCAATTATTGACAGAAATTGCTTTGTTTGATCCAAATCGCGTTATGCTTGCTTTCATTATTGCTCATTGTTTAAGCCGAGTATTGGCGGCCAGTCTTATTTTTAGTGAAAAATACGTACGTAATGATAATGACAGTAAAGTGAAGCCATTGGCACAATTTCAAAGTTTCAATGAGTTATTGATTTTGTTATTGACAGCAGTGCTTGCCTTATTATTTCTTAACTTGTGGCAAGCATTGGTTTTAGTGTTAGCTTTGCTTATGGTACGAATATTATTAGTGGCTTTTTTTCGAGGTCAAATCGGTGGATACACGGGAGACACTTTAGGTGCTGCTCAGCAAGTGAGTGAGTTGACTTGTTATTTTGTTTTACTCATTTTTGGTATGCCCTTTTGATCCATTTCATATTGGGTGGCGCTCGTAGTGGGAAAAGTCGTTTTGCAGAATCCATCGTTGCAGATTTTAGCCAGAAAGGGTTAGATTGCACTTATATTGCGACAGCGCAGGCATTAGATGATGAGATGACGCAGCGGATAAATCATCATCAAACTATACGTAATAAAAGTGACTTGAACTGGCAAACGATTGAGTGTCCATTGAGGCTGAGTGAGTGTTTGATGGATCAAATGTCATCGAATACTGTCATATTGGTCGATTGTTTAACCTTGTGGCTATCTAATCAGTTATTGAATAATGAAGAAAATTGGTCACAAACAAAAGCAGACTTTTTAGACTTATTATCTCAAGCGAAAGGTGAGTTAGTGTTAGTGAGTAATGAAGTGGGCCTGGGTGTGGTGCCGATGGGAGAGATAAGTCGACGTTTTATTGATGAAGCTGGATGGTTACATCAAGATATTGCCCAACTTGTTGAACGGGTGACCTTGGTCACGGCAGGATTACCGCAACGGCTTAAAGGCTAGGGCTAATTTTATGTTAACACTAATAATTAGCTGTTATTGTAGCGGCTATTGGCATGCAATGATTTCAATTGACAGAGATGTATCGTGAACAAAACGGATAACGCTGGATCGGCAAAAATGTTAATGGTGCAAGGGACGACATCTGATGCAGGCAAAAGCACCTTAGTGGCAGGGTTATGTCGGGTTTTGTCGCGAAAAGGGCAAAAAGTAGCGCCTTTTAAACCACAGAATATGGCTTTGAATAGTGCGGTTACCTGTGATGGTGGTGAAATTGGACGTGCGCAAGCTTTGCAAGCCTATGCCTGTGGGCTTGAGCCTCACACTGATTTTAATCCTATTTTATTAAAACCCAATTCAAATACTTGTGCGCAAGTGATTGTACAAGGTAAAGCCTTGATGGCATTAGAAGCACAAGCTTTTTTTGGTCCAAATAGTCAAGGTTATAAAGCATTGGCCATGGAGGCTGTTCTCGATTCTTTTGCTCGGTTAACAGCGCAATATGAATGGGTGGTCATTGAGGGGGCCGGCAGTCCAGCTGAAATTAATTTGCGTGAGGGTGATATTGCCAATATGGGTTTTGCTGAAGCGGTTGACTGCCCTGTTATTATTATTGCTGATATCGATAAGGGCGGAGTGTTTGCTCATTTAGTGGGAACATTAGCCTTATTGAGTGAGAGTGAGCAAGCTAGAGTGAAAGGGTTTGTTATTAATCGGTTTCGCGGTGATATTAGCTTATTGCAATCAGGTATTGACTGGTTAGAAGCATATACAAAAAAGCCAGTGTTGGGGGTGTTACCTTATTTGCAGGATTTACACCTTGAAGCAGAAGATGCCTTGATTGACTCACCAAAGAAAGAAACTGCAAGGTTTAAGGTTGTCGTGTTAGTGTATCCAAGGATTAGTAATCATACCGATTTCGACCCACTACGATTACACCCTCATATAGAATTTTGTTATGTTTCTATCCAAACACCAGTTGATGTGTCTTCATTTCCTCAAGCTGATTTAATTATTTTACCGGGCAGTAAGAGTGTACGAGATGATTTAGCCTGCTTACAAACTCAAGGGTGGGATCGTTATATTCAGCAACATTTACGCTATGGTGGTAAAGTACTTGGGATCTGTGGTGGTTACCAAATGTTGGGACGGCATATTCGCGATCCTAATGGTGTAGAGGGGACTAAAGGCGAGAGCTTAGGCTTGAACTTGCTGCCAATAGAGACGCAATTAACAGACACTAAAACGTTAACTCAAATTATTGGACATATTGAGTTAAATGGTCAACAAGCGGAACTTGAAGGATATGAAATTCACTGTGGTAATACGCAATTAATCAGCCAAGGCATACAGCCTGTTTCTTTTAATGAAAAAAAGAAAGGGGTTGCTCAAGTTGATGACCATACTGCAGATGTTAAGCCGATTAAAGAGGGGTTGTTATCTCATGATAATCAAATTTTAGGTACTTATGTGCATGGACTTTTTGATAGCCCAAAGGCAGGAAAACTCGTGCTTGAGTGGGCTGGCATGACTGATGTCGCGTCCATCGATGTGGATGAAATTAAAGCCCAGCAGCTTGAACGTTTAGCCGATGTGTTAGAAACACATCTCGATTTATCGACGATAGTGACACTTTAATTTAGTTTGTGAAAATAATAAGGACACTGATGAAAAATCATCCAGAGGTAACCCCAGCGCAAAGTGATAAGCAACGGGATGAAATAAAAGCGGAGCGTCATAAAGCGAGGCAACAAAAAGTCAAAGCCAGTGTTGATGCTAAAATTGCTAAAGCGCAAAAAGAGCAAGGGATTTTGTTGGTTTTAACGGGGAATGGTAAAGGGAAATCGACCTCGGGTTTTGGCACTGTTGCTCGCTGTGTGGGCCATGGTAAAAAGGCTGCTGTGGTGCAGTTCATCAAAGGGAATTGGGCGTGCGGTGAACGAACTTTACTTGAGGGAGCTGGGGTTGAATTTCATGTCATGGGAACGGGCTTTACGTGGGAAACTCAGGATAAAGAGAAAGACACCCAAGCTGCAGTGGAAGCTTGGCAGGCCGCAGAAATGCTATTGAGCGATCCCACTATTGATTTAGTCATGTTGGATGAATTGACGTATATGCTGAGTTACCATTACTTAGATGTCGATCGAGTGATTAAGGCCTTACAAAATCGTCCTCCTATGCAGCATGTGATTGTGACGGGAAGGGCGTGTCATCGCCAAATTATAGAACTGGCCGATACTGTGAGTGAGGTTCAACCCATTAAACATGCTTTTGAGGCGGGTGTTAAGGCGCAACCTGGGTTTGATTATTAGTGATGAACTGCACTAAAAAAGAAATGAGCATATTAATGTATTTTTTTGGGTTGTTGAGTATGCTCGCCGTCTTGTCCATCAACCTAGCCGTGGCGTCATTGATAACGCCATTAGAAAAGTTGCCTGCGAAGCGCATTGTGGCTTTATCGCCCCATGCCGTTGAGATGTTGTTTGCTATTGGTGCGGGAAAGTTGATAGTAGGCACATCAGACAGCAGTGATTATCCTGAAGCGGCGAAAGCCATTCCTAGAGTGGGTGGTTATTATGGATTTCAGATAGAGAAAATCATTGAGCTTAACCCCGATCTTATTGTGACTTGGCAAGGGGAGAGTAACCAAGAGGGGCTAGCACGCTTGCGTGAACTTGGGTTTCATTTGGTCAATAGCGATCCTAAAACCCTTCTTGATGTGGCTGATGATTTAGAACGGTTAGGGGCATTGACAGGCCATGAATTACAAGCAAATAAACGTGCTGCCGATTATCGACAAGCGCTGAGTCAAATAAAGCAACAAAATTCAGCTAAAAAAGACATCAAAGTTTTTTATCAATTGTGGTCTACTCCGCTAATGACGGTAGCTAAAAATAGTTGGATCCAACAAATTATTACCGTGTGTCATGGAAAGAACATCTTTTATGATGCAAAAAATGAATATCCACAAGTGAGTGAAGAATCGGTACTACTCAAAGCACCAGAGGTGATTTTACAAAGCCAAGATGAAGGCAATGTGCTTGGTGTTGATTGGTCTCGATGGCCAGAAATCCCAGCGGTAAAACATCATCATATTTATCAATTAAATGCTGATTTATTACACCGCCCTTCACCACGTACGCTATTAGGTATTAAAGCCTTATGTGATACTTTGGATGATGCAAGGCTAATTAATGAGTGAATCATTGAATATATTGTTAACGGATAAATAAGTTTATTTCTGGTTTGTCCACTTATTGAAAGAAAATAATATTAATTATATCTAATATAAATATCAGTAGGTGATCTTAGTCATTTACTGATATTGAATAATATACGGTTTATTTTGTATGTTATTTATTCTACACCATTGTTTTACGATAAAGATTAATATGAATCATAGTGCTAAAAACATTTTAAATGAATGGATTTCTCGTTTAAATAAGGATAATAATACTCAGTTAGAATTTGAAGGTGATGTGTGCTTTATTCCTTTTGATGAAACGTTAATGTCGCTAAAAGTATTCTCCAATTCACCTGATTTTTATATTAATACTTGTGTGGCACCTTTGCCTGATAGTGATTACCTTAAATTAAAAGTGATGCAAGAATGTTTGAAAATAAATCAAAATCAAATTGAAACCTTAGGAGCCGCCTTAGCTATTGATGATGATTTAAGTGTCATCATGTTAAGTTTTCTTGATGATATCAATGCATATAATGTAGACAGCTTCAATAAGATTATTGAAGCTTTTTATTTTACGGCTTTACGCTTGAGGAACAGAATTAATTTTAATGATGATAAATTAGACTCGAATGATAATTCTATTCACTTAATTTAACGAGCTTTTTGTTAGTACCTCTACTGTTATAAATTTAGGAAATGTTGTGCCTGCTTTTTCAAATATTAAAAATATTTTTCGTTCAAATACTGTTCAAGATAATACGATTAAACCATTAGATAGCGATACTCTTTCTTGGTTTGATAATACAAATCATATACAAAACACGTTTAAAAAAAATGCTAAATGGTCGCTGATCCGTAGTCTTTGCACACCGAAGGGAATTGGGCGTTCGATGAGGGCGATAATTCCTTGCCCTATGGTAAAAAAAGCAATCAGTGCGTGTACTGTTAAAGTCTGTGATATGAAGCGGGCTTCCCATGATGGGATCTTGCCATCCCCAAAATTTGTCAGTATTCCAATGGGGGGGTGGGAAAAGCTGAGCCCTAAGCCCCAAATAGGTGATAAAGCACTTGCAAAAGACTATTTACGCTATGCAGCGGCGATGGATTATGTTGGAAAACCAAAAAATTATCAGGCTGTTAGTAGTAGCCGAGCATTGAGTAGTGATGTCATTGATCAAAGCTCTCAAGGTTGGCAGTATAAGGCGGTTAATCAATTAAACTTAAGTCGTTCTCCTATTATTAGTCGTTTTTTTTCCGCTTTACCTGAAGCGGTGAGAAATGGATTGGATGATAGTGGGACTTTTAAAGACAAAAGAACTGGAAACGTTATTTCACTTCTGTTTGATGAAAAAAGAAATGAGTTAGTTGTTTGTCATGGAGGAACAGCTTGTGGATTTGATGGGGCAAATGGAAAGAAACTATTACAAAGCCAAGTTATTGGTAATATGAGCAATTGGTGCGGCGCAATTCCTCCCAGTGTGGAGCAAGCGATAGCGTTTGGCAAAGTCGTTAAGCACACTGTTGAGAAGATGAATAAAGGTTTACTCGAAAAGAGTCATTTGAAAATGACACATGTCGGTCACTCTCGTGGAGGATTAATGGCTCAGGCGTCTGCATTAGCGAATGAGTGTAAAGGCGTGTGCTCTAACGCTGAGCCTATGGGGGCTGGAGTGCAACGGTTAGTTGGAATGGCTTATAATCAAATTAAGCCTCAAGGTACCGAAGTCATACAATTTAATCATCGTCATGATAGTTTATCAACACACAGCTATATGAAAGGTTTTGGGCAAGGAGTGATTAAGCATACATTAGGTTGGAATGTGCCTTTGAATGCTGGCGAGACATTTCGTATGGCGGGTCGCGGGGGCTTTGATAAACTGGATATTCGTGCCCATGAATGTCCGTATGCACAGATGTTATATGCAGCGACACATGAGTACAAAGAAATAGAAACCAAAGACACACAATGGGAAATCGATCGTGTGATGAAAGGGTCTGTATCATACATATAGTGGATGGAAGCGTTAAACAGTATTTAACCTGAACTCGGGATAAGCTGCGCTGTTAAATGTCGCTGTTTGGGATCTTATCGATGTTGAGCTTTCTACTCATCGCGGGCTTTTAGGCAAGACTCTGTGCCTTGATATTGACAAAATATCGGTATTTAGCAAACAGTAAAATAAATAAACCTCTTATTTAAGCTGTTTATTTTAATTGAAATTTAATTTATGCGTCGCACCCATTATGCTACGTTCAGGCTATTTACAGAAAATAGAAGAGCCATTGGCTCTTCTATTTTTTTATGATCATCGAGTGCCATACACCACAATGGTTTTTCCGTGAGCTTGGATGAGGTTTTGCTCTTCCAACATTTTTAAAATACGTCCCACAGTTTCTCGAGAGCAGCCAACAATTTGACCAATTTCTTGGCGAGTAATTTTTATTTGCATACCATCGGGATGGGTCATTGCATCGGGTTGTTTGGCTAAGTGCAACAAAGTCTGTGCGATGCGCCCGGCAACGTCCAAGAACGCTAAGTCTCCCACTTTTTGACTGGTACTGTGTAAACGGTAAGCCATTTGAGCGGATAGTTTCATGAGTATTTCTGGGTTGACTTGAATGAGTTGCTTAAATTTCTTATAGGATATTTCAGCAATTTCACAGGCCTGTTTGGCTCTTACCCATGCAGTGCGTTCCGCTTGATCTTCAAATAACCCCAGCTCGCCAATAAAATCTCCTTGGTTTAAATAAGAGAGGATCATTTCCTTGCCTTCTTCGTCTTTAATCAAGACGGCGACAGAGCCTTTGACAATATAGTAAAGGGTGTCTGAACTCTCTCCAGCATGGATTAATGTGCTCTTGGATGGATACTTGTGAAGGTGACAGTGTGATAAAAACCATTCCAAAGTTGGATCGGGTTTCGGCTTTCCAATCAGAGCCATGCCTAAATTCCTCGGCTTAACATTAAATGATAAAAACATGTTATTCCCTCATCATACGTCAATTACTCGAGTAAAACATTGATTAAGATCAAAATTTTATCTGCTTTTCGTTTGACAGAACAATGACAAGGAAAGATTGACTTATTCTAGCAAATTTTAGGGCGTTGTGGGTATGCAAGCTTAAGGCGTGTTTCTTTAGTGATGAGTTTTATTTTTAAATTAATGGATATTTGTATTGAGAAATAACCCAAAAGGATGAGTTGATGTTGAAAATGCAGTCATATGGCTAGGGTAGGTTTCATACTTGGGATTGATTTTTATTGTTTTGTCTCACGTTAACCTTTGTAAGGCAAGTAAAGTGGAATTGCTCTTGCTTTAGGGAATGTTTTAGGGAAGTGAATTCACTACAAAGACTAACCATGACTCAAAGAGATTAAGATGATGAAAAAATATGACTTTAATAAAATGTACATTCGAGAAGTTATTTTTATTTTGATTTGCTTCACTATGGTAGGCACAGCGTTTGCGATGTCTGAAAAAAATATTGTTAACAGTGACGGGGAAGTGGTTGGTCACATTCATTTTCCAACGGACAGTGGGCAGTCTGCTGATGGTGTGTCTTTGAGCCTGTATGATTACACTGAAGCTAACATTCTTACTGTGGATTGGGAATTGGATCCTGACACCCTGAATTTAATGACTTTCTCTTTACAGGCAGTGACAGGCACTTACCCTTGTAGTACTGCTGTGGGTCCTTGTTCATACACAAAATTGAAATTGACAGACTCCACGGTGGAGCGTAGCAACGGACAATGCGGTGCTCCCGCTACGACGACAGTACATGAGGATGGCACTGTATCCATGTCAACGAGCTCTTGCATGATGGGAATGACGGCTCCAGAAACGTTGACTTATGTTGAGGCGTTGGCGAGTTACACTTGTGTTGGATTTAAAACACCCGCAGACGGAAAACATCATAAGGTGATGAAGATGAATAAACATGGCGTATTACCTTTACGTGCAAAACTTGAAGATAATGAGGGTCATGAATTGGGCTCAGATGAGGTGTCGGCATCGCCTGTAGTGCAAGTGATGTATACCCCTTCAGTGAGTGATGTGCTTCAAGCGGAAGCGGTTGATGTCAGTGCGGAGGTTATGGGTGTCGGACAAGCGAATAAAGCCAAAAAAGATAAACAGTCAATGCAGCCATCAGTCGGTAATTCCTTTGTTTTTAAGGGCCACAAATGGGCATTTAATTTAAACACTACTCAGTATAGTGCTCCGGGTCTCTATACTGTGAGCTTAGTCTCTGGTAACAGCGATGAATACGCAGTTACTACGCCTTGCGAGACCGCTTTTGTTGTTGAATAAGCTGGCAATAACAAGTGGCATTGATAAGAATGCCATAGATAAGCTAACAGGGCGGGCTTTGTCGAGATAAGATAAACCAGTGATAACCTTTGTTATCACTGGCTCTTAGGTATTTAAAATAGGTGTTATTCACTAAAGGCACTCGATATTTGTTAAATCCCCGTTATTATTTACTCGATAACGTGAAAATCGGTTTAAGATGCGCTGTCGTTACACTTGAGTTTAGCCTGAATACACCCGTGTTAATGAGCCTTATTACTGGTTGATAAATAGACTCCCCCAATTACTGATGATTTAGCTATAATTAAAGTATTAAAACATAATTATAACTTAAGGTATTGAAATATATAATTAAGTTCCTTATTTTGGCGAGTGTAATCAATGTCCATATTGTCAATGCTCTCATATCAGAAAGTGGGGAAAAGCTGTTTCAACACAAAGGTATCGATGTAATTCATGCTTAAAAACATTCAATAATAAGACTAAAACTTCTTTCGCTCGCCTTCACAAACCTCACCTTTGGGAACAATATTTACATTGTATGTCGCTAAACTTATCTTTACGAGAAGCCGCAAAAGTGTGCAACATTAACCTTAAAACGGCTTTTTTATGGCGACATAGATTTATGGAAACAGCAAAAAATAACGACGTAATTAGCAAACCAAATATTTAAATCTAATCCTACCAGTGATAACGCCTGTTTATCACTGGTAGGGTTTTAACACAGGAATAGCTTTAATTATTTCACCTCACAATCAGCCTGAGATAAGACATAGATTTTATGCGACGCATTACGGGAAAAATACGCCTCATTTTTACACTCTTGGTAACCCAATTCTTTGACTTTTTCTCTAGTCATGGAGTCTAACACTAAGCCTATAACACCACCGATAATGGAAAATAACAGTAAAAAAGTGCCTATCGGCAGAGGAATAATTTTCTTAGTTATCAACCTATACAACAAACAAATAAATAAAAATAATAAAAATCCAGATAAAATCCAAGATGATATATTATTCAATAGTCCTGCAAAGCGAACTCTTTTTAAATCTCCTAATTGATTATATAAATCAATAGAATCTAAAGAACTTTTTACTGTAAATGCAAAAAGAACTAAACATATAAATAAGCTTATGATCATCTTTAAGTATGTGACTAATTTATTTTCCCTCATCAATTAACCCTTCAATTTGATTTAACATCTTATCGGTATACTGGTATTCATTCTCAAGTGCTGACACACCGTCACCAATATAAAAACAAGCAACAGCAAAAAGAAACACTTGTCCAACAACAGGAATGGTTAATCCCATGAAAGCAGCAAGTGTACTGATAGCAACAACGGATCCCTGAGCAGCTAAACCAGTTACCACCCCTTTAGCCACATCCGCAGAAAAACGTTTAACCACTTCTCTTAATGTCACCTCGTCATTCATCATGTAATCGGCTGCGTTCACCGCACCACTAAAGGCTATTTCAACAATGATATTTGACTTTAAAAACTGAACGTTGCCTTTTAAAGTATTTAAAGCGAGTCCCATCTTAAGCATTTGCGGGGTACTTCTTTGCCAACGTGTTCCTAAGTCTAAATACTTTGGTTTATAATTTTCGATGACAATATGCTCGACCCCATTAATCATTACAGCTCTGGCCGTCGCACCATAAGAATTAAGCGTCTTACCAAGAGAGTGAGCCGATTTTAAGCCCATCGCTAGCCCTGTGTAATTTTTACCTTCTGACATGTTGTCATAAGCACTATTTTGTTGCAGATTTTCAAGATATTCCTCTGCCTCTTCCAGCGTCAATAAGGCCAGTGAAACCGTCTCTTGATTAGAAAAATCCCATTCAATGTCATAGCGCTCTCTTGTGGTGAAATCCTCCGCTGGCCAGTGCATATTATTGGGATTCATCTTAACCCCAGTCTGACTTTTAGCTGCCACTGCAGTGCTGGCCGCTGTTAGACTAGCAGCAGACAACGCTGCCGCTGCTTTTTCGGCCTCCGCTGCGGCCTTCCCTTTAGCTAGTATCCTTTCAACATGAGCAGCATGCCTGGCATCATTCTCAGGATCAGGTTTGCTGTTCTCGTTCGCCTCCATCAACCTTTCTCTTTGCTGTTTTAGTACTCGCTCTTTGGGGCTTAATTGACACGGCGGATTAGGCGCTGGCTTAGCCCTTTGTGTCGGATTACAGAAATAACATTTACAACCCATTACAATCCCTTGTTTTCTTGGTTTTCATATTGGTGCGAAAAAAAGAAACAGCAATACAGCTAACACTTTGCTAATTCAAGGATTATTTATTGGTAATGATAAAAATGAGGGCTGTGTCTCAAAGTTGAGAAGCTAATTTCAGAAATGGAAAGCAGTGATAAGGCCAGTTATCACTGGTAGGCTTTTATTGTGCAAAAGCCATCATAAACCTGTCTATTTCTTTTTGTACTACCTAATGCATATCAACTGCTTACTTTAGCAATTAACGATTTTACAACAATGAGTTGTGAGTGTACCCTAGCGGCATAAAATAAAGCAGTTTAGAAGGTTATCCTGCTGCTATTGAATAAGCTGTTAGCCATCAAGGAGCTGTTGGTGCCAAAAGAACTATATATATTAGGATTACTATTTTCTTGTGTTGCCCTCATTATTTCAGCTTTTACTGCATGGGCGACATTTTTTAATAAAGGGAAGTTATTAATGACTCGCCCTGTATTGATATTTTTCGGACCCGATATATCACCGTTGAAAAGCAATAGAAATAAAGTATATTTGCGAACGTTGTTATATAGTTCGGCAAAACGAGGGAATGTTATTGAGAGTTTGTATCTTTCCCTGCAAAGAAATGAGACTAAGCAAAATTTTAATGTTTGGGCATATGGCGAACGCGGATCTCTAAAAGTAGGGAGTGGCTTATATGTTCCAGAGGAAGGTGTAACTTTTGATCATCATTTTGTACTTCCAGAAGATGGTGGGAGTTTTGAATTTATGCAGGGTGAATATAAATTGTGTGTTTTTGCCAAACTTGTGAATAAAAAGTCACCCCAGAAACTATCAGAGATAGAGTTAGTGATTTCTGAAAACCAAGCTGAAGAATTATCAAAAGATAATTCAGGTATTTTCTTTAATTGGGGGCCAGAAAAGCAGTCTTACCATTCATATATTGATAAAAGACCTACCCATATTTAATGTAAAAGGGATAACGAATAAGGATATGCCGCGCGCAGCCGCGATCTTATCCCAAGTGTTGTAACCAGTGATAAAACGAGCCTTATCACTGGTAGCGCGAATATGCGTATATTTCAAATATGGTTTAGCCTTAAAATGACAAGAATAATATGCATAAGGTGATACCGTTGAGAATTTCGAAGATTATATTAATACTAGTATTAAGTTTTTCTCCCTTTATTCATGCAGAAAAAACAATTTCAATCTCTAATGGGTTCGTTAGTGGCAATACCTTCATAGCATTAGATACTGTAGGTAAAAATATTTATTCCCAAGGTGTTATTGATGGAATGCTCATTGCTCCAATGTATGGTGCGCCTAAGCTTAATTTAGCTGTGTTGGAACAATGTACTAAAGGAATGACGGGGAAACAATTAGTCGCAATTTTCAATAAGTATCTAAAATCTAATCCCGAAATTTGGCATGAAAGTATGCATACAATTATATATCGAGCTATGTTTGAAGCGTGTAATAGTTATGCAAACTGAGGATTTCTCTATGGATCAAGCTAAGATTAAGGGGCAAATAGAATTGTTAGTTCAGATAGTACGTTGTATATGTTTAAAGAGAGAACTTTCTAAGCTCAATGCAACTAAAAAACTAAATTTCTGGCGTGTAATTCAAAGTAGTTTATTTGATCAGGCTGTTTTGGGGTGGACTAAAGTCTTTGGCTCAAATGCTGAGCCTTCCCATTGGAAAGGAGTTGTCGAAGATCACAATAAATTTCAAATTGAATTATTGACTGTTCTTGGTATTGATGAGGAAAAATGGTCGGGTTATTGGGAAGAAATGAAAATTTACAGAAATGAAGCAGTAGCACATGATTTTGATGATACGAACATAACTCACCACCCCACATTTGATATAGCATTAAATTCATGTCATTTCTATTATGGGCACCTTATAAAGAACCTAAGAGACTTAGGTTCTACTCAGTTCCCAGATAGCCTTAAAGAGTATAGTGACGATTTTACAGAGCAAATTAGATCAATAGCAGAGATAGCAGTAAATGCCACAAAAGATATAGAAGAGAGAGAACGAAAAAAATACTAGTAAAAATTCGAGGTGAAAAACAACATTGAAATTAAGTTCATGCTTTAACAAACTTAATCACTGGAAAAGGCTCGCGGTAGTACTAACCGGAATTTATTTTCTGGGTGCTTTGGTATGGGGGCTGAATATCTATATTGGTTTCAATAACCCTAGTCCGTCCAATGTTAAGAGAACATATTTATTTGTTATTTTTACCCCATTTGATGAAACCGAAGTTGCTAGCTATAAAAAGTGGAAATATGAGCAGTGCTCAAATGATGGTATGTTGCTAAATGATAAAAGGTTAGATAATGAAGGTTGCAAAGGTCTCGTAGAGTTAGACTTGGGACAAATGGCTCATAAATCACCTAATTATATTGGCTTTTTAATTTTATTAATTTTAGCCCCAATGCTTTTTTGGTTATTTGTATGGCTACTGATAAAAATTGTAAAATGGGTTCTGGCTGGAAAATCTAATGCATAATAAGGCCATTAAACTTGCCCCTACGGTCGCTGGAGGTAGTATAGGAAAAAGCGTCATTACACTCCAAAGTGTTTTTTGAAGGGATTTACAGGTGGTGGTGAAAACTCTTCACCATTTTGAGCTATACCAAAAAATAATGAGATTCCATTCCCGACCAGCCACAATGATGTAAGTGTTGAACAAGCCGCTAATTTTCACCATTTCCGCCCCTATTGAACATAATAATGAAAGTGCGAAATGCGACTTTAGGCTTCGAAGAAAAAGAGCGATAAACGTCTTAAAATGAGCAGTTATCTTAGCAAAATTAGTGAAAAAATCACATGCTAATAAGTGGTGAGTTTCACCACTATGAGGTTAAGGCCAATGGAGTCATGAGTGGGTCATTTTAGGGCTTTTTGATGGCATGTTTGGTTTAACTTTTCTATTTTCTATTCTCTATTCTCTATTCTCTATTCTCTATTCTCTATTCTCTATTCTCTATTCTGTTCGATTTTTCGTTCTTTGTGATTGGTTGTTTGTGATTTTCTTGCTTGATATTGCGGGATAAAATCGATTTAATGGCATGAGGTTAGCGTTTTGATGACGTATAAAGAAGAGGCTGAAATGAAACATCGATTGTGGGCGAGAAAAGGCTGGATTGTCATGGCCGGATTATTGAGTGTGATGTCGATAAAGAGTATGGCATTTTCTATTCCTCAATCGTCTCAAGCAATAGAAGCCAGTAAAATCGCTTATTTGCAGCTTAATGCCAGCTTAGGTAAACCTAAAGCGCAGTACTTATTGGGGATCATGTATTTAACGGGAAAATATGTGGATCAAAATACCCCTCAAGCTATTCATGCGATTACGGCTGCAGCAGAGGGGGGTGACGAGAAAGCGCAGAAAACATTGGCTGATTTGTATTATGACGGACAATTTATTCCAAAGGATTTTGCTCAAGCTGCGCACTGGTATACGGTATTAGTGAATAATGAGCGCAATGACGATCGCAAGTGGGCCAGCTTTCGATTAGGCTTTATTTATGCGGCTGGTGGCCTAGGTGTGCCCAGAAATTGTGGCAAAGCTTTATCTCAGTTTGAGTTGGTGGGAGATAAGGTCTCACTTGGAAATGTTGCCTGGATTTTAGCAACTTGTCCTGAAGCGCAATATCGAGACGGTCATAAAGCGGAGAACATTATAAAGTCTTTATTGGCAGAGAATAAAAATAATCCGGTTTATTTAGATAACTTGGCAGCGGCCTATGCCGAACAAGGTGATTTTAGGGCGGCTATTGATGCACAGAAAAAAGCCATAAAGGTGATAGATAAGGTGGCTGAAGAAGCGGATTTCAAGGCGTATGTGAAGCGACTTGCTTTGTATAAGCAGCACAAGCCCTTTAGAGAGCATTCAAATAGCCTTTCAATGTGATGTGAGTTTATTTTGTTGGTTTGACTGTGGCGAGTTCAAGCCGATACTCGGCAAACCCTATGTTGTTGGTGGCTATTTTGGTCATTTTTATCTGTTGATGTTGAATGATAAAACGGTCAGCTTTTGGGCTGTTTTGAGTTTCAAAACGAATATCTAATGGGATGTGTGTGTTAATGGTTTTCAAATGCCAATTATAAGTCGGTGCCGCAGAGACCTGTCCCCATTTTGCGGTTTGCTCTGTGATGTAATTGGCTAACACATCTCTACTGCTATCGGGTGAGACGTATATGACATTTTCTTTTCTTGTGCCGGCAAATTTACCCCCAAATGCACGATAGCTATTGGTTGCAACGATAAAATTCATTTGTTTAAACAGTGGCTTTATTTAATCTTAACTCGGAATGATGATTGTTATATTGAGTTATCTATATATTTAAAATTAATGGTTTAATTTACTTTGTTGTTTTTACTTATTTCACTTTTTTCCGACATTTTTGCCGAATTTTTTGTCGATATCAAGGCGAGTTTTCATACTTAATAACCCGCTATTAGTAGAAAGCATAACACAGCTAGGGGGCAAAATAGCGATATCTGACGGCGCTGCTTATTCCGAGCTCAGCTGCTTTACTCTTCTGAGCGAAGTTGGATACGTTTGTCCATTAACTCTTTGACTAACGGTGTTAAAATGAGCTCCATGGCGAGGGACATTTTTCCACCTGGCACCACTAAGGTATTGGTACGAGACATGAAAGAGCCTTGGATCATATTGAGATAATAAGGATAATCCACATTTTGAATATCATGGAAGCAAATTACCACAAAGCTTTCATCGAGACTGGGTATGGTGGTGGCACTAAAAGGATTAGATGTATCTATGGTAGGGACACGTTGAAAATTGATATGTGTGCGTGAAAATTGAGGAGTAATATGATTAATATAATCATCCATACTACGCACAATGGAGCCCATGACTTTTTCTCGTGTATGGCCTCTATCGGATGTATCGCGAATAATTTTTTGGATCCACTCTAAGTTAACAATAGGCACCATGCCAATGAGTAAATCTACATGTTGGGCGACATTACATTCATCGGTGATCACTCCTCCGTGCAGGCCTTCATAATAAAGCATGTCAGTATTATCCGGTAGCGGACGCCATTGGGTGAATGTGCCCGGCATTTGATTAAAGGGAACGGCTTCATCAAAGGTATGCAAGTAAGAGCGGCTTTCTCCTTGGCCGGTTTGCCCATAATCATGAAAACATTGCTCGAGTCGAATAAAGTCATTGGCCTCTGCACCAAAATAACTAATATTGCGATTTTCGGTTTTCAATTTACGGATAGTCACTTCCATTTCAGCTCGAGTGTAATGGTGGAAGCTGTCACCTTCAATGGTGACGGCGTTAATCCCAAGTTGCCTAAAAATTTCTGTAAAGGCGGTGGTGGTTGTGGTTGTGCCGGCGCCTGAGGAGCCAGTGACTGCAATAATGGGATGTTTTGCTGACATGTTGATTACCTAACTATATGGAGTGTTGTCCACACTTCATTAATCATGCGCTGAAAAAAGATAGTGCTAAGCGCGTTAAAAAGTGAATGGGTAAAGGTACCTGTATCGACGTTGCATCACCTTAAAAGGCAATAAGTATTTCTGCAATAATACGTCTTGAATTAGGACCTTTTACAGGCTCTGAAAACATGCATCTTCAAGTATTATGGGTATAGTTATACGGATTGAATTGCTTAAGGTCAATTTTCCGGCTGCATATTTGTGATATTATCCTTGTGCCTGATGGCAATAGATTCATCTTCTTCACTGTATTCGACCATTAACATACCAGATTTAAGTGCTTGATGGCATTTAATAATAGCATTTTCTAGTACTTTGTCATCTGTATGGCTAAAACTGCCATCTTCTACTTGAGTGAATAAGTATTCCTTTATTAGGTTGTTAATTGTGTCTTTTGGAAGTTGTTGTAATGCTTCAAAAGGAACTAGCATTGAATGTTATCCATTTAAGTTTGAGGTGAAGTAGGAAATAAAAAATCAAGAATGCGACGTTCTAGGTAATATTTTGGATGCCAAGGACTCCCGCCTTCAATAAAGCCTAAGTGACCCCCTTGCTTGTGTAATTCATAACTCACATGTGGTGAGAGCTCTGCGGGGCCGGGAATGACATCTTCTGTCATAAAGGGGTCGTCTTTAGCATGAATGACCAATGTGGGTTTAGCTACATGGGCGAGAAAAGGTAACCCACTGGCTTGACGATAATAATCATCTACGCCATCAAAACCATGTAATGGCGCGGTAACTTGATGATCAAACCCATGAAAAGTGGTTAAATTTTTGATTTGATGCTTAGTCACAGGAATATAAGAATCTAATGCCATACGTTCCATTTTATCGATGATTTTTTGTTGTAATAATTTAATCAAATAACTTTGGTAGACTTTTGAAAAGCCTTTTTCGAGTTTTTTAGCACAAGCGGCGAGTTGTAATGGCGCAGAAACCACTACTGCACGTTCGATTAAACTTTGCTCTTTTTGTTCGCCAAGATATTTAGTGAGAACGTTTCCACCTAGGCTATAACCTACGGCATAAATAGGGTTATTTGGATAGTGTTCTTTAAGATGTTGTAAACTCAATTGAACATCTTGTGTATCACCACTGTGATAACTTCTAGGCAGGCGATTTTGTTCACCAGAGCAGCCTCTGTGATGATGAATTAACGCGCAATAACCTTTTGATTTACAAGATAGAAAAAGCCTTTTTATATAGTGTGAGTCAGCGCTGCCTTCTAAGCCATGGAACATGAGTATAATCGGTTGACTTTCTATGGGCTGCGATAACCAGTCAAGATCAATAAAGTCTTGATCGGGGAGCTCCAACCGTTCCCTTTCTAATAACGGCCCTAATACTCGAGTAATTGATGGTAAAATGGTTTGAATGTGGGGGCTTTTTGCCCACCAAGGGGGAGAAAATACACTACTCATTGTTAATACCCGTGATACTTCAAAATGTCTGTTTTCAGAGTGCGTAAAAGTGCCTAATTCAAGGCGTATTATTGCTAAAATGCTTATTGCCTTTTAAGATGATACAACGTAGAAGTCGGTGCTTTTACACACTCCCAACGGGCTGGTTTAAAAGCCTTTTATACTGTGTTATTGAACACCAGCTTAGAATGACTAGGCTTGATGCTCAACGTCTTGTCTAAAAGGCTTTTAATTCCAGCTGAACCCTGCAGCTTGAAGCATCACGGGTATAGATCATCTTAAACATTAAACCAGTCATCGATAAAAATAGTGTAGCTAATACCAAAGTGATACGCCAATAGTTATTTAGTGTGAGTAAAATGACATACTCAGCTGGAATAAAATCCTCATGAAGAATTTTTATTCGCTTTCAACTTTGTTTGAAGGAGGGGAAGTGAAGATCACTTCAACTTTATGGCCCATTGCGGTGCTTTCACTGTTGTAATGCCAGTGAAATTTTTTAATGAGTCGTTGGGTGAGTTGCAGTCCAAGGCCAAAGCCTAAATCATCCGGCTTTGCTATTGGATCAATATGGGTATTTTCAATGATGACATGATTGCTAGATTGTTTAATTGACACTGTACCTGATTGAGTGTGTTGAAATGCATTTCGAATGAGGTTTGTGAGCACAATTAAGCAGGCTGTTGTTGGTAATTTGATACGATATTGACTGGATTGAATGTCAATATTGACGGTTTTTCCTTGCAGTAAATAACGCAGTTCATCCACAAGTTGCTGAATAAGTTTGTTAAGTTTGATATTTGATATTTGAGGGGGGATGGTATTATCTCGTCCTAACCAGAGTAAAGTTTCAGTAAGGTGTGTCATCGTGAAGCCAGCACGTTCAATGCGCTGCAATATTTTTTGTTGCTTATCATTTAACGGAGTGACTTCATTCATCTTATTGAGTAATTCAATATTGGAACGGATCACTGAAATCGGTGTACGCAGTTCATGACTGGCGTAATTGAGAAATGCTTGTTCTCTTTTGAGACTTGATTGAACCGAATTTAAACTGCTGTGAATGATTTGAGCCAGTTCATTAGGCTCATGATATTTAAAGTCAGGAGGCGGTAGGGCTAAGCTTTTATCATTGAGTGTTTTGGTCCAATTGATTAATGATTCCATCGGAGAGGAGATCTTATTCATAATGAGGAATAAAAATAATGTGAAGACAATGAGACCACAAATGCCGAATAACAAGATCCCGGTAAAATGTGAGCTGCCTTTTTTGGTTTCATTCTTGATGGTATTTTTATTAAAGACTTTACTCACATAGCGCTTTTCTCCTTGTTCATTAATCATATAAATGACGAAATAGGCTTTTTTAGGCGGAGAAAATAGTGTGACATCTTGCATTTTCTTGTGTAAAACGCCTTGTTTGGTAGGAGGCTTTGGAAATTGCGCTTTAATATCCGCAGGTACATCTTGCCATCGACTGGATATTTGAAAGTTAATTAATTTGACAGGATGGTTGTCGCGAACATTGTCGACTTTGGATAATTGATGCATGGTGCTTCGCATGCCAGTATCGAGCCCTTCAATAAAATAATTAATGGTGAGTGCCGAAAAGACTAAGGTGAGTGACGCACCTAAGAGTAATACGGCAATAAAGAAATAGAATCTTAGGCTCGGTTTTATTTTCATCATTCATGCTCTTTGCTAAGGCGTAAGGCAAACCCTTGACCTTGCACTGTGTGTAATAATTTAGGACTATGCTGCCCATCAAGTTGTTTACGCAGGTGATGAATGTGCACTTTTAAACTATTGCTATCAGGTTGATCATCCCCCCATATATTTTGCATTATTTGATGACGTGAGACGGGATTAGGTGATGCGCGCAGTAAAACATCAAGAATGCGAAAAGCGGTGGGTGAAAGCTTAAGTGGATCATTATGTCTGTAGGCTTTTTTATCTGCCAGATCAATTTCAAGATCGGCTAAGCGCAACTTTTTGACTTGACCGCTTCGACGTTTTGACAATGTTTGAATACGCACTATCAGTTCTGCCATTGCGAATGGCTTGACGAGGTAATCATCTGCACCTGATTGAAATCCTTCAATTTTATTATCTAAACTGTCTCTAGCCGTTAGCATGAGTACTGGGGTATCAATGCCTTTTTCCCTGAGGGTGTTGCATAAAGTTAACCCATCCATTTTAGGCAAATTAATATCGATGATCAGTGCCGAATATGCCTGCTGCTCAATGAAGTGTAAGCCTGCTAACCCATTTGTCGCATGATCGCATTGCATTGATTCAAGTTCAAAATAATCAATAATGGTCGCGGCTAAATCGATGTCGTCTTCGACTAATAAGAGATTTAGCATGATGAGATTTCCTTTTTAGAGGCCGTTTCATTGAATGAGAGCAGTTTACCTAATAATGTTTTTATTTCACATTGAATTAATAATAATGCAGGGATCAAAATTAAGGTGATCACTGTGGCAAATAAAATTCCGTAAGCCAGTGAGGCTGCTGCTGGAATTAAAAATTGTGCTTGTAGGGATGTTTCACTCAATAAGGGGACTAATCCAACAAAAGTCGTAATGGATGTGAGTAAAATGGCCCTTAAGCGGCTGGTACATGCTGTGATAATCGCTTGTTGCACCGAATGTTTACCTGCTTTGATTAATTCATTAAAGCGAGAAACCAGTAATAAGCTGTCGTTAACGACAACACCGCTGAGCGCCAAAATACCATTTAGCGATAATAGGCTAATGGTGATGTCATTTAGCCAGTGCCCTAATATGGCCCCGACAATACCAAAGGGGATAGCCATCATGATTAATATGGGTTGAATATAGGATTTTAATGGGATGGCCAGTAATACATAAATGGCGAGCATAGCGAGGATAAACATACTACTCATCGAACTGGAGGTTTCTTGTTGCTGTTCAGCTTCACCTGCAAAATATACATTTAAATCAGGATATTGATTTTGCAGTTGGGGAACAAAATTTCTCTTTAAATTGGCGACTAACTCATTAGGCGCAATGATTGTTTTGTCCACTGCTGCACTTAAGTAAACGGCACTTTGGTTATTAATACGTGTCATTTCATCTTGTTGATATTCGCTACTCACTTCGGCTATAGCGCTTAAAGGAACAATGGTGCCATCAGGGGTTCTGACTCGGGCTTGCATTACATCAGCAAGGGTTTGACGTTGTTCTTTGGGGTAGCGGACTCTGACCCAGACTTCATCTTTGTCTCTTTGGTATCGCTGTACGACTTGTCCGCCAAAGGCTTGTAATAATTGTTCGGATAGGCTGGCTGTGTCCATGCCCAAGCTTCGGCCTTGATTGGATAAAGTAAAATGCAGCTGTGCTTGACCTGGAGATAAGTTATCTTCGATTCCATTAACACCTTGGGTATTGAGAAGCATCGTTTTAAATTGTGCACCAGCCGCTTTAAGGGTAGTTGCATCATTGGATTTTAATTCAACTTTAAAATTATCTACCATCTCTTTTTTTGAACTAAATTTAAGCTTTTTAATGCCTTCAGGTGAGCCCACATCCTGTTGCCATTGCTTAATAAGCTCGGTTGATGGATAGGGGGAGTCTGAGTCCATTTCAACAATGAGTTTACCGCTGAGATCGCCACTGGCGATGACTTGAACACTTTTTATTGCACTTGAATGGGTCTGATACTTTTCGGCTAATTGCTGATCTGCTGCTATCGCTGTTTTTTCTAATAGCAGTAAATTCGCATTCGTTTGGCCAAAGCTGGCATCATTTTGCATTGCAATATCCACATTGATCACATCACCATTGATATCGGGAAAGAAAGAGACCCTAACACTGCCATTAAAAGGCATTGCCGTCACGAGAATAAAAATGGCGATAAAAATGAAGATCACGGCATAGCGAAACTTTAATGCCCAACGTATGGCGGGTTGATAGAGTCGTGAGTTAAACCATTCTAAGCTGCTATTAGCGAGTGCTTGTATTTTTGCCCACATGCCCGCAATCCCTGTTGTGGCTCTGTTTTGTGTATTAAGATGGGCTAAGTGAGAGGGCAAAATCAATTTTGATTCAACCAGTGAAAGCAGTAAGCAAATGGTCACGACTGTCGCAAATTGTGCAAAGAGTTTACCGATATTTCCCGATATATTTGACAATGCGATGAAGGCTGCGACGGTTGTTAATACACCAAAGATAGTGGGGATGGCCACTTTTTTGGTGCCAATGATGGTATTTTCAATCGTGTCGCCAAATCGTTGGCGGGTTGTATAAATACTCTCACTGATGACAACAGCGTCATCAACGACAATACCTAATGCCATAATAAACCCAAAGGTGGTCATTTCATTGATGGTCAGGCCTGTATAGGCATCGCCCATAAAATACAAGGTACCAAAGAACACAAAAGGCAGGCCTGCAGCAACCCAAAATGCGAGTCTGAGATTGAGAAATAATGCCAGTATGATGAAGACCAGTGCGATACCGCTGACGGCATTTTTAGTGAGTAAGGATAACCGGTCTTTGATGATGGTGCTGCCATCATACCAGGTTTTTAGCTTAACATTTTGAGGTAATAATCCCCTGTTATTCCAGTCTTGTACAACGGCGTTGGCTTGATCAACAATTTGGGTTATATCCCCTTGCTCGTCCATGACTATCTCAATACTCATGCCATTTTGTTGATTAAAGCGTGAGAGGGTATAGGGATCGTCGTCAAAAGTATCGGTAATGGTGGCCACTTCCCCCAAAGTGATAACAGAGCCTGTGCTGGTGGTAATGAGAGGAATTTTTTCAAAATCAGCAATTTGATACGCTTGATCTGAAGCTTTAAGACGTACAATTTTATTCTCATTTCGCAGGCTGGTGGTCAAAGGTGCAGAAGACTCAGCATTAATCGCCGTTTCAACATCGCTTAAGGTGATCCCATAGGCTTGAAGTTTACTGTCATCGACTTCCACTGACATTAATATTTGGGATTCAGCTGAGATTGATAGGTTGCGAATGGCAGGTTTAGTTAATAATGCGGTTTTTAATTTTTCAGCTAGCTTTTGCAAGGTGATTCGGTCGGCATCACCATAAAGTTGCACCCATATAGCATGATCTTCACGAGTGGCTTTCTCAATAACGGGTTTTTGTGCATCCGTTGGCAGGTTATAAATGGAGTCAACTTTTGTTTTAATATTAGTAAATAAGGTATCGAGGGAATAATTGGTTTCTTTTTCAATGGTAACAGTACTCCCGCTGGCATTGGAGACTGAGGTAATACGTTTAATTCCGGGGACAGTTTCTAAGGCATTTTCAATTTTAATCGCAATGCCTTCTTCTGCTTGCTTAGCATTTCCACTGTAATAACTGACTGAAACGGTAATGAATCTGGGCTCAATGCTTGGAAAAACTTCCTTTCGAAGTGAATATAAAGAGAGGATCCCTAGAATGATAACAGAGATCAGAAATAAATTAGCAGCAACCGAATTTCGGGCGAACCAAGCAATAATACCGGTTTGTTTTGTTGATGTTGGCTGTTCTGGGTTAACAGGAAGAGATGACATATTATTGTTCCTCCTGTGCTGTTTTTGCTAATAGTTGTGCTGCGTTGGTGTGTGTGGGAGTCATATGCATACCCACAAGATAATTATTGAGTGGGCGAATGACTATTTGTGCATTTTTCATATCGTCAATGGGAGTGATATAGACTTTGTTCTTTATTTCAAACAGTTTATTAGCTTTAAAATTAAGCAGGTTATTCTGATTGTCTACATACCAAACTTCACCGCTTTGAGAGAGGGCAGAAGCGGGGATTTCCCAAATATTTTTTAAGGCTACTCCCTGTATTACCGCTGTAAGGAATGTGCCTGGAAACAGGGCGGGTGTTTGTTCTAGTGGAGAGTCAACGGCGACAATCAATGAACGTTGTCTGCTGGTGGGATCTAAATGTTGCTCAACACGTTGTACGTAACCTTGCCATTGCTCACTGCCTTGTGTATTTCGTAAAGTGACAGGCCATGTTTTTGGGGGCATATTATTGATGTTAGGCAGGCTTTGCCATTGATGTTCAGATAAAGGAATACTGATCTCGATTCTATCTGTGCTATAAAGCGTGCTCACAGTGCTCCCTACAGTCAGGTAGCTTCCAGGTTGTATGTCTCTAGATACGATCAGTGCATCAAAAGGCGCGGTAATATGGGTTTTTTGCAGATCACGCTCAGCGGTTTTCAGTTGTCTTTGTGCATCATCAAGACTAGCTTGAGCCGCGATAAGTTGAGGGTGACGCAATACTAAAGAGGAGTCTGGTTTACCTGCCATCCCTGAATTTTTCCACTCTAATTGGGCTTGTTGGCCTTGACGCTCTTCTTCAAGTAGTGCCACTTTGGCATCGGCCACAGCCATTTTTGCATCTGTTACAGCTTGTTGGTATGTGGTGTCATTTAACGATGTGAGTAATGCGCCTTGTTCAATTTGTTTGCCGGTTTCAAACTGTGACGATAAGGTTTCAACTTGGCCACTCACTTCAGTGGTTAGTGTGAGTGTGTTGCGTGCTTTAGCCTCGCCATATCCTATGATTTGAGCTTGATATGTCTGTGCACTGACATTAAGGATCTCAACCTCAGGAGCCGCAACAGCAGTGGGCTGACTCATTGACTGGCTATTTTTGAGGTAATTGGCTTTTTTGGCTTGGGTATAAGTGATTGCTCCAGCAATACACAGTACTGCTATTAAGGTAATGAAAATAGTTTGTTTTTTGTGTTTCATTTCGAGATCCCTAAGCCTAATGCAAGCCCTAAGTCGATGCGGTTGACCAGTCTGTTGTAGATAAGTTGAGTGAGTTGAGATTGAAGGTCGAATGTTTGCTGTTGAACGGAAAGTAAATCAATGATATTGACTAATCCTTGGCGATATTTTGTTTGATAATTTGCAAAACTGCGATTAGCACTTTTTAGTGCATCATCAATATGGCCTTGCTGACGAGATAAAGATTGTTCTTGTCCTAAGGCATTATCAACTTCATTAACAGCGTTAAGGAGGGTTTCTTTATAGCTCCAATAGGCTTTTTCGGCTGTCAGCTCAGCAATATCGGCTTGGGCTCTGAGCTTCCCGCCTTCAAATAAAGGCGCGGTAAGTTGACTCAGTAGTGTCCATGCAGGGCTATTAAAAAGGGCGTTGCCTGTGAGTTGTGCACTTAAATTAATAGAAGGTAATAATGCCTTGTAAGCAGCACTTGAACGGTACTGTTCGGCGTAAATGGTGTAATAAGCGCTTTGAAGATCGGGGCGCCTGCTTAAGTCTTGATTGGGAAGACTGGCTAAAGGTTGTAATACCGCTGGAAATTCAGCATTGATAGTGATATCGGCGGGGGCGGTATCTTGACCGAGTAATTGCCACATTGTACGCTGATATTGGGCATAGAGTTCATTATATTCAGCCAGTGTGGCCCGTGTACTTGCACTTGAACTTTTAGCATCATCCAAATCTTCTAAACTGCCAAGCCCTGAGCGATAGCGTTCAATAATAAACGTTTCATTGTGTTCGAGAGAGGTCAGTCTTTGCTGTTCTATTTTGATGAGTTGCTGCTGTAAATTAATCTGTAACCAAGTTCGCATAATATTGGCAGCGAGTGCATCTTGTGCGGCTTGTAGATTTGCTTTTGAGCTGGCGATATCCATTTCAGCCCCCTTGATGCTATCACTGATTTTTTGCCATAAATCCACTTCCCAGCTGATGTTGAGTTCATTGCCATAGCTGGTATTGCTTCCCTCATTTTTACTGCTGGTACTATTGAGTGAAGCTTGAGGTAAACTCTCGCTGGTTTCTATGCCTCTTTGTGCATAGGCAATTTGTAATGCAATGGCGGTTTGTTGCACACTGGGATTATGCTTCATGGCTTGATCAATGAAGCGTGTGAGTTCTGGTATATTGATGAGCTCAGTTAAATCGGAGACTTTTTCTGCGTTATTTTGACTGTATTGCCAAGGCTTTATTTGCTCTCGAGAATCAATTGCTTGTGATTGATAATCTGATGCTTTTTGAGCACTACAGCTTGTGATACTTATCATTAATAGCAATTTTATTAGTAGCTTAGAATGGCTTTTCTTAAGCATAAGGTCAGTTTCTCCTACAATTATCTCTCAGTAGAGTACACAATGGGGGGTTAAGGCTGGGTTAAAGGGGGGAGGAAAAATAATCTGGTTCAAGCTATGTTTATGATGTCAGTTTTACAGGGAGCTTAAGTGATATGGACTTGCCAATGTAAGGGGGATGAATAAATATGAATGTTACAGCAGAAAAAATACACAGTGAACAGTATGATGTTGTGATTGTTGGGGGCAGTTTTAGCGGTTTGAGTTTAGGATTATTTTTAGGCAATGCAATGCGTAGGGTATTAATTGTTGATGCCTATTCTCCACGCAATGAACAAAGCCATATCATGTACAACTTAATCGGGCGAAATGAAACAGAGCCCTGTTCATTGTTAGAAGATGCAAAAGCAGAATTGTTGTCATTTGAGCATGTTACTTTATGTCATGGCACGGTGACATTAGTCAGCGGCAATGAAAAAACCGGTTTTACCGTTGCTTACAGTAAATTTGATGCGCAAAAAACAAATATAGAAGTGGCTGCTAAGCAGGTGGCATTTGCAAGTGGTGTTAAAGATATTTTACCGCAAATTGAGGGGATTGAGACTTTTTGGCCTGAACATATTTTTCATTGTCCTTATTGCATTGCTTATGGAATAAAAGGGTTACCGGTTGCGATTTACAGTCCTAATGAGGAGGCTTATATGATGGCTAAAATCATTAATAAATGGACTGGGGATGTATTGTTATTAACAGAAAATAAAGTGATGCTGAGTGATGAAGAATTGGCAGAATTAGCTCGCTTAGATGTGGCTATTAATACCAGTGAAATTGTGAAAATAACAGGAGATGTTGGCGATCATATAGAGTTACATTTAGCAACGGGTGAGCGTATTCGTCGGCGGGGGTTGTTTATTCATTTACCCTTTCATCTTAATAATGAAGCCTTGCTAATGCAATTAGGTTTAGCGATTACTCAAGAAGGATTAGTTCAAGTTAATGAGAACTATCAAACCTCTAAAGCAGGAATTTATGCGGTTGGTGATATGGTGACCTTGCTACAAAAAGTGAGTCATGCTATTCATAGCGGTAATGCGGCAGGCTTTGCTATTGATCACGTTTTATCTATGCAAGTGGATGATGTAGCTTAAGTTATTCATGCTTCATTATTTTTATTTTGTTTATCTGATGATTTGATAATGAAACGCCGCGCTTGATGTATGTTGACTTCAAGTAAATTAATTAAATGTTGCATCGGTTCAAGTGCGGGTAATGTTTGCTCAAAGGGATCTGATAATAAATTTTTGATTTGTTTGATGATGCGTTTTAATTTGTATTCTGTTGCGAGCGAGTGTATATCTTGACTGATGAGATATATTTTATGTATATCTTTGCTTTCTGATGCTTGTATTATTTCTGAAATCATCGATTCAGCACTGTTTTGAAAAGCGTTAATTAAGCTGTTTAATTCTAGATGCTGTTTTTGAGCAAGGCTCTGTAAGTGATTGAGTTTGATTTCCGCTTCAGTGAGATTGAGTTCACTTTTTATATGGCGAGATAAGACGATGATATGGGCTGTTTCTGATGGAGTCTCAGTATTGTCGTTGAGGATGGGATGACTAGATTGCGCTGCCGTCGGTTCATCATGGTGGGCGATTAGTCCAGCATGTTGATGTAATGCATCCATAAAGCTTTGCTCTTGCAATGGTTTTGTGAGTACATGATTAGCGCCTGCTTCAATGAACTTATCGTGTGCTTCTTGAAAAACATCGGCTGTACAGGCAAAAATGGGGGTGGTTATTTTTAACTCTTGTCGAATGGCGGTTGTTGCTTCAATTCCATCCATTTCAGGCATGTGGTTATCCATAATAATGAGATCAAAGTGATTGTCTCTTAAAAGGTTAACGGCTTCGAGTCCGTTATTGGCAATTGTGGCATTATGCCCGAGCCGTTGACAGAAGGTTTTAGCCACTAATGCATTGATTTTATTGTCCTCTGCAATAAGTATCACGAGATTTTTTGGTAAATCTCTTATTAATGCTTGTTGCTGCTTTGGTTCACTGAGTGCTTTATCTGATTGCTTTAGTCCGATAAAGAGAGTAAATGTGGTGCCTTTACCGATTTCACTGTCTATAGTTACATTCCCCTGCATGAGCTCGACTAACTGTTTTACGATAGAAAGACCTAATCCGGTACCACCATATTGGCGAGTTGTTGACGATTCTGCTTGGATAAATGGATTAAAAATAGTGTCAAGTCGTTCCTGTCTAATGCCAATACCTGTGTCTGATAATGTAATACAGACTCCTTCAATATCATGTTGTTGGGTTTTCTTGAAGCTAAGGGTGACGCTGCCTTCATGAGTGAACTTCACGGAATTACTGAGCAAGTTATAAATCACTTGGCGGATCCTAGCCTTATCTCCTTCAAATGCTTGATTTTCATCAATATCATTATTTAGTATAAATTTTATATTTTTTTCATCGCATATGGGACCATAAGTGCTAATAATGGGGTCAATAACATTGTTAAAGCTGAATAATTCACTGTCTAATTCCAATTTATTTTGTTCTATTTTTGAAAAGTCGAGAATATCATTTAAGAGCGCGGTGAGGTGATTACCTGATTCAAGTAATATCTGCAGCTGTTTTCGTTGAGTGGGCTCAGTTAAATTCGATTCGACAATTTGCGCCATGCCTAAAATACCATTTAGAGGGGTCCTGAGCTCGTGACTCATGGTGGCTAAAAAAGTGGATTTTGCAGCACTTGAGGCATCGGCAGTTTTGACTGCGTGAGCGAGTTCTGTTTGCATTTTTTTTCTATCGCTACAATCTCTTTCCACTGCAATATACTTAATTAACTGATTTTCAGCACTTAAAATGGGCGTGATAGCGATATCTATCCAATAGGGTGAACCATTTTTATGGTAGTTAATGATTTCTGCTTTGACAGGCTTGATTTGTTTGATGGCTTGGCTAATTTTGTTTATGTCTTCTTTGTCCGTTTCACTGCCTTGTAATATTTCGCCAGGTTTTTTATTGAGCATCTCATTAAGTGAATAGCCAGATAAAGCCGTAAAAGCTTGATTAACCCAAGTCACTTTTCCTTGTTCGTTGGTGATAATAATTGCATCTTGGGCATGCTCCGCAACGAGGGCTAATTGGTGTTTCTCTTTTTCTACTTTGGCTAATGTTTGTTGAATATTGAGCTCTTTTTGGGCTCTTAATTTAAATTGTAAAGCGTAATAACTGAATAACGATAGGGTTAATAAAAGCAATGATATGAAAATAGCTTGCTTAGTATTTTCAGTTTTTTCTAGCCATAAAAAGGTGTTATTTTCAAGTAAGTGACGAACTTGATTATTCAGAATACTGATATTTTTTTGTTCTATATTGAGGTTAACGTTATTAGCCAGCTTAAGATGGTTTTTAAGGCTAATATAGGCGTTATCATCACTTAAAGTAGGTGAGTGGAACTGTGTATTCTCTGTACTATTAAGCAAAGATAAAATGTGTATTTTTTCTTGGGTTGTCGGGTTATTGTTTAATAATTTTTGTTGTAATAAAGTGATGGTATGGCTGGAATATTCTTGTGAAATCATTAGCCTTAATAATGTTTCAAGTTCTGTTATCAGTTGTGAAATAGCTGTGGTTAAGCGCTGACTTCCACGTTCAACGGATTGCCCGCCTATGAGAAAAAGGGCAATCATGTTCAGTTTTTGATTGGAAAGACTGGTATCAATTTGAGTCACTTGTAGTTCTGATTGAAGCAGCTTTTGTGAGATAAGGTCATAGTTTTTTTGATCGCCAACTTTAAATTTAAATACCGCATCTCTGACAGAGAGAACTTGATGGGTTAAGTCAACATAAGCATGGTGGTATTGTTGAATAAGATGTGTTTTAGTCACTAACAATGAAAGACTCAGTAAAAGTAAAGTACTGGCAGTAATAAGAAGCCCACTAGCGACACGGTATTGATGTGTGGTCATTATTGTAACGCCTTTAATGCTGGAGGAAGAGGGGCACTGAGTGCATGAAGAAAGGCGGAGAGTTCCAGCACAGTAATGGGATCGAGATCTTGACCTAATTGCGCTTTTGCCATGAGAATAATGGCCTCTTCTAATGTCGCTGCTCTACCATCATGGAAATAGGGGGGGGTGATTGCCACATTTCGTAAGCTGGGTACGCGAAAGACATTTTTATCGCTTTCTTCTTGAGTAATGGCAAAGCGTCCTAAATCATCAGGATTGAGGTGAATAGATTCCACATGACCGAACTTTTGAAAAATATTTCCTCCGATATTTTGTCCTTGATGACAGTAAATACAACCTAAATTTTGAAATTTCACCCAGCCATTAATGGCGGTTTGTGACATGGCTTGTGGATTGCCCAATAAATATCGATCAAAATCGGCATCGGGTGTATTGAGTACTTGCATAAAACTAATGAGCGCATCTTTTATGGTTTGTTCATTAATCTTGCCGTTATATTCTTGGTTGAAGGCCGTTTGATAGCTTTTATCTGCTTGAATCATTTGGCTAATATCTTTCCAATTACTATTCATTTCAAGTGGATGGTGGACAGGGCCGTCTATTTGTTCATGTAAACTAGATGCGCGGCCATCCCAAAAAAATCGAGTGTTAAAGGCGATGTTAAATACAGTCGGTGAATTTCGATTACCTTTACCGAGTACACCAGTTGATACTTTGGTGGTTTCAGCTCCATTAGTGAAAAGGTTGTGGCAAGAAGCGCAGCTGATTAAATTGTTTGAGGATAAGCGAGGGTCAAGAAATAAACGTAAACCCAGCTGTAATTTATTTTTATCTTCAGGTTGGATGTTTGATACAGGAATAGGTGTAATAGCTTGATTAAAGTTAGGTGTAGAAGGTTGTTGAGGCGCACTAATTAGTGGCTCTCTAAAAGTGATATACAGATAAAGGCTAAATCCGAGAACGATTGATAGTGCAATTACCCACCTGTAATCGACTTTCATTGAATGGCATCCTTGGTTTCATCAATGCTAGTTTTATTTTAGAACATATTTAGTGTTTCTTTGTGATTCTTTATTATGGATATAGAACAGTGGCTATAATCGCCAGATTGCTCTCAATGTCTTTTTATATATAAAAGACATTGAGAGTGAACAACCTTAATTGGCATATTGCTCAACTTATTGGGCTGTAATCGTGTCGACATCTATTTTCACATTGGTACCGTCTGTATCTACTTCTCCTTGTATAATCACTTGTGTTTTTGGCGTGACTTTCAGCCCATTCCAATCATCATCGTCAATATCGACGACCATTTCTCCAGTATCATCTTGAAAATGATATTTTTCATCACCTAATGAGCTGGTTATGTAACCTGTTAATGTTACTTGGGCATCATCAGGTGCAGCTAGTGCATCTTTTACGTTAGTAATACTGTCTTTGGCTGGTCCAACAAACCCGCCTGAATCAGCGAATGCTGTTATTGCGAATGTAGAACTGGAGATAATTAGTAAGAGGCATAATAATGACTTTTTCATATTCATTCCTTATATTGACTTCTATTCTTGAACATAAAGAAAGGGGAGTATGTGTACAATAAACAACAATAGATGGACATAGTAGAGAATGCCAATAAATGCACAAATATACTCAAGCGAAACGAGTGGCCTTTATTTCACTTAGGTAGAGGCGCGATTTCACATAAATGCGGTAGTAAACTATGATTTAAGCTCAAGGAAGTTTTATATTGGTGGTGAAAGATGTCCGTTTTTAATCAATGTAAACATAAAACTGCTATTGAAAAGGTGGTTTTTCATTCAGGGATGAGTGAATGTTATAATCGATTTGAATGTCCTCGAAATGCTATTGATGCGGCTAAAAGAGGACTCAATTTATCTATAGCGCGTCAACAACCTATGCCAGTAACCGATCTTAAGCTTTCCCATTTACAGTTTCAATGCCATAGAGTAGGAGATGCATTAAAAGGAACTTTATATGCACCTATGGGCCCTCATGTGAAAGGAAAGCCATTTAATGGAAATAACTTAGCGACGTTGATGGTATTTTTCATCGTTTTTAAGGGGAATGATACTTTATATTGGAATGAGTTAGCGGACTGTTATCATGCCATTTATCATCGGCCTCCAGATGTGATTAAACCAGAACTTCCTTGGATGGGGATTATTATGACCCCTTTTATTGATGAATTTCCTGAAGGAGGGGAGTCATTAAGCCATTTTGAATTATCACTTGCATGGGCTTGGGAGGAAAAGCTATCTCGTACAATGATATATCGATAAGATTTAACGTTATATTATTTTAAATATTAATGTTAACAAGTACCTATATACTAGATCTAGTAATATTCTTTTTGGTTGATATTTTGTTAAATTTAGTTGTTATTGATAGATAAGTGTTACTTAAAAGAAGAAAAACCACTTTTATATTATTATTCCCATTTTTTCTTGTCAAACTCCTTGTATATTAAGATATAAAGAACATTATTTATTGATATAGCGCTCAATGACTTTGTTGCTAACTTTATAAATAAATAGAAAAGGCAGATTTCTATTTGGTTTTATGGTTAACAATTATCTCCAGAGATGTGTTTACTCTAATGAGAGCAATTCCCCTAATTAAAAATCTATGATAGCTTGGTTATTAGTTTATTAACGGTTTTATTTTTTGGTAAATGGAGTCATGATGAAGATCCCAAATCAATTCACTAAACAATTAAAAAACTTATGTTTGCTTGCTAGAGATGCCGAAAGTGATTATGAAAAGGCGGCGATTTTTTCAGCGACTGAGCTATTTGTCACCAATTTTTTAGATAGAAATATTTATAATGAAGCGGTAAATAACCGTATTCAAGGTATTAAATTTCATATTCATGCGGCTTTAGGTTATGAATCGGCTAATGGCTATCATCTTCATTCTCATGCTAATTGGGCATTATCGGAAATTGATGAGTTATTATCTTATTCTTGTGATTATAATGATCAGGTTATAGTGATCCACGGCATGAGGTAACATTTTGCAATGATCTGTATTTAGGGTGATTGTATTATATATTTCATAACTATTAATGAGTACAAACAAAATATATTTTATTATGATGGTGGGCTTGTTCCTTTTATTATATTGATTGTTTGAGGTATTTGTCATGGCTTCTCAGTCCTTAATAAGCCAATATTTTTATACTCAAGATAATGTAAAGTTACACTATATCGACTTGGGAAGTGGACTGCCCATTGTGATGCTACCTGCTTGGTCTCAAAGTATCGAAGAGTTTAAATATCAAATTGAAGCGCTACATCAATATTATCGCGTTATCGCACTGGATATGCGAGGACATGGCTTATCTGAAAAGGTTGAATACGGATATCGGATCCCACGATTGGCAAAAGATCTTCATGAATTACTATCTTTATTAGGATTAAATGATGTTGTTCTGGTGGGCCACGCTATGGGCTCTGCTGTTATGTTGTGTTATTGGGATTTATTTGGTGATGGATTATTATCTAAGTTGGTTATTATTGATATGCCATCGATGTTGGTTTCAAATCCTATTTGGTCCCCTCAAGAAATGCATAATTTTGGGCCTTTGGTGGATCCTATTAATGTGATGGATGTGATGAATGTGATTAAAGGGGAGCAAGGCAATAACTACCGAAAAACCGTATTGAATTGTATGTTGTCATCTAATATTTGTCCTGATAAGCGCCAACGTATTATTCAATCTAGGCTTAAGTTACCCCTTCCTCAAGCCGCGCAACTTTTTTATAGCAATTATCATCAAGATTGGCGTGATATTTTTGCGAGGGTGAAATTACCGAGTTTAGTTGTTTCTGGTCGAGCAAGTCTTACTGCCTGGCGGTCTCAACGATGGATCGCAGAGCAGCTCCCTCAATCTAAACTTGTTTATTTTGAAGAGAGTGAGGGAGGTAAGCATTTTATGTTTCTTGAAAATCCATTGAGGTTTAATGCTGTTTTACATGATTTTATTCAGTCTTATTAACCGATTTAATATTTTTAAGCAGTGTTAGCAAAGTCTTTTATAGCATTAATTAACGCATGCAATCCATTACTTCGAGAAGGGCTCAACTGGCCACTTAACCCAAGCTCTTCAAAATAGTGGGTATGATCAAATGCATTAATTTCTGTTGTCGTTTTATCATTGTATGCGATAAGCAATAACACAATCAGTCCTCTTACTATTCTGGCATCACTGTCTCCTGTATAGAAATGAGTACCTTTTTTTTCATAATGATAGAGCCATGCATTACTTTCACATCCTTGCACTTGTGCATTGGGTATATGGTATTCTGATGCAAGCTTAGGGAGTTGCTTTCCCAGTAACATCAATTGCCGATAACGTTCTTGCCAATTTCTTGCTTGTGTGAAGCGGCTTAATACTTGCTCGGTATTGAATGATAGGGGGGTGAATAGATCGGGGGTCACATAAGCCTCTGTTAGTATGTTTTGCATGGCGGTTAAAGTAAAATGTCTTTAACCATTTTTAGTCCATCAACAAAATTATCAATATCTTGCTTGTTCGTATAAATCCCAATGGAGGCTCGACAGCAACCTTTAATATTTAAGGTTTGCATTAATGGCATTGCGCAGTGGTGCCCACAGCGGATAGCAATGGCTTGTTGATCGAGTAAAGTGCCAACATCTTGATGATGCTCACCATATACATTAAAAGCAACGGCGCCAATATTATCCTTATGGACTCCATAAAGAACGATATCTGGGAGGTTAGCGAGCTGTTGTTGTAAGTAATGTAATAAAGCACTTTCATGTTCTGCGCGTATGGTTTGAGGTATGTGAGTGAGGAATGTGATTGCTTCACCTAATCCAATGACTTCTGCGATAGGGGGGGTTCCAGCTTCTAATCGATTGGGCAGCACATTAAATTCTGTTTTTTCAAAACTGACGGATTGGATCATTTCTCCGCCTGTGATTAATGGAGTGAGAGAATCGAGTGCTTTAAAGCGACCATAGAGGATGCCAATACCCGTTGGGCCATACATTTTATGGCCGGAAAAGGCATAAAAATCACATTCAAGTTGCTGAACATCAATATCAAGGTGTGCTACGGCTTGGGCACCATCGATGACGGTTATTGCCCCAACGGTTTTCGCTTTTTGAATCAGCTCCTGTATGGGGTTGAGGATCCCGAGTGCATTAGAGACATGGCTAAGGGCAACAATGGCAGGTTTTTCAAGTAATAATGTCTCATAAGCTAACAGATCTAGTCTTCCGTCTGCTGCTAACGGTATTGGTTTTATCATGGCTCCGGTTTCTTGGGCGATGACTTGCCAAGGAACAATATTGGCGTGATGAGCTAGGCTATCGATGAGAATAATTTGCCCAGATTTTAAGTCTTTTTTGAGACCGTGGGCCACCATGTTAATAGCTTCTGTTGTTCCATGAGTAAAAATGACTTCTTCTCTGCGCTTTGCGTGAATAAAGCGCCTAACTTGCTCACGTACGGCTTCATATTCACGTGTAGCTTGACTGGATAATTGATGCGCTGCTCGATGCACATTGGCATTGGTTTTTAAATAAAACTGTGTCATAGCGTCTAATACTTGCTGAGGTTTGTGGCTGGTTGCAGCGGTATCGAGATAACACAAAGGGTAGTCATTGAGCGTTTGTGCCAGTGTAGGAAACTGAGTGCGCACTTGGGTAAAATCCATTAATGCAGTCCAAAAAGTGTTCGTGAATGAGTCAGCAAAACCGATCTTCTAAGATCTGCTGACCGAATGCAAGCTGCATTTTATTAAACGGAACACTAATTGTCATTATAGGCAAGGAATGCGATAGGTTTGGTTTGTTTCATCAATTGCTTGCATTAATTCTGGTGTGATTGTGTATCGAAGGCTATCAATATTGCTTTCTAACTGAGATAGCTGTGTTGCCCCTATAATATTACTGGCGACGAAAGGCTGTGAATTAACAAAGGCGAGCGCCATTTGAGTGGGGGTGAGAGAAAAGCTGTGAGCAAGATCGACATAGGCTTGGGTAGCTTGGATGGCTATCTGGTGATGACTATATCGATTATATTGTTTAAACAAGTTTAAGCGGGTATTTTTGGGGGTTGGGTTGTTGAGGTATTTTCCTGTTAGTACACCAAAAGCGAGTGGAGAATAGGCTAATAAAGGTAGGTTTTCCCTATGACTGATTTCTGACATGCTAATATCGAAACTTCGATTGAGTAAGTTATAAGGATTTTGGATACTGATTATTTTATGTAATTCATGTTTTTCGGCTAGTTGTAAATATTTCATTAACCCCCAAGCTGTTTCATTTGATACACCGATATAGCGAATTTTCCCTGCATCAACTAAATCAGATAGAGCTTCTAAGGTATCAATAATGGGAGTGAGTTTCTCATGTTCATCCTGTTGCTGGTAGGAAAATTGTCCATGGATATTACAGTTTCTGTCTGGCCAATGGACTTGGTAAAGATCGATAGCATCAATTTGTAATCTTTGCAGTGAGTCATCAACAGATTGATGAATGTTTTGCCAATTTAACGGGGGACTGTGATGATTATTTTCTAGCGGTGCAATGGTTTTGCTGGCGATAATTAAATCATGCCGCTTCCCTTTTTGTTTAAGATATTGGCCAAGTATTCGTTCACTTTCTCCGTGATGACTTCGTTCAAATGAGGCTTGAGCCATATCACTAGTATTGATGAAGTTGATGCCATGATTAATAGCAAAATCTAATTGCTCAAATGCGTCTCGTTGAGAATTTTGCTTTCCCCAGGTCATAGTGCCAAGGCATAACTGGCTGACAAGTAAATTAGAATGAGATAGGCGACGATATTCCATAAAAAGTTCCATTGCATTGTTATGACTTAAAGTTATCAAGCTTTGGTTTTTATGGCTAGACTCATTAAGGTGGATAGGATGTGAGAACTTGACTCCATAAAACTGGAAAATGTGATGAAGAAAGTACTACTGATAGGTTTTGAAGCACATGCACCTCGATATACTTATTCAGCCCAATCTGTTGTTGATACCTTACATGGTTTACAACAAGGGAAAATTCGTATTTATTCTCGTTTAATAAAGGAAACATTTTTTGATTCAGTTGATGCTGTGTGTATGGCAATGACCGAATTCAAGCCCGATGTGGTGCTTATGATGGGGGAATATATTGGGGCTAATATCATAACGCTTGAGCGTATTGCTCATAATTTTAATGACATGAAAGCTCATAGCATGATTGATACCAGTGACTTAAATGAGGATAATGCATTTACAGCTAAGTCTGGTCCCGTTGCCTACATGAGCTCATTACCTCTTAATACTATGGTCAAAATGATGAGAAGCAATGGGGTTCCCGCTGATATTTCAAATTCAAACGGGACGTTATATGGTAATCATGTTTTTTATGGTGTGTTACATTACCTTTCCATTCATCAATTATCGACACCTGTTGGTTGGTTAAATCTACCGATGTTACCTGAAAAAGCGACGTTACCTGAATATCTTGGCCAACCCAGTATGTCTTTGCATACGTGTATCGAAGGGGTGAAGTTGGCTATTCAGGCCGCAATGTGAATATTATCATCCTACCTTATGATGAAGGCTTTTTTTTATTGTTAAGGTTGAATTTAGGCTGGAGTTCACATTAGCGCTCCACAGCATCTCATATTATGGATGATGTTCAAAGAGTGCTGGGTTTAAAATGGGGGCCATAGCCAAGATCAAACCTTGAGTATAAGTGCTTTCTCTTGTGGCTTTATGCTGGGTGAGTAGCCCTATTGCACCACCTTGTTGCTTAATATTCTTAGTGTTAAATAGTCTATCCATGACATGTCCTAATTCTTCACCTTGTTTTAGTGCTTGATAAACCGCTATGGGAAGAGGTAATGAAGCACTTCTGCCGATGGACAGTTGGTTTTTTGTGGCAATGGCTAAATAAGCAAAAGTTGCAGGGCCTTGCTCAAATAAGTCGACTCCGCCCTCCATGGCAAAGTAAAAATCTGCTTCATGTCGTGACTGGCAGTACTTCACTCTATTGATAGCACCTTGTTTGGTCTCTTCAGCGGTCATGGGCTGTTCAGGGACTAACGATGGGGCTTGCATACCCTGACATTGAATGCTGGCATTTGGGTAGAATGTGGCAATGGTGGTCTGAGCAGCATTGATTTTAATAGGATTGGTTGAGCCAACGATGATATTGAGGTGATTGTCCATTATTATTTAGTACTCCAATCTAACTGTTTGAAAGTTATATTTTTATTTAAAAATAACCATATTATTTTACTTTGTCATGTTAATAGGTTGTTTATGTAAAATAACCATGTGTTCTTCTTGTTTAAGTTGTGCTTTTTTTGTTTTTAAGTATGTGTTTGTCAGTTTGTTAGTTATTGTTTTTCATGTTTGTTGTTTGGTTAATGTTTGTTTGATAACAATTGTTGAGGGAAAATTCGACTTATTTCTTCTTTTGAAGGATTCATTAGTATACCCTCGATCGCTTATTCAGCGAATATACAGATAAAATATCAACGTATGAATACTGTGTTTAAGTTTTTTTACAAGGTGTGGATGGATGCAAAAAGAACAGGTAGAGAATCAAGATGTACTGATAAGTACACAAGATAGGGTGAGTTCGGTCGCGTGGACTGCAAAAGATACAACATGGATGTTGAGTTTATTTGGCACAGCTGTCGGCGCTGGGATTTTATTTTTACCGATAAATGCTGGAATGGGGGGCTTTTGGCCTCTATTATTAATGGCAATTTTAATTGGTCCTATGACTTATCTAGCCCACCGTGGTTTATCGCGTTTTGTTTGTTCATCGACTAAAAAAAACAGTGATATTACAGAAGTTGTGACTGAGCATTTTGGCGACGGAGCGGGAAGGGCTATCACGTTACTTTATTTTTTGGCTATTTATCCTATTGTGCTAATTTATGCAGTGGGGATCACAAATACGGTCGATAGTTTTATGGTCCATCAATTGGGCTTTAGTTCACCACCTCGATGGTTGCTATCAGGTACACTTATTGTGGGCATGATGTCTGTGATGATGGCGGGTGAGCAATTTATGTTGAAGGTCACTCAGCTGCTTGTTTATCCCTTAGTGGCTATATTAGCGTTTATGTCTCTTTATCTTATTCCTGATTGGAAGCTTGATGCTCTGATGAGCGTGCCTTCGACAGGAGACTTTTTGAGTACCGTTTGGTTAACAATTCCAGTATTGATTTTTGCATTTAATCACTCACCTGCTATTTCGCAATTTTCGGTGTCCTTAAAGCGCGATCATGGAGAGCATGCGGCGAATAAAGCTGATGTGATTTTACGTAATACCACCTTGATGTTGGTGGGATTTGTTATGTTGTTTGTTTTTTCTTGCGTGCTGTCATTGTCCCCAGCTCAGCTTGTGGAAGCTAAGGCGCATAATTTACCTATTCTTTCTTATTTAGCGAATATGCATCAAAGTGACTTTGTGAGCTATTTCGGCCCTATAATTGCTTTTGTGGCTATTATATCATCTTTTTTTGGTCATTATATGGGAGCAAGAGAAGGGTTAAAAGGATTGATTACAAAACAAATGAAATTGGATGCTTCAACAGTGGCGACACCAAAAATTGATAAATTTATTATTGGTTTTATGTTTTTGACCTGTTGGGGGGTGGCTATCCTTAATCCGAGCATTCTGGGGATGATAGAATCTTTGGGTGGGCCAGTGATTGCGGCTATTTTATATTTAATGCCTATGTATGCTATTTATAAGGTTCCCGCCTTAAAAGCTTACAGGGGACGTCTGAGTAATCTGTTTGTTATATTGGCTGGTTTACTTTCTATTACGGCTATTTTATTAGGTTTATTTTAATTCAGTTTCATTTAATTAAGCCATATGCGCCCATGTCGTAATGGCTTAATTATCACATTGATTGCTTATTTATAAGAATGGAAAAGTGATTTCTACTGGCATCAATAAATCTTCCTTCTATATTCTATTATTTCCGCTTTAATTAATCCTTACTGTCAACAATCAGCATTCTATCGACATAAGCACTAAACTCAACTAGTACAAAAGAGCTAGTCCCAATGGGTTATTTTTTTATAAGGGAGTGTTATTTATCGATAATTTGAGGTTCACTGGTCTTAAGGAATGTTCAATTACCCTTGGCTTATCATCAATTTTAAAAGTAATTCACAGGGATGTTGGAGGGGGAATGACGAAGATAATCACTCTATTATTATGTTTTTTTTTAGCTTTGCCAGTATTGGCAGCTGACGATGATATTGAGATCAGTGGGTTAGTCATAGACAGAACATTGACTCGATTTGGTAAAGATTTTAATTTTTATTATTCGAGTTATTGGCGCAGTTTACCTTTTACGCAAGGTTTTAATGTGACGCTTTATGAAACTGTATTTCCTCAGGCGGGCACTGAATTAACGCTAGAACTTAATGGCGAGAAAATTTATGTGACTCATTTCGGACGTCGAGCAAACCCCATTAAAGAAAGAGCTGAGCAAGCAATTTTATTGACAATTGATCATATTGCTCGAGTCAGAGCGGGTGCTATTGCGGGTGAATTGTCGACAGTCAATGATGGTTTTTAGGAATGAGAATAATGAACAATAGGATGTTAATGCTCGCGACAGCGGCATGCTTTTCAAGTACAGCTTTACACGCAACAGAGTTAGTTTATACCCCGTTAAACCCAAGTTTTGGTGGTAACCCTCTTATTGGCTCTTATTTATTAAACAAAGCTAATGCACAAAATGATCATACCGAACAAGGGAGTGATGATGATTTTGTTACCCGTTTTCAAGAGTCGTTAGAACGGAATATGATCAGTGAAATTACACGAGGTGTGACGAATGGGGAAATAGAAAATGGCACCTTTACATCGGGTGATTATTTAATTGATATTGTTTCTTTAGGTGGTGATACCGTTATCACCATTACAAATGTATTAGATCCGACAGAAGTGACTATTATCAGAATGTCGGATTTTGGGTAAATAATAATGAAAAAAATACTTCCCTTTATCGGTTTACTTTGTTTATCTGGATGCAGTTTATTTCCAAAGCCAATATTAAGTGTGACACCCGCTGAGCTTAATACTGTTAGTGATACAATGAAAACATTACAGAGCCAGCCTAAGCCTAAATACCCTATACCTGTTGCTGTGTATTCTTTTCGTGATCAAACGGGTCAATATAAGCCGCAACAAAATGTGAGTTCGTTTTCAACTGCGGTCACTCAGGGAGCGACCTCTATGTTGGTGCAAACCTTGCTGGATTCAAAATGGTTTTCACCTGTTGAACGTGAAGGATTGCAAAATTTACTAACAGAAAGAAAAATCATTAAGAAACAAGTGGTCAAATCTAAACCGGCTGAAGTACCTCATTTAACTGATGCTCGATTATTGCTTGAAGGTGGGATTATCAGTTACGAAACAAACATCAGTACTGGTGGGGCTGGTGTAGAATATTACGGTATTGGTGCATCAGAGTTATATCGTGAAGATCAAATTACCATTTATCTCAGAGCTGTGGATGTTCATACCGGTAAGGTGATGATGTCAGTATCGACGACAAAACGTGTTTATTCTCAGGAAATGCGTGCAGGCCTTTTTCGATATACGAGTCTTAATCGTCTAGCCGAAGCAGAAATAGGTTACACAACCAATGAGCCGGTGCAATTTTGTGTTTTACAGGCGATAGAATTAGCTGTCGTTGAGTTAATTGAACAAGGTACTGAATTAGGTTATTGGAGTCCATCAAACAACACAACTCAAGGTGATACTCAAAAAATTACCGCCTCTTAAGTCTGATTTTTAATTATACATAATGTTAACTTTTCAGTGAAGAAACTGTGTCTAATCTCGGTTTCTTCTCATTTTCCCTTCGACGTAACATTTATTTTATTCTCTTTAGGTCTTCATATTCATGGTAAAATCTTGGGAAAGTTATTTTTCAAAGATTTTTTGTTGGATTTATTCTTTTTATCTTTGTTTGATAGATATTGAAGACTTTACTAGTAATTTATTGCTAAATGTTATATTAATGTTGTGTCTAGGTCGTTTGAGGCGAGCTAATTTCTATTATTAAGCGAGATCAAACACTGATCAATCAGGAGGTGAGTTTGATCAGACGTAAACTTTCAGGGAGAACAATCCTATGGGTAAAATCGATGAGTTAGTGTTTATTCATCAATTGGCTGCGCCATGTCATTTGGCTATATTGGCCGAATCAATTGGTTTTAAAACGCGGGTCGTCAAACAAGTTTCTGAATTATCTGCAGAGAATGCCGGTCAAGGCTTCTGTCTTATTTCGCAAAAAGGGGCCGCGATGGACAGTAAAGGTATTCCTTTATTGGCTTCGCAATTAGTCTCTCAATATCCTGTTGCTTTATACCAAGTTGAGAGAGGAACGATTGAAGCTGAGTCTGCATTGCTATTAGGGATCAAAGGTATTTTGTATGCCGATCAAGGCATGGACTTATTATTAAGTGCATTGAGGAAAATGCTAGAAGGTGAACTTTGGTTTGATAGAGTATTATTGAGTCAAACATTTAGTCAACTGATACGGCGGTTAGATGGCGGGCAAAATGCGCTACAAGATACGGTTGTCATGCTGCAAATGCTGACAAGTCGAGAAAGAACGATTATTCATCTGGTATCGAGTGGAGCGAGGAATAAAGAAATTGCTCATCGATTATGCATTAGTGAGCATACAGTAAAAGCACATATTTCATCTATTTTTAGAAAAACTCAGTCTCGAAATCGAGTGGAGTTACTTCGTTGGGCCCAATCTCATCAAAGTCAGTTTGAATTGAATGTGAGTTAAAGGTTTTGTAGTCTATTCAATATTATCTGTGTCGTGCTTGGGGCTGAATAATCAACCTCAAGGCGGCGGCGTTTTTATTTTTGGCTCTCATTTCTCATCGATTTTCATGGTCACTATTTTTCCCTATCCTCACTTAATTCTTGGGCGCAGGGGCAACAGGCTGTACAATAGCGGTTGCACAATGCGCTATAAAGAATGTTGCTAGATTAAATCCTGTGGTTTTCATTTCAAGATTAATTGATGTGATTTTAATAAATCATTGTAATATTCATTAAATTTTTTGTTTTTAAGCTTGTATTAAATCATGCTTTGCATGTTTGCTGTATTTTGGAGAGTCAATGTCACAACAAAGTGCCTTCAAGGCCAAAGCCCCCATTCGTGATTTACAAATGGATGCATTAAAGATGCCCCCTCATTCGATTGAAGCTGAGCAATCTGTATTGGGTGGGCTCATGCTTGATGCTGATGCGTGGGATAAAGTGGCTGAGGCAATAGTAAAAGAAGATTTTTATTCACGTGCCCATGGAATGATTTTTGGGGCGATGGAATCTTTAGTTGGTTCTGGTCAACCAATTGATTTAATTACTGTTGCTGAACAGCTTGAGCTTGAGGATTTGTTAGAGGATGTTGGCGGATTTGCTTATATCGGCGAAATTGCAAAAAATACACCCAGTGCAGGTAACATCCATTCCTATGCCGATATTGTCCGAGAAAGAGCCGTAGTTAGGGATATGATTAAAGTGGCGAATGAGATTGCGGATGCTGGGTTTAACCCAGAAGGTCGTAATTCAGGAGAGTTGCTTGATCTGGCTGAGACGAAGGTTTTCAAAATTGCTGAACAAAGAACAAATGCTAATGAAGGACCTGAAGGCATTAAAACCATTTTAGAGAAAACGGTTGATAAGATTGAACAGTTATACAATAACCCCACTAATGGTGTTACAGGGGTTTCTAGTGGTTTCGGTGATTTAGACGGAATGACCGCAGGTTTTCAGTCTGGGGATCTTGTTATTGTTGCTGCGCGTCCTTCGATGGGTAAAACCACTTTTGCCATGAATTTGTGTGAACAAGCTGCATTGCATGAAGATAAACCTGTCTTAATTTTTAGCTTAGAGATGCCCTCGGAACAAATTATGATGCGTATGTTGGCATCTCTTGGGCGAGTGGATCAAACAAAAATTCGTACGGGTCAGTTAGATGATGACGATTGGGCTAGAGTGTCATCTACTATGGGGATTATGCTTGAACAAGGTAAAATGTATATTGATGATGGTTCAGGCTTAACGCCTACAGAGGTGAGAAGTCGTGCAAGGCGTATTGCCAGAGAATACGGTGGTTTGTCCATGATCATGATAGATTACTTGCAATTAATGCAAGTACCGGCTTTGAAGGATAATCGTACGCTAGAGATTTCTGAGATTTCTCGCTCATTAAAAGCATTAGCAAAAGAGCTGGAAATTCCTGTTGTCGCACTGTCTCAGCTTAACCGTTCATTGGAGCAACGAGCAGATAAGCGTCCAGTGAATTCCGATTTGCGTGAATCAGGTGCTATCGAGCAAGATGCTGATTTGATTATGTTTATTTACCGTGATGAAGTTTATAATGATGATTCTGAAGACAAAGGCACTGCCGAGATTATTATTGGTAAACAACGTAATGGACCCATTGGGCGCGTACGTTTAACATTCCAAGGGCAATTTTCAAGATTTGATAATTATGCTGGCCCACAATTTGAAGAAGATTAATTTTTTACTTTCATTCAATGTTCATGCATGTGTATTAAATTAGAGTTTAGCGCTCATTGACAATAAAATATAAAATTTAGGTGATTGTTTGAAACCATTTCCTCGTGCTGAGATTAGTCGTTCTGCATTACAACATAATATGAAAAGGTTGCGAGAAATCGCACCTAATAGTCAAGTGATGGCCGTTGTTAAAGCCAATGGGTACGGGCATGGGTTGCTGAATGTAGCGAGTTGCTTAGAAACGGCGGATGGTTTTGGGCTTGCACGTCTTGAAGAGGCGTTGATATTGCGTTCTGGTGGCGTGAAAGCAAAATTATTATTATTGGAAGGTGTATTTCGAACAGATGACCTTTATCAATTAGTTGAACATGATATTGAAACGGTAGTACATCATAGCTCTCAATTAGAGATGTTAGAACAAACGAGCCTTTCTACTCCTGTTAATGTGTGGTTAAAAATTGATTCTGGTATGCATCGATTAGGCTTCACACCTGAAGAATTTCATTCAATGTATGAGCGTTTAATGCGATGTGAAAATGTCGCTAAACCCATTCATTTAATGACGCACTTTGCTTGCGCTGATGAGCCAAATAATCCGATGACATCGGCTCAGCTTGAAGTATTCTCTGGTTTGACACGAGATTTACCTGGTCATCATTCATTAGCAAACTCAGCTGGAACGCTTTATTGGAAAGAAACGCAAGCTGATTGGGTACGAGCCGGTATAGCTTTATATGGTGTTTCACCGGTTAATGAGGATTTAGGTCGCGATCATGGATTGCTTCCAGCGATGGATTTAGTGTCAAGACTGATTGCTGTTCGCGATCATAAAGCAGGCGAACCAGTAGGCTATGGCAGTTATTGGCAGGCTAAGCAAGATACACGGTTAGGGATTGTGGCAATAGGCTATGGTGATGGTTATCCTCGAAATGCCCCTGAGGGGACGCCTGTTTGGGTTAATGGCCGATTAGTACCTATAGTTGGTCGAGTCTCAATGGATATGTTAAGCGTGGACTTAGGCGTTGATGCGAGCGATAAGGTGGGTGATGAAGCGATGCTTTGGGGGAGCAAATTACCCGTTGAAGTTGTCGCAGAACATATTGGTACGATAGCTTATGAACTGGTGACTAAATTGACACCAAGAGTGGCTGTGTGTTTAGGTTAAAGGCTTTTTAAGTTCTGATGTTTTATAGCAAAATCACTCTAACGCACGCATCTTTAAGTGATTTTTGGGGAAAGGAGTCATTGTTTGACTCCTTTTTTCTATATTATGGTTTGATTATTTTTATTTGATGTCGAGGGGAATAATACCAATCTAAGTCAATAAGTGATCATTTAGTGGGAATGAAAAATACAGTAGGTAAGGTTATAAATTGTTACTGCTTTAACAGACATTTTCACCATTCATGGCGGTCACGGCTGTTTGACGCTAGTAGCAATTTTAAATAGAACACCAGGTTACTTAGATTGGTGTGATTTCATGTTGAATAAGATAATCAATTCCCCCTTTAATGGCCGCTACTTGTGCTTGAATGCATATTGCATCTGTTACACGAGGGCTATCAGGATAAACCTCTGTGGTGGAGGTATATTTAGCCTTGGTCATCCCGCTGCATAGACCCAATGCTTGAGTGGGATAATTAATTACTCCCCATTGAGATATCGGTTCGCCGATGAGCTTGTTTTCTTCATCAGCAGGAGCAATATGAGTCACTTTTTGTACCGCGTTAATGATTGCTTGTTGAAATGCATCTTGAGGGTTATCACTGTTTCCGACTAAATAGAAACCATCTGGAATATTCCAGGTTTTTTGTGGTTTTGCATCTCTTGCTGCTAACGCGGGCCTAAACACACTGTTGTCTGTGTCTGTGGTTTCATGTAAATCAATATGCATGAATATTGTGTGGTTAATCTCCCTTAGGTATTGGATTAATAAACGGGATTCTTCAGCGTCGTGATTAATGCCGTTTACTTGTGCTTGAGAATAGAATGACCGATTAGGATCGACTGCAAAAGGGTTCCATCGATTGATGGTTTCATAGCCCCATGGGCTGATACAAGGTACAACAATGATATTAAATATATTGCTGTAATGGAGTGATTCTTGTTTTAGAAAGGCAAGCGCACCCTGCACCCCACTGGTTTCATAGCCGTGAACGCCTCCAGTGATGAGTAATGTGGGTTTATCTTTATGCCAATTTGATGTGGTTACCACGTAGAGAGGATAACGAGCTGGATCATAGGATAATGCCCCATATTGTTTGACCGTAAATAGCTCGCTCAATATCTTGATTTTAGCTACCACTTCGTCTTGGTATGAGCGCTGAATTGTTTGAGCCGCTAACCAAGCGTTTTTTTCTTTTAATCCCCATTCTAATGATAAGGTATTCATTTGCTGTTTATCCTATTTAATGGCATTGAGTAGGTCTGTCGTTACTTCTCGTATAACCTTGTTATTGTGTTTTGCATTAATATGGTCTTGTACATAATAAATACTGAGTATTAAAGGAGCACTGTTTGACGGCCAGATGACAGCAATATCATTAGTGGCGCCAAAACTGCCACTACCTGTTTTATCACCGACAATCCAAGTTGTTGGAGCAGAAGCACGAATTTTAGTGTCTCCCGTTGTGTTTTGAATAAGCCAACCTTTTAGTTTTTCTCTTTGCGGTTTTTGTAGTGCACTACCAATGACTAACTTTTTAAGACTTAATGACATAGCTTGAGGCGTTGTTGTGTCATGGCTTTCTCCTGGGTAGACAAGGTTGAGTTTAGGCTCCCAGCGAGTGAGATTAAAGTATTCATCATTAATACTGCGGGCAAAGGCGGTAACTTTATTCGGTCCACCAAGCTGCTCTATTAGCAGATTAACGGCGGTATTATCACTATATTTGAGCGCTGCGGCGCATAAAGCCTCTACGGTCATGCCCGTTTGAATATGCTTTGAAGTAATGGGGGCGTAGCCCGAGTTATTGACTTGCTGTCTGGTATAAGCAATTTTTTTATTTAATAAGCGAGTATCTGACTCACTTTTTTTTAAGATAGCGGCAACTGCCATGACTTTAAAGGTACTGGCAAAAGGAAAGCGCTCATTTTCGCGATAATAAATTGTACTATTATCTCGAAGGTTAATGAATGATATGCCTATGCGACCACCATATTGCTTTTCAAGAGCTGAGAATTTTTTTATCAGTTGAGATTCAATAGTCGATGGTGATAATTGCGCATTGGAAGACTTCATTATTGACGCTGTGATGGCATATGACATGAAGGGAGTCATTGGGAGGAGCAAGAGACTCACCCAATAGCGTGTAATGATTTTTTTTAATTGCATGACGAAGCCAAGTAAGAAAGGTAAACCTATTAGAGCATATTTTTAATCCATTATACATTAGGGAAAAATGGCAATATGAATATGAAAAGTGTCATTAAAATGATTGTAACTCAATTAAATGGCACCTTAATGGGATCGTCATTTTCCGTGTTAGAGGAGATAAGCTAGCGTATTAACGCCCATACAAGGGCAAAGATCATTAATATGGCGAATAAAATCCTTAATATTCTAGCCTGACGTGGATGTTGAAAGAGTGGACGTAACAAGCCACCAAAACATAGCCATAATGTATCGACAATGGCTGCAACGGCTAAGCATATAATACCAGTGGCAATGTAGGAATGTATCTCACTGGTTAACGGTAAAATAAATTGAGAGAAAATAGCTAAAAAAGCTGCGTAAGCTTTAGGGTTTAATAAGTTGAGAATAAAGCCATCTTTTAATAACGGCGCGTTGACTGAGGATGCATTTACATTGGGGCTGACTGGGGCTGTCGCAATTTTAAAGGCGATATAGACAAGATAGGCAGCACCTAAGAGTTGTACCGTGATTTGTAACTCAGGCCAATGAGCAAAGAGGGAGGCCAATCCCATGGTTGTGCCTACAATGGCCACGGATAAACCAAGTAAGATACCGCATAAAAATGGTGTGCCTTTTTTTATACCATGTGTCGCACCTGTTGCGGCAAGAGCGAGTGGAGCAGGGCCTGGTGATCCCAGTAATAGGGCGGTGGTGGTGATCAGGGTAATAACAGCTTCAATCAAAATCTGACTCCTTGATATGATGTATTGAATATTATGATCTATCAGATAATAATAAATTAAAACAATATATTAACATAGAAGGAGAAAGGTTGGTCAAAATAAATGCAAAGCGAATGTGTTGAAAGGAAGCGTTGCCGGTTATTGAATTGGCGCGGCAGCGGTGGGGATTGATAAGAATAAATAGCTGTGATCTGAAGTTGTCTGACTATTAGGAAGTTTTGCTTTTGAATGACAACCAATGCAGCTACTCGTGTTTTGTATATAGCTTTCCATGGTGATATTGGCTGCGAGTTTTGGGATTGGTTTTCCTTGAGGATCATGAGGGTGTTGGGGCTGTGAAGGGCGTTGGGTGACGATTAATTGATAGTTTTCTAATACCGTATCATTAACAGGATTATTTTCGTGTTGGTATTGGTTGACTTCATTTGTCATTTCATGGATAGGCGTGACTCGGTCAAGGGGGGTTGGGGTATTAAAGCTGATATTTTCTTTTGGTTGACATAAGGCTGATTCATTGAGGGATGAAAAGACAGTACTTGGTTTATTAAGAATAGGGCGTTCAATCCATAAACATGGAGATTGATTAACCTTGCTTGAAGGAGTGTGAATATTGTAATAGTGATATTGAATGCTAGGCTTTGGTTGATTAACGACTGTGTTATTCTCTACTATTTGGATCGGTACGTTATCTATATGCTCAAAAGTAGACCAAATCCATTGAGGATACCCTGATGCCTTAGTGGCAATGTGTAAGCCCACTAGTCCCAGCGTGACATTCTTTATTTGAGTTGTTTTTTGTCCAAGTGAATCAAACTCTTGTATATCTGCTTGTTTAGTAATATAGCGATTTAAGTCATCATTTATCAGATTTAATGGTCGCCAACTTGCTTTAATGTGAGTGGATGAATTGGGGAAATGGATTTTTCTTGTGTGGGCGAGTTGATGACTATCATATAATTTGTTTTCAACAATATAGTTGAATGAGGTTTGATTGATGAATATTTCATAATAAGTGGGGTGACCTTGCTGATCAATTAGCCATCCTCCGATTTGCTGTAATTCAGCTAAGTTGGCTGCTTGAGCAGTGACTTTCGTTAACTGAGATAAGGTCAAAGGTGCTTCCCCCCCCCATTTGGGGGGTGTTTGTTGCGTATTATCAAATAGTGCTTTGATGTTTTTATAGTTTTGCCAGACGCTTTGTTGTTTATCCTTAAGGGATAAAGTGCAATCGGGTTGCCCTGTAAGTTTTGATTTTGATGGCCAATTCAGGGCAATGAATAATTGCCAACTGTATTGATTGAAATCCGTTATTGTCCCAGTAATATGAGGGGCATTACTTGGAAATTGACAATGAGAATGTGAGCTTGTGAGTATAGAGTGGCGAGGAGAGAAAATGAGTGAAAACACGCAAACAACAATAATGACAAGCGCTAAATAAACAATAATTTTATTCATGAGGTTTCCTTTCTATTTTGTGACTTCTTAAGGGGGATAAAATTGTGATAAACAATGTTATCTATATGGAAAGTCAATTAATGTACGACTTTATTATGAAAACAATGACAGTGTAACAGTGTGTTTTTAATTGAATTCAACGGTTAAAATATCTTATTGTTTAAATATCACCATTAATTTTTTTCAGATTTTATTTGATCCCAACCAGAGCCAGCAGGCAGTATTTTTAATTGATTATTGTTGGTTTTGAGTAAATTTGAATAATTAAAAAGTTGGCATGGTTTCGGTACTGCTGGGCACATTCTTGATACACGTTCCCAAGTATGTGCTGGATTGGGTTTTTCGACTCTAAAACTGGTGTAATTTTGACTGACTATTGGGGCATTGGCCGTATTATAGTCTCCAGAGAAAAAGAATGAATGGGGATGTTGATACCCAGGTGTATTAAATGCATCTGGTGAGACTGCTTTATGGAAGGCAAAACCAAACAGTACTTGGCCATGTAAGGTTAATTGTTGTCGAGAATAGGCCAAAATAGAGTGATTAAGGTGTTTACTACGAAGAAAATCATAGTTTAGGTATTTGACAAAATCGGGTCGCATTGCATGGTGGTATGGGGAGAATAAGCAACAGGTTGGCATTAATTGGGGCCTGTTATGCGGATAGGTAATAAAATACGTTTTATTGCCTAATGAAATGATGCTACAAGTATAGTTATTATTTTCAATAGGAAAAATCGGTAGGCAATAGTTATCATAGTGGGTCATCATGGCACCGATACCATCACCGTGCAGGGGTAAATAGTTGGCGTCATAAAAGGTGGTTCCATAGGAAACAGTGTAATCTTCAGGTTGTAACGTCGAAGGTGGATTTGTGTAAGGAGGGGGATTGTCTTTATAGTTTTGCTTTACTCTGAACATAATCCAGTCGCTTATCCACTCTAAAGGTAAAATAGGATTATTGGGGGCATTTCTGGCTCGAGGTGCTAAACAAAAACCATTTTGCTCATTACAACCGAGGTCATTATGTACGCCATAAGTTTCATATGTGTTGGTTGTTTTATTTTTGCCTGTTTTATCTTGGTTTATTGGTGTGTTTGCTAACGTAGCCGCACAGAAAAAGAATAAAAAATATAATAACAATGAATTATCTTTTAATAAAAGAGGTGAAAAAAAAGTGGTGAGATGGATTGGTGGCATACTCGCTTCCTTCTTTTCTGTCAAAATAGCGGGGCTTTCATAATGATTTTATATTATGTTTTACACTGGTTGTTTTATTTATATTAGCTTCTGATGTTGTATTTGGTAGGGCATTATGGTGAAAAAGAATCGATATCACATGGATAATATATTTAGTGACATAAATTACGAGACCTCAATCGGCTCAGATTATCCTTAATCTCATTCAATTTTTGAACGAATTTGGCATATGTATAATATGCGTTAGCCTGATTGTGGTACTGGTTTATAGAGTAAAAACTATGCAGGAATTCCCTCTAAGTAGAAGCGATTGATTAATGCTTTATCATTGACATTGAGGTGTTGGGGCTCAATAACTGACAAAATGGCTTGAGGAGGTTGACGTTTCGTTAGCAAACGTTCGCGTAATAAGTCGGCTGCTAAGATTGACAATGCAGGGTTATGTCGCTTTTTGAGATCGATTATTTGTGAAGCATCTAAATCAAGAAACAAGGTTTTAAGTACTAGCTGATTAAAGGCTTCTGTATTGAAGTATCTTGCAGGCCAAGGATGGTTTAACGCGATAGCAGCAAATAAAGGTGGATAGTTAGAATTGCTAAGTTCGATAAACTGCTGTACCAACTTTCCTTCTGTATCTGCGAGATGTAATCCTCTGGTAATCGCAATAGCCTCTATGTCATCGGCAAAATGAAAGCATAAAGCACATAATTCTTTTCTTTGGAGCTCATGGCAGCATGATAATGTGTGTGTAAAGAGCAGAAAGCGTGCGAGTTGATCGCATTCCCAACTTGTTGTTTTATAATTTATGATTGTATTATCTAGATAATGAGAGGTGTTATTACTTGCCTCACTCCACAATTTAGCCAGTTGCTTAGGGGTGTTGTTTGGTAGTGTGGCTTGTATTAGTCCTATCACACTATAAAACCAGTCGATTTGTTCTTGATTGACAGTGTCAGTAAATAATTGTGTTAATTGTTTTATTGCTTTCTTGTCAGATGAAACCATCGTAGCTCCTTGCGTTGTTGTGTTTTTTTACGGTCATTATTCGACTTCATTTTCAAATAATATGGTTTAATTATAATAAGGTTAAGTATTATGCAATGTCTCGTATTGTATGAAGAGAGCGGTTAGCTCCCTTCCTTCCTTGTAATTGATTTAAGCGACAATCGCTTGTTTTGGGATAACATGTTTCTTTGTTAGTTCATCGTTATATAAAGTATTTATGGCTTTTTCCATGATGTGCGATTCAATGCCTTGAATCGTCTTACTGTATCCAATTGCCGTTAATAAAGGGACCGGTAAGTCCGCGTAAGTCTTCTCTTTTAGGTTTGCTATCAATTGATTTTGCAGCTTTCCCTTTAATTCTTCATGCCATAGTTTTATATCTAACTTATCGAATAGTTTGACCACTCTTTGGGCGTATTCTTGATTAAGTAAACCAATTTGGCTTGAATAAAAGGCGTTCAAAACAAGGCTTATTGCCATTATTTCAGCATGTTCTAATGGGAGGTTGAGCTTGCTAGATAATAATTGATGACTCCATTGTCCGTATTCGAGTTGGCTGGTACTTTCTTGATGATAAAAATGTAAACTACTGCTTAAATGCTGTTGTTTTAATTGAGTGCAACGAGAAATGGCATATTGCATTTCGTTTGGCTGGCTAAGCCGTAAAGCATCGGCATTAATTTCAATCCAATTAAAAAATTGCGCATCTTTGAGTAATGCCATTTTGACAATGAATACCAGCCCTTGTTGTGTTTGCTGGGTTATGGAAGACAACAATTTGAAGTCATTGAAGATAGCTAAAGGGGGGCAATAGTATTTGCTATTATCTCTTTTTGATCCGCCTTGTAATGAGCTGTCTTCAATAATGCTAGTGTATGCTTGGGAGGACAGGGTTGATGGCATGAAAATAATGGGTACCTTAGAGCAAAGGCTATTAAGAGTGACAGATATTCCCTGAAAAAAATATTCTGTGCCAATCACAATGAAATGCGTATTTCTGTTTAATTTATTTTCCGCAAAAAGCGACTTGATTGCTTCAATCTTGTCTGTCGAATTAATGCTGGTAATCACTGGCTCACACATTAAGCTTAAGTGTATGTTAAAATTGAAAAACTTTTGTATTTCAATCGGTAAATAAGGTTTTCTTTGAGTGGTTTCTTGATCAATAATACAAACGAAAGTATTACTCTTTTGCTGAATATATAGGGTATTTAAAAAAGCCAATAAAGGAGAGGAAATGCTGGAATGAGTAGACCATACATTTGTTGTTGTAAAAATAGGATGAGTTGACTTTGATGAAACAGTTGATTGCGTCAGTTTATTTCCAGTTATCGAGCTCCTTGAACGCGTTATATTAGCTGGGTGATTATTTTTTTGTTTAAAAAGAGAAGATATTAAGGAAAAAGCGCTGTGTATAAGCACTGCGATGCTTGGTAATGCGGTGCCAGCAATGATTAAAAATAAGATAGCATTGCTACTAGATGCTGATGAACCTAGTTGGTTATAGGCCAATGATAAACCAATATTACTCAGGCTGATGAGCCATATGAATTGTCGAATGGGAAGCTGTAAAATACCTGCAGTAATGACCGATATTTCTGCAAGAACGGGTATGGCTCGAAATAAAATGAGCATGATACTTGAAACGTGATCAGCACTTTTTTTTGTTTGGTAAGCAATGGGAGAAGAAGTATTGAAAATGGCTGTTATATTTTTTAGGTGGTGACCAAGCCAGTATCCTATTAAGGAGCTGGTTGTGAGTCCAAACCAAATGATGATAGGGGCTAATAAGTGATTAAAATGTTCGGTTGCAAAAAGAGAAGGCAAGCTTGCAGGTATCGGTAAAATAACATTCACGCTTAATACTAAGATTAAAAAGAGCGCTGATAAATACGATTGAGGCCTTTCTTGCTGCAGTTGAAGAAAAAAAGTTGAAATGACTTCTGTCGTACTTTGCTCTAAAAAGAGGAAAGATAAAATAACCATTAAAGTGAGGGTGGTTAAGAGGATACAAAGGTGAGCCGAACGCAGCATGTTTTTCTCCTAAGTCAATTGGCCCTTAAAATGGCTGTTCTAAATCATCTTAATGATGAACATGAGTTATAAAAGGCCGCAAAGTGGTTTCAAGTAAACTCAGTGCGACTCAATATGTAATTGCCTGTGGTATCGATTACTTCACACGTTTGAAAGTTGATATTCAATGCCCTTTATTGATATAAAATAAACAATAAAATATAAAAATCCAACATATAGCAACATAATATCTACATTCGATTAACGCAATACTTGTATTAATAAAAATGTGAATGATGTCACTTTTCTTACACTTGATAATTGAGCACATAAGCATGCCATGAAATGGATAAGTGAGTCATTTAAAATGAGGTATTACTATGATAAGTATTATAACTAATTCAATTAAATAAGATGTTTTTGGAGGGATGTAGTCTGAATGTATATTTTTAGTGATTAATATCTTTATTATGTATACATAACTGATTGAATGGCTATATTTCTTTGATTATTCGTTTTGTTGTTTGTTAACACAGATATTGAATTGGGCGTACTAAGATTACGTTATCGTTAACAAAGCATAATCCGTTTAGGGGGGATTTTAAGCTTTATGTGCGATTTAATTCTCCATGGCTGCCCTTTAATTCGCCTGATGATGTGTGACTTACATATTGACTTTTCACCCTGTATAATTCAGATAGATTTTTAATGATGACTCCGCAACAGTAGTTAAAATTCCATCGATTTTTGCTATTTTTGACTGAATATGACGCCATAACCTTAAATTGTCCTACTGAAGAAGGGGCGCTATAGAGGGCGTACATTGAAACAGGAGGACGTTACAAGCACTTACAAGTAGTTTAAGTGAAATGTAAAAAGCAGTATTTTTAAGGTAAGTAATGAAAAGTAAAGAAAAAAAGCTTGATAGGACGCTTTCCATTGCGCCCATGCTTGATTGGACTGATAAACATTATCGTTATTTTGCTCGATTAATGTCTTCTAAAGCGCTTTTGTATACTGAAATGGTGACAACAGGGGCCATCATCCATGGAAAAGGAGATTACCTTGCTTATAACGAAGAGGAGCACCCTCTGGCTTTGCAATTAGGAGGCTCAGATCCTCAAGCGTTAGCGATTTGTGCGAAAGCCGCCTTTGACAGGGGTTATGATGAAGTCAACTTAAATGTAGGCTGTCCTTCAGATAGAGTGCAAAGTGGTCGATTTGGAGCTTGCCTAATGAGTGAGCCTCAATTGGTTGCTGAGTGTGTTTCCAGTATGAAGCAGGTTGTAGATATTCCCATTACGGTAAAAACGCGTATTGGTATAGATGAGCAAGACAGTTATGCTTTCTTAACTGAATTTGTTGAAACTGTTGCTGAAGCGGGCTGTGATACCTTTATTATCCATGCACGTAAAGCTTGGCTTAATGGCTTAAGCCCAAAAGAAAACCGAGAAATTCCCCCATTAGACTATGCTCGAGTACATCAATTAAAACAAGATTTTCCAACGCTGGATCTCAGTATTAATGGCGGTATTAAAACATTAGCTGAAGCTAAGCTGCATTTACAAACATTAGATGGGGTGATGATTGGGCGAGAAGCTTATCAAAATCCTTATCTTTTAGCTGAGGTTGATCAACAGTTATGTGGAATGGAGCGTTCAATACTTAGCCGGGATCAAGTATTGGATGCTTTATTGCCTTACATAGAACGACATGTCAAACAAGGCGGCAAGCTGAATCATATTACTCGGCATATTATTGGACTCTATCAAGGTGAAATGGGGTCGCGAGTGTGGCGACGCTATTTAAGTGAAAATGCTCATAAATCAGGAGCAGGTGCTGAAGTGGTTTTACAAGCAAGAGAAAAAATGGCGCAAGTTTCTTAGCGGTTTTTGATCTTTATTTCCTTCTGTTTGCAAAAATTGACCATATGTTGGTCAATTTTGCAAAATCTATTGTTATATTCAATACTTTGATCATAAAGCCTTTCCTTTAATTTAAAATAGTACTTATATATCAATATATTACCTGTATTGGCACACAGTTTGCTTTATCAGGATAACTGTTATTAATGATTTATTGAATATTTCAATATGGAAAAGGAAGACCAGATGTTTAATTTAACTCATATTCAAACGGCTAGAAAATATTTAGTGTTATTTGTCTTATTGATGGCAATGCCTATGTCGGCTCATGCTGAATCAAGTATCGATATTGATTTATCTCATCGCGTTGGCAATACGATTACGGCGCAAATGGATGAAGCTGTTGATTCTTTAAAAGCAGAATTGTCGCTTTTAATACAGTTGCAAATGTCTGAAATGTTATTTGAACATCAATTAGGGGCAATACTCGCTCCTGAACTATCAATAGGTGAAAATGATGTTAAAAGTGACAAATTGGAGCAAGAATGAGCTTTTTATATTTGAGCCTTGTTATATTATTAATGCCCATTTTGAGTTTAGCATTTTTTGCAACGATAATGAGATATTTCTTTATTAATTAATAGTATAAATTATTTATATAAATTAGGAGGGAACAAATATGCGTTCAAGCTCTGTTCATTCTTCAAACAGGGATTCAATGATTTGTGGTGTGGTAGCAAACATATCATCACGCTTTGGTTGGTCCCTTTTTTGGACTCGTATTATTAGTGCTGTTTTCATTATTCTTAATCCTGTATTTGGATTGTTGACCTATTTTTTACTGGCATGGATATTGTCTAAATAGGAGGGCGCTAGTAAGGGAAGGTGCATTTGACTTCAATAGCGGCTTCCCTTCGTTGTTTAAGCTTGTTTACGGTTTTTTTTGTTTAAAAATGCATGAAAGCGTGTTTTAGCCTCATCACTTTTTAATCGAGTACTGAACTCTTCTAATTCAGCATGCATCTGAGCACGGATAGCATCATTGTTACTTCTCATCAAACGTCGACTGGCTTGCATAGCTTGAGGCGGCATCGAGGCTAATTTTGAGGCTTGAGTAAATGCAAAGTCAAATAAGGTTTCTGACGGTAAAATCTCATTAATAATATTCAATTTATGGGCAGCCTCAGTATCAAAACTGTCTCCTAATAATAGTAATTCAGCAGCTTTTTGTGGTCCAACAATTTGAGAGAGTAGTAGACTGGATGCCGCTTCTGGAACGAGGGCTAAGTGAACAAAAGGTAATTGAAATTTTGCACTTTTATCTGCGTATACTAAATCACAATGTAGTAACAAAGTCGTACCAATTCCCACGGCAGCGCCAGCAACGGCAGCGACTATCGGTTTAGTGATGTCTAATAATGTAAAAAGAAATCGAAAAGCGGGATGCTGGGGATCAATGTCAGTGTGTTTTAAAAAATCTTTTAGATCATTTCCTGCGGTAAAACAATCGACTTGCCCTCTGATCATAAAGGCACGAATATCATTGTCTGAGTTGCCCTGAATGAGGTATTCTGTTAACTGTGTATACATCTCTAGGTCAATTGCATTACGTTTTTCTGGGCGATTCAGTATCAATACGCGCACACCATTAACATCTTTAACCTGGATTTTGCTCATACGTAATTTCCTTTATGACAATATGATAAATATAAGTTTAAATGGAGTTTAAGACATTGAAGCCAATATTCAAACACCTGTTTAATTTCGTTGTTCTGTTTAGTTTATCCTTTTCTGCTTTAGGAAAAGTAGAATTGTTAACAGGCTACGTGAGAGCCATGCCCGCAAGTGTCCCTAATTCGGCGGCTTATTTGAGTTTAAAAAATTTAGGGGAAGCGACTGATTTAGTATCAGTTAAGACTGATGCTGCAAAAGAAGCCCAATTACATCGTTTGATTGATGATAATGGCATGATAAAAATGCGGCAAGCTGATAAATTTGCTTTGCCAGAAAAAGGTCAACTTACACTATTAGAGACCGGTAATCATATTATGTTGATTGGACTCAATCAGCCTTTAGAAGTGGGGAATACTGTCGATTTGGTTTTATTGTTTGATAATGGCGAATCTTTGCCTGTGACTTTACCTATAAAAAAACAACATAGTGCAGTAGCTGCACATTCTCACCATTAACGGGAGTGCTATTTGATGAAATTCACATGGAAGAAGTTTATCGCCCTAGTGAGTGGCTTAATCATTATTGGTTATTTTGTGAGTGTTTGGTGGAGTATCGAACCTCCTGTGCTTAATCCAGATACCTATACCACCGCGAGTGAGCGTAAGGTTGTAGGGTATACCACGACATCAGCGTTAATCATGACAATGGATACTTTATTAAATAAATCAGGCGGCTGGTTATCTAATGATGTGATGCCGCCTTCTGTTTTTATGGATAACATGCCTGCATTTGAGTTTGGGGCTTTAGAACAAGCTCGAGACTTAGCTTTGGTGATGAGAAAAGAGTTTAGCCGCTCACAATCTCAATCAACAGCGGATAAAGATCTATTGGCGGCCCAATCTAAACTTAATATTGAACACACTAGTTGGCTAGTGCCAAGTGCAGAAGGTGAATATAAACAATCAGTTAAGTTGCTAAAACTCTATAGGGCTAGGCTGAAAGATCCCAATTCACCTAATGCACAGTTTTTTGCTCGTGCTGATAATCTCAATGAATGGTTAAAAGAAGTGCAAAAACGTCTAGGGAGTTTATCTCAGCGTTTGTCCGCAAGCGTAGGCCAAGAGAGGCTAAATATTGATTTGGCTGGTGATTTATCGGCAAAACAATCTACACCTAATGCCAATACAGGTATGGTGAAAACCAGTTGGTGGAAAATTGATGATGTGTTTTATGAAACTCGAGGAGCAAGTTGGGCTTTGCTCAATTTCATGAAAGCCATTGAAATAGACTTTGCTGATGTCTTAGAGAAGAAAAATGCTCGAGTCAGTTTACGGCAAATTATTCGTGAATTAGAGGAAACACAGCAAACTGTTTGGAGCCCTATTGTGCTCAATGGGTCTGGTTTTGGTATGATGGCTAATCATTCCTTAGTTATGGCCAATTATATTTCTCGTGCCAATGCGGCCGTTATTGATCTTACTAATTTATTAACTCAAGGTTAACTATGAAAAAAACGTTATTAGCGTGTGCATTATTCAGTGGTTTTATCGGCTCAAGCGCTCAAGCATCAACCTTGCTTGGTTTTAAAGCTGGAGCCGATTACTGGAGAGCTGATACTAGTGGTACGTTAGGCAGTAATGGCGGTTCACAGCAAAGTTTTAATTACAGTGATGGTTCTCAAGGGAGTATTTGGTTTGCTTTTGAACATCCCGTTCCGATTATTCCTAATATTAAAATTCGTGAAAACCGCCTTGTGAGTGATGGCAGTACCGCATCGGCTAATTTTACTTTTGACGGTGTCAATTATACTGGCGATGCCAATACTCGAACGGACTTAAGTAATACAGATTTTATTTTGTATTATGAATTACTGGATAATGACATTGTTTCATTAGATGTGGGCGGTGCGTATAAGAAAATGCATGGCTCGCTTCGAGTGAGTAATAGCACGACGAGTTCAAAAACAAATGTGAATAGCGGGATAGTCATGGGCTATGTTGATGCCATGGCCAGTGTGCCCGGTATTGGGTTATATGGTTTTACCAATATCATGGTTGGGGCCAATGAGTCTAATGTTTATGATTACTCATTGGGTTTGGGGTGGAAAATTGATGGGCTCGCGTTGGATTATAATTTACGTGTAGGTTATCGTGAGTTCATGTTTGATGTGAATGATTTTTCTGATGTGAGTACTGATCTAAAATCGAGTGGCTATTTCGCTGGAGTTGAAGTGGTATTTTAAACTTCATTATGTATCGTTAATAATAAAAAACCGCGATTAACGCGGTTTTTTTATATTCAGCGATTATTGCGCTGTTGTATTTTTTGGGGGCGTCGTTAATCCACGGTTGATTAAAGCGAGATCTTTTTCATTTAATGTGCCAGCGGCTTGTTTAAGGGCTAAGACAGAATTAATGTAATTATAACGGGCTGTTGATAGTTCACTTTTAGAACTATATAGCGTACTCGTGCTGTTCAGTACATCAACGATAGTGCGGGTGCCAACTTCAAATCCTGCTTGTGTCGCTTCTAGGGCACTTTGTGAGGAAATTACCGATTGCTCATAAGCACGAATGGAGCTAATTGAAGCGTTTACATTATTAAAGTAGCTCCGCACATCTTGCACTACACTGCGATGGGTTTCTTCTAATACTTCACTGGCATTAACATAATCATATTGTGCTTGACGTACTTGTGAATTGACACTAAAACCAGAGAAAATAGGAACATCTAATGTTACAGCAAGAGAGCCATTATGTTGTTTACCACCATAGATACTGCTTTCAGCAGTAGAGTCTGTTCGATATCCCGATGCATCTAAGCTAAGCGTGGGTAAATGTCCTGATTTATAGAAGGCGATGGTTTCTTCGGCAATGTCTTTGCCGATTTTATCAGACAGTAGTGATAAACTGCTTTCTTCAGAAGCTTTGACCCAGTCTTTAACATTTGTGGGAGAGACCGCAGTAGCTGAAAAACGACTGGTATCCAATACATCAATATTTTCGTAATCCACGCCTGTAATCGCACGCAGTGATTCATAGCTATTGGTTAAGGTATTTTTAGCAGTAATTTCTGTTGCTGTAGCTAAATCATATTGCGCCTGTGCTGAATGCACATCGGTAATAGCGGATAGCCCGACTGCGAAGCGTTGTTTCGTTTGGGCTAATTGGCGCTCATAAGCGCGTCTTTCAGCTCCTTGAAACTCATAATCATCTTGGGCGCTTAGCACATTAAAATAAGCTGTGCTAACGCGAATAATCAAATCTTGTAGCGCCGCCGCGTACGTGGCATCAGCTTGAGTGGCGGTCTTTTCCGCAATGGTTAAGCTAGACCATAGACTATTATCATATAAAGTTTGTGATAAGCTTAGTCCAACAGAGCTTTGACCACCAGCACTTGAGAAGCTTGCAGGGTAATCGTTCCAAGTTTCTGTATAACTGACACTGCCACTGATTGTCGGCAATAGTGAAGCGCGAGATTGTTCGATTTGTTCGTATAACGAATTTCGCTGGGCTTTCGCCTGTAATGTGGCTGGATCGTTCGTTAATGCTTGTTCATAAATTTGTAAAAGGTCGGTCGCCTGAACGGTATTGGCTGTTGCTGCAAGCGATAAAGCGATGTAGAGAGAACGGATCTTAAATTTCATTTTATGTCCTTGTTAGGAAAAACGCTCCCAGAGGAAAGGCTTTATTTATTGTTAGCCATGCGTTGTTAGAGTTAGACGATTGCGTTTCCCGACGCTTCTCAAGTTAATGCCAGATTAACTGATGTTTAGATTCTAAAAAAAATCCACTTTCTAAGTCAACTATCAAGTGTAACAGTTTTTTTCAAAATAACTATTTTTTGTATTATTTCTATTTAGTTAGAATAAAACCTTAAGGTGAGTAATAATTCTAATTTTTGTTGGAGACGGATAATATTATGGGAAAAGAAATGTTTAATTTGGCTGATGTGAAATTGATGAATAAAAAAGTCAGTTATCAAGGTTTTTTTCAAGTTGAGGAGTTGACTTTCAAACATAAGCTTTTTTCAGGACAATGGAGCTCAGTGGTTAAACGTGAGGTGCTTGAAAGAGGTAACGCAGTCGCGATTTTGGCTTACGATCCTTATCTTGAACAGGTCATATTGGTTGAGCAAATCAGAGTACCTGTACTGGCACAGATAAAAGATGAATTGGCTCAGTCCCCTTGGTTATTAGAGCTGGCAGCAGGTATGATAGAATTAAATGAATCACCTGAAGATGTTGCAAGACGAGAATTGATGGAAGAAACAGGGCTAGAAGCGAAGCAACTGAATAAAATTCTTCATTTTTATCCAAGTCCTGGTGGTTGTAGTGAACGAGTGGATTTATATCTTGCTATTGTTGATGCGACAAAAGCCTTTGGTATACATGGACTGTCTAGTGAGAATGAAGATATACGTGTTCATGTGATGAGCCGAATTAATGCGTATAATAAAGTCATGTCGGGTGAAATAGTCAGTGCACCAACGATTATTGGTTTACAGTGGTTAATGATGAATAAGAATGCTTTAGAGGTCGTAGCGAAAAGTGACACAGTCTAGATTTGCGAAGAAAACAAAATATCAACCTAACATAAGTCGGTTTCTTGCTTTGTGTGGACGTAACTATGTGAATATTTTACGTTGGTTACCCCATGCCACTCTTAAAGGGCATCACTGGCAAGTTGTAGGGGAATGGGGTTGTTTAAATGTTCGTTTATTAGAAGACACACCTTATACTCAAGTGATTAATATTTCTCGTGATATAGGGTTTAAAAAAATCTCTTCTTCAAATCAGGTTTCGTCTGAATCCGTTTTGTTATTATCAACACCGCATATATCAGTCCGTATTTTTCATGATGCTCAATTAGCAGAAGTGTTAACTAGTCAACAGATTTCTCAATTACGCCCAGTGTATGATTACCCCAATGTAGAAATGCATCATGAAGATGAAAAGTTTCGTGTTAACGCTTTTCTGGAAGAGTTATTGAAAATAGGCGGGTTAGTTAAAACCGTTTGTTAATCATTTAGGTAATGAATGTGTTGAAAGAGGCGGCTTCTTATTCTGTTGCAAACAATAAAACGGTGAGATTGGTACAGATCACCGATCCTCATTTATTTGCTGATCCTGATGCCCAATTATTGGGTGTGAATACAGCGCACAGTTTAGAAGCGGTATTAAATACCTTAAATGCCACTGCTTCTCCTGCAGATGTTATGTTAGTGACTGGGGATATTAGTCAGGATTATACTGATAAATCTTACCATAACTTTATCGAAGCCATTAAGCCCATTGGATTACCGTGTCATTACCTGCCTGGTAATCATGATGATTTACGTTTGATGAACTTACACATGCAGGGTGATAATGTGCATGGACATAAATGTATTTATATTGGACAGTGGCAAATTTTGATGCTCAATACAACGGTTAAAGGTTCTCCTGGTGGGATAATGCCTGATACGGAATGTGAGTTTATTGAGAGAGCAATTGCTACAGCATCCGATAAACATGTTTTATTGGCTATGCATCATAATCCTATTTTTGTGGGCTGTTTATGGCTTGATAATCATTGGATGAAAAACGGTGATGAATTTTTAGCCTGGGTATCGAATTTTCCTCAAATAAAAGGGCTACTGTGGGGCCATGTGCATCAAACCATAGAAGAAACATATCAAGGTCATTTCGGTAACATAAAGTTAATGGCAACCCCCTCGACCTGTATTCAATTTAAGCCTAAATCAGATTATTTTGCTTTAGATGCCCTTCAGCCGGGTTATCGTTTGCTGGATCTCAATGCAGATGGTAGCATTCTAACAAATGTGTATCGTGTGCCAGGTGAGCATTTTTCACCTGACAAGGACGCTGGCGGTTATTAATCTTTTCTGCATCTTGGGCCGTTATCAATGATGAAGGATAGTCAGTAATCGCAGCATGGGGATTTATGCTGCTCTATATTCATGGCTTCAATAGCTCTCCGTTATCTGACAAAGGTGTGATGACGGCTCGTTTTATGGCTCAATCTTATCCTAATGTGACGTTTTATCAGCCTCAGTTACCGAGTGATATTCAAGAAGCCATCACATTGCTTGAAACTATCGTTAAAAAGGCGAAACAAGCTGGGCAAACGCTTAATTATATCGGTTCATCATTAGGAGGTTTTTTAGCAAGTTATCTTGCTGAACGTTACGGTGGTCAAGCGGTATTGATTAACCCCGCGGTGAATCCAGTAGAGTTATTTGATGGTCTAATGGGTGAGCAGTACAACCCTTATACGGATGAAACATATCACATAAAACCTGAACATAAAGCACAGCTTGTTGCATGTGATACACAGGTTATTTTACATCCTGATCGCTTTTTTGTGTTATTACAAACCAATGATGAAGTTTTAGATTATAAGCTTGCGGTCCAAAAATATCATTGCTGTCAGTTGCTTATTCAGCCTGGTGGCGATCATAGTTTTATCGGATATGAACAGCAGCTAACGTCGATTTGTGACTTTTTGCAGTTAGAATATTAAACTCAAAGGGCAATCAAGCCCCAAATATTATAAGAATTAAGTTTGCCATGACTAATCAATATACCTCTGATGCAATTGAAGTTCTTAACGGACTTGAACCTGTAAAACGCCGACCCGGTATGTATACCGATACCACGCGTCCCAATCACTTGGGTCAAGAAGTGATCGATAACAGTGTAGATGAAGCGCTGGCTGGGCATGCAAGTAAGATAGAGGTGATTTTACATAAAGATAATTCACTGGAAGTGATTGATGATGGTCGAGGTATGCCGGTGGATATTCACCCTGAAGAGGGGATACCTGGTGTCGAATTGATTTTGACGAAATTGCATGCTGGTGGAAAGTTTTCCAATAAGAATTATCAATTTTCCGGTGGACTTCATGGTGTTGGTATCTCAGTTGTTAATGCGCTTTCCAGTCGAGTTGAAATTACCGTAAGGCGTAATGCCCAAGTGCATGAAATGGCTTTTGAGCACGGTGATAAAGTGGAATCGTTATCTGTCACTGGGGCTTGTGGACGACGTAATACTGGAACTCGAGTGCATTTCTGGCCTGATGCAAGCTATTTTGATTCTGAGAATTTCTCTATCTCAAAATTGATCTACTTATTGCGTGCAAAAGCTGTTCTGTGTCCTGGTTTAAGAATTAAATTTGTCAATAAACAAACTAATGAGACTGAAGAATGGTGTTATGAAAGTGGCTTAGAGGATTACCTTAAAGCGACTGTGAAAGGCTCAGCTATGTTACCAGAGGCACCTTTTGTTGGTAGTTTTAAGGGGAATTTAGAGGCAGCTGATTGGGCAATTACTTGGTTGCCTGAGGGGGGAGATTACCTTACTGAGAGCTATGTTAATCTTATTCCTACCGTATTAGGCGGTACCCACGTTAATGGCTTTAGGCAAGGGTTATTGGAGTCAATGAGGGAGTTTTGTGAATTTCGTAATTTGATCCCTCGCGGATTAAAGTTAAGTCCAGAAGATATATGGGATCGCAGTTCTTTTATTTTATCTGTCAAAATTCAAGATCCTCAGTTTGCGGGTCAAACAAAAGAGAAACTATCGAGTCGGCAATGTGCCGCCTTTGTTTCAGGTGTCGTTAGGGATGCGTTTAGCTTATGGTTAAACACGCATACTGAACAGGCTTTAGCCTTAGCTGATATGTGCATTAATCATGCTTTAAAACGCCTGAAAGCGGCTAAAAAAGTCGCCCGTAAAAAAGTCACCTCAGGACCTGCTTTACCGGGTAAATTGACCGATTGTAGCGGCCAAGATCCCATGAAAGGCGAGTTGTTTTTAGTGGAGGGGGACTCTGCTGGAGGCAGTGCGAAACAAGCACGAGATCGTGAATTTCAAGCGATTATGCCTTTGAGAGGAAAAATTTTAAATACTTGGGAGGTCGATGCTTCTCAAGTGTTGGGCTCTAGTGAAGTCCATGATATTTCTGTGGCAATAGGTTGTGATCCTGACAATGATAATATTGCTGAATTACGCTATGGCAAAATTTGTATTTTAGCGGACGCCGACTCAGATGGTTTACATATTGCCACTTTGCTTTGTGCACTGTTTTTAAAGCATTACCGAGTTTTAGTTGAGCAAGGACATGTTTATGTTGCTATGCCGCCGCTGTTTAGAATTGATATTGGAAAAGACGTATTTTACGCGCTGGATGAAGCTGAGAAAGAAGGCATACTGGATAGATTAGTGGCCGAAAAGCGCAAAGGAAAGGTGCAGGTGACACGCTTTAAAGGCTTGGGGGAGATGAACCCTCTACAGTTGCGCGAAACCACCATGGATCCTAATACACGGCGTTTGGTGCAACTGACTATTGATGATGCTGAGGATACGATGGCATTGATGGATATGTTGCTTGCAAAAAAGCGCTCAAATGATCGTAAGGCATGGCTGGAAATGAAAGGCGATTTAGCACAAATCTAATGTTTTAAGTCATGGTCATTGAAACGATAAAGTAACGGTTAAGGGAATAATCTAAGGGTAATAATCATGATAAGTATTCAAAAAAAGCAATGGTTTGAATTATGGTTATTCGCAGCTTGTGTTTGGAACTTTCAAGCTAAGGCTAATGATTTGTCGATGATCAAAGTGGCTGATGGTTTTTCGATAAGCTTATATGCCTCTAATTTGGGGGATGCAAAACAATTAGCTGTGGGTGATAAAGGCACTTTGTTTGTTGGTACTGGAAAAAGTGGGTTGATCCATGCCTTGGTCGATACCAATGGTAGCGGTCGGGTTAACAAACGCTATGTGGTGGCTCACGGGCTTACTATGCCAGAAGCAATTGCTTTTTATCAAGGTGATTTATTTGTGGCGAGTGAAAGAAATATTTTACGTTATCGGAATATTGAGAATAACCTTAGGCGACGAATGAGGCCTGAAGTGGTTTATCAAAAATTGCCTGGGGACGTGATAAAAAGTCGCCGTGCAATTCAGTTTGGTAAGGATGGACGCCTTTATATAACATTAGGGGTTAACTGTAATGTTTGTGAGGCAAAGCTGCCTTTAGGTCAGTTGTTAGCGATTAACATTGATACGGGGGATACTGAAGTTATTGCGAGTGGGATCCGTCGAGTGACAGGCTTTGATTGGTCTAAAGATGATAAATTGTGGTTTGCTGATCTCGGGCGAGATTGGTTGGGCGATAATTTACCGGCAGATGAGCTTAATCGAGTGGATACGGTAGGGGCGCATTTCGGTTTTCCTTACCTACATGGTAAATCAGTTCAAGAACCGGCTTTTACGAAACCTAAAGGATTAAAGATCACTAAACCTGTGTATGAGTTACCAGCACATGTTGGTCCTATGGGGTTGCATTTTTATCGAGGGAGTCAATTTCCAAGCCTGTATCATAATCAACTGTTGGTGGCTGAAAATGGTTCATGGAATCGTTCTAGTAAAGTGGGTTATCAAGTGACACTTTTGCAGCTTGAGGCTCAGAAGGTGGTTAAGCGAACAACGATGGTGAGCTTTTTAGACAGTGAGTTTCCTGTGGCTCAACCGTATTCTTTAACCACTGCACCTGATGGTGCTTTGTTTATTTCTGATGATTTTAAGGGGCGAGTATATCGACTGTCTTATAAAAATAATCATCAAGTAAAGGATATTTTATAGATGAGTGATGCAATAGATTTGAGTCTTGATGGGGTTGAGCAGATGCCGCTGCGCCGCTTTACCGAAGAGGCTTATCTAAATTATTCGATGTATGTGATTATGGATCGTGCATTGCCCCATATTGGGGATGGGTTAAAGCCTGTGCAACGTCGTATTATTTATGCGATGAGTGAATTAGGGATCACTGCGCAATCGAAACATAAAAAATCGGCTCGTACAGTAGGGGATGTGTTAGGTAAATATCATCCCCATGGCGACAGTGCTTGCTATGAGGCCATGGTATTAATGGCGCAGCCTTTTTCTTATCGTTATCCATTGGTCGATGGACAAGGTAACTGGGGGGCGCCGGATGACCCAAAATCTTTTGCGGCTATGCGTTACACCGAAGCGAGATTATCAAAATGTGCAGAGGTCTTATTAGGCGAGTTGGGTCAAGGTACCGTAGATTGGGGGGTTAATTTTGATGGCACCATGAAAGAGCCCTTGGTATTACCGGCTCGCTTACCGCATATTTTGATGAATGGTATTACAGGCATTGCAGTGGGGATGGCCACAGATGTGCCGCCGCACAATGTCAAAGAGTTGGTGTCTGCTTGTGTGGAATTGTTGGATAACCCTAAGGCAGATCTTGATCGTTTAATGGCATTGCTGCCTGGGCCTGATTACCCCACTGACGCTGAAATTATTACTCCTGTTTTTGACATAAAAAAAATCTATGAGACAGGTAAAGGCTCTATTAAACAACGGGCTGTTTATAATATAGAATCCGGCGAAGTGGTCATTACCGCACTACCACATCAAGTGAGTGGTGCGAAACTATTAGAGCAAATAGCTGGGCAGATGCAGGCCAAGAAATTGCCTATGGTGTCTGATTTGCGTGATGAATCAGATCATGAAAACCCCGTGCGAATTGTGATAGTTCCACGCTCAAACCGAGTTGATTGCGAACAGTTAATGGCGCATTTGTTTGCGACAACAGATTTGCAAAAAAGCTATCGTGTTAATTTAAATATTCTTGGATTAAATGGGCGTCCTCAGGTTAAAGGCTTAAAGCAAATTTTAACCGAGTGGCTAGAGTGCCGTTTTAACACCGTTAAGCGTCGTTTAGAGCATAGACTAGATAAAATTTTAGCCCGATTGCATATTCTTGATGCCTTAATGATCGCTTTTTTAAATATTGATGAAGTGATTGAGATTATTCGCCATCATGATGATCCTAAAGTGGAGTTAATGAGTCGGTTTGGACTGACTGAATTACAAGCTAACGCTATTTTAGATTTAAAATTACGTCATTTGGCTAAGTTAGAAGAAGTTAAAATCAAAGCTGAACAAAGTGAGCTTGAGGCTGAGCGGGATAAGCTACAGCTAACGTTAGGCTCAGATCGTCGTATGAAAACCTTGATAAAAAAAGAGTTGCAAAAAGATGCACAAACCTATGGTGATGAGAGGCGCTCACCGTTAGTGGTACGTGCCGAAACCAAAGCTCTGACAGAGCAGGAACTCATTCCTGTTGAAGCAGTTACTGTGGTGTTATCTGAAAAAGGCTGGGTGCGTTGTGCAAAAGGGCACGAGGTTGATGGCAAAGCATTATCTTACAAGGCTGGGGATGACTTTTTATGTTCTGCTGCGGGGCGCAGTAATCAAGTGAGTGTATTCATTGATTCTGGTGGCCGAGCCTTTACCACAGATACCCATAGTTTACCTTCAGCGCGCTCTCAAGGGGAGCCGATTACGACTCGTTTTAATTTAGCGCCAGGCATGACAGCTCAGCATGTGTTACTGAGTGATGATGAGCAATGTTACTTGTTAGCAAGTGATGCAGGCTATGGTTTTATTGCTGAATATAAAGATATGATTTCTCGAAATAAAGCGGGTAAGGCTTTACTCACTTTACCGAGTAATGCAAAAGTGCTTAATCCTCAAAAAGTCAGCCCTGAACGCAGTGAATCTATTTTAGCGATTACTAATGAAGGCCGTATGTTACTTTTTGGCCTCGATGCCTTACCGCAATTATCTAAAGGTAAGGGAAATAAAATTATTGGTATTCCGACTGAGCGGGCAAAAAATCGTGAAGAGTTATTACTTCATTTGCAATTAGTGCCAATTGATACACCTGTAACATTATGGGCTGGCAAACGTAAGCTCACCTTGAAACCCAGTGATTTAGAACATTATCGAGGTGAGAGAGGTAGGCGTGGGGCTAAATTACCTCGCGGTTTGCAGCGAGTGGATAAGATCACCTTAGATGACGAGAATGCATCTCTATAACGATGAAGTGATATACTTTATTGTTTGATGTTTATTGACATGATTTGCATGAGCCCTGACTGTTACAGTAAGGGCTTTTTTAATGGGCTGCTTTATTTTTCTGGTTCCGCGGATTTTTTAATAAACATCCAAAGAATGTAGCCCAAAATACCGATAGTGCTAAAAATGACGATCATAGACAGTAAGCCGATGGCGTTACCAAACATGAGATCGAGCCAAAATGCCATTGTTAAATCCTTTTGTCTTTATTTGTTGGAAATATAGCCTTGCTTGAAGACTAAGCTATTGATCTGGATCAATTTGAATAAGTTAAACAGAAGTGAACAAATAAAATGACTGAGCTTTGTTAAGGGGCTCACATTTTGAGAATTAAGGTGAATAAGGACGGTACTGAGTGAATTTCATGCGGTCAGCCATAAACTGCAAGTAAAGTGCTTGCCATTGCTCTGTGCTTGAGTATAATTCTCTGCAACTTAACGAGGAGTGACTATTTACTCTTTGATTTAAGTCATTAGTATTAATGAAGCCGGTGTGGTGGAATTGGTAGACACGTCGGATTCAAAATCCGATTTCTTCGGAAGTGACGGTTCAAGTCCGTCCACCGGTACCATTAATATTAATCTCGACTTAGGCATTACTAAGCAGAGATACAATAACCGACCATGAGTCGGTTTTTTTTATGCTTAAAATTAGATATTATCAATCGTTCAAGTGAATTTAAGTACAATAACTGACTTTCAATTTACTTAAGAGCACTTTGCTCCCATTTAATCATCATAAGCATGAAGGGCATGCTCTTGTGAAATTATCACTACCTTGTTGAATGGTATTACTCGTACCACTTTTGTATACGATATTCCACTTTGTCATAATTTCAGCTGAGCTGGGATTATAATATCCTGTCCATGATGTTAGGCTACCGCAATTTTTACCTCCGTTGATTGGTTTAGACCAATCAACCATAAAAACAATTTGATTGGCATTGACCCAACCTTTTAGCGGATATTTATCTTTTTTCTGAGCACAAGAAAAAGCTTTCATGCCATTTTGATAAAAGCCTGTAATGACTCCCTTTTCATTCTTAAGGATTGTCATCACTGAATTGCCCTCATTTTTCCAGACTTTATTTGCCGCTAAGCCACCAGATAAACCATTAAATAGCCCCTCTGCTCTGGCAACGCCGAATATCAATAGGGTGAGACTTAAAAATAGAGTGATCTTATTCATCATTAATTCCTTCTAATGTGGCAATGGTTCAATCAGTATTGGTTTATGTAGTCAAATTAACTAGTAAGTATAGACTATACAAGCTAAGGCTAATGAAATTATTGAGTGCTTTCACATGTCGACTGGGGATTTTTTCTGTTGAGAGTGGAATCTGGTATTGTTGGTAATCTATTGAATAATAAGTTTTTTAAACTGGCAGGCTCAACTGGTAAGTTAAATTTGACGTTACAAAAAATAGCATGCTTAAGGTAAGGGGGTGTGAATTGATGAAAGGGGAAGTGAAACCTCACGGGTATATGCTGCAAAGTAAAGTTGATTAATGTATTGAAAAGCACTTGAGGGCGGGTTTTTACTAAACTGAAATAACCTTCCAGAATAATTTGTAGATGAATGAGTCGATAATGGCGTATTTTCCCGTAGATAAAAATTGCTGGCAACTTATGAAAGGCTATAAGAAAAGTGTATTACTCAAAGGTGATCAAGATTTATTAGTTGAAGGAACGCTAATTCAACTGTTGATGATAGAACCTTACACTTCAGTGGCTGCGCATTACCATGAGCAAACCTTAGAGGTGTTTCATATCACCAGTGGAGCGGGCAACATGGTGATTGATGGCGAGTTATTTCAATTAAAAAAAGGAGATACTTTAACCTGTGAGCCCAAGATTGTTCACAGTTCTGAGAATCCTTATTCTGAGCCGTTTGAATATATTGTGATTAAGACTCATTGGAGTGAGGGAGATAGTATCTGGATTTAATATCTGGTCTGAGTGTTCGTTCCCTCTTAGGTTACGCCCTAAGAGGGAGGTTGAGATCTGTTAGCTTTGTAATATTTTCAGTGGCAGTCCCAGCATGCTGTCGCCTGTGCCGGCAAAATACCAAATAATGGCTACGAGCAAACCGACGGTAATGAAGTACCACAGTGTAGAGAATACTTGTCCGTATCTATCGAGGGGTAATAAATGACTTTGGTGACGGGTTTTCCACTCGAACATAATCTCAGCGCTACCGATGAGTAATAAAAAGCCCAGTAAGGCTAAGCCAAGCGTATAACTGATATAAATGCCGATAGCGGCACCTAATGCACAAGCAACCAGACCTGCGATACTGTTCATGGAAAAGCTGATGCTTTTTAAAATATGTCCGCCATCTAAAGGGAGAATAGGCAGTAAGTTAAATAAATTGAGTAAGGCATTAAAGGCTGCAAGTCCTGCAAAAAAAATGTGACCCGTTATCCAGTATAAAATTAACGAAATGATGGACATAAATAGTCCAAATGTTGGCCCCATGATGGAGATCACAACATCTTGCCAGCGGGTATTGATTTTCTCATCACTGAGTGCCAGTCCTCCCATGAAAGGAATAAGGTAGATGCCTTTGGTTTTCATGCCAAAATATTTCATTGCACGAATATGTCCATATTCGTGGAATACTAAACAAGCGATTAGTGCTAAGGCAAAGTGAAAAGAAAATAGCCAAGAATAAGCGGCTATACTGGCACCAGCTAAGACGACTTTAATTATTTTTGCGCTTTTTAGTAGTTTAAACCCCAGTGAGGCCAGCCCGATGAGACTAAATGATCTTTTGACTTTAACGGGCTTAATAGGCACTTGACGTTCAATATCTTTGGTGTTGCGGCTTCCTTCACTGAGTAAGGTTTCATTTTTAAACAGTTTGTATTGGATGGAGAAAGGCTGCCAGCTTAAGTCTGTTTCGAGTCTTATCTGAATTTGTTGTACTGCTTGAGGCGCATCGGGTTGTGTGATTGATTGTTTATGTTGTATCGAAAGCTCAAAGGTATGTATTTTTTTGCCTTCATTATCGGGGCTGGCATCAATGACTGAAACTAAGTTTTCTCCCCAAAAAAGTTGCTGCCAACCTGCCATAGAGCCTTCAAGTCTTAAGGGTTTGCCGAGGCAATTGATATTCATTAATTCCACTTTCATTATTACCTGTTTATTAAGTTACCTGCAAAGTTACAGGTTTTGAGTCAACTATACTTTATTTTATCCATTCTTGTGGTTCAGGGGGAATTATATGTGCCTGAGTGGCTGTTTTTTCTTTTTATCGTTCATACAAAGCTAAATTTATTTAGCTTTGTATTGCTGTTGAACTGAGGTTTTATGCTTGATTAGCATATATTTTATAATGATTGGTTTCGGCTTTCACATGCACTTGCTTGAAGTGTGTTTTGATGGTGTCGGCATAAGGTAAATGGCGATTAGCAACAATATAAAATAGCCCTGTTTTGTCCAGTCTTATGGCGCTCTCTTGTACAAAGGTTTTGGCTATTTGAGTCGTGGCTGATAACCCATCATGAAAAGGTGGATTAGAGATAATACCATTATAAAGCGTATTGGTTTGCCTTAAGCCGTCTGATGCAAAAATATTCGCGCTGAACCCATTGGCCTCCATGGTAAGCCTGCAGGCTTCTAATGCCATGGCATTAATATCGACACAATCTATACTTAACTCAGGTTGTGCTTTTAATAAGGCTGCGGTAATAACACCCGCTCCGCAGCCAAAATCTAAGACTTTCCCTGACATTTTTGGCAGGTTTTCAAGCAATAACTGAGTACCCGCATCGAGGCGTCTTTCACTGAATACGCCCACAAGATTGCAAATCGTCAGCTCACCTTGTGGAGTGTTGAGTTGATATTGACTTGTCCAATCTTTGATATTAATACTCGGTGCATCACCTTGTAATTCACTGCAAAAAAGTAAACAATGCCGAGCATTATCAAGCTTTATGGGTTTACTGAAATAATCAGGTGTTTGCTTTGTAATGGATTTAATACCGCCTTTATTTTCGCCGGTGATGATGAGCTGTCCTTCCTGCTTTAGGTGATGAGCAGCAAGGTTCAGTAAATAAGGCACTAATGATTTTGCTTTTGGGTAGTAAATGAGCACACTATCAAATTTTTCATCATGGGGAAGCTGATGGCCAAAATGAAGAGTTAATCTGTCGTGCTGATGATGATTTAATTGTAAGTGGTGATGGAAGTCCAATGCTAGCGCGCAAACATTTGAAGCGGTTTGCAATAATTCAACAGCAAGTAAATCACTTTCATAGTTGAGGATTAAGACAGAATGATTATCGACTAATTCGTGATTACGTAAAATAATTTGAGAAGGATTGGTTAGCACGGGGATCACATCAAGTAAGAATTTGCGCCATTATACGTTATTTTTCTTTAATGAGTTAAAGAGTCTTGAAAGCTTGATTTTCAAGACTCTTGAGAGGGGGACTATTTATGGCAAGAGGCTGATCATTTTCTTCGCGATATCAGTATTGTCTTGATGTCCTCTAAACAGATTGGCCCCAGGGCCTTCGGCAAAGACTTGAACATCGACGCCCGTGTGACCGCCTGATGTCCAGCCTGTATTGGATTTTTGATTAATCAATTGTTTGATGGCAGTTGTTAGCGCTTTAGTATTTTTACTTTTAGCATCAGCTAACATTTGTAGCTCATGACTGTCTGGGGTAAAGCCTAAGCTCGTGATCATGTTCTGTTGCCAATTAGGATCATCTTGTGTGTTTTGTGCAATACGTTTGGGGCTGGCATTTACTCCTTTAATCAGTGCTGTATCCCACGCATAAATACCATTAGCGCCTATGGATAACCCTCCAGTGTTATGATCGGCGGTGATCACCACAAGTGTATCAGGATGATCACGAACATATTGTTCGACCACTTCTATGGTATTGGCAAACTCTTCCATTTCTCCCATTGCGCTAACAATATCGTTATCATGGCCACCCCAGTCGATGAGACTGCCTTCGACTAATAGCACAAAGCCTTTGGGATTTTGAGACAGTAGTGAGATAGCTTTTTCTGTTTCTTTCGCTAAGCTGTTAGTCCCTTTATTATTAACCGCTAAAGGTAATTCGATATCGGCAAATAAGCCAAGCACCTTAGGTTTATTGATACTTTCTAATTGGGAGATTTCGGTAATATATTGATAGCCTTTCTTCTTGAATTGATTGATTAATGCTTCAGAGAAATATCGCTGACCACCACCTAGAATGACATCAGCATCGGTATCAATATAGCTTTCTGCGATGGCGACGTAATTTTTTCTGCTTTCATTATGGGCGAGAAAGGCTGCAGGTGTGGCATGATTGACTTGTGATTTGACTGCGACACCTGTTGACATGCCTTTTTTCTTGGCGATTTGCATGATAGAGCTGATGGACTTCTTGTGTTCATCAACGCCGATTGCGCCATTATAGGTTTTTATACCTGAAGACAAAGCGGTGGCTGACGCTGCTGAGTCGGTAACGTAGCCACTGATTCTTGCAGGGTAAGTGCTGGCCATACCCACGAGCAATCTATCAAAAACGGTTTCTTCTACTTCTTCTGTATTGGGATTGTCTTGATAGTACCGATAAGCACTTGTGTATTCTGGGCCCATACCGTCCCCAATCATCACAATAATATTCTTAGGTCGAGAAGGGGGTTGTTGAATATTAACATCGGTATTGTTCGTGATGGCTGTTGCAGTAAAGGAAAAGATCATATTTGCTGCACACACCAACAACATTACTTTTTTTAAAAGCATGGTGTTCTTCCTGTTTTAAAATGAATAAATTTATTGTTTCGCTAAGATATTTATTTAGTTTTTATAGTGAGTTACACTTTTTTTAACATGATGAGGATAGTAAAAGGATAAGAGCTAAATTACATCTCTTTTATGACACTTTTTGTCATTATTTTGCTTATTCTAATAATTTATCTTCAATAACATAAAGAGAAAAGGTGTCGAAATTATATTTTTACTATAAAAAACATGTAATTAATTTTTAATCTTTGTTGTTTAAGACTCATTTTTATATAAATATAAAAGCACAATGAGTCAATATTGAAGTTTATTTTTTTACATAAAATATATGATCTGTTTATTTTTAAATTATTAAACTTACTTTTAAGTCATTAGAGAGATTTCAGGTTAACATTTGCTGTAAGCTATTGTTTATTTTGATTGGTGTGATTTGGTAACAGGCTGATCATTTTATTTGCGATATCAGTGTTATCTTGATGTCCTTGGAATAAGGCGGATCCTGGACCTGTTGCAAAGACTTGTATATCAACTCCCGTATGACCGTGGCTTGTCCAACCTGTGTGGGAACGATAACTAATAATCGTATTGATGACTTCAAGGAGCTGCCTAATATCGTGTTCTTTTGCTGTTTTTAGCTGTGTTATTTCGGTGTCAGTTAGTTCAAAACCTAACTGCTTACTGGTATTTTGTTGCCAATCATTATTGTCCATGACCGTTTGGGCAATGGTTTCAGGGCTTGTTTTAATACCTTTGATGAGTTGAGCATTCCATGCGTAAACATTATTAGCACCTATAGAAAGACCACCAGTACTATGATCGGCTGTGATCACAAGTAATGTATCATTGTGCTCTCTCGCAAACTGCTCAGCCGCTTCAATCGCATTGGCAAACTCCGCCATTTCTCCCATGGCATTGACAATATCATTGTTGTGTCCAGCCCAGTCAATAAGACTACCTTCGACTAACAGAATAAACCCTTTTGGATTTTTTGAAAGGAGTCTTAAGGCCGTTTGTGTTTCCTGTGTAAGAAAATGGGCTTTTTTGTTATTGATTGCCCAAGGTAATTCGACCTCGGCGAATAATCCTAATACTTTAGGTTGAGTTAAGGTATTGAGTTGAGAAAATTGGCTAATGTATTGATAACCTTTATGCTTAAATTGCTCAATTAATGCGGGTGGAAAATACTTCTGTCCACCTCCAAGAATCACATCGACATCGCTGTTTAAATAACTTCTTGCAATTTCATCGTAGTTCCGGCGACTTTCATTTTGGCTTAAAAATGCAGCGGGTGTGGCATGATTGACTTGAGAGGTGACCGCTATGCCTGTCGACATGCCTTGTTGTTTAGCCAACTGCATGATAGAGATGAGAACTTGCTTGTCTTTATCAACACCGACAGCGCCATTATAGGTTTTCCTCCCCGATGCCAATGCTGTAGCGGCAGCAGCGCTATCTGTGACGATTCCTTCACTGCTTGTTGGATGGGTACTGGACATGCCGACCAGTAATCGGTCAAAAACTGTATGTTCAATTTCTTCTGTGTCTGGATTATCTTGGTAATAGCGGTATGCGGTTGTATAAGCAGGTCCCATACCATCTCCTATCATGATAATAATATTATTAGGCCGTGAAGGGGCGGGGTTTTCCTCTAATTGTAGAGAAGGTTCTGCTGCAAGTAGGTTAGATGAAAACAAGCTGTAAACTGATAATATGACAGAAAGGCAAAGTTTGCCGGTGTATTTTTTATGTTTGAATATCATTAAGTAAGCTCCTTTTTATTGATGAGTCCTAATTGATACCTGAGAATATCTACCTTATATTTCTTTGTTTTAATACCAATGAATTTGATGATAAGCACTTCATTTTTGACTGGCTTATCATCAATATCGTTTTTAGGTGTGTTTTAGGCGGATTTCGATGGCATCCATCAACATGCCTGTGATGTCCACATCAAAAGCTGCTTCAATTTCTTTAATACAGGTGGGGCTGGTCACATTGATTTCTGTTAATTTGTCGCCAATGACATCAAGTCCAACAAAGATAAGACCGCGTTTTTTTAATTCCGGCCCTAAGGTCTTGGCAATATTCCAATCACTGTCAGATAAAGGCTGAGCAACGCCGCGCCCTCCTGCTGCTAAATTGCCTCTTGTTTCCCCTTTTTGGGGGATTCGAGCTAAAGAATAGGGGACAGGTTCCCCGTCGATGACTAATATGCGTTTATCTCCTGAAGTAATATCAGGAATAAAGGCCTGCACCATGGCATATTCTTGGCCATGGTTAGTGAGAGTTTCAATGATCACGCCTAAGTTAGGATCGGCTTTTTTTACGCGAAAAATAGAACTGCCCCCCATACCATCTAGGGGTTTTAAAATAATATCACCTTTTTGATCATAAAAATCACGAATACGTTTTTCATCTCGTGTGACTAATGTTTCTGGCGTAAATTCAGCGAACCAAGCGGTAAAGAGCTTTTCATTGGCATCACGTAAACTTTGCGGTTTATTGACTATCAGTACACCTTGTTCTTCTGCTCGTTCAAGCATGTAAGTCGCATAAATAAACTCAGTATCAAAAGGGGGATCCTTACGCATTAAAATGACATCTAGATCGGATAAAGGCAGATCTTGAGCGGTTTCTAGTTGATACCAATTTTGTGGATCGTCTGTTACTGAGAGTGGACTCATATTTGCTCTCGCTTGGCCATTGAGCATGGCGAGATCATTCATTTCCATATAGAATAATTGATAACCGCGTGCCTGTGCTGTCATTAGCATAGCAAAGCTGGAGTCTTTCTTGATGTTAATATTACTGATGGGATCCATCACTATACCGAGTTTGATCATAACGCGATTCCTTTATTGTCTTTATCTATGATGTTCAATTAATGTCCTAGCTTAAATCCCCAAATTTTAGTTGTAATGCACTAATGGCGCATAATGCGGCTGTTTCGGTTCTTAATACTCTGGGACCTAATAAAATATCGGTAAATTGGTGTTCTGCAGTCATGTTTATTTCAGCTTCAGATAGTCCTCCTTCAGGACCAATCAACAATCGAACACGGTTTGTTTGGAGTTCAAGATCATTAATGCCATGACTGGCTCTTGGATGCAAATTGAGCTTAATTGCGTCAGATGCTTCGTTGCACCAATCTTGTAGGGTCATTGCTTGGCGGACGATGGGGACGTGACTTCGGCCGGATTGTTCACACGCGCTGATGACAATTTTTTGCCATTGTTGAATTTTTTTCTCTAATCTCTCACCGTTGAGTTTGACTCCACAACGCTCAGAAAAAAGCGGAGTGATGGTGTTGACGCCCAATTCAACCGATTTTTGTAACGTAAAATCCATTCTGTCACCTCGAGAGATCACTTGCCCTAAATGCAAATTGAGCGGTGATTCACTTAAGTTTGCTTGGGATGAAATAATACTGACAGTGACATTTTTTTTGCTGGCAGATTGAATACTGGCTAAGTAGTCATGACCATCACCATTAAATAAAATGATTTGTTCGCCTTCATTCATACGTAGTACGCGACCTACGTGCACAGCTGCTTCATCGTTTAGCTGGCATTCTTGCGCGATGGTTAATGGCGATGAGTGATATATTCTCGGAATTCTCATAGAGTTAATGCCTTATTTTACGACTTTTTGCTGACTGCCTTTAGGGCCACAATGAAGACTGACAAATGGGTTATGATTGCCCTGAATTTTAGCAATTTCTGTGTCGCGCTTACATTCCATTTTATCAACAGGATAAGTTTTATCCCAGGCTTTAAAGAGTTTTAATTGGCTCTTGGCTATTTTCAATCCATATTTTTTTTGCATATACAAATAAGTACGGGCAATTTTACCTCGAGTGTAGACGGGAGGTTCGACTTTACGGGCTTTAAAATCAACAATCATATTACATTGGCCATATTGCCGAGCTTTACCGTTCCATTGACTGAAGCGGAAATTACTGCGATCGCCGTTGACTTCTCCTATGGCGGGCACGAGGTTATGCAGATCGGATTCCATTTTTTTAAATCCAGTATCTTTTTTACAATTTTTACGGCCGCCTTTTTGCCAACATTGCTTTTGATGGCCGAACTCCCAAGCTGGGACTATGTGTTCCCATTCGATACGTGCTGCACGGATTTCTTGCTTTCTGACTTGATAGCCACAGCGGGCAAAGTCAGTTTTCCACTTTTTGCCTTTGATTTGGATATCACAGCCACAATAAAAACTTGTATGAGGTAGCTGTACTGAGTACATTTTTTTTGCCCACTTTTTGGCTTGGCTAAAACTACTGGGATGGGCGGGAGAAGCGGTTGTGATAGATGAGAAGAGTAACAAAAAAATCGTGACTAAAAAGGGGGGGAAAGCAGTTTTCAAGTTAACTCCAAATGGACAAAATTATGACGTATGGTGGGGGATAATAAGGGATTGTGTTTAGCGGAGCAATGGATTTTTAGTGTTTTAAAAAGCTTATAAAATGTTTTTATTATGGGGATGATAGCTATGAATGCTTCGGCTATGACAAGGGGCTTAATTGGGTGTTACAACGGCGACAACGGTATTGAGTTTGGCCTCTTATTATTTTGTTGTGGCGGCGCAGTGATAAATTGATGGTACCGCAATGGCATTGGTAGCGAAATTGGGGGCCTGTGGCGTCTGTGGTGTCAAAATCATGGGTAGTACGAGGCGAAAGGTTAAAAACATATTGCATCATATTTTTCCATTCCTTACCGTGAGGTTTGACTCTGCCAAAGATATGGTAAACAAGTAAATGACAGACTTCGTGTGGTACCACTTCCGTTAAAAAAGCCTGACTGTTGTTGGCTAATAATGTGGGGTTAAACCTAAGGTGGTTATGTTGTAAGTGTGCCATCCCTGCACATTTGCCTCGTAACTTAAAGCCTATAGTCGGTCTGGCAAAGTGCAGCTCTAATTGTGATTCAGCCGCTTGATAACAGATTTCCACTTTTTTAATTAATGTCTGTTGTAGTGGAGTAATGTTATGGGTTACAGGCATCAAACTGGGCAGTTTTGGTATCATTGAACGTGATACCAATGATTGTTGCGCTTGATTGAAAATGGATTTGAGTGCTTTCATCTTCGCCTTATTATATGTCGGTGTATAGTCTGAATGATGCCATGCTTAGGCTTTTCTCAGTTTAATCAAAATACGATTACATCATTAAAGATTGTAATGACTCTTGATGTGTAAATCGTTGATGAAAAAAATCGAGAAAGGCTTTAATGCTGGTGGCTAATTGCCGTTTGCTGGAATATACACCATAGACTTTAAAAGCTTCAATGGGCCATTCTTGTAATAAAGGAATTAAGCGCCCACTGGCTAGTTCTCCTTGGCATACAGAGCTAGATAGCATAGCGATACCAAAATCATCTAATACGAGTTGTTTAACCATAACGGCGCTATTGACTCTGACTTTCTTTTTAAAGTTGATCATGGTTTTTGCTTGGCCTTTACCTAAGGGCCAGATAGGCGCAGAACGTGAAGTACCTAATAAAATACCTTCATGTTTAACTAAATCTTTAGGTGTGGCTGGTGTGCCATGGGTCGTTAAATAGTTAGGGCTAGCGACGAGGATAGATTGGCGCTCAAATAATAATCGGGCGATTAAATCGGAAGATTGTAATGGTCCATACTTTATCGCAATGTCATAACCTTCTCCAACGAGACTGACATCATTATCGGTAAATTGAACATCCAGTTCAATATTGGGGTATAGGCGCATAAAGCCACTGCAAAGGTGTGCAATCAGCTCTTGGCTAAAAGAAACGGGAATGGCGATTCTCAGAGAGCCAGAGACATCGTTATGGGTATTCTCTATGGTGGCTTTGGCAGCTTCTAGCTCATCACTTATACTTGTACAGTGTTGAAAAAAAAGCGCACCCACTTGAGTCAGACTCAAACTGCGTGTGTTTCGTTGTAGTAAGCGAACGCCCAACTGTTCTTCAAGTTGCGCAACCTTACGGCTAATGGTTGATTTTGGCATGCCTGTTTCGCGAGCAGCTTGAGAGAATCCTTTCGCTCGAACAACGGCGGCAAACAGCATCATACCGTTTAAATCTGGCATGTTATTGTCACTGTCTCAAAAATGGAACAAAGCGTCTAGCTTAGTTTAATGGTATTTGACATGATAACAAAGTTATATTCACGGGCTAAAAATTTTTTTGAGGCTAAGCAGAGGATCTTTAGATGACCAGCACAGATCAGCCCACCAATCAGACTCAGGCCGTTACCGCCGATCCGCTTTTTTTAAAAGCAGAACAATTGGCCAAAGACTTCTCACTCTTTCCTGAGCACAGCAAGCAAACTTTATCCGAAGAGATTAAAGGGCTTTTAAATGATGAAGCCATAGAAAGTAACCTAAAAAGCCTTGCTCAACTTAACGTAGATGAGTACGTGACTAAGGTTATTCAGCCTACACAAGATAAAAACCGTCTTGGTGCCAAGCGTGTCATTGCCGATCTAAAAGGTAAATTAGTCACAGAAACCCATATTGGCTCTTTTTATAGCGCTGAAATTGAATTGAACTTTGGTTCACGTGCCCGCCGTATTGGTTTTATCGCTCAAGAGCGTACCACAGCCAATGGTGCTTGGATGCCGGAGCATCATCTAGCGGCATGTAAAGCGATTCGTCATTTTGCTGAGTTGGGTATGCCGATTGTGTATTTAATCGACACGCCAGGTGCCGATGCAGGTGAAATCGCTAACAGTCAAAACCAAGCGCACTCGATTTCAAAGGCGATTGCAGAAAGTGCGAATGTGGATGTTCCCACTTTGGGGATTGTGATTGGCGCAGGTTATTCTGGTGGCGCTATTCCATTGGCGGCGGCTAATATTTTGCTGTCATTACGTGACGGTATTTTTAACACCATTCAACCTCAGGGCCTACAGAGTATTGCCCGTAAATATAACTTGTCTTGGCAAGAGTGTGCTAAATCCGTAGGGGTATCACCTGAGGAGCTTTATACTGCTGGGTGTATCGATGGTATTGTTGATTTTTCTCCCAGTGATAAAGATGAGCGTCAACATAACTTACGTCGTGCGATAATTAGTAGTATTGAAGCGATAGAGCAAGCGGCATTGCAATTTGTTCGTGAATCTGATGATTTGCGTGAGCACTATGATCGTAGTTTAGCGCGCTTTTTAAAGCCATCTAAAAGTTTAACGGCATTAGAGGTAAATGCTGAGCTTGCAGTGGCCACCAACCCAACCATGTATTTTAACTTGTTTGGTAGTGCTTATCGTTATCTACGTTATTTGACGCTTCGCAGTCGCATTCATTCTATTTCACAAGAGCAATATGGCCGTTTGTCAAAAGTGAGTGTACCAGAAGGTGATTTGCTTGAACGTATTGCACAAGAGCAAAACCGCGTGTTTCAGTCTTGGTTATCAAGCCCAGATAAATTGGTTTATGATGAAGACTTGAATAAACTGTGGGGCAACTTTATTGCTAAACGTGAAGATGTGTCAACAGAACGTAATATGTTGACTCGTTTCATTTTAGGTGAGCCGAAAGAGAATTACAAAAAAGCGCGTAAGGCCCTTATCTTTAACATAGGTTGGTCGTTATTCCATCGCTGGAAAGGTAATGCTGAGAATAATTTTAAAGGGCTGATTCAGCACCTTGAAACGTTACCCGATGCGGTGAAACAGGCGGACTGGCCTGAATTGAACCAATTGACCGTTCTTGATGTGATTCAGCATGAAGATTTACGTGAAGACTTTATCTGGCAATGCCGTAATATTCTTATTTTTAATGCGTTGTATGATAATGTCGTGGGTAACTTAGCATCAATTGCGAAAGAAGCGATGATGTCAAAAAGCTTGGCTCGCGGATCGGTTAATAATTTATTGCATGATTCAATCGATTCGGCTCTTTCGACGCAAGATGTGCCAAACGATAAGAGTAAATTTTATAAGTGGCTGAAATATTTTATGTCTCAGTCAAACCGTGCAGAATTATTAACCCGCACGGAACAATGGAAAAGTGTTGGCTTTCCTCAACTCAATGACAGTTTATTTGTTATTTTAACTTACTTCTTTGAACGTTTACTCCCTGAGTATTTCGATAGTGAAGAGGAAAGTAACGAGTATACAGGTGCGATTAACCCTGTTCGTATTGGTCGCCGGAAAGATTTCTGGAACCGTTTGACTATGGGTTATCAAGATCTTCTTATTCAAAAAGTCCTTCGCGATGAGAAACGTGCAGGTAAAATGTCTTGGAATGCAATCGTTGATAAATTCTTCACACAATTTGAAGAAATTAATGGCGATAAAATTTCTGCTAACTTATTGAACTTTCCAGGTTTTCGTCTATCCATTGAAGATGCACTAGATAGAGGTGTTCGTCCGTGTGGTCTTATTACGGGATTAGCTGATTTTGAAAGTGAAGGTCAGCATATGCGTGTGGGTGTTGCTGTATCGAATACAGCATTCCAAGCAGGTGCATTTGATATGGCCAGTGCTGAGAAGTTCAGTGCACTGCTTATTGAGTGCGCGAAACGTAAGTTACCCGTTATTTGTTTTATCAGTTCTGGTGGTATGCAGACCAAAGAAGGGGCTGCAGCACTCTTTTCTATGGCTGTGGTGAATGACAGGATCACGCGTTTTATTCGTGATAATGAGTTGCCAGTGCTTATGTTTGGTTATGGCGACTGTACGGGGGGAGCGCAAGCCAGTTTTGTGACGCATCCTTTGGTACAAACTTATTACCTATCTGGCACCAATATGCCTTTTGCGGGTCAAATGGTAGTACCAGCATATTTGCCTTCTACATCGACCCTGTCAAATTACTTGTCTAAAGTCCCCGGTGCAATGCATGGATTGGTCAGTAATCCATTTAGTCATACCATTGATGATCAATTAGCCAGCATTGATCCTTTAATGCCAAAACCTACGATGAACATTGAGAGCGTGATCACCAATGCCTTATCGACTCTAGTGCCTGAGGCTTCTATTGCTGATCAAGAAATTGTACAAGATGATCCACGTGGTTTGATGAAGCCAATTAATAAAGTGTTGGTTCATGCTCGTGGCTGTACTGCGGTTAAATTAATTCGTAAGGCCCATGATAATAATATTAATGTGGTTTTAGTGGCATCAGATCCCGATATGACTTCGGTTCCAGCGGATATGCTAAAAGCCAATGATAAGCTTGTGTGTATTGGGGGGAATACGTCAGATGAAAGTTACTTAAATGCTTACTCTGTCTTAAAAGTAGCTGAGTATGAAAATGTTGATGCGTTGCATCCAGGCATTGGTTTCTTATCTGAAAGCCCTCAGTTTGCGGCATTATGTGTCAATAATGGCGTGAACTTTGTTGGTCCTAGCGTGCAAAGTATGACGACTATGGGTAACAAATCGAATGCGATTAAGACATCACAATCTCAAAATGTACCTGTTGTGCCTGGTAGTCATGGTATTTTAAATAATGCCGAACAAGCTGTTAATGTGGCAAATGAGATTGGTTATCCTGTTTTGCTTAAGGCAGTACAAGGTGGTGGCGGTAAAGGGATCCAAGTTGTAGAGCGCCCTAGTGATATGATTGGATTATTCCAACAAACATCAACGGAAGCGGCTGCTGCATTTGGTAATGGTGATTTGTATCTTGAAAAATATGTGACAAGTTTACGTCATATTGAAGTGCAGCTATTACGTGATAAATTTGGTAATACCAAAGTCTTGGGGCTACGTGATTGCTCTGTTCAGCGTAATAACCAAAAAGTTATTGAAGAGTCTGGTTCAACGATGCTGCCTGCTGAACTTCAAGAGCAAGTCCTTGAATACACTCGTGCTTTAGGTGATGTCACCGATTATATGGGGGCAGGGACAGTTGAGTTTATTTACAACCTTGATGCCAATGAAGTCTACTTCATGGAAATGAATACTCGTTTGCAGGTTGAACATCCAGTGACAGAAGCGACGTCGGGTATTGATATCGTTAGTGCGCAATTTGATATTGCCGCAGGACGCTCAATAGAAAATCTAGCGCCTGTTTCTAAGGGTTATGCTATTGAAGTTCGTGTAACCGCTGAGAAAGCGGCATTAGATAGCGATGGTATCTTACAACTTCAGCCAAACCCTGGAATGATCACTGAGTGCGTAATGCCAGAACGTGATGATATAGAGATTATTTCTATTGCGGCCAGTGATAAAGAAGTGTCTCCATACTATGATAGTTTAATTGCACAGATTATTTGTCGTGGTGAAAGCCGTGAGGATGTTGTCACTAAACTGTATGATTATTTAGATTCTGTAGTACTTAAGGGGATTGCGACTAACATTCCATTATTGAAGCGTATTTTGAAAGATGAAACGTTCAATAAAGGTGTTTACGACACGAACTATTTACCACGTCTAATGGCAGAACTTGATATTCCTGAGTTGATTGCTGAAATGGAAGCCGCTGCAGATACAGTGAGCGTAGATACTGAATCATTGCGTGTTGGTGGTAGTGATGAGCTGAAAGTACTAGCGCAAGGTGCGGGCATTTTCTATACATCACCGGCACCAGGAGAGGCAGATTTTGTTAAAGAAGGGGACATTGTGACTGTTGATCAAACCCTTGCTTTAACTGAGGCAATGAAGATGTTTTCTCAAGTGACGTTAGCCGGCTTTAATCGTCAAAATGCTGTGCTTTATCCGGAAGATAAGAAATACCGTATTGAGCGTATTCTTAATAGTAATGGACAACAAGTATCACAAAATGACTTGTTATTTGTTGTGTCGCCTATTGAGAGCTAACGAACAAAGAGAGTTTAATTCTCTGTTAGTATATTGAACTGATAATATTACCCACTTTTAATATTGTATTGAAAGTGGGTATTTTTTATGGTAAGGGTTTTGTCTATAACGCATAACTTGTCATTTAATCGTCATTGTTCATTGAAATATTCAAATAAACATATAATTGACTAGCTTGCCTTTTTTATTTGATTATTGATTCTTTTATTTCTAAATTTACCGATATAACGGCCTTTTTTCCTAAAGAGACATTTTGATGTGTTAGTATCTTTATGTTTATTATTGTAAATAATAGGGGCTTTAAGTTTATTTATAATGTACAACTATGATATTATCTTGTGGTATTTTTCATAAAAGAATACTCTGTTCAAATAATTCGTTTAACATTAATGTTATTAACATAAATAAAACAATAATTAACTTAAAACCAATATTGAATATGCTTGTTTGGATATTCATGCTATTTCTTTGAGAGACACTTTGATGTACATATCTAATGTAAAGGCGAATCAACATCAGGATATTACTGATATCAATGGATTTAAACATGTTGGAGAAATTGCAGTTAAAGGCTGTCCATACGACTTTATGCGCCGTGGCTTTTTTAGAAATGATATTCATGATTTTTACCTCTTTGGTAAGACTTCACCGTTGACTTATATTATTTCAAGTACCTTGAATCGTTTTAAATCTTCTAATAATAATATTGGTCATGTTTATATAGAGCTGACTTTTTTTAATGATGATCATGGGGATAACCGAAATGGGATGGCTTGTGTATCGATTGATCTTATTAGAAAAGAATTAAAGGTGATCTCGGCTAGGGATGTTGATAATAATCAAATACCGACATCTCTAGCACAAGTATCAGGTAATGATTTTGCTTTTTCGTCTGAGATAAAAAAGCGAAAGTTTGATACTTATATTCATTATATGTTTAATGTGAACAGGGATACTAACCAAGATTGTATTGCTGTTGAGTTTGATAGTATTGGTGATGGCGGCATTTATACTTATCAACTGTATAATGCATAAATGTCTTAGAGGGTCAGAGTCGATTCAAAGGCAAAGATTCACTATACTTTTTTCTTGGTAACTCTTTGTGGGGGAAGTTATTTCCCCCATTTTATCAGTGTAAGGGAAGATGTTATTTTAATAATGGGTGCTCTTCAGGTAACTGCCGACTTATCCACAAAATCAGTTTGTGTTTCATGTTTGGACCATCTTCTTTATCCGTTGCAAGAGGTTGTATTAATTTATCTTTGACTAGGAGGCGATAAATACACTCGACTTTATCTTTAGGGGAAATACCTTTATCAAAGTCGGAAAAGCCTCGTTTTTTAGCGTAACCGACGCCAATTTCTATTGCGAGTTTTAACAGTTTGCCATCATTTTTGCCTGTTTTCATATGTTGTTTCCCTGTTTGTCGCGATTTTTGGGACTAAATTTCTGAATGATTTATATTCGATTGAGCGTATTTATTCATCTAATGAATAGGGTAAAGCTTGTATATGTAAATGAGCCTGAGTATCACCTTGGAAACGTAATATTGAATCCGTGTTAGTATCATTTGCCAATACCGCTGTTAATAATACTTTACTGCCCTCTTGAAAATATTCAATTATTTTTCCGGCATTACGATATTGTTGTTCATCTAAGGCAATTTCTAATTGGCTCTCAAGTGAAATGTTTTGCTCTGTGGAGCCTGTAATGATGTAAAGCGCGCGTTTATTTCCGCCTCGATATTTCATTCTGGCAATGGTTTCTTGGCCCATATAGCAGCCTTTGGTAAAGCTGATACCATCGATGGCTTGTAGGTTACACATTTGAGGAACAAATAGCCCTTGATGAGAAACATCAATATTGGGATAACCAGAGTTTATTTCCAATGCTTGCCATGTTTCTTTTGTTGTAATTGAGCCTGTGTTGTTATCGATTATTTTTCGGGCATCATTAGTTGGCATGACGAGAATAAACCGAGTATCATCTTGAAGAATAATGGTGTCTTCAATTCGTGTCACTCTGGATGTTATATGGCCAAATTGTGTATTTATCCAGGTTGTTGCTTTCGGGCCACTAATACCAAGAAGTGAATATTCTTCACTGGCGTCAGTGAGTTCAACTTGACTGAATACTGCATATTTTGCCAGTTGGGGTAAATCAGCTTGTAATGTTGTTTTTGGCATCAACATGAGCAGGGCATTATCAATATTAAAAGCGCGAAAGCTGGCCAACATTTTTCCTTTAGGATCACAATGTGCGCCCCAGCGCCATTCGTCTAGTCCTAATGTATCAATATCGGTTGTGACTTGCCCTTGAATAAAGCTATGTCTTTGCTTTCCCGTGATTTTCATTAAGCTTAAATGAGTGAGTGGACTAATGTTTAACTCTGTAGAATGCTTATTTACGGCTTTATTGGATGGCGTTTGAGGGGGGGTCATAAAGTGTTCCGACATATTGTCCATTTGCAAGTTTATCGATTGTAACCGTAATTGAGTTTGGTGCAATATGCTTAAGATGAAAAAGCACGATTTACATCGTGCTTTTTGTGTTTTCTCTAACGCAATAAACGCGCTCTAATCGTCCCTTCAATGAGTTTCATTTGTTCAAGGGCTTTATTACCGTGTTCAGAATCGACTTCCATTACTACGTAACCGATATCAGCTGTTGTTTGTAGGTACTGCGCGGCAATGTTAATTCCTTGCTCAGAAAAAGCTTGGTTAATTTTAATTAAGATGCCAGGTTTATTATGATGGATATGTAATAACCTTGAGGTGCCAGTATGTTGTGCGAGGGAGACCTCTGGGAAATTAACGGCTGTCATTGTTGAGCCATTATCAGAATATTTGGCGAGCTTTCCTGCGACTTCAATACCGATATTCTCTTGTGCTTCTAAAGTACTGCCACCCACATGGGGGGTTAAAATGACATTGTCTAGTCCGCGTAGCGGGCTGATAAACTCGTCTTTATTAGACTTAGGTTCAATTGGAAAAACATCAATGGCTGCGCCAGCTAGGTGATCTGATTCTATCGCATTTGCTAAGGCAGGAATATCAACAACGGTACCGCGAGAAGCATTGATAAAGATACTGCCTTTACGCATCAAGGAGAATTCTTTTTCACTTATCATGTCTTTTGTTTGCTTGGTCTCGGGGACGTGTAAGCTCACGACATCAGCGTTGGATAAAAGTGATGCTAATGAGTGTACTTGCTGTGCATTACCTAACGGTAGCTTATCTTCAATATCAAAGAAGATGACCCTCATGCCTAAGGTTTCGGCTAAAATACCTAATTGGGTACCAATATGTCCATAGCCAATAACGCCTAATGTTTTACCACGGGCTTCAAAGCTACCAATGGCATTTTTAAGCCATTCGCCTCTGTGAGCGGCAGCATTTCGTTTCGGAATGCCTCTAAGAAGCATGATAGCTTGGCCAAGCACGAGTTCAGCAACACTTCGGGTATTGGAAAAAGGTGCGTTAAATACTGGAATACCCCGCTTTTCAGCGGCTTTTAAATTAACTTGATTAGTGCCAATGCAGAAGCAACCGATACCGACCAGCTTTTCGGCTTTATTGAGCACAGCTTCGGTTAATTGAGTGCGGGAACGTAATCCTACAAAGTGCGCATCTTTGATGGCTATTTGTAAAGCTTCTTCTCCTAATGAGGCTTTATGGTATTCAATATTGGTATAGCCAGCGCGTTGAAATACGTCAATAGCTGATTGATGAACGCCTTCTAATAGCAGGATTTTAATTTTATCCTTTTCCAGCGAGTATTGCGCCATGATGTGAGTACCTTTTAAGTGGGTTGATTTCAGCGAGTATCTGTTGTGATTTGTGTATAAAGTAACATTTTTTATTTACAGTGTGGAGGGCTAGATGGCTAAAGTGTTTGTTTTACATTTAGAACAATATTATCTAAGGAGAAATTATTTTGCATAACAAGCTCTTGTGGTTAATTATATATTTAATTGTTTTGATATGGTCAGGGGTTAACCCTAAAGATCAGTTTACTTGGTTTTTAGAAGTTTTGCCTGCTTTGATTGCTATACCCATTTTATTTTTTACGTTTAAAACCTTTAAGTTGACCACATTATCTTATGTGTTGATTTTACTTCATTGCATCATTTTGATGGTAGGAGGCCACTATACTTATGCCGAAGTCCCATTATTTGATTGGATCGCTGAAGTGACGGGATCTGGGCGAAATAATTATGACAAGGTTGGTCATTTTGCGCAGGGCTTTATTCCAGCGATGCTTGCTCGAGAAGTGTTTATTCGTCTCAATGTGATTAAGTTGAGTTTTTGGCGACCTTTTTTAATTTGTTGCTTTGTATTAGCTCTGTCAGCCTTTTATGAATTAATCGAATGGTGGGTTGCTGCTGCAACAGGCGAGGGGGCGGAAGCATTTTTAGGGACACAAGGGTATATATGGGATACTCAATCGGATATGTTGATGGCATTGATTGGCGGCATAGTCGCGTTAGTGTTGTTGTCTAAGTATCAAGATACGCAAATAGCAAAAATTTAATTTTCAATACGTTAAGCAAATTTAAAGGGGCAGTGGGTGTCGATACCACCCACTTGGGTAAAACGCTTGTCCTGTCCTATACTAAAGACTCATTGTTAAACATATTTTAGAAAAGATCCTCCCTATTAGAAGTGGAAGGTACCAATATGGAAGATATCGATGAATTAGTGTTTCTTCATCAGATGACGACTCCCTGCCATCTTGCTATTTTAGCTGAGTCAATTGGTTTTAAAACGCGGGTTGTGAGTAGGGTCGAACAATTGGAAGTTGAAAATAAAAGTAGCTTTTACCTTATTGCTCAGCAAAAAGCGGCTTTAAATAATAATGGGATCCCTCTAGTTGCTGTGAAGCTTGTCCAACATGTGCCGGTTGCTTTGTATTGTGTCGAAAGAGATACATTAGACTCTGAATCTGCGCTTATGCTAGGGATTCGAGGTGTTTTGTTTGCTGATCAAAGGATGGATTTACTATTAACGGCTTTACGTAAAATGATAGCCAATGAACTTTGGTATGAAAGACCGTTATTAAGTAAGGTATACCGTCATTTAATTGAGCAGTCAGATCCTGCTGCTGGTTTATCGCCTCAATCGGTTGCAGCATTGCATTTGCTAACGACTCGAGAGAAAACAATTATTCAATTAGTGGCCAGTGGTGCAAGAAATAAAGAAATTGCTGAGCGTCTTTGTATTAGTGAGCATACTGTTAAGGCGCATTTATCATCTATTTATCGTAAAACAGAGTCGAGAAATCGTGTTGAATTATTACGTTGGGCTCAGACCTTTCAAAGTCATTTTTAATGTTTTTCTTATGGGTGCATTATCTTTACTTAACTTGTTACAAGATTGTGTATCAACTTGTATCGTTAAGTGATTATCTTTTTTAGGATTTTTTAATTCAATTTTCACTCAATATAACTATTTTAATGTGTCTAGTTTGATTAAATATCAAACGGGTCTAGATATTTACATAGATTATTTTAGGCTTAATTTAAATTTTTATTTATAAAGAAAATATGCCCGCGATTTAGGTCATTCCACTATGGATGAGTAATAACTTATTTATATTCATATTATTAGATTATTTTCTTGTTTAATTTTTTTAATCTCCTTTTTTACTTGCTTAGCTAAAGTTATTTTTGAACCTTATATTCCGCCCCAATTAAACTGTAAATTATTTGTTGTTATCTTTTTTTTGACACATAAGTCTGTGACAATTAATTCACACTCAGTTTTATATTGAGTGGCACAATAATAAAAGAAGTAGGGTTGATAACAATGAGCATGAAAATAAAAAGAAGCATTGCTTCACTCGCCGTGGTTGCGGTGTTGCCAAATTTGGCACAAGCCGAAATCATTATCAGTGAATACGTAGAGGGGAGTAGCTTTAATAAAGCAATAGAACTTTATAATACTGGCGAAACGAGTGCGGATTTAACGGGTTACACTCTTGTTCGCTATAAAGATGGTGCGACAGAGGCAAGTGATGCTATTTCGCTTGATGGGCAACAAATTGCAGCTGGCGCGGTAAAAGTATTTGCACATGCTAGCGCTGATTTAGGCTTAGGTGAGGATGTTGATACGGTTACTGCCAGCCTTAGTTTTAATGGGGGAGATGCGGTTGCGCTCCTAAATGGCGATACCGTTATTGATATTGTGGGCAGTGTACCAACAACGTCTAGTTGGGGGAAAGATGTCACATTGCAACGTAATCAAGATGCGTTGAGTGCCAGTGCCGCTTTTATTGATAGCCAGTGGACGACATTAGCGAAAGATACTTTTTCTGGCTTAGGCACTATAAACGATACAGATACAGATGTGCCTGTTGAAGATCCTTTTACCTGTGAAGGCGCTACTCTTACTCCAATTTATATTGTACAAGGTGACGGAGATTCGAGTCCACTGGTTGAAGAAGGGGCATATGAGTCAACAGATGAAGTGACTATTAAAGGGGTGGTAACAGCTCGCGGCGAAAGTTTATTTAAAGGCTTTTATTTGCAAGACGTTGAAGGTGACGGCCTGAGCGAGACTTCTGATGGTATTTTTGTTTACTTGAATGAAGCGGCTCCTGATACTATTCAGCCAGGTGTCGAGGTTTGTGTACAAGGCTTAGTGAAAGAATATTATGGCCTTACGCAAATAGATATAAAAGATGATAAAAAAATGGAGGTGGGTGAACAAGGGGAAATCCTTGCTGCAACCGCTTTTTATGTGTCCGAAGGCGAAAGTTTAGACACAGCATTAGAGCGTTTTGAAGGCATGAATATCAAATTAGATTTGGCGAGTGAAATGAAAGTCACTCGTAATTTTAGTTTCGATTACGATGCTTACCGCAATAATATGGTGCTGTCACATAAAGCCCCTTTGATGAAGCCGACACAGGTTTATTCTGCACTTTCAGATGAAGCCATTGCATTGGCTGCTGCAAACAGTATCAATCAATTGATTGTTGAATCAGATTTTAAAGCTGATGATGGCGTGGTGCCATATTTTGATAATTTCAATGCTGAGACTGGCTATATTCGAATTGGTGATCAGTTGGTTAATTTAGAAGGCGTGGTGACATACAGTTATGATCAGTATCGCTTAGTGGCTACCAATAACCTCGTTGAAACAGATTTTATTCACCTTGATGATCGTCTCGATACGCCTGTAACAGCATCTGTTGGTGATATTCGTGTGGCGAGCTTTAACGTCTTGAACTTCTTCACCGATGCTATTGAAGGCGATGCCAACCCGACAGGCAGTAACCGTGGAGCAGAGACTGAAGCAGAGATGATTTTACAGCGCACTAAAATCGTGAATGCGCTTATTGCCATGAATGCCGATATTGTTGGCTTGATGGAAATTGAAAATAATGGTTATGGTGAAAATAGCGCTATTCAAAACTTATTAACGGCATTAAATAACGAACTTGATGAAGGAGCGCAATATCAGTTTATTGAAATTGCTGATAGTGATAAATATCAAGGAAGCTATTTAGGTTCAGATGCCATTGCCGTGGGTTTATTGTATCGCGCTGCCAATGTTACACCTCAAGGTGATGCATTTGTTATTGAAACTCCGGAGCAACATGCGGCAGAAGGGCTGGTGACTCGTGGTGAAGGGGATAATTTAGAGTCCAACCCTGCGTATGATAAATACCAACGTCATAGTTTAGGACAAACCTTTGCTGTTAACGGTGAATCTTTAACTGTGGTGGTCAATCACTTCAAATCTAAAGGATCTGCTTGTTTAGAGGACTGGATTGAAGGTGAAGAGAATGATGATCCGGCCGATTTACAAGGTCGCTGTAATGAATTTCGCGTATCTGCTGCTGCGGTGATTGGTGATGCACTAAAAGCAATTGAGGGTGATATTCTTGTTATTGGTGATATGAATGCTTATGGGTTGGAAGATCCTATTCGCGTATTAACGGACTATGATGCAACTGCATCAAGTCATGATATTTATACTGCATCACATACCACATTAGCTGGGGAAGTCTTAGATGCTGATAAACGTAAAATTGAACAAGGTTATGGTTTTATAAACCTTAATACACAAGCTCATGGCACAACCACTTACTCTTATACGTTTAGTGGTGAATTAGGTAACCTAGATCATGCGTTAGGTAATGCAAGTGTGGCTGAACGTATGGTGGCCATTGAAGATTGGCATATTAATTCCGTTGAGTCGACTTTGTTTGAGTATTCAAGTGAATATACTGGTGGGCTTGCAAAGTCTGATAATGCTTTTTCTGCATCAGATCATGATCCTGTGATTATTGCGTTAGCTTATGAAGAGGCTGAAGTTGAACCGGAGCCAGAGTCTTCAATTATCGAACAGATCATTGAGCGTATTATTCAGTTTTTCTCGCGTTGGAGCTTTTGGAGATAGCTAATGTGATAGTTCAAAATGGATAACAATGTGAGATAAAACACCTATGATTATGAATAAGGGAGCGTATTGCTCCCTTTTTTATGGCGATTATTTCTTCGGTTAAAAAAACAGTGGCATCTTTATATTAGCGTTTCATTGTTAACTAAATGTATGGTTTGTTTGGGTTTTGATTTTATTTTGTTCTTTCATAGTTATTCTTTGTCTTAAAAATATTTTATTTTACCTTTTGTTAACAGTTAAAGTCTGTGACAATCCCGCCTACGTCCAACACACAATGGGCGATTTAATGATAAAAACTGGGGTTGAATCCAAATGTATAATACAAAAATGACCATTATTTCGGCGGCCGTTGCTGCTATGTTACCCACATTAACGCAAGCAGATGTGATCATCACTGAATATGTTGAAGAGAGCGGAAATAATAAAGCCATTGAGCTTTATAACTCCGGTGAAGTTGCCGTTGATTTATCAAACTATAGCTTAGCAAATTATAATAATGGCAATACAGATGCGACGAATGTTTTTACACTTGAAGGTCAACTAGAAGCTGGTGCCGTTAAAGTGATTGCAAATCTAGGCGCGGATTTAGGACTCGATGCATCGGTTGATGTGTTAGAAGCAAGTTTAGGTTTTAATGGTAATGATGCCGTCGTGCTATTTAATGGTGATGTAGCTGTTGATGTGATGGGAGAAATTGGCTCTAGTGACGATTGGGGTCGTGATGTCACCTTAGCGCGCAGCAGTGATGTCACCAGTGGCAGCGCCGCCTTTGAAGAGAGTCAGTGGACCACACTGGATAAAGGTACGTTTTCAGGTTTAGGGTCTTTTGCTGGCGCAACTGACGGTGATACACCCATTGAAACGCCTGTAGAAGAAGTGCCGTTTACGTGTGATGGGCAAATGGTATTGCCGATTTATAACGTTCAAGGCTCAGGGGACTATAGTCCTTTTATTATTAAAGATGACGATGACGTTTTAGAGGAATCGCAATTTGAATCCGCTGTTGAAGTGACGGTAAAAGGGATTGTGACTACGCGCGGGGAGAGTTTATACAAGGGTTTCTATTTACAAGAAGCCACTGGTGACGGGTTAGATGAAACCTCTGATGGTATTTTTGTGTATTTAGGTGAAGCTGCCCCTGACAGTATTCAACCTGGCGTTGAAGTGTGTGTGCAAGGCTTAGTCAAAGAATATTACGGCCTGACGCAAATTGATATTAAAGATGAGCAAAAAATGGAAGTGGGTGAGCAAGGCGATGTGCTTGCGGCAACCAGCTTTTATGTCAATGAAGGTGATAGCTTAGCCGAAGCGCTTGAGCGTTTCGAAGGCATGAAGATTAAGCTTGAAGCGACTAGTGAATTATTGGTGAGTCGCAGTTTTAGTTACGATTATGATGCGGGTCGTAACAACATGGTGTTGTCCCATAAAGCGCCTCTTATGAAGCCAACGCAAGTGTATGCGCCATTATCTGAAGAGGCCATAGCATTAGCAGAAACGAATAGCCAAAATCAATTGTTTATTGAGTCAGATTATAAAGCGGGTTCAGGTGAAGTCCCTTATTTTAGCGAGTTTAATGCCGAAACCGGTTATATTCGTGTGGGGGATACCATCGCCGATGTAGAAGGTGTGGTGAGCTATGGTTATGGCAAGTATCGTTTTGTGGTGACCAATGCGCTGGAAGAAACCAATTTTATTCATAATAACGATAGAGTTGAGATCCCAGAGGTGGCTTCATTAGGTGATATTCGTGTTGCCAGCTTTAACGTATTAAACTTCTTTACCTATGCTATTGATGGAGATGAAAATCCTTCAGGTGGTAATCGCGGTGCCGAATCTGAAGAGGACATGATCCTTCAGCGCACGAAAATTGTGAATGCAATTTTAGCCATGAATGCCGATATTGTTGGCTTAATGGAAATTGAAAATAATGGTTTTGGTGAGAATAGTGCGATTCAAAACTTATTAACAGCATTGAATTCTGGGCTTGAGAAAGAACAAGCTTATCAGTTCATTGAAATTACTGATGCGGATAAAGACGAAGGCCAATATTTAGGCTCTGATGCCATTGCGGTGGGCTTATTGTATCGTCCAAGTACTGTGACGCCAGCAGGAGAGGCCTTAGTCATTGAAACGCCTGAGCAGCATGTACCTGAAGCTATCATTGCACGTATTAACGACGGTAAAGCTGAAGCGAATCCTGCATATGAAAAATATCAACGTCATAGTTTAGCTCAGACCTTCACCATTAATGATGAAAGCTTAACGGTTGTTGTTAACCATTTAAAATCTAAAGGCTCGGCGTGTTTAGAAGATTGGATTGCAGGTGAGGAAAGTGATGATCCAGCTGATTTACAGGGACGTTGTAATGAGTTTCGTGTATCAGCGGCGACCGTTATTGGGGATGCCTTAAGTGATGTCGAAGGGGATATTCTGATTATCGGTGACTTGAATGCTTACGGTATGGAAGATCCAGTTCGAGTGTTAACCGATTATGATGCAGAAACCTCAGATAATGCAATTTATACTGCTTCTCACACCACATTAGGCGGTGAGCCTTTTGATATCGAAGCTCGTGAGATCAAGCAAGGCTACGGCTTTATTAATTTGAATACTCAAGCTCACGGGGCGGCGACCTATTCGTACACTTATAATGGCGAGTTAGGTAATTTGGATCATGCTTTAGGTAATGCCAGTGTTGCTGAGCGTATGGTGGCCATTGAAGATTGGCATATCAACTCGGTTGAGTCGAATCTGTTTGAATATTCAAGCAAGTACACCGGTACACTTGAAAAGTCTGAAAATGCATTTTCAGCGTCAGATCATGATCCTGTGATCATTGCACTGAATTATACAGAGGAAGAGCCTGAGATTGAGCCTGAAGTTGAGCCTGAAAATAAGCCAACCAGTGATGGTGGTTCACTTGGGTTCTTAGGTTTAGGCTTATTGTCTTTATTTGGACTGTCGCGTCGTAAGCGTTAAAACACATTATTTTATATAAGGGAGCCTTAGGCTCCCTTTTTTGTTGAGTTGGATGGGCATGACTTTTTTACGTTATTTACTCAGGATTTACTCAGGTTGGTATCAAATATTTTCATGGTAATGTTCCTTTTTAACCTTGTTTGCGTCTTTATGTTTTAAAGCACTCTTTAATGGATAATAGCTGCTCATGCTTTAGGGCATTTTTATATTCATCAATAAGTGAAGCATAGCGTGGTATTTTTGCTAAATTTTGGTTTTCTGATGGGTCTAGGTTAAGATCAAAAAAGAGGTCATCGTAATGTGAACAATGAACATATTTGTAATCATTATCTTTGATCACAGCGCTTCTGTTGAAATGGACTTTGTCTATATAATCGAAGTTTTCAAAACAAACTTTTGTTCTGTATTTATGATTGTTTTCACTTTTTACCATTAGATTAGAGAAAGACTGGCCTTGGACATTTTTGGGAATGGAAATACCTAATAATGTTAATATTGTGGGCATTAAGTCAATCGAACTGGTATAAGGTTCGGTAAATATTTTTGGGGAGCGTTTTTTAATAGATTTAGGTAGCTTAAAAATTAAAGGTACATGAAAAGATGAGTCAAAATATCCCCCTTTTTCATAAAGCCAGTTCTTTCCTAATAATTCGCCGTGGTCACTGGTGAAAATAAACATAGTGTCGTCAAATAGGTTTTTATCTTTAAGGCAACCGATGAGTCGGCCTATATGAAGATCTAATTCAGAGATAAGCGCATAATATTCTGCTTGATCTGATGCGAATTTAGCTAAAAGTTGTTTTTCGATTGTTCTGGGATGAAGACCTTGAAATTGTTGACCATAGACGTTTTCAAAGAGGGCGTGATGGAGTGGATGCATCGAAATAAAGTCTTCTAATCTTGTAGAAGGCTTTTTAATAACAAGATCTTGATAGCTGTTTGAGAAGGGATTAGGTGCAACAAATGGTGGGTGAGGTCGAAAATAAGCCAAATGTAAAAAACCGAATGATTGATGATTATTAATGAAATTGATCGCCTGATCTGTTAGAAAAGCGGTGTCACTGTTTGATGAATCGTATGGTAATATTGGTAACTTATAAATATCCATTGCCTTTGTGGGAACAGATATATTTTGTTTTCTCAAGAATTTCATCCAACTTTGTAACCCGACTTCGTGCAAATTCATATAAGTTTGGACATTAAATCCAGACATTATGTCTTCGCTCTTTTGAGATAAAGTCGAATATGTTGTATCTGTGTAACCAAACAGAGACGACGGGATCTGGTGTTTTTTCAGCTCTAATGCTAGGTTCGTTTCACTTTGCAACGGCCGACTCTTGTGGAAAGAACCATGAGTGCTAGGGTACTGTCCTGTAAAAAGGCTGGTTCTGGCTGGTCCACAGGGCGACCCTGCACTGTAATGATTCAAAAACACGAATGACTCATGAATTAAATTATCTAAATTCGGTGTATTTATTTGGTTGTTGCCCAGAGCAGCAATAGTGTCTGCACGCATTTGATCGACGCAGATTAGGATTACATTCATGTTCAAGGTATTTTTGTTTTTAAGTTGTCTTGTAGTCGCATTTTTACTTGATTCCATTCAGCCGTAATTATACTGTAAATGATGGTGTGTCTTGTTCTATGATTTCTGAGAATCATATGATTGCGAAGTGTTCCTTCTCGAATTGCTCCTATTCTTTCTATCGCCTTTTGAGAAGCAAAGTTCTTTGAATCTATAGAAAACTCAACCCTATGGACTTTCATCGATTCGAATGCAAGGGTCAGCAATAATAGTTTCGTCTCTGTATTAACATAGGTTTTTTGCCAAGAAGCTGCAATAAATGTATATCCGACTTCAACTTTTCTATGTGCGGAATTGATATTCATTAGCCGTGAAGATCCCACGACGCTATTGCTTTCTTTGTCTACAATTGCGTAAACAAAAGCCGTATTATCGGCATGCTCAATTTGAGCCTTGTCGATAAAGTCAGCGACTTCTTCCTCGTTTGGAACCATGGTTTCTGTTATTTGCCATAATTTACCGTCTTTAATTGCTTCAATGAGTGACTGCCTGTGGCAATGTGACAGCAATTCCAAACGTACCTTTTTCCCTTCCAAAAATTGTTTTGGCACTCGTTGTAACATATGCTAAATCGCTCCTTTTTGCATTAATAAGGAATTTAGGTGCTGTAATTGTTCGCTAAAGACTTTAGATTTATATAAATCACTGATTGAGATATCTACTTCAAACTCTCGGTATATAAACTGCTTTAGCTTTACTATATCCAGTGAGTTTGCCGCTAGTGTAAAAAAAGAGGTATCTTGCTGTGGCTCTGCGCCGACTAATTCCATCCACAAATGTTTAAGTTTGTATTCTGTACTGTTTTCTAAGCTTTCAGGTAAGCGGGTCATTTTCATTCAACCTTATGTTTTAAGTTGCTAAGTTTAACTTAAGTGTTGCTATCGTGTGTGAGTCTAGGATTGGAATTATAGGCTTCTTAGCATAGAAACACCGTTCCAAAGAATCCCGTTTTCGTTTTCACCGAGTTTTTCGGTCATCAACCATAAATTGCTGAATACGCCTAACTCTGGTGCGACGAAGTGATTATCATTAACATGGATAAGTTCAACTTGTTTATGATCTCCGAAAAGATTTGGTTGAACGGATGAAACTTTTACGTTTCCTTCAGTGCCTTTCCAGTTGATTTCAAAGGTTCTAAACGAGTCAGAATATTGTTTTAAAAAGCAGTCTGTTATACTGAAGTTCTGTTTGTCTAGACGTTGAGATCCTTCGTGACTTATCATTTCTCCTTCAATCTGCGTTAAACAATAATTCCAAAGTTCATTAAATAAGACTCCTGCCGAATGGTAATTTGCCGTGACTATTAGGGCGGCCTTCGTTTCTGGAAGAATTCGAACTAATACATGTTGCCGGATCCCGTCTCCGCTGAATCCAAATGAACCATCAGCATAAGCCAGCCAGCCATAGCCTAATCCACGCATGCCAGGCCATGGCCCTGAAAGTTGGTTGACTGAACGCTGCATAGCGTCAATGTGCTTTTTTGCCAAAATGCGTTGACCATTTGGCCCCACGCCACCATTTAAGTGTACTTGTGCAATAGTCATCAGCTCTCTGGCGCTAAAAGACAGGAGCCCGCCGTCGGCTGGGGTAAACTCTTTTGGTTCAAAAGAGGCATATGTTCCTTGACAGTTTTTATTAAGACATTCACCAAAGTAGGGGCTAGTTTCTTCGTGTACTTTTGGTGCAATTTCCAATGGAATCAATATTCGTTCGTTTAAGTCTTCTATCCAACTCTTATTTCGTATTTTTTCAATCAATAATGCTAATAAAACATAGCCAACATTGCTGTATGATGAATGTGTAGAAGGTGCAGAAACAAAAAGCTCCTGATTAGAATATTGGCAAACGGCCTCTATAATGTTTGTGGTTGTGAGCTTGTTATCCTGATAAAGGAAATTGGCTACTAATCCAGAACCATGCAGCAATAATTGATTGGTCGTAATGCTTAATAAATAATCCGATCGTGAACTTTGTAATTGGGGGATATAGGTGACGATAGGTTGTTCCAAATCAATCAGCTTGTCTTCCACTAACATCATAATTTGAGTAGCAGTGAGGACTTTTATCAAACAACCAATTCTAAACTGAGTATCAAAGTCATACTTGCCATCATTAAGTGAAATGTTTCCAGCGTGAGCGAATTCTTTATGATCATTTTGAATGAAAATAGCTGAGGCACCAGGCAATTCAAATTCTTTTAGTGATTGGTTAAGTGTGTGTTGTAGAGTTGAGTTTGTCATTTTCATTTAGGCCTAGAAATAAGATGAGGAGTTAAGGTTGCAAAAAACTTTTATGCCACTGTTCATCAATTAGCGTGATGACCTCTCGTATATGCATTCTATCTTGCCTAAATGTAAGAAATTCGAAATGAATAGGTCGTATAAGGTAGCCGCCCCACATGGGGGGTTTTGGAACCTCAACTGTTTCGAATTCCTTTGAGTACTTTGCTAAATTATTTGTAAGAGATACACTGTGAGATAAAGGTTGGCTTTGATTCGATGCCCATGTTGTTAATTGGGCTGAGCGAGAGCGAGATAACCAATATTGCTGTGATTGTTCAGCGTTTACTTTTGAAACTTTTCCTTTGATACGAATTTGCGTTTCAATATGCTCCCACCATACCGTTAAACCAATTTTGTTGTTTTGGGAAATTGATTTGCCTTTATTTGATTCATAGTCTGTACAGAATACAAACCCTTCTGCTGTTACTTCTTTTAAATCAACAAATCTGGAATCAGGAAAGCCGTCACTGTCCAGCGTTGAAATACAAATCGCTCCTTTTTGCTGTAAGGTACTGTCGGCTCGAGCCACTTTATATAGTGCCTGAAATTTCTCTATTGGGTTGATTTTCATTATTATCCTGTTCACTTCGACATTTTCATAGAATATTTTTGGCCTATAGAGTATTCATCAATAGGCCTGTTGAACTGATCTTTGACATGGTTTTAGTCAAAAATCTTTTGTGAAAGCTCTTCTTTAGTTATCTCGTTGAAATCATTTAATCTTTCTAAAAATAATTCATTGAGATTTTCATCGGCTTTCTCTTCGATGAGTTTTGCTGTGTAACCCACATGGAGTAATTCATCTTTGAGCAAAGAGCGGGAAATAGTGGACATTCGTTCTTGGTTTTCCTCAGGGCAAAACTTTTCTAACGCTTTTCTTTGCAGCATATGGTGCATAGCGGTTCTTATTTCAGCGATATTCATTTGAATGTAGTCGTCAATAGAAGGTTTGCGGGCATACTCTGAATTTTCCACAATTTTAGGTTCTTGAGTTAAGGCATAATGTGGTGACAATTTTTCTTCTAACTCTGCACGGAAGTCAGGCTCTATTGCATCAGGAAAGGTGTAATCCAACATCTTTAAATACATAGTGGAGTGGCGCGATTCATCAACGGCATGGCGTTTAACCAGCTCTTTTTCTTTTTCATTATCGCAGCATGCCGCCATCGACCAAAGTCTGGTGGCCCCATCACCTTCTCGTTCAGAGTTAGTCACGAGGGATGTTGCGAACCATTGCTCATCCTTGGAGGCTTCTCTAAATGCATCACCATAACTCTTTTTGTCGAATTCTGGTTTTAGCCTATGTACAGCATACTCCACGGCGGCAAGATATTTAGGGTAGTCATGGATGTCTCCATTATGAGATAAAGAAAGGTGAGCGACATTGACGAATTGGTCATATTCCGTCTTTGCTTCTATTAGGTTATCTACATTCATTTTCTTTCCTTGGTTTTGATTGAATTGATGGTGCAATTAATTATTGTGCTAGGCACAAACAGTTTTGGCTTGATCATTATTTGCTTTGATAATTGATGCAGTATTTGCCGAGGCTTTTCCGATACAAATTGTGGACATTCTAGCTTGATGTTCTTTATATTTTTTCTTCCATGCGACGGGATCCCGTTGATAGATCTTCTGATTGTAATCATCTAGAAATGCTTCGACGATTCGCTCTAGCGTGGAGCCATCTATGTCGGTTAGTTTTAGCGTCGATTGGGCTGTATCAATATAAAGAGAACCCTCATAAGAAATGGAACCATTTTGCAGTGAAACTTCAAAAAGCTCAGAACCAGGCAAAGCTTGAGCAATGAAAACGTTGATAGAATTAAATGGTAATTTTTCTACATACTTAAAGCCTTTCTCTATTTCTTCTATTGTTTCTCCTGGCATGCCAACGACTAATGTTCCATGCATTAATATTTCTCTTTTTTGCAGGTAGTCCATTAAAATGGGCACTCTTTGTAACTTCACCGGTTTGCGATGCTTTTCTTTAAGGGTATCGGCGTTGCCACTGTCTAAGGATAAGGTTATTTGGTAGAGACCTGAACGTATCATCGCATCTAGCACTTGTTCATCTAAGGTGTTGAGCATAATTCCATTGGGTGTACACCATTTGATGTTGAGTTTTTCTAATTCGTTAAATAAAGCAATTGAGCGTTTTTTATCAAAAGTTAAGTTGTCATCTGCAAACTGTATTTCATCGATACCATACTTTTTTTGGTAGTATTTGATTTCTTCGATAACATTTTCAACGCTTCTTCCGCGATAGGCTTTATTGAAGTTAGTACTTGAACAAAATGTACATCCAATTGGGCAGCCCCTAGACGTATATATCTGCATAACGCGATTACCCCTAGGATAGGGTGAAAAAGGGACATTGTGATGGAAGTACTTTTCAAGTGGTAGTTTGTGATAGGCTGGAAAAGGAAGATCATCTAAATCTTGGATTTGTTCGTACTGAGGGTTAATAAATAGTTCATCTTCACTCCAGCCAACTAACCCATCTGAATGAACATTTACTCGTCCTTGCTGCAGATCTTTGATTAATTCAATGAGGCGAAATTCGCCTTCTCCTCGAATGACAAAGTCGATAATGGGTTTGTCATTATAATAGCCTGCATCTTTAATAAATCGTTCAGGGTATATTGAGGCGTGCATTCCTCCAGCTACCACTATTTTCTCACTTGCGACTTGTTTGACAATTTTTGCGTATTGATAGAGGTTGTCGATATCCGATGAATAAATCATTGAAAAACAGATAACATCATGTTCGCTATTTTTGATACGCGCAGCGAATTCTGTTTCAGTAATACCAAGTCTATAGATTTTTGGTGCGATAAGTGTTTCAGTGTTATAGCCTTCGACGATACAATCCAAAATATCAACTTTATGATTAAACTTCAGTAGATTAGCAGCTATATAGCATAAGCCAAGAGGAGGTATCAGACGTTTCACTGCACCTTCGTACATACACATTGGGGGCAATACAAGTAAAACACTGAGTGCTTTGTTAGATTTTGAACCTAGAGATTGGTACTTAGGTGCCTTTCTCGAGCATGGGGTGCTGGATGTTTCATCTTTTGTTCCTAAGTACTCTCGAAGTGCACTTTTTTGAGGGATATTTTTCTCCAGAGCCGTTTGTTTTAATACTCTTACCGGAATAACCTCTGTACCTTTATTATGCATTGACTTTTCCCTCTTGCTCTAAACTTGTCACGACTGTTTCGAATGGAGATATTCGTATATTATTGTTGAAACCGAATCTGCTACGTTAGAAGGAGATCCGCAGGCGTCGACAACTCGCCAATGATGCTTGCGACTCCATACTTGAAGTTGATTTCTAATTTTATTTTGATGATGAATAAAGCTCTCACATGAGAGGCTTGAGTTCATACCGCATTCGTAAGCGTTGAGGTCAATCTTTGTTGGTGTTGACTTACGTTGGTAGGCTATTTCAGGCGACAGATCTAAACATATGGTTAGATCTGCTTTTGGTAGTAGTTCAATAGAATTTTCAACGAAACTCTCAGGTAGGCCATAGGCTATTTCTGATGCGGCGTGTTTCATCCAGTAACTGTCTATGAAAGTGATTGTAGGAGAAGCAGGATCATAGTCTTCAAGCACGCTATATATTGTCCAGAGAATGAAAAGGAATCGTGAGGGGCCTTTCATTTCACTGACACACTCTTTTAGTTCTTTCAAGGGAGAGCGAATAAATCGACTTTGAGAAAAGTTTGATGTGTTTAATATATCCCAGCGGTCAACTGTCTCTAACTTTTGCCCAGTTTTCAACACTTCTTCTTTAATGACTTTTGATACTGTGCTTTTCCCAGTGCCATCTGGGCCTGTGAGTGCTACTAGCATTTTTCCTCCGTTGGAAACTTGAGATCAATTGCTGTTTCATAAGGGGAAAAATAGGTACCTTTTAAGCCTTTACTTAAAATTTGCTTGGTTTCCTGATTCAAGAAAGTCGAAACAGAGCAAATGACAGATTCGACTCCTAGGTGAACTAATCGCATTGCTGAATCGACTTTACCTTGCATTCCATTGGTGACATCTAATTTTTGAGATTCAAATATAGAATGACAAATTGCTTCATAATCTGTTGGAGTGATTCTTTTATATATTTGATTCTTTGATGCGTCATACACTCCGTCGATATCAGAAACAAAAATACTTTGCCCTGATGGGTACATAGTTGCAATCAGTTCAGGAACTCGATCGCTGCCAAATATCATTTGCCCTTTCTCTAAGTCAAAGGCGACTCCTCCTGTTAATAAAGGAATATGGTTTAATTTAAAGCAATTTGTAATTGGATCATCAAATACTCGCTCTATTTGTCCATTTCGACTCACAAATAGAGAGTTGGATTGAAATGGACTAAAATCGACCGACTCTTCATAACCCACCTCCATAAACTCCTGTACTAATTGATATAAAGAAAGAGTTAACCTAGAAAACTGTTGGAGATTGGAATAACTGCCTGCATTCGCTAAATTGTACTGATGAACAGAAGGGTGCCCAAAAGAGCCTCCTCCCAAAATCAATACTATCGGTCTTGTTGATTGCTGTTTGAGCTTTTTGATTTTTTTTATTAAATGACGACAGGTTTCTTTTTCTAGGGTATAGGGCTTTTGCCTATCCGTGATGATACTGCCGCCCAATTTAATGATTAAAGGATTATTTAGCATCATTGATTATTAGGTCTCTTGTTTAATGGCAGATTGAAATGCTGATGTTAATGATTCAATATCTTTAATGGATATATCACCGATACAACCCACTCTGAAATAATTAATGTTATTGATGACACCTGGGTAAATGACCAAACCTTTTTGTTTCAACTCGCTATACAGCTTGTTAAAGTCGTCAATATTGGTTCCCATCAAGTAGGAAACGATAATCGGGGAGTGCGTTGATTCTTGTAATAATGCTTTGAATCCTAGTGAGGTCATTTTTTGGGTGAGAAATTGATAGTTTTGTTTATAACGTTTAGCTCTTGCTTTAACACCGCCTTGGCGATGAAAAAGGCTTAAAGCAGTATTGAACGCGGCGACTACGTGAGTCGGTGGTGAAAAGCGCCATTGGCTTTTTTCTTCCATGTATTGCCATTGACTGAATAGATCAAAACTTATTGAGGTACAGTTGTCTTTCGAGTCAATGAGTTGTTTTTCTTTTATAAAAACAAAAGTGATTCCAGGTACACTTTCGAGGCATTTATTGGCTGATCCGATTAATGCGACGGTTGAAGAAGAGAAGGATGGGTAAGTCATTCCTCCAAATGTAGAAACAGTATCAGCAATGAGTTTTAACTTATTTTTATGTGAAAATTGATCAGCCCAAACAATATCATTTAATATTCCCGTACTGGTCTCACAGTGGACAAAAGTAACATAATCAAATTCAGAGTAATCGAGATCTAAATTGTCGAGAGACTTTTCATTTATTGGTTGGTCAAATGGAAGTGAAATTAATTCAATTTGGTATCCTGCTAATTTCGCTATTTGATACATCCTATCGCCGTACACTCCATTTGATAGGGCAAGTATACGTTCTTGTTTTTTGACCAGAGTGGTAATCGTAGCTTCAATTGCAAAAGTAGAGGGACCTTGTAAAAGAACACAGGCATATGCGTGGTCAAATTGATAAATCTTTTCAAGATTATTTAAAACAGATCGCGTTATGGCTTCAAAATCGACATCTCTTGAGGGCCAATCATGTAACATAGACGCTTTAGTCTCAGAGGCTGTTGACAAAGGACCTGGGGTAAATAATTTATAAGTCATTATGTTCCATCTCGAATTGTCTATCATTTTTAATGATTTGTGCGAGGAGGGTTTGTTGTATATACCTTAGGTCTTCTTGATTATCACACTCGGCGAAAACCATATCCTGGTCGACAGCCACGATCAAAAGTGATTCTAAATTGAAAAAATATTGCCATATTTCTTCGTGTTCAGATTTTTTTTTGGCGTAACCAAATGCTTTTTGAGATAGGGGAGAGCCACACAGCCATGTTGTGAGATTTTTTAATAAAGATAGGTCGTTTTCCACAATTTTTATTATGCCTAAGCTTTCCCCTGCTAATTTGAGTTTATTAGCGATTTTCGGTGATATTCCTTTACCAATAAGTTTAGGTTTGTTCTGTTGTAGATAGACTCTTACCTCTTCCTCATCTTTGGATATGTTAGGCGTGACGAATAAGGATGAACCTAGATTGGATTGAACAATAAATTTTGCTAGTTTTTTTTCAAAAATAATGTCTCCATCCAGAATAAAAAGTTCATCGACTAATTGAGTTGAATTTTCCTCAATAAAGTTTAATGCATAGCTTAAACTTAAAGAGGAACCGGTATGCTTGACGTCCGAATAATTGGTCACTAATGATACGTTGGTATTTTCAAACGGCCTAAACTGCTGGCTGTTTTGAGCATTAACAACTAATACAAAGTTATCGATGCCACTTTCTTTCAGTAATCTTATGTTTCTTTCTATTAAGGTGAAGGATTCATTAGAATCAGGTTCTTTAAAAGGTATTAGAGATTTGGGTAGATCTTTTCCCATTCTTTTTCCAATACCCGCCAGAAGTATAATGGCAGTCCGATTAATCTTTGATGCATGTTTACGTAAATCTTGTACTGTTGGTTGATGAGTCTCTTTAATCGGATATTTTAAGTGACTGATAAATTGATTTGACCAACAACTAATATCATTAAAGATATGGTGGTTTTGTCTTGGTCTTGCGGCCCCTATTTGAAAAAAGTATTTCCCTTCTGTTGGTGGACCTAATAGTGTTATACCTGATTCAGCAATACCATCTTTGTTAACAGGTTTGAACTGGTCGGTTAGCTGAAGGCCTCCTGGCTGAAATGGACTTTCTGTTTCATGTTTATTTTCCCAAAGAGTCACTAAACCCCGATCTAACATATTTTGATATAGAGGTGTGATATCGTTCTCAGCGTGAAATTCGTGTATTTTGGCGTTGATAATGATATTTGCGATAAAAGCGTGCTTTCCATCACCATCGCTAATGGTATATCCCTTTGTTGAGGATGTCTTGATGACAGGATTGTAACCTAATGAAATATCTAGTACTTCTGCTTTTACTAGCGCTAACATCTTCTGCATGACCTCTAAACTCGCGCCATTACCAAGCCTATTGTGGATCCGCATATATTTATGTAGGAAAGTTTTATGCGAAGAAGGCGTTAACCCACCATCGTCTATCGCATAAGCCATAACTTGTCTTAAGTCTCGCCATACTCCGTCACAAAGCGCTTTTACAGGGTTGTCTAAGTTATTCTGTTTCGCGTTTTTGATGTCCTTTTCCATGAACTCGATAATGGCTTTAGTATATTCAGGCCCTGATAGATTGGCTTTAATGGGGTGGTTGATTTTTTCCCAAGAATATTTATGAGCGCGAATATTCTTGTCGTGATCCCATGGAGAGGTGAGTTGTTCATATATTATTGAAAACACGCTTGAATTGAGTGGGGAACCTTGAAGCTCTGTGTGTAAATTTATGCCGCTATAGTACTTAAAGTAGTGGATAGCTGCGGAGCGAATAAGCTCATCGGTAAATAATGACGGTGATTGATAAGTTTGATTGAGTATCGACTCGATTGTGTGAATAAGATTATCAACGACTTCATTAATTATATTTTCAAAATATAGCGCAGCCTTTTCTCCGTTTCTGCTGTGTTCTAAATTCGCCTTGATAAAACTGTCAACGTCGGATCCTACAGTCCTTTTTATATGTTCACCGAATTGTTCACCAAAAAGCGTTTTATAATACAAATACGATTGTTCAAGTCGTATGAGAGGCCAAAGGTGTAATTCAAAATCTAATTTGTTAAACTTCCCTATGCCGCGATATTTTCGCAGTTGATCAATTATACGTTGATGAAAGAAAAAGCCTTTGTGCTCGAGGTTTTGTATATCTCTTTCTTTTTCATTGTGAGGGCGAGTCATGGTAAACAGTCCACTTCGGCTAAACCCAATCAATTTGGGTTCCCTACCAGAAGGAATATAGATATATTCTTGCGAACTATTCTTTTTGAATTGACCTCCACTTCCTTCCGTCAAATACAAGAATACGTCAATTGCGGTTAGCCCTAATCCTTGAACAGCTACAGTTTGAGAAGCATCTATATTTTGTAAATTATCAACCAAAGGGTAGGCATAGTTGATAAAATCAATATTCTCATTTTGCTGCGCATGAGCCGCTAAGATCTTATATGGTGCCGAGCTTTCAGGATGATTAGCAGAGTGCCCAGTGGCAAGCAGCAATTGATCACATAAAATGTCTGGGTGTTGATTGGAAACAACCTTAAATTGTTCGCCAACTTTCTCTATATCAAATACCTCACCCTTTATTAGGTTTACCGTTACATGATCGAGGTTATTTAATAACGTAATATACTCGTCAAAATGTATTTTTAAGGCTTCTCCATGAAGCGCTCGTTTGGGCCAATCTTGAGACCCCAATTGATATCTGTTGTCTTTTGTTTCTTGGTATTTATTTAGGCACCATTCACTTAACGTTAATCTGTATTTTGGGGGTAAAAGCGGCCCTGCGTTTACATTTGATTCATCTGCAGCAAAACAAACTTGTCCCGCGATTCTGTTGAGAAAGCTTGTTTTAGATTGAGTTGGGCTATGGACTTCTCCAGAACCGAAGTGCCCTGTTTTATCGAAAATGTATATGGTGCATGGACGTAACCTTTCTCTAAAATGGTTAAAGTTAGCGGCTAGGCGTTCAATTGCGTAGGTACACGTTGGGCCGGCACCGATTATTGCTAAAACGCAAGGTTGATCATTATTGATTGCAGACATTATCTTAAATCTTACCTATGTTGTTTCAGGTATTTTCTGAATCGAAGTGCAACTTCGACTGGTTGAACGCTGGGTCTGGCTAAATTCTTTAAACTGCCAGACTCAATCTTCATATGGACTAACGTTGGCCCTTTTACCTCAAGAGCCGCTTGAACCGCATCTTTAAAGCCTTCAATACAGTTTGCTTTATAGATGTTTCGGTATCCACACGCTTGTGCAATTAGAGCAAAGTCCGTTGTTTGTGCACTTGTCTGTTGACCGCCGGTTGAATCATATGTTTCATTATCTAAAATGATATGGATGAGGTTTTCTGGTGACTGATGTCCAATGGTTGCTAGATTTCCAAGCTTCATTAGTGCGGCGCCGTCACCGTCAATTACCACGACTTTAAGTGGCGTGTTAAGTGAAATACCTAATCCAAGTGCAGAAGCACACCCCATAGAGCCTACTTGATAGAAAAAGTTTGATTGATCTGAAATTGTAAATAATTCTCTGCCTGTTTTACCCGTGCTCGCAATGACCACTGCGTTATCGGGCAGTAAATTCAAACATGTTTCAATTGCTCTAAAGCGAATAGGGCGTTGATCTGAGCGTTGAAAGTCAAAGCGATTGGCTTGACATATTTGTCTGGTGCTAGACTCATTGATTTTTTCTGTTATTAATAGGTCGTTTGGAATAATTAATGCGTGCGACATTCTGTCGGCGAGTTTATTTGAAAGCTCTTTAAATATTGTTCCAAGTCGCTTTTGACTAGCGTCAATTACATCATAACCGATATTTAGCAATGATAATAACGACGGTGTAATACTGCCCATAAGTTGATGTTGTGGCTCATCTTTTCTCCCTGGTTGACCTCGCCAAGTTACCATTAGTGCCAGCGGTATTTGAAACGTTTGATTGAGAGAGGTTAAGGGGTTCACGGCATTGCCCAGCCCAGAATTTTGCATCATAACACCTGCATTTATACCTGCTAACCATGCGCCACTTGCTATTCCAATCGCTTCTCCTTCAGAGGTGGCCGTTACATTTTTAATGACTGCATGTGTATCGAATGCGTTGTACAAGGGGGTCATGATAGAGCAAGGTACAGAGGCCCAAAAATTGATACTTTGCTTTTCGACACCGTCTATGATTGCCGAATTCATGCTGTTTTGGCCTCTGAATATTTTGCGAATTCTAAATCAATTGCTGTATTGATATCTATCCAGCCGCCATTTAGGTAAACACATTTTGCATGGACACCATTTTTCAGCAATGTGTCAATTAAGTCATTAATGGAAGCATTTTTGTTGTCCGCAATTATGCGTGTAAGTGTGCTTTTAACATTGTCTAATCCATTTTCTGTCACTTTCAATAATCCTATCCATTGCCCGTGGGCATTTTTGGTATTATCTTCATTTACAACAGATTTAACTTTGGGGGAACTGTCTTTAAATGGATTGGGAGAAAAAGCTGACGAACAACGAACAAAGCATCCTTTATGGTTTTCTATCTTTTCGTTGCTTTTATCTATGTATAACACGATATCCGCATCAGTCTCATCCTTTGCTAATTCCGTTAGTATGTGCTCATCTAGCAAAAGATCACCATAACAAACGATCGTAGACTCTCTTAATTGGTCAATTGCACAATTCAGTGAATAACATTCACCAGTCGATTCATAGCTATCGTTTTTAATGTTTCTTACATCGAATTTGTCTAGTTGTTGGCTAGCGTAACCAGACACCACTGATATATCTAAAATGCCTTTATTTCTAAAACGTTGTATATTGTGTTGTAGAAGGGGCTTACCATTTATTTCGAGTAAACATTTAGGCTGTTTTTTGGTCATATCCTTAAGGTATTCACCGCGGGATGCGGCCAAAAATATGATATTTTTGGGGTCCAATGTGGGGACATATTTTTTTTCTATATGCTCCATTTCATGTTCACCACTGAGACGAAAAATCTCTGTTAAAGGCGCGACTTCTTTTTCGATTGGGAGCAGAGATTTAGAGTTATAAACAGCCTTAGCTGTATCTTGAACGGCTTTAACAGAAGCTCGCAGTGAGTGGTTTGCCCATATTACTGTAGATATTCCTGCCTGTTCAAATCTTTCAGGAGGCGTATTGTAATACTTTGTCGGAACGATCACTACGGGGCAAGGGGTATCAAATAACTCGCAAAATTCTAGGATTTCATTAGCATGAGAAGCTTTAGAATGAATTAAAATCGCATCTGCACCTGCTTCATAGTACGCTTTTGCGCGACGCAAAGCTTCATTTACTCCCCAGCCAGAAATAAGTGCTTCTGTTCTGGCAACAATAACAAAGTCATCATTTACTTTACTGTCGACACCTGCTTTTAATTTAGCGGTAAATTCTGCCACAGACGCCAGTTCTTGCTTCTCGCCAATGAAAGAATTCTTTTTTGGGAAAATCTTGTCTTCAATACAGCAGCCTGAAATATTTCGTTGTCCAAGCTTCTTAACGACTCGACGAAAACTATTATAGTCACCATAACCGGTGTCTGCGTCTAGTAATATTGGGCAGTCTACGGCATCGGTCATATATTCAACAGTGTCTAAGACTTGTGTCCATGAAATTTCGTTTCGATCTCTAACCCCTAAAGATGAAGAAATAGTTAAACCGGAAGCCCAAATCCCTGAAAAACCTGTTTCTTCGATGATTTTTGCGGAGATTGCATTGTGTGCCTCCATTAAATATTCGGTGTGTGGGGAGGTTATGATTTCTTTCAGCGTTCGTTTTTTTTGTTGTTTTTTCATTTTTTTTCCCTAAATAGCTGAATTCGAGGGTTTTCAAAGTAGTCGTTTTTACTGCTATAAATTTGTGAGCATTAATCTTTTGCTAATAATCCTGTTTGGTCGAATGCTTTTAAAAGTTTATTCAAAGTGTTCCTTTCTTCGACACCTATTTTCTTTTGGAAAACATTCGATAATGCTTCTTCCTCGTGTGTTTTTCCGTTAAATTGCATGACTAAGCTTAATTCAGTTGAAGATAGGGATAGCACTTCATCAAATTCATTTAATCTAGCCATAAAAATTTCGTCGTCATTGATATGAAAATCAACATCAAATTCTAATAGCGGCAGAGTTGAGTAGCCGATATTGTCTGAGTTAGGCAGAGGGAAATTAGTAATTACTTTGAAGAACTTAAATACATGTGGATGAACCAACTTAATTTCAGCATATAAAAATACCCATCTACAAAAAGTAAATATTTCGTGGGCTTGCTCAAGGATTGCTTGGGGTGTGTGTTCGGGTATTTTATGGAGATGCCATACAATATCATCAGCATTTTTACTTTTAAATCTCTGATCCAGTTCTGAAAGGCCAATGTCAGGTAATGATTCTAAAAGTCGACTCCGCCATTTTGCCATTGGATTGGTAATATAATGGGATGCAAGTAAGGCATCAATGGCATGTCCTAAAAGCTCGATGGCTGCGTATGTTATTGAACGGTAATCTTGCCTTTGTTTATGCCCAACGACATCGACTTGAATTGATCTCGCAGTATGACGTGCACAATGGAGCTTAAGGCGTGATAATTCTATTTCATCATATTTAACGATCTGATTTTGTTTTTTATTATCAGAGTCATCTAAATATATACCTTTGAGATAACGATGAAGCAATTTACGTTCTTCTGAAGAAAAGTTTGCGGCAAATGTTTTGCCCCATCCTCCTTGAATCCAGCCTTTAAAGCGAGTCACTAGCTCTTGAACAGCAGCACGGTGAACAATTTCCATATCAACTAAACATTTACCATTCACCCAAGCAATACTGCCGTTTTTCGAAATAGATTTAGGATCACGATCGGTTACGAGGATGAGGTCCATATCAGATTTTAGCGTCGCCAGACCTTCTGATAGAGAGCCAACTACGATTAAAGTATCCTCTTCTACGAGCTGTCCTTCCTCATTTGCAGAGGCCAACACTTGCTCAATTGAAGTTTGCTTTTTTCTCAGAAATTCTTCTAAATCCATAATTGTTTACTGCTTTGTCTAATTAGTTTTCCGATTTTTATTAAATGGGAAAAGAAACGTTCGCAATTTGAATACGGGATATCAAAGGCGATGCTTTATTTTGCTAATATAAAAATACTTGGGTAGAATGCTGGCCGCCTAATTAGATGGTCAGCACTCAATATATTAGTATTTATCGATTCATAAATTTATGAAGCAGATAATTACTTAGTTGTATTTGGCTTGAATGGAGCGTTTACAGCTACGAAGCCCTTGTCAGCTTTTACTGAACCTTTTGAGCCAACCTGACACATTTGAAGTTTGCCATTTTCAAATTTACCAGAGATCTTTACATTTGATTTTTGCATTTCAATTTCCTTATATACATTAATACAAAATTTTTATGAGTTGATAATTTAAGAAAGGATTGCTTTGTAAAATCTTCGTTTAAAAATAACAGCATTTAGAACGATAGATTAAAAGTCCTAATTTACCTTGCACCACTTTAATAAAAGTTGCTATTAATCAAATCAATTTTTTAAAAGTATAGAACTTTAAAAGTTTGAGTTTGATAACACCAAAGTTTAATTAATTTGGCATATAGTCCATTAGTCAGTATTTAAGACGCTACTTCAACTGTTAGTAGTACTTAAGAAGTAGTGCTTAACGATCTGTTACCATTCCTTTTATATCAACAGGTTATTGCGCCGTAAAATCATGGCGAGCATACATAAAACCATATGTGAATTTATTTTACAACAAAAAAAACCTATATTTTAACATTGTTAGGCTCAAGTCATTGAAGCTATGGCTTCAAGTTACCTAAAAAACATTACGAATGAAAGATAAGATGGATAGGGTTATAGGAAAAAATAGAAATGGGTAAATACTGCTTACTCATTACTTAATTTCCTAGCCATTTAAATCTAAGAGTAACGGTAAATCATAATACTTTTTTCTAGGGTGACATCTTTGTTTCCTTGAAATTCCTTATACATTAACTTTTCAATTAGTGCGAGATAATTTTATTTAAATTTTGAGGGAGATCAATTAAAGTCTCAATTTTAACTGGGGAAAATCAAGTTGATAAATAATTATTGACAAAAATTTTTCAAGAGGATAATTTGACACTAAAAATGAGTTTTAGGCTAAAAAATACAAGTTTAATTAATGTTTTTATTGTGTTATTTATAAATTTTAAGTTAAGTTTTGTATTGAAAATAATGGCTCATATAAAATAGGCAAGAGAAAAAGTTAACCGAGTTGTGCGGGATATTTTTTATTTTGCTGATGATTGATATAGCTATACTGACCCTGACGACAAGGTTGTTGAATGGTAACAAGGATAATAAAGCGAAAAATGTAATTCCCCCCAATCTAACAGTAAGCGATGAAAATGTTTTTAAAATGATTTTTAGATCAACTTACTGATTAGTTTCTCTTGGAGGATAAAAAGAGCTTCGCAAAATTAAGAGGTTTTCAATGTGCATCGAAGGACATAGTTGAATGCGATATTTTTTTTCTATTGGGAACCGACAAAAGTTATATTTAGCCATTCAATCTAAGCAGCTAGTGAGTATAGCTTACGTCATCGCTACAAACTTAGTGCTTCTGGCAGGTGATATATTAAAATTTTCAGCTTCGATTTATGTGTTTGAAATTGAAGGCAGTGTCATGAGCTTTTCTTTGTTAGCCATTGCTGCGTTGCTACCTGGTTTTATCATATTTCCCTTGATTGGCGCCGCATTGGATAAGTTTTCAAAACAGAAGTTAATATATCTATCAATTTTTGTTTTTTGGTTAGCTTTGTTGAGCTTGAAGCTAGCTATTAACCACAATGATAGCGACTTTAGCTTTATTCTAGTACTTATGTGCGTCATCAGTTTTGTCGAAGCTTCGCTACAATTATCTTTGGCAAGCATTCTTCCCAATATTACGGAAAATGTAAAACTAGGAAAACTTAACTCATTAAATGAAATGCTACGTGCAAGCTCAATGTTCATTTCTCCAATTGTTGCCGCGGGCTTATTTTCTGTTATTTCTATGTCTGATTTTACACTACTTGCTCTCGTTATTTCAGCTATTTCGTTTTTAATCTTTGGAGTGTTTGCGATAGATGAATCTAAAGTTAATGCGCAAAAAATAGCTCATACAATAGGTCTTGTGGATGGATATAAGAGTGCGCTGCGTTGCATTCTTCGTCATAAAGGGTTATTAGCTGTACTGATGTTATTTGTTTACTCTAATTTCGCTAATGGCGTATTTTTAGTGCTTATGTTCCCATTAACATTAACATTAGGTTCTGTCGAAGACGCAGGCTTATATCGAGCCGCACTTGCACTGGGTATGGTATTAGGTGGGGTATTATTATCTCAATTTATTAATCGAATCTTATCTTATGTGCCTATTTTATTGGCCATTAGTGTACCGTTAGTCTTGATCAGTTTATTTGCCTTATATTCCAATAATATAGTTAATTCATTTTTACTGTTTTCGGCAGGTTGTGGGATTGCAATGGCCAATGGACTCAGTCAAACGCTCTGGCAACTCAATACTCCAGAACATTTACGAGGTAAAGTGTTTGCGCTTCGAAGATTGGTTGCTTTTAGCGTTTTACCTATTGCTTATTTATGTTCTCCTTTTATTACTGACGGCTTTCAACAATTGAATGCCTCTTTCGGTCACGAAATTGAATTGACAAGTGCAATGCAGTTTACATTGATCTCAACCTGTTTATTGTCGTTGACATTTGTCTTATTACAGTTAAGAAATATCAGCCTCATAAGAGAAACATTTAGTGCACTTGATTTGGAATCAAAGAATGGTATTTAAATTTAGCTTTGAGGATAAGTTAGAGAAGCTAAAAATCGTTCTCGTTAATAGTTTGGTGGCTTTCAATGTCAATCATTAAGCAAGTTAAACAAATGAATATAGAACAGCCATCACGGTCTTTACTTACTCTTTGAGTCTGACTTTGTCAAGTAGAACGAGTAGGGAAACGAGACAAAATTTGGCATATCGAGGGAGACATTTTTTAAATCAAAATGTTGAAATTAACAAATATTGTTTGTATTGATGGTCGTTGTTTTTTAGATGGTGCTCCTTAATAAGTACAAACTTGCGAACACTCTACATTAAATAAAATTAATCATAAAGAGTCTTAAATTTATGAAAAGGATATTCTACTCAAAATATTTTTCTCTAGCATTTTGTATTGCGATTCTAGTTCTAGGACTCATGAGTCTTTATAGTAACAAGATCCAGTTAATGCCAAATATAGAACCTCCTAAATTATCATTTCAAGTCCTTTGGCCAGGTATGTCTGAAGACTTTCTCATTGCTGAAATTGTTGAGCCCTATGAGAGCGTGATCCTTGGCAAGATAAAAAGCATTGAGTCGTTGAAAGTAAAAACATCTGACGAAAAGGTGTCGTTTGAGATAACGCTAAAGTATGGGAGTAACCTGACTGAAATAGAAAATAGGTTAACCGCGCTTTTAACACGCACTCGACCGCTGCCGCCAAATGTAAGGCCAATCGTATTTCGCCATGGAGGACAGAATGTGTCAAACCGTGTGGTGGGGAGTTATTTTATTACATCTGAAACTGGCTATTTTACTGATCAACAGCTCGATTTTATCAAGAATATTGCTTTACATCAGTTTAATTTGGTAGAGGGTGTCGAATCTGTTGAACTTAATCCACTGCTTGAGCGAGAACTGCAAATAAAACTGGATATGAGCAAGCTATTTCAAATGCAAATGAGTTTTGAGTTGGTAAGAGATACCGTTCGTAATCTTCTAATTCAACCTGTTTCTAGATTATATAAGAATGAAGATGTCATAACCGCTACTTTTCAACGCACAGAAACACTTGAAAGTATTAGGCAATTACCCATATCTACTGTAAATGGTTCTATAATCCGGCTAAATAATATAGCCGACATCTCAGTTAAGGCAATTAGAACAACGGCTTCAGTCCGTTTCGATGGTAAACCTGCAATTGCCATGCGTATTCTTCGAGAAAATACGGCAAATTTAATTGAAGTGCAGCAAAGTGTTGATGATATTTTAGCTCAAGAGCAAAGTGTGATGGCTCAAGCTGGCTTGACTTATAACTTATCCTTTGACACAGCTTTATTTATTACAAGAGCAATTTCTTGGGTGGTGACAACCTTGATTCTTGGTGTTGCGCTTACCACGCTGGTTTCGTTTTACTTTTTTAAGCGATTACAACCAACCATACTATCTTGTATTATAACGATACTATCCGTTTTTGGGATTTTTATTGTTCTCGCTTTAACGAATACTTCCATCAACGTTATTTCCTTGGCCGGTATTACTTTTGCGACGGGTATGTTTGTAGATGGTGTTCTCATTTACATAGAATATTTAGATCGAACCTCATCAGCAGATCAGGTAAACGAAGCATCAATACGAGCATCATTAAATAAGTTAGTTCCGCCTTTATTTGCGTCATTGTTGACGACCATTGTTGTATTTTTACCTGTTGTTTTTGGGAAGGGGGTTGAGGCTCAATTATTTAAAGGTCTGAGTATAGCGATAACATCAGGCTTAATTTTTGCGTTTGTGTTAACTGTTTTGCTAACCCCTATTTTTGCTATTTATTTTATGCCTAGTCGAAAAGCTCATACTCCTAGAGAATTTGGAATTAAACCTGTTGTTAAAGTCGTTGAATTTATTGTGGCTAACCAACGCCGAAGTAGAGTTGTTTTGGGGGGGGTAATATTCGCGAGTTTAAGCGCCTTAATTGTTTTTTTTCCTGCTTTGGGTTACTTACCAGAAGTTAAGAGAGATGCGGTTGATATTTATGTTCCGATAGCCTCCAATAAAACGATGGATTCAGTTAATAAGAATGTCGTTGAACCAATAAATGAGATTATTCAAAGTATTCCTAAGCATATTGAAGTGAAGAGTGATTACGTCATAGGGTGGCCCTTTTTTGTTACCGCAGGCGTTAGACTAAATGACAACAGCTTACTGACCGATTTAGAAAGTTATTTAAAAGAATCACTTAAAAATCAACTTCCTCAAAACAGAACCATTGTTATGCGAGGACAATTATTTGGAGGGGTTGAGGGCGGTAATAGTATCAAGGTTAATCTTTTTGTCAGTGACAAAAGTTGGTTATCACAACATATCAGCGAAATGCGCAGTTTAATTGAAAAGTCTATACCAGGTGTTGCATTAAACATAATGCCTAAATTAGAGACTCAGAAAACGGAGTTCGAATTTGTGGCCAATTTGCCACAATTGATTCAGTTGAATGTGACGAACATTGAAATGAAAAATGTGGTTAAAGCGCTAGGCGAATCGGATTTTATTGGAAAATGGAATAGTGGAGACGAAGTCTTAAATGCCTATATTTCAATTGAAAATACGAGCTCGAACATAAGCGAAATACCTTATGTCGCCTCTAATGGTGATAGAACATATCTAGGAGAAATGTTTACAATTGAAGAATTCAAAAAATGGGCATCATTTGATCGTCTAAATGGGATCCCTGCTGCCACAATTAACTTACGTATAACAGATAAAGCCCTTTCTGTTTCAGAGGTACTGGCTGTCTTAGAGAAAGAAATAGTGCCTAAGTTAAAGGAAATAATTGGAGCAAAAGGTTTGGTTAGTATCGAAGGCAGTGTGGCGAGCTTGACCAAAGCGAAAGTCTTTTTACTCGCCATGCTGTTATTTTCCTTGGTATCATTTTTTGTGATTATTTCTTATACCTTAAAATCAATGAGAAATGGTATTGTGGTTATATTTTCTTTGCTTCCTGCTATTGCAGGCGGTGTATTTGGATTCCACATTTTAGCCCTTTTTACACCTGCTGACTTCAATATACTCACTATGCTGGGCTTTGCAATTATGTTAGGTATCGTTTCTAACAATGCGATATTACTGATTGATTCTATTAGCAGACATAGCAAGGATTTGAATCATTCATATGCGATAGTCAATGGAGTAAAAGAACGGTTCAGGGCCGTTCTTATTAGCTCTGTTACTACTATTTTTGCAAGTATTCCGCTACTCCTTTTTCCATCGGATGCTTCAAGTATCTATCAAGGGATTGTTGCCGTCATAGTTGGTGGTATTTTTACTAATTTGTTAACAGTTACTTTTGTTTCCGCTAGTGCTGCAAATGTCTTGGTAGTTGGGCGCGGAGACATCGCGATCATGCACCCAACCCAACCCACCTCTTTAGAAAAGGTAGCCTAATGTCAAAATTTGTTAGTTTTTTATTATTAGTCATCATATCTCAACATGTTGCTAGTGTTGAAGTTTCTGACATTGTGCTGCCAGGGACAGTCTATTCTAAATCGAAGGTTCAATTATATGCTGAACAAGAAGGCCTGTTGACTTACGTATTGGATACTGGTGCCGGATTTAAAAAAGGAAATGTAATCGCTAAAATTGAGCAGGATAATGATAATCGGCAGTTGGTGATTTTGAATCGCCAACTAGCGTTAAAAAAGCAGATTATAGAGGAATATCAAAATATTATTTTCAGCTATAAAACGTTAGTTGAAAGTCATTCAGTTTCAGATGAGATGAGAGCACAGAAGCATATTGATTATTTAAATGCGGCTCAAGAACTCAGTATTATTGAGCAAAATATCCTTAATCTCGAATTTGTTATCGACAAAAAAAATATTCGAGCTCCTTATGATGGTGTTGTGCTTCAACGCAATGGCAATTTGAATGAATTTATCAATGAAGGTCAAAAAGTTGCGTTATTATTCAATCCCAAAAATATGTTTGTAAAAGTACAAATCCCTTATCAAAGCTTCGACAAACTGGATCTCTCGAGTGCTTATTTTAAGCAAAAAAATATAAAGGTGGATTTGCCATTAGATTATGTATTGCCACATGTCGATGCTAAATCAGGCACTGTGATCGCCAGCTTTAGCCTTTATGAACAGGAAATTCTCATCGGTCAGGGCTTAAAAGTCTTGATCCCAGCAAAAAAAATTTAGTGGGTAACTAACGATGATAAAAAAGTTTATCTCTAGAATTGGCAAAGAAAACGTTTATCAGTATATTCAGACTTCGCAGCAACGTTTACCCATTCAACAGTTGGAGAAAAAAGCAGATTTATGGGCTTCACTACTTGCAAACCAATTGGGAACCAATACAGAGCATTGGCCCCATGTCATACCGATAATTTCCCCGCGTTCCATTGATTATATTCAGGCGGTATTGGCTTGTTGGAAACTGGGAATTGGGGTTGCGCCTATATTTGAAGGCACACCACCTCAAAGATTAAACCACATTCTAAAAGAACTCAGCTGCAAATTTGTCATCAATCTTACGCCAAAATCAACAGAAAGCGAAGCACTGGACATATCCTTTAATACGAATGTTAATGCTTCTTGTGAACTCACTAACAGGCCGTCGATAAAAGCTGATATTGCCTACGTAGCATATACCTCAGGCACAACGGGGCTTCCAAAAGGATGCGTCATTGGGTTTGAAACCTTGTTACCTGTAGTGGATGTCTTTTGTCAATACTACGGCTTAAACTCTAGCAGCAGAATAACATTTAGCTCGAATACCGCTTTTGATGCCGCGATGATGGAATGGTTACCCGCCCTCAATTGTGGCGCGAACCTTTTTATTGTTGGCAATGAAGTTCTCTTGAATCCTCGAAGGTTAACCGAATTTTATTCGCTTCATCAAATTACTTTCTCTTGGTTACCGACTCCCATAGCAGAAATATTAATGCGAGACCCATTAGTTATTCTGCCGGAAAGTTTACAAGTTTTGCAAACCGCAGGTCAGCAGTTAACGACAAGGCCACCAACGCACTGGACAGTAAGGGTTGAGAATGCTTACGGTCCTTCAGAAGCGACAGTGATCACAACTTCAGGTTTCGTTTCAAGTGAGTCGGGTGCTTTGCCTGACATTGGGGTTCCGCTTCCGGGGATTAAGTGTGCGATTGTTGATAATGATCTTAAGCCCGTCGCGCAAGGTCAGGAAGGAGAGCTCATTATTTATGGTATTGGAGTTGGGCGAGGATATATTAATAAAAAAATCAAAGAAAATAACAATTTTGTATTATTTACTGATCGAATTGGTGTTAAGCACAGATCTTATCGTACAGGAGATCTATGCAGAGAAAACCAAGCACAGAAAATAGAATATGTCGGTCGCATAGATAAACAAATAAAGTTGAATGGTTTTCGAATTGAAGCTGGCGAAATAGTGTCTCATTTAATGGGTCTCAAAGGCATAAAACAGTCTCATGTTGTGAAGCAGCAACTTGGTCGAGGCGAAGCCTTAATCGCCTATATTGTCGTTGAGTCAAATAAAGGCGTTTCTGATTTAGAGATAAAAACGTTTTTAGAAGAAAGGCTGCCTAGCTATATGCTCCCGTCCCATTTTATTAGACTTGAATGCTTGCCATTAACACCCAATTTGAAACTGGATGAGTCTGCTTTACCCAAACCGATATTGGAAATAAAACCTGCTGATGACTCGATAGAAAGTCTTAGTGCTAAAGAAGCGAAGTTTCTCAATCTGTTTCGCACACAATTAGGTTTGAATATTGATTGGGAGGACGATTTTTTTCAGCGTGGAGGGAATTCTGTTGCGGCAATCTCGATAGCGGCTCAGGTGTATAAGTCATTTAAACTGCATTTACCGTTTGAGTTGTTTCAAACTCTTGGTTCGCCAAATAAGATTTGGTTTGCAATAAAGAGTAATACTTACTCAACAACTGAAATTAATACTAGAAATATAAATAAGTCTACTCTAGGTGGATATTTTGACGTTGCTCTTTCATCCTCTCAGCGTTCAATATGGTATTTAGCGAACATGAACATAGAGGATAAAGCATATCATGCTAAGTCTCAACTTTGTCTATCAGGTAAAGTGGATGGAAAAGCAGTAGAGCATGCCCTTCAGAAAATTGTTGAGCGACACAGTATTTTCAGAACCGCTTTTGTTGATGGGCAAGGAGAAGGTATTCAACGGGTTTATGCAAACTTCAAAGTGGTCCTACAAGTCTTTGACTTCTCGACTCTGGACCCGAATGTCAGTGCTGATAAGTTAGATGAAGTCATTAGCAATAAGTTAAATCAACCGTTTGATTTGTCTGTGCTCCCGCTTGTGCGTTGGGGGTTGGTAAAAATGCCTAATGGTAAAAATATTTTGGTGCATATAGAGCACCATCTCGTGCACGATGGCTGGTCATACAATTTATTTTTAGAGGACTTTCTATTTTATTATGCAAAATATATCGAAAATAGTGATGAACAGAGAGAAAAGCCTACACAATATGCGGATTTTTGTATCACTCAATTGAAATGGCTTGAAACGGAAGAGGCGGCCTCACAGCTTGAATATTGGCGACGCCAGCTTCAAGGGTCGAGCAAAATGACGAATCTGCCCACATTCCCTACGAGGAGCGATGACACCAGTCAAGGAAAAACCATTCGAGTTCAAGTTGAACGTAGTATGTGGTCTAAAATTGAAAAATTTGTAGAGCGAAGAAAGGAAGCCCCCTTTAGTTTCATGCTTGCAGCTTTTCATGTGATGTTGTCCCAATACTCTGGTGATAAAGACATTAATATTGGTTCTGCGTTTGCTAACCGTCAATGGGAAAATGCAAACTCTATTATAGGTATGATGATTAATACGGTTGTTTTACGTAATGCTTATGATGAATCAACGACTGTTCATGAATTTTTAAAAATGAGTGCGCAATGTGTGTCTAAAGCGCAGAAGAATCAAGCTCTCCCTTTTGAACATCTTGTTCAACAGTTAAATCCTTCTCGAGAGTTTGCGGTGAATCCATTTTTTCAAGTGTTTTTTGGTTTTCATGATTCACCAATGCCAGAAATGGTCATACCTAATATTCAGGCTGTACAAGCTTACGAAGCAATAGACAGTCACGCGGCTAAGTTTGATTTATCAGTGATCGTTATTCCAAGGAAAGGTCAGGTGGGTGACAATGATCCTGTGCATATGTTATGGGAGTTTAAAACCGCTCGTTTTCCTGAGTGGTTTATAGAGAGCATGATGCAGAGCTATCTGAAAATACTTAATTTGTTTTTAGAGCGTTGTTCTAGTCTTGTTTGTGAGTTACCGGTGGATGCGCCAGTGATTTGTGGTCCAAAATTAAAGATTCAAGAACAAACTGTATTTGAACAATTTAAGAAGAAGGCTTTACAATTCCCTAACAATAAAGCCGTAACATGTTCAGGACAATCAATTACTTATAGTGAGTTGCTTCAATGTGTAGAGGCTAAAGCTTCTTTATTATCTTCATTTTCAATGAGTCTAGGTGAGTATATAGGGATATGTCTACAAAGAGGTGTCGATAGTGTTGCTTGGATGTTGGCTTGTCAAGCCGTTGGAAGGGGCTATATTCCAATTGATCCTGATTACCCCAAAGAACGCATTGACTATGTTATCAAACAAAGTGGTATTCAATATGTCGTCACTGCTGATAACCACTTTGATGTCAGTCCCGTTGCACCTGATGCCAGTAGTCATCAACCGTTTATCGAGCCGTTGGTTAACTCAACAAATCCTATGTATTGTATATACACCTCGGGAAGCTCCGGGAACCCTAAGGGGGTAGAGATAAGCTATGGTGCATTTGCTAGCTTTTTAACGTCCATGTCCAAGGAATTTTCTATTGGCAGTCATGACACTTGGTTAGCATTGACTTCATTTTCGTTCGATATTTCAGCTCTTGAGCTATTCCTTCCTCTGTCTCATGGTGCAGAAGTGATCTTGGCTACGAATGAAGAAATAAACGATGTCAACGCATTAATGTCATTCTTACATGATGCTAGAGTCACTTACTGTCAAGCGACGCCAAGCATGTGGAAAGTGTTACTCTTATCAGGTTGGAAGCCTCTCTCCTCTCAGACAATTTTATGTGGTGGAGAACCTATGGATGTAACTTTGGCGCAAGGATTAAGTCAGAATGGAAATCTTTGTTTCAATATGTATGGTCCGACAGAAACAACGGTTTGGTCGTCTATGAAGCGTATAGAGGTGAGCAGTCAAACGCATTCTTTTAGCTTAGGTAAACCGATTGCAAATACTCAGTTTCATGTCCTAGACGCTAACCTTGCACCAGTCCCAAAAGGCGCAATTGGTGAGTTATGGATCAGTGGACGTACCTTGGCTAATGGTTATTTACACAACACAAGCTTAACGAATGAACGGTTTATATTATCACCTCAGACAGGGCAGCGAATGTACCGAACAGGTGATTTAGTCTGGATAGATAATCATCTTGAACTTCAGTTTGTTGGGCGAATAGACCAGCAAGTAAAACTATCTGGCTTTCGAATAGAATTAGAAGAAATTGAGCAAGTTTTAAAACGACATCATGGTGTTACCCAATGTGCGATTGTTGTTCGTGAGTCAAATGATGTTGAGCAATTGGTTGCTTTTATGCAAACAAATGGCACAGAGCAGGACATGATTGAGGTTTGTCGCAACTCTTTGCCATCTTATATGGTGCCTAGCCGAATTGTTATTTTAGATGAGTTACCTCTCACTCCTAATAAAAAAGTGGATAGAGGTGCTCTACCGCAAATAGACACAATAAAGTTGATTAATGACTTAAAGCTAACTCTGGTAGAAAAGAGTTTATCAGATATCATTTGTCGTCATTTAAAAGTTAAAGATATTGATATTTTTGCGAGTTTTTACGCTCTAGGCTGTAGTTCGTTAATGGCTATGAGAATATGTGCGATAATCGAACAAGAAATGACCTTTACGATTCGAGCGATGGATTTTCTTCGCTTGGGTTCCGTGCGAGCCGTTGCTAGCTTCCTTGACTCTACTGCTAAAGATATCTCTGATGTTGTGGAGGAGCTGACGATATGAACGTAAGTGTGTTTTTGATGGAGCTTTCCAAACAAGGCGTTTCTGTAAGGGCTGCAGATAATCAGTTAAAAATAAAATCAAAGAATAGCCCTATTCCTAACCAAATAGTTGAAAAACTAAAAAAACATAAAGAACTGATACTTAACTACTTGGCTGAGATTAAAATTGAATCCCTGGAACTAGCCCCATTAGATGCTTTTGTAAAAAAGGGGGGAATTGAGATTTCTGCTTCTCAAAAAGAGTTATGGCCAGTATATAAGTTATCAGGCGCAGAGCATTACAATATTCCACTTTGCTATGACTTAAAAGGTGAATTAGATGTTGCTCGTTTAGCGTCTGCACTGAAGTGGGTGTATAAAAATATCGATGTCTTACACTGTGTTTTTAAAGAAGCCGATGACAAGGTGTTAATGAAGCCTAATTATTTGAGCGAATGGGACGTTGATGTGGCCAGTGGGAATGAGAACGATATTCAAAGAACGCTCAAATATGAAACGGAGCGAAGGTTTAATTTGTACTTCGGTCCACTTTTTATTGCTAAAATAATTAATATTGCTTTTAATCATTCCGTATTAATACTCAACTTCCCGCACATTATTATTGATGGCATTTCTATCGATATTTTGTTTAAAAAAATAGTTAAAATATATAACAATGACAATATTGTCCCTCCTGAGTTTGGTTATTTAGATCTCATTCAATTGCAATTAGGTGATAGTCGTGAGCAAACTTATTGGGAGCAAAGGCTCGATACATGTAAACCCCTTAGTTTACACTCTATTTCACTTCCTCTAAAAAGTGGAGTTCATAATCGATTTTACGTATTGAGCGAAAATGAGAATGTTGACTTAACGCAAATGGCTAAACAATCTCAAGTCTCGTTATTTAGTGCCTCTTTATACTGCTGGGCAAAAACGTTATGTGAATATGCAGGTCAAGCTGAAGTCGTGCTCAGTTCACCACACATGAATCGTAGACACAATCAATCAGGGGACATAATTGGCCATTTAGCGCAACTTATTCCAATTCGATTTCACTCCAGTACTTGCTTAGCCGATTTTCAGCAACAATTGCATTGTGATTTTTCTGCTAATGTATTTGACCCATCATCGTTTGATGAGGCAAATCGGTTCGAGGATGTAAATTTGCTTTTTCGACAAGTGGTATTTTCTTGGCAAGAAGAAACCAATGACTTGATTGAAATGGCTAATTTATCAATATCAAGGCGAGATACACGTTCTTTTAAATCAAAATTTCCATTGAGCCTTGCTTGTTTTTCATCGAGTGATGGGATCAGGTTAAAATGGGAATTTGATCCTAGTATATTGAGCGAGTCAACGATAGAGCGGCTCGAATTTTTGTTTCTATCGAATATTCGAGGTGAAAAGCCGAGTTGGCCTAGAATGCCAAGCTGGGCAGAAACACCCAGTGTATTAGCGGCTTTTTCAGAGCAAGTGACGTTACAAAAAGAGCGAATGGCTGTTCGCACAAGTCAAGAGGGGATAAGCTATGGCGCACTTTGGCTGCAAGGTGAACAGATTGCTAAAAGCCTCCATCATTTCGGTGTTAAACAAGGTGATGCAGTCGCAGTAAGTTTACCCCATTCGTTAGATTTAAGTATTGCGTTAGTCGGCATCATGATGGCGGGAGCTGTGTATGTCCCTTTGTCGCAAGATGCCCCTGAGCACCATATCAAAACAGTTATTAATCAGAGTGGCTTGAGCCTCTGCATAGGTCAGCCCTTAAACAGTAAAGAAGTGAAGTTCTATTCGATAAAAACCCTATT
>NZ_CANMWS010000003.1 GCF_947501665.1 uncultured Shewanella sp. | reverse complement strand
CGTGCAAAGCACGAAACTCATAGCAAAAAAACGCTTTTATTTTTTGCTATTTCTAAGCCGCCTATGTGGCGGTGAACCTATCAATGCTGGTGAGTTTATCAATGCTGGTTTTCTAAGCCGCCTATGTGGCGGTGAACCACTCATTTCATCGTTAATAATATCACTAGCCTTTCTAAGCCGCCTATGTGGCGGTGAACGAGATCACTAGCACTGAATGTTCAGGGTTGTCTTTCTAAGCCGCCTATGTGGCGGTGAACATTATTATGCTGAAAATCAAGTTAAATTAGGTTTTCTAAGCCGCCTATGTGGCGGTGAACAGTTTTTAACATGGGGGCCGCTGGATAATAATTTTCTAAGCCGCCTATGTGGCGGTGAACCTGTTAGATAAGGCTAACGACCAGTGATAACATTTCTAAGCCGCCTATGTGGCGGTGAACAAAAATGACATTTTTGGATGCCTTGAGTGTGATTTCTAAGCCGCCTATGTGGCGGTGAACGCATTAGTACCTCGAATTTTAACCGCGATTGTTTTCTAAGCCGCCTATGTGGCGGTGAACGGTGTAGACATTATGATAACGCCGAAAGTCATTTTCTAAGCCGCCTATGTGGCGGTGAACGGCAGGATTCAACCGGAAAAGGGCTTGATTCATTTCTAAGCCGCCTATGTGGCGGTGAACATGTTTGAAGAGGGTCTATTTTTTCAGGAGGTTTTCTAAGCCGCCTATGTGGCGGTGAACTCACTAATGCAATTAGCGTTCGGATCATTGCTTTTCTAAGCCGCCTATGTGGCGGTGAACATAACTCATCTGGCTGTAATTTTTCGATAACTTTTCTAAGCCGCCTATGTGGCGGTGAACTATGACAGTTTAACACAAAAATAAGTTACAACAATCAGTTAGCGTAAAAATCGTATTTTACCCTTATTTAAATCACTGGAGTATAACTTATTGATTTTTACGCATGTTGTTAAAGAGCAAAAATAAAGGGTATTTTTTATGACTGCTATTCAATGCAATAACAGCCATAACGTTGCTTTAAAACCAAGGCTAAAACCAAGGAACGGTGGCTTGTTTATCCGCTTGCGCAAAGCTCAAACCATAACAGTCAAAGGTACCAAACAATGGCTCATTCACTCGCTCCATCTGAATAAATAATGGAAACTGGCTGCTTTTATCGGGTGAGCGCCGCTTAGTTTCTTGACTATGCAGAAAAATAAACGGTAAATCACAGTTTGCTTGTGGTTTCGTTTTGGCTAATTGCTGCAAACTTTCCGCCATCGATAGGCCAGACTTATCAGACCAACGCTTGGCTTTTTCCTGCATGTCTTTTTCAATCCGCTCAGGGCTTTTGACATTTTTGCGTGAAAAACGCACATATTTTACCGGATCAGGCACCGCTTTAATGCCTTTCACATGGACATAATCGTCAAGTCGATTGAGCCAATTTGCAATATTTAGTTGCTGCAACTGATGCTGCTCTGTTGCAAATAAGCGTAATTTCGCCCCCAAAGGAAATCGAGTCTGTTTAAACTCAGGAAAACTCACCGCAACGGCAGATTGATTTTTATCCAGCTTATTATCCACTAAGGCAATATGCACTTGTTGAAAGACTTTCGGCCAAATAAAACTAAGCGGTATGTCAACCTCCGGCAATAAGGTGATATCTTGGTAATAGTTCATGGTTATTGATCCCTTTACACTTAACTACTTATCGCTTTCACCAAATACGCCACCACGGACAAGAATAGCCATCACGAAATGTTCATCTTCAATACGTTCAAGTTCAGCACCCCGCGCCCATTTATCAAAGAAAGTATAAAAATCTTGCTTGTCTTTAGGGGTACGGTAGGCTTTACCTAAATTGGTTACTGCGCCGTAGGGCTCAATGGCAATCGGCCCAGCTGACGTTTCAACATCATCAAATTCAGGATACCAAGTATCAATACTTCGCAGTGCATTACCGACTTTTTGAGAGTGCATCGCAGCAATCTCTTTTACCGCATAGAGTATTTTACTCTTTTTGCCTTTACCTTTATCAAGCACGAGCTCTTCGCTTGGGTATACTTCTTGTGCTTTACCTATTTGCACAAAACAATTTACCTCTAACATTAGAAAATCATCTTCACTGGCAAGGGCCTGAGCAATTCTCTGCCCTAATTCAACCACCTTGGGCTCATCATAATTAAAATGCTTAGTCGAAAACTGAGTCGCATCAAAGACCCATGATTGTTTTGTATCTTTATTGAGCGCATTGACTTGAACTTCGATATTTTCGGCCCCTACACGGTTACGCCATAAAAAACGCGCGTTGGCAATATTTAGCGCATAACGTTTACCCAACTCTTGAAAACCGTCTTTGCCAATATAATCACGCACTGCACTGGCATAACTTTGCTTAAATAATACATTGTTACAGGCTGACGGCTCTTGTACGCCACCTAATACTTTTAAGGTAAAGTGCAGTTTTAAGGTGTCTTGCTCTGGCGCTAATGCACAACTGTCTACCGTTTGTAAATTCGCTTTCTCTACTTCTGCATTTAATTTAACGGGATCGTTTTTTATCGCGGCTTTTAAACGGTTCGAAATCGTTCCTCGCACTGACTTTTCCATTAATGACAAGGGCGTAGCAAGACTACGATCATCCCATTGGGTACCATACATATAAGCATCTGATGGTACGAGTTTCTTTTCAAATGCCAATACTGATACTGTGTCTTGATTTTTAGCCATGATAATTTCCTTTTAATAATTTAGGTTATGCGTAATAAGCGTTTTCAATTTCTTCTTCTGTTTGCGGCACGCTATTATTTTGAGCGCAAAGGTATAAATGACGGCTTAGATCTGTCTGATAACGCCATAATATTTCATCTATTGCATTAATCTTATGCGGCATTTTAAATTCACCTAAGGTCACGACGCTTTCTGCAAAGCGATGAGGGACTTCTGGATCTCGCTGATTTTTAGCTGTGCCTAAATCAGTTAACCCCTGAAAACCTGTGGCAATGGGGACTATCCAGCCAGCGGATTGCCTCTGACTATGCCAAGTCACATTTCCCTCTTTATCTTGCTCACAATGATGATGAATGCTCAAATGATCCAATAAGGCATCCATTGCATCTTGCCCTTGTTCCATCGCTTCTATCATTAAATCCCGTCGTTCAATGAGTGCGTAACCGGGCATTAGCTTGCAAGTCAGGCGTTTTAAATCACTGCTATTATTCAATTCCACTTTAAAAAACTCAGGTTGTTTAAAGGCGATAATATCTCCACCCGCTATTTTCATGTAGCTGTTAAGTAGATGAGCTATTTTTTCTTGGATCTGCACTTCATCTTCTTTGTCTATACCTGTATATTCAACCACTAAGGAAACGTCTAAATGACAACGTGCTTCTTCAATAAAAGCACTTCTTGCACCTGTTTTATCTAATGGATTAGCCGTACCAATAATGGAATGAACAAAGTCTCCCACTCCTTTGTGAGTTTGTAGATCACATTGATGGTTAATCACTGCTGCACCAATCAATTTAGCCGAGTCAAAACCGTGCGCATTTAATTTTCGCTGTAAAGCATGCACAGCACCTAACCATGCCGTCATAGCGGGAAAGCCTATGGTAAACGGGCTAGAAAGCGCATTAGCGTTATGCACTTTTAAGTGTGGTAATAGTAATAAGCGTTTTATATTGCTCATTTTAAAAACTCCCTGTTTTGCTCAACAATATTTACAAATAGTAAATACTCCTCCTCGCCTAATGTTATTGCTTGTTTGGCTAATACTTTTTCATAACTACGGCCAATCCAGCGAGATATTTCATCGACTAATGTATCTAACCATTGCTCAGCGGTTTCTCTTTCTTGCTCAAAGTCACTGTGTAACCAAGTTAACTGATGCCCAGCAAGCAAAGAAGATGCTTGATGGTATTGATTTTGTGAAACCGCACGCACAGCCCACATTTTTTCAATGAGTAAGTCCATAATATTTTGAAGATAACGGTCTCGCGCCTGACGAATATTGATATTATTATGCTCGCTCTTAAATAGCTTATGCAGCGCTTTAAATGTGTCGGCATAATCATATTGTTTTAATGACTCAATAAAAAAGTCACCTTTGGGAAAATGCACATGACGCTTTTCAATACTGGGCGGTAATGACGATAATAAATGGGCTTTACCTCCATTTTGATTATTCAATACACTGATATTTTGCGGCTTAGTCCCTCCATAGCCAATAGTGGTTAGTCCGTAAATTTCACTATAACCTTGCTCACTAAACCCATTATTCTTTTTGAGTTCTCTTAGCGCCTTAGTCTCATCGGAAAAACGCAATTTATCGAGGCGAGAGCGTAATTGATAAACCAGACCAGAGTTCGTTAGCAATGACAATTGATGATATTGCTGTTCGTCATCTTCAATAGGAAAGTAAACTTGTTTTATTTTCCCGCTCGTGATCACTTCAACATCACTTTCCACCATGGCAAGAAAGCCCCTCTTCAAGGCTTGATAACTTGCCGAATTAATAGTTAATAAGGTTTGAGCAAGCTCGGTATCCTGTTGAATATGATTTAATAATGTCGTGCCATCATTCATTATTAAAGTCAGAAATTTATAAACATCCAATGCAGCCGCATTACCTAATGCATCGGTCGCGGCAACAACATTACCTGTTTTTAGAAAACCATCATGGCTATGATTAATAGCTGCCAATACTGACGACACATAACCATTTTTATTTTTTCGCGAACTCGGATGGCTAAAAGTACAAGGGTGGGTAGAAATGGAAATTTGTCCCGCCCTTCTTGCCGCATTGGGTAACCATTCATTTAATGAAAATTGCAATTCACACGCTTGTTTTAGCTCATTGACCTCATCAAGGGCCATTGAAGGTTTTATATTCTTCTTTAACCATGCTTCTTTTCGTTCGTTAAAGAAATTAACGATTGCGGGATCTAACATTGTGGCTTTCCTTGTCTTAATCGATAACATAGAGATTAACTTAAGCTCGCATTTTGATCAACACCAGTTTATATATTTATTAATAACCAATATAGATATAAATTAAAATCACTGTTTTTTAAAACTAAAAATCTTATAATGGAAAGCTGCCGCACAGGCAGCTTAGAAAAGTTTATATATATATTATTGCTCTATGTTCACTGCCGCACAGGCAGCTTAAAACAGCCTAGAGGCTATGCGTCTAGGCTGTTTTTTTATCTTCGTATTAAACCAAATTGATCGTTATATTCATATGCAGCATTATCACGATCAACAAGGTTAATTTCTCCATAACGCAATGAAACTTGCCCTTTAGTCTTTAACCATTCATTATCTTGATAATTTGACAGTAAGCTTTGATAATCTCGTTCAAACCAGAGGTTATTCTTTTCCAATCTTGTTAGCGGCACATGGGTAATATTGAGTATGCCTTCACGATTAATCGCCTGATGAGTTTCATCGAGTAGCGGTTTGCCTGCTTCATCTTTTTGAGTGAAATAACACGCATCATAATCCGCGTTATAAAACAAAAATAAATTAACGCTCGCTTCGCTTTGTCTAAAAGGGGCTAACGCTTGCGGTAATGCGGTTAAGTACCAGGTTTCTGTTAAATAACCTTGCAGGGTGTTTGCTCCACATGCAGAAAAGTTTGTCAGTTGCATCGCCGTTACTTGATGCTCTATGAACGCTAAAAGCTGCTTATCTGCTTGGACTGGCACTTTTATCCTAGGAATAGCATCTAACCTTTCACTAAGGCGCGCTTCATTCGTTAATTTACTAAGATCATGTTGCTGTAATGTTTTATCCCAACCGCTTTCATACCCAGGTTGGATAAAGTATTGCCCACCTAGTTTATCGTTAGCGTTAAAGGCTTTAATGTTATATTGCATTATACCAATATTGGTATGCTCCACAGCAGAAGCTCTGTGGCGACGCACACGCCCAGCCAGTTGCACAATGGAGCGATAAGACGACGGCTCTACGATGGCCCAATCAAAGTCATGATCACGCCCGACTTCTTCAACAGGTGTCGCCACTAAAATAAAAATCATATTTTGCGTTACATTCTGTGTAAGATCAGGTGAATGCTTGCTTTGCTGTTGAAGTTTATCAAGATGATTACGAATAACAGGATCACTAAAGGCCAGCTGAGCCTGATCGGGCTTTTCTTTTCGCTTTAATACGCTATCAAGGTGTTTTTCTTGCTCATGACGCAGTAACAGCACTTGCTGACTATGATAAGCCATCACTTTTACTTGCGTATTTTCTTGATGGCTATTGTGACTAAAATCTGCCTGTAATAAGTATTTGGTTAACGCGACGCAAGGCGAAATATTTGCAATACGCACTACGCCAAATGACACCTTTACCCCCGTTTTTAGATCTATACTATGTTGCTGCTGATGCTTAGTTAAAATAGCTTGCTTTACGATGGCAAAGTACTGCTCAGTTTTTACTTGTTCAAGTGACACATTACCATGATGTGATAAATGGCTATCAACGTCTCTGGCACCTAGAACGTCACTAACATCTGTAACGAGTGGACAGGCAATAATGTCCGCTTTACGTTTAGCCACTTGTTGCTTTAATTTAGTAATACGTTTTTCAATAAATTCATCATGGCGCTGCTGATAATGTTGCAATGCATTATGGCTGTCGATAATCTTAATTGACTGAACACTTGTGCTAAATTCATCAATCCACGCACAACCTATTTCAGCGCAGGTATTAAGCCTGCTATTACTGAAGATCTGCCAGCCTTTTTTATAGGCATTAAAATAACCACGGGCTAAATCGGGCGGAATGGTGGCGGATGAGATCATCACTTTGCGGCCCAACATACCCGCTAAATGGATTAAACGACCAATGGCAATTAAATCATTCCCAGTAAAATCATCTATTTCATCTATTACGAGATCGGAAGACATTAATCGCAAACAAGGCAATATGTAGCGGCCACCACGCTTGGTTTCTGTCGCTGCCATCATATGATCTATCGTACAAGCGAGTACGGGCGCATATAAAAACTGCCTATCCTTATCGCGAGTTAAAACTGTAGTTAATCTCTCTTCTGGTAGTTCACAGTCGTAATCAATAAATTCATCAAGTAATGCTTGTTTAGATTCTGAGCCTAAAATCTCTTCGGTGACTTCATCTTCTGTTAAACGTTTTTGACTTTGTGCTGCATTGTGTAGTTCAGCCACAGCTCTTGAGCCGATTAATACCGCTAATTGTGTTTTTGATAAACCGATCAAATTTCGATATTCATCACCTGTTTGCAGGGTTAATGTGCGCAGCCCAAGCGCTAATATGTAACGTAAACTTTTACCATCTTGTGATAACGCACGCATCACTTTAGCATTAGCGAAGGTTTTACCGCAGCCAGTGCTAGCCATATTGACGGCAAAGAAGCCTGTTTGTTCTTTTCCTTGCTGTTTCTTCCAATCCATTATTTTAGTAACGGCTTTATCTTGCCATTGGAAAGGTTTGGGACTTGCCGCTCTTAATGTTTGAATATTGCTTGCCACTGGCAATTCAAATTCAAAAGCGGATAATAAATGTGCCGTATTGAGTGCACTTCTAGCCACACCCACTAAATGCTCATCCAACTTTTGCTTAAATGCATGGGTATTCCTATCAGTATTGGCAAATAATCCTGTATTATTTTGCCAATTTTTTGCAGCATCTTGTGATGAGTAAAAATGATCGCCTAACATTACACATAAACGCGCATGATGTAACACTAACCGATAGCTGCCATCTTTCATCGCTGACTCAAGCAAAGGTAAATTGTTCGTTAAACTAGTCGCCCAACGCTGAATCTGTTTCATCCATATCTTTGATTGACTTAATAAGCCCTTTGGAAATTCAAAGCAGTTTTTTACCCGCTTTTGATACTCTTGCCGATCATGATTATTTTGATAACCCCACTCTTTGGTTATGCGCTCAAGCATTGAGTCGATATCAGGCGCTTTTTCATCTCGCCAATCTGTTTTTGTGTAAGGTAAGCGATGATGAGATACGATTAACCAAGCGATTAACTTCGCCGCATCAGATAGTTGTGCTAAAGGGCGTTCTTCTTGCGCCTTAACAGCCTCTACTAATACTTGCTCTGATAACTCACCTTTACTTAACTCAAGCAACCATGTTTTATCTGTTTTGGTATTGACCAATGCATTAAGCAATAATACTGAAATCCATTCATGCCTGATGGGATCCCCTTTAAATTTATTTTTGCTATTTGGGGTTAATTTCTCTTGAAATAACTTTGACGCTTTACCCCAGTCATGAAATAGGGCCGACAAGCCGACTAATGATTTAATTAACGGCAGGTAATGCCAATCATTTTCAACATCTGTATTTAATAGGTTTTTTCTTGTGGTATTCACCGCCACCACACCCTCACTATTAAACTTATTTTTATTGCCCACTACCCACAAAAACTGGGAGCGACTGCGAGAGCGTAACCAATGGCAACTGACGGCTGTGCTGCGACTGGCGGTTTTTCGCAACATTTTTTTAACTGTCTGTAAGCCGTCTTCGGTGATCAAGGTTTGCCAAGTATTATCCCCAATGCGATTAGCAAAGGCGTCCAATACTCTACGAGTCTTTTTAAGGGCATTCTTTTCGCATTGGCTGACAAAGGTAACCATCATAATGAACCACCTTCTATCGCTGCAATTTCTTGTGGCGTTTTCGCTTGCAGCGCGATGGCTTTTACGGTATCAAACATAAAATCCAGCGCCTTGTGATCCGTAAAGGCTTGTAGTACTTGTTGACGAAACTCTTGCTCTTTAGCGTTTTCTGATGCGCAAATAAACGCCCATGGTAGAACGAGTGCGTCTTTAATGAGATCGGCCACATCGAACACTAAAGCGCCGCGGCGAGTTTTGCCATGCATGACTGCAAATCCATGGGGGATCCCAAGTACCCACAAGCAACTGGCGGCTAAGCCATAGGCTAAATAGTTACCATGATTTAAAAAATCATTGGCTTTTTGCGTGAGGGCTTGGGGGCTATTTTTATCCGTTTGATGCTGTCGTTTAAACCCCGTTAATTGGGTATTATTAGCGGCAAACTTATACAATGCTTTAGTGAGTTGCGCTTCCGTTAATAAGAGTTCAGATGACTGAGTCGCGGCATGGGTTCTTGTATCAAAAACATCAAATGCGGCTTGTAAGCCTGGCTCGCTCCATTCAAAACCCTCACTCTTTAAGTCTTTATCTTTAGACCAAATTTTTTGAAGGTACTGAATACGGGCTTGTTGAAATGCTTTTCCAACGGCTAAACGTTTAGCGTCATCAAACCAAAAACTTAGCCAGCCTTGTAGATACTCTGTTGGGCGGTATTCACTTTGCGGCGTAAACCACTCAACTTCACAACCCATGTACAAAGGCGTACTGCCACCACCACAAAAACCAACCAAGACGCCAGCTTGCGCCAACATGCGCATTGCCGCTTGGGTAATAGAAGTGCCATTTCCCAACAGTAATACAGTGGTATTAGCAATAGGAATATTGAAATACTGATTCTCTTTGGCCGTTTCTGTAAGGTACAGCACACGGCCATCTTTTTGCATCACGCGGCAGTATTCGAGGTAATACATATTGGTACGTTTTGAGTGCAATATAGCTTTTAGGTCTGTTGCCGATAAATTATCCATTTTTAATCCTCTCTCTGTGACGTCCCTGTTTACGACTATCACATCAAACTGCTATTACCGCATCACGCTTGTGTTAATGCCAGCCACTCATCTATACCAATCATAAAGATAATCGAGTGATATAAAACAATCTGCGCTCAACAAACATATCGAACACGGTAAGTTATCAAAGTATTAACAATACTCACTACTAATAATGTGGTTTTTGTGAGCTCAAACAGATAGGAATATAACTGGAAAGCAGCTCCTCACTGAGTAGGTTCATTACGACTAATTAATTGAATTATAAAAACCATTGCTTTATCTCATTGATAATTTTGAAACACATCAAAATATACCGCCCCATGAATTACCCAAGGCTCTAAGCCTGCTTTAACCCACTTGTTAGCAAAACTAATCTCAAAGATGCAAGTATTGAGATCCGCTTGATGGTTAGGGATGGAGGGATCTTTTTTGTATAGCTGTTTTTTGGGGTTGTTGTTACGCACCACTTTAAGGGCGTCTTTCATCTCGCCTAAGACTTCAACGGTTTCTTCTCCTCAGGTTTTAAAAAAGAGTTTGCCAGCCTTGCAGCCGTTAGCGGCCAGCAAGAGTGAGGCGCAGGCAATGGGGCCACCGACGCCACCTTGATTTGTATCATACGAAGCTATAATTCAAATAAAAGAAGAACCATTGATATTCAATAATATTGATCACATCATTGAAGAAACAATCCCATATAAATTAGTAACTTCCAAAATTTGATGTTTTATTTTTCTATCCATGCATTGATTAAATTGTATTTTATGAGTTATTGTTTTTTCTTCTACAAAGTAGCTTTCCAATTTGCAAAAATCATTTGTTACTTTTTCCCACTCCTGTTTATTTTTTATTATATCTTCCAAGTATTTTTTGTGATCCTGTGAATTGGATAAATATGTTTCAAGTTTCTTATATTCTTTTTCCAAATTCCCCCTATTGATTGAAAGCTTATTATTGAAGCAATTATTAATTTCTGGAAGATATTGTTTATTAAAGCAATCCTCATCCTTAACATCAGCCATCGATTGAAAGCTTAAAAAAGTTATTAAGATAACGATATTTCTCATTAATTATTTCCTTGTAGGTAATTAGCTCGCTTCCTACCCATTTCATAAGACTTTAGAATGGGATTTGACCTAATGTAACCGATTAGTTCTTGTTTATCATTTTTCATACCTTTGACCATGGGTCTCTCCCCCTTGGTAAACCCCTGATAAACAAAATCAATTAAGACATCTTGTATTTTATTATCTAGTAAATCCCAATCCGTTCTTTCTGAATAATTTTTTGTCCATTTGTTATAATTATTCTTGGTACGCTGCACATAAAAGGGGAAAATATTCACAAAAATAAAATGCTGGGATTTTCTTGTTATTTCCCCTATCTTGGCTTTATTCTCATTTACAAATTTCTCAGCACTTTCTCCTTTTAAACCAGCGCCTTTAGAAATCAATTTCGCAGTATCCTTATTGACATACGCTTTAACTAATTCATCATAAACTTCTATTTGGCTACGACTTCCTAAATCATACCCTCTCCCAATAGTCACACCCGATAATTCATTTCCTGGCCAGTGTATAACTCTTGAAAAATATGCATTATCGTTAAAATCATTTCCCTCAGCATCAAAGGTGAGTTGTCCTTTAGGTACAGACAACCATTTTTTATCCATTGCATCATCTTCGCCTGTGTGCAGGGCTAAATACACGGCTTTTATCTTCAATTCTGCAGGGAAATTTACGATTACTTCTAGGTTAGGCTCAACAATATCACAGGTATTGTCCTCGGTCTGCGGATGGACTTTTAAGTCCCACAAGGCATTGTTGATCTCTTCGCTTAGAGTGTTGGCGCTTTCATTGCTTTGTGGTGCTGTGTTAGCACTTTCATCATGATCGGTTGTTGATGGTCGCCAATGCAAACTGAGTTCGTCGGTTAAATCGGCGCGTATGCCGTCACCATCCATCACAGCTTGGATCACTTTGACTTTATCAGGATAGACTTGTTTATCATCGGTATGCACCGCTTTTAACACAGGCTGGTTGCTATCAAGGTTATTGTCATTTTTTAACGCTTGCTCTGACGGCAATTCATAATAGAACTTTACGCGTGTATCGGCTTCTTTAAGCACAGGAAAATCAAAGTACTCATACTGAGCGCCGCCAGTATCTTTGGCCCACACCGCAAGCAGTTGGGTATAAGAGGTAAAGCGGCTGACTGCTTTACCTGAAAATGACCATTCCCCTCTATCACTCTCTCTGGTATCGCCACGCTTTAGCAATAATGTTTGATTTTCATAAGCATTATTTTGTACGGATGTATTTGAAGACACGCTATTAGCATTGCTCGATGCCAGACTAAACAAACTTAATACGCCAAAATTCTTGGCGGACTCTTCTTCTGTGCGCATATCTGAGACGTCTTTTCCCAGTATAATCGACTTTGCAAACACCTTATTCCCATAAGCTTGCTCTTTAAACTTGGCGAACTTATCAGGCCCCGGTGGCTCAGACTTAGGGTCTGCTACTAACGGCTCTTTCGTGCGTTTTGGCATTTCCGCGGGAGGATGCAGGACATCCGATGAGGGGCTTTTGTAGGGATTGCCGCCAATAGCGATCGTGCCACCTGCAGTGCCTAAGCGATTATCAATGGCCTTGATGACCTCTTTTGGATACGAGGGATTGATGGCGGAATGCACTTGCCTGACTTGCATCGGCTTTAAGCTATGCAAAATGATTTTAACCCTGTCTTCAGTACTAAGCTCAGCCTTGGGAAAGTCCATGATGAACATAGGCGCACGGGGCTTTTCGAGGAGTAAGAGCTTTTCACCGCGAGTGAGGGCGGTTTTAAGACTGGATAATGACTCCCCTGTGGCAAGGTAAGCCTTTAATTCATTATCTTTAAGATGAGTAAAATCCGTTTCAATGCTTAACGCTTCATGCTCCATCAATTGATGAAGTTGCACTACCTTCCCTGACATACTGCTCCCTAATTCCCTTATTAAAGCACGCCTACTTCATGCCCTGCTTACTTAATCAAGATCACTTCGCGCATCCTTTCCCTAAGGGCGATAATTTACCACAATTGATTAATAATAAAAGGGATTTATTTGTCCTGTCGTGGGCGAATTTTCACTAGCTATGGCTAGAAAGAGGCTAGAAAGCAAAACAACAGTATAATACTGATATAACTTTCTCGTGCAACGCACGAAACTCATAGCAAAAAAACGCTGTTATTTTTTGCTATTTCTAAGCAGCCAGTGTGGCAGTGCTGAAATGATGTATTCATCAACACATTGAGAATTCATTGAATGAATAAAGTATATCCCTATACAACGGCCAGCCAAATCTCCCTATTTGTCGCTCATAGCGATCATTGTTATGACCTTCGCCTTGCAGCGGGCTTATGTGTAAGTAACTCTCGGGACGCTGTGAACCCGTCCTTGGGCACTCTGCGATTTCATCCTTGAAATCGAAGCCCTCAAGTTCACTTACACTGATGGAAAAGCAAAACCATGAATGCAACCAGCTGTTTCACCGTTCTATTTCAAAACAACCTGTACGGCAATGAAATACTGTAACAAGTTTCAGTATGATGGTTTACTCATTTTGCACACAAAATCAATAAACTAAAAAACATTTCTTTTCTCGTGCAAAGCACGAAACTCATAGCAAAAAAACGCTTTTATTTTTTGCTATTTCTAAGCCGCCTGTGTGGCAGTGAAATACTGTAACAAGTTTCAGTATAATGGCTTATTCATTTTGCTCACAAAATCAATAATCTAAACAGATATACTTCTTCTCGTGCAAAGCACGAAATTCATAGCAAAAAACGCTTTTATTTTTGCTATTTTCTAAGCCGCCTATGTGGCGGTGAACCTATCAATGCTGGTGAGTTTATCAATGCTGGTTTTCTAAGCCGCCTATGTGGCGGTGAACCACTCATTTCATCGTTAATAATATCACTAGCCTTTCTAAGCCGCCTATGTGGCGGTGAACTATCAATGCTGGTGAGTTTATCAATGCTGGTTTTTCTAAGCCGCCTATGTGGCGGTGAACGAGATCACTAGCACTGAATGTTCAGGGTTGTCTTTCTAAGCCGCCTATGTGACGGTGAACAATCATATTCATAAGTGTATACATTCCCATCATTTCTAAGCCGCCTATGTGGCGGTGAACATTATTATGCTGAAAATCAAGTTAAATTAGGTTTTCTAAGCCGCCTATGTGGCGGTGAACACATTAGCGCTTCATCATTCGGATTGGTTGATTTTCTAAGCCGCCTATGTGGCGGTGAACTGAAGCTAAAATGCTTATGTTCTTTAACAACTTTTCTAAGCCGCCTATGTGGCGGTGAACAGGATGGTATTGAAAATGCAAACACGGCAACATTTCTAAGCCGCCTATGTGGCGGTGAACCATCAACCACTAATACACCGTGGGAATTAATATTTCTAAGCCGCCTATGTGGCGGTGAACGCTAACTCAGCCTCTTGCCTATGAAGGTTGGGTTTCTAAGCCGCCTGTGTGGCGGTGAACCACCTGAAAATGCATGATTGCCGCTTGTTGATTTTCTAAGCCGCCTGTGTGGCGGTGAACTATTACTTGAGGATTTTGACTCTGAATCAGTTTTTCTAAGCCGCCTGTGTGGCGGTGAACTATGGCAGTTTAACAAAAAGATTATGAATGGCAATCAGTTAGAGAAAAAATCGTGTTTTACCCTTATTTAAATCACTGAAGTCTAACTTATTGATTTTTAGTTAAGTTGTTAAAGAGCAAAAAAACAAGGGTAAAAAAGTTAACAACTGACTATAAGCGGCATGGGCTTAAAAATGCAATGAATAACCACTCAAAAAAATAGAATATAGGGAGTTATATAGAAATCACTCCAGTCCAAACAACCCACAACGGTTAAAGCTTGATTTCTTGCTTTCAGCTTTAACCATTCCGTGTGGATACAAGGGTGAGTGTCGGTTTCAAGGCGAGCACCATGATGTAACTGCTATGAGCAAGTCCAAGCAGCCACTTTCATTTACAAGCATCTTGTTACCATTTGCGCTATAAGGTCAAAAAAGCTACTATATAGCATGATGTAATGACATTCGTATATACAATATATCATTTATTAACCCGATATTGTTTTATTATCAAGAAAGCATTCAAAGGAGCGCATTATGGGCACTATTAATATTCGTATCGATGATGAACTAAAGGCACAGTCCTATGCCACATTGGAAAAACTGGGAATAACCCCTTCTGATTTGTTACGCCAAACATTAGAGTACGTTGCTCAAAATGGAAAACTGCCTTTTAAACAAATGTTACTCAATGAAGAAGATGAAGCGTTAATCGCCACTGCAAGAGAGCGACTTAATCACCCTCAAGTGATAAAGGTTTCTTTAGATGACTTATGAACTGACGTTCGATAAAAGAGCATTAAAAGAGTGGCACAAACTCGGTAATACTATAAAACAACAATTTAAGAAAAAATTAGCTGAAGTACTTCTTGATCCAAGAATTGAGAGCAACCGCCTACGAGAACTGCCTGATTGTTATAAAGTGAAATTAAAAACAGCAGACTATAGGATGATTTACCAAGTTCAAGACGAAAAAATCACTGTTTTTGTCGTCGCGATTGGTAAACGTGACAAAGAAGGCGTTTACAAAGACGCAAAAAAACGTGTGTAGTCAACAATAAAAAGCCAATAAATACTCCACTCGAAGAAACCTACGGCTTTTTAACAAATATGAAATTAGCGTTCGTTAAGCTATAGGGCTAAAAATGTTCCCATCATTTTAAGGCATTATCTACTACTCATACAGGTCAAAAATACTTAACAACCACCTTATTCAATACAAATACGGGAAAATAGCTCCTCAAAAAAGGTGAACGATTGCTAATGTGCACTCAATCGCCGTTAAGGCTGGTTTTCACTAATTGCTATGAATAATCATATAATTATTTATAGCGTCGCTGACTTCGGCCCATATGAAGTGCTCAGACAAGGCGGCACGTAAGCTGAGTCTCGGAGGCTAATTTTCATTCAGTCGCCATTGAGGCTGGTTATCAGCGCTATTGACGACGGATTATCCCGCCCAAGCAGCCACTTTCCCCTAAGCGATTTTAATCACTTATTCTGAAATATTAATGGCGTTGCTGACAAAGACTCATACTCAGAGCCCTCAAGGAAGCTAATGGCTCTTTATACTAGTACAAGAGCCGTCGCGGAGTTTACTCCATGGCTTTGCTTTTAAAATCCCGTGTAGGCGCAATTATGACCTTCGAAAAATAAGGATGGGTTCATAGCGTGTCATAAAAGTGCTTGCGCAGAAGCCTGCCGCAGGCAATTAACAACAATAAAAGTAATAATTTAAAGCATACTCACTGGTAACCAATATTGCTAAATGAGAGTAAATAGTTGGATCAGTATAAACAAGTCCAAGCAGCTACTTTCCCTTCAGCGATTTTAATCACTTATTCTGAAGTATTAATGGCGTTGCTGACAAAGAGAAGACAAGGAAGCTGATCATTTTCGCCGCGGAGTTTACTCCAGTAAATGAGCAGCGAAAATGATCAGTTGACGACGGATTATCGCGTCTAAGCAGGCATTAGATGTCGTAGTGCAAACCACACTCACGCTTAAGCCCATTAAAACGAGTCTCTTCCTCGCTCATGCCCAGCTCTAAGGGTTTACTTGAATGGGTATCGCCCACCGACACATACCCTTGCTCCCATAATGGGTGGTAAGGCAATTCATGCTGCGTTAAATACTCATGCACATCCTTATTGCTCCATTCGATAATTGGCAGCAATTTATAACGGCCACCCGTAATAGCCAAAATCGGCAAGGCTTCTCGAGTACTGGACTGGCTGTGACGCAATCCAGCAAACCAGGTGCCCACTTGTAAGTCCGCCATGGCTTGCTGCATGGGTTCGACTTTATTGATCTTATTGTAACGATCAAGGCCATCGAGCCCTTGCTCCCACAAATTCCCGTAACGTGCCTGTTGCCAAGCCGCGCTGTAAGGGGCGGTATAAGTTTTTAAATTCAGCTTTAAGCGCTCAGTCATTTCATCGATAAAACGATAGGTTTCAGTAAATAAGTGCTGAGTGTCCGTTAAAATTACCGGAATATCCGCTTGTTGACGGCTCACCAAATGCAGCATCACCGCCGACTGAATACCAAAGCTGGACGATAATGCATGGGTATTAGGCAAAAATGCCAATGCCCATGCGACTCGTTGCTCAGCGCTTAATTGGGCTAAATAAGCGTTAACACGCTCAAGCTCAGCTGTCTGCTCAACTTTTGGTGAGTCAAGTAATGCCTTTAGCTCCTCTTTATTCAGTGGGCTATTGTCTATACTCTCATTTATACTCATGCCAATACTCTCAGCCATGGAATTCCTTTGCAGCATCATGAACGGCTTTAACCACCCCGACTCGAACCGTGAAATTACCAAAGGTTTCGCCAGCGTCTTTTTCGGCAGCATATCGGCCAAACAAGTTATCCAATTCCGCCATAATTTCAACTTCTTGGATATTTTCTTTGTGTAATTTGTTCAATCGGGTCCCCTCAAAACTGGCCCCTAAATATAAGTTATAACGCCCTGGCGCTTTGCCCACTAAGCCAATTTCAGCGGCAAAGGGACGCGCACAGCCATTAGGGCAACCTGTCATGCGAATAACAATGGCTTGATCTAAAAAGCCATGTTTGTCCTGTAAGCTTTCAACTTTGCTCAAAAAATCAGGGAAATAACGCTCAGCTTCTGCCATGGCTAATGCGCAGGTCGGCAAGGCCACACAGGCAATAGAATGCCCACGGGTCTCGCTGATCAATCTCCCCATTAAGCCATGTTGACGAGCAAGCGCTTCAATTTGTGCTTTGTCATCTTCATGCACGCCGGCAATAATGACATTTTGATTAGACGTCATTCTAAAGTCGCCTTTATGGACTTTAGCAATTTCTCGCATGCCCGTTTGCAATGGCTCACCAGGCAGATCTTTAATGCGGCCACCTTCGATGAACAAGGTTAAATGCCAGTCATTATCCACGCCTTTTATCCAACCATAACGGTCACCACGATCGCCAATCACCACATCACGCTTAGGTTCAAATGCCACACCAACGCGTTTTTCAAGTTCCGCCTTAAACGCCTCATAGCCGTGATCAACTATGGTGTACTTTAAACGAGCACGTTTACGGTTTACGCGGTTACCCCAGTCACGTTGCACTGTCATTACCGCTTCAGCAAACTTTAAGGTATCTTCAAGCTTAATAAAACCAAAGTCATCAGCCAAACGTGGAAAGGTTTCCACCTCACCATGGGTTGAGCCCATGCCGCCACCCGCCACTAAATTAAAGCCGATGAGTTCACCTTCTTCTGCTACCGCCACAAAACCTAAATCATTGGTATACACATCCACGTCATTATCTGGGGGGACGGCCACGGCCATTTTAAATTTACGCGGCAGATAAGTTTCACCGTATACAGGCTCAGCATCGTCTTTTGTACTCACCAGCTTTTCATCATCGAGCCAAATTTCAGCGTAAGCTTTAGTGTGAGGCAACATATTATCCGACAGCTTTTTAGCCCATTCATACGCTTGAGCATGTAATTTAGACTCAACCGGATTGGGGTTACACATCACGTTACGGTTCACATCCCCACAGGCTGCAATAGAATCAAGGGCTTCACGATCTAAATCACGAATAATGGTTTTTAAATTACGCTTTGGAATACCGTGGTATTGAAAAGTTTGCCGAGTGGTTAAACGAATACTGTTTGAGCTTGTCAGCTCTGATGCAATTTTATCGACACCTAACCACTGACGTGTGGTACACACACCACCGGGTACACGAGCGCGTAACATAAAGCTATATAATGGTTCCAGTTTCTGCTCTTTACGTTCATTACGTAAATCACGGTCATCTTGCTGATAAAAGCCATGAAATTTAATGAGCTGTTGATCGCCACCACTAAAAGAGCCCGTGACTGCCGTGCCTAATCCTTGTTTAATGGTGCCACGTAAGTAATTACTGTCCGTTTTTAAATACTCATTAACCGCCAATTTTTGTTGGTTTTTTTGATCGCTCTTTTTATCACTCATGGCTATCGCCTCACTCTTGGATTTATGCGGGCTGTGCTCAATGTCACAGCCATCTTTTTATGCGTAAACTGCTGCTCAACAGTCTGTACTTAATGTGCATTCTGACTCTGATGAATTTAGGTTTCACTCATCATTTTAAAAGCGGGTTAGTAAACATCTTTTTGATAACGTTTGTCAGTGCGCAAGGTCTCAAAATAAGCCGTTGCTTGTTCAAGACTCAGTTCACCATGAGTCATCGCCACATCAATGAGTGCTTGATGTACATCCTTAGCCATTCGCTCTGCATCACCACAAATATACAGATGCGCTCCTTGATTGAGCCATTGCCATAAATCTTCGCCTTGCTCAATAATTTTATGTTGCACATACACCTTATGCGCCTGATCCCGAGAAAAGGCTAAATCTAATCGCGTTAATTCTCCCGCATTAAGGTATTGCTGCCATTCTACTTGGTATAAAAAGTCTTGCTCAAAATGAGGGTTACCAAAGAATAACCAGCTGTCACTTGACACGCCTTGAGCGGTACGTTCTTGCATAAACGCTCTAAAGGGAGCCACGCCGGTGCCTGGACCAATCATAATAACGGGTGTATCAGGATTATCTGGTAGACGGAAATGGTTATTAGGCTCAACATAGACCTTCACTTGTGTGCCTTCGTTAGCAGATGCTAAAAATTGTGACGCCCCACCAAAGCGTGCTTGACCATCATGCTCCTCTTCCACCAGCGCGACCGTTAAGTGCACTTCGCTTTCAACTTCACTTTGACTCGACGCTATGGAATAAAGTCGCGGAGTAATACCACGCAACAAATCAACAAATTCAACAGCAGTCACTGTGGCAGGATACTGACTAATTAAATCAATGACTTGATGATTAATCACATATTGACGTAATTGGGCTTTATCTTCACATAAGGTCAATAAGCTCGCATTCTGGCTCAACGCCGCCCACGCCTTTACGGTATTTGGATTCAACTGAGTCAGTTCTTTATTATCCGTTAACGCTTGCTTTAAAGTGACCGCTTTATCACCTAAGGTTATGCTTTCATCAGCGGATAAATTCAGTTGTGTAAGGATGTTATCGACTAAAGCTTCATTATTGGTAAACCAAACCCCTAATGCGTCACCCGCTTGATAATGAATACCAGACTCGCCAAGCTCAATCTCAACATGACGTACATCCCTGTCAGAATCGCGCCCCGTGAGCTTTTGACTCACCAGTACTTCAGCAGTATAAGGTTTTTGTTTCGTAAAACCGCTTTGTACTGCACTCAGTGCAGAGTTGCCTGCAATAGAGACAACGCTGGCTGACGCCTCATTCTGAATAAAGGGTTTAGCCGCTTCTAGTACCTCATTTTGCCATTGTTCAGCGGCCGCTTCATAGTCCACATCACATTCCACCATAGGCAATAATGCTGTCGCACCTAACGCGGTAAATTTTTCATCAAAATCTTTACCGGTTTGGCAAAAAAATTCATAACTAGAGTCACCAAGCGCCAAGACAGAAAAATGCAAGTTATCCAATTTAGGCGCACGTTTTGATGACAAAAATTTATGCAGTTCAATGGCATCATCTGGTGCTTCGCCTTCACCATGGGTACTCACCACAGCCAATAATAAGGTTTCTTGCTTTAATTGACGAACTTTGTAATCACCCATAGAGACGAGATTAACCCCGTAACCTAGTGCTTGAGCTTTAGCCGCCAGCTCTGCAGCAATGCCGCGACCATTACCGGTTTGGCTACCATACAATACTGTAACAGTTTGAGCGGGTTTACTTTCAGCGCTGAGTGCAACTCCTGCTTGTCCTTGTGCTCCTTGCTCTGCCGTGGCAGATAAATATCCACTCACCCACGCAAGTTGTACGGCATTCAACTCAGACGTGAGTTGCTTTAATTTCTCGGTTTGTGCTTCCGACAACGGAGAAGTCAGTGATGAAAGCTCTTTTAACAACATGAAAACGGCCCTAGATCAGTTTAATGTCGAATAGCTTAGCCGCTGCGCTCAAAAGTAAAAAAGAATAAAAGTTGATTTTTAATTCCATTTTGGAATATACAAAGCGCAAAAATTAAGCTACAACATAACAACGATTAAAAAAGCACCTCGTCAAAGCAAGATGATAAGCATTAAGTCTGTTGTTTTTATTGACAGGGCTATCGGCGTAATAAAAAGCCAGCCTTGTGTGTCTTTATACAATGCGACTCAATCGACACAGACATAAAAGCTCAATGTCACTATGGCGAACAGTCCCCATCTCTAGTGATTAGGAATAACGCATTGCCTAGCGCTGGACAAGTAACAAGGAAGGTTTATCACATTGAATTAATAACGATAAGGTTAATTTCTATTCACAACACTCAGTCGAATAGCGGCCATTTAAGATCCACTCTCTAATATAGGCCATCACCCATCGACTCAGTGCCAAGCCGCTGAAAAAGAATAAAAATAACATGTTGGGAATAATTTTATATTCCTTAATTTTTTACACTTACTTTCACGCACAGGTGATCCTTTTGAAAATAGGCCTATTAAAAGAACATCATTTTGACGAAAAGCGCGTCGCACTCATCCCTGCAAACGTGACACGTCTGATTAAGAAAAATCTCTCGATAATGGTTGAATCACACGCGGGGGAACACGCAGGATTTATCGATGAAGATTATCAAGCTGCTGGCGCTAGCATACACGACAGAACCACAATTCTTAAACAAGCCAATATCATTATTGTGGTGAACGCCAAAGACGCCGCATTGGATGAATTAACAAGCCACTTAAAAAAAGAGCAACTGCTTATTGGCATGATGGACCCCCTTGCCCACCCAGAACACGCACAAACCCTCACCAATATTGGTGTCAGCGGCATTGCACTGGAAATGGTTCCTCGAATTACTCGAGCACAAAGTATGGATGTGTTGTCATCCATGGCGACCATCGCAGGTTATAAGGCCGTATTACTCGCCGCTTATAAAGCCCCCCGTTTATTTCCAATGATGATGACCGCGGCTGGCACATTAAAACCCAGCCGCGCTCTTATTATGGGCGTCGGTGTCGCAGGATTACAAGCCTGTGCTACCGCGAAACGTTTAGGCGCTGTAGTAGAAGCTTACGATATTCGTCCTGCTGCTCGCGAGCAAATTATTTCCGTGGGCGCTAAACCTGTGGAGCTGGATTTAGAAACCGTCAACACCGAAACCAAAGGGGGTTATGCAACGGAGCAAAGTGATGACTTTTTAAAACGGCAGCAACAAGCCATGAGCAATGTCTTAGCCCAGCAAGATATCATTATTACCACCGCTGCAATTCCAGGGCGCACCGCCCCTATTTTAATCACCAAAGACATGGTCGATAATATGAAAAATGGCAGTATTATCGTCGATTTAGCCGCAGAAACCGGTGGTAATTGTGAACTGACAGAGCTCAATAAAGAAGTACTTCACAAGGGCGTCACCATTATTGGTCCCAGTAATATCGCCAGTACAGCAGCCACCCATGCTAGCCAAATGTTCGGCACTAACATGGAGCATTTATTAAACTTGATTTTCGATAAAGATGGCGAACTGACACTCAATCTAGAAGATGAAATCATTCGAGATACACTCGTTGCTCATCAAGGTGACATCATTAGCCCAAGGCTACGTGATGTGCTTAAACTGCCGCCACGTTCCACACTCAATACTGACGAACTCAATCCCCTTGATAACAACGCCACACTCGATAAGGAGACACACTAATGGATATATTACTGTTACTCACGTTATTCGTTGTTGCCATTTTTCTCGGCGTTGAGCTGATCACTAAAGTGCCTCCCACCTTACATACTCCATTAATGTCAGGCTCTAATGCCATTTCAGGGATCACCTTAGTCGGCGCCTTACTCTCCGCAGGCTCTGGTGCGGGTATTTGGGTCAATATTTTAGGTTTTATTGCAGTTGTGCTTGCCACGATTAATGTTATCGGCGGTTACATGGTCACCAATCGCATGCTTGCCATGTTTAAACGTAAATAAGGAACGCTTTCATTATGATGAGTACTAACATCATTTACCTCGCGTATTTAGTCGCGGCGGTATTATTTATTTTAGGCATTAAAGGCCTCACCAAACCTCGCACCGCCGTAAGGGGCAATCAGCTCTCTGCGTTAGGGATGTTTATCGCTGTTATTGTGACCTTATTTGATCAAAGCATTCTTAATTATCAATGGATCATTGCTGGGGTGATTATCGGCGGCGCGATTGGCGCCACATTAGCTACCAAAATTCAAGTTACGGCCATGCCTCAATTAGTCGCCATACTCAATGGATTTGGTGGCGGCGCATCCTTATTTATTGCCCTTGCCAACTTTTTAGATCCAGAGTCAGCGACCCATACCATCGCCCTCATTTCTATCGCTGCCACCATTATTATTGGTAGTGTGACCTTATCAGGATCCTTTGTGGCGTTTGCCAAATTGCAAGAACTTATATCAGGAAGTCCCATCGCCATTCCAGCCAATAAGTTACTCAACGGCATATTACTCATTGCTGCAATTGGGTTAGCCATCATGATTGTCAATAATCCCAACGACAACATTTTGGTTTTCTTACTGGTGGCTGTGACCTTAGTACTTGGACTTTTATTAGTCTTACCCATAGGTGGCGCAGACATGCCCGTGGTGATAGCCTTACTCAATTCTTATTCTGGTATCGCGGCTGCCACCACAGGCTTTATTACCGGTAATACGGTACTTATCGTATCGGGTGCTTTGGTTGGCGCATCAGGGATTATTTTGACGCAAATCATGTGCAAAGCCATGAATCGTTCTTTATTTAATGTACTTTTTGGCGTCATGGCAGAAGGTGGAGAAACCATAGATGCTGATGAAATTTACGCAGGAAAAGTCAAATCCACTTCACCTGAAGAAATTGCCATGATGCTTGAAACTGCTGAACGAGTGATTGTCGTTCCAGGATACGGACTTGCCATGGCACAAGCACAACATGCAGTACGTGATTTAGCGAATGTACTGGAAGAAAGAGGCACACAAGTCCTTTATGCTATTCACCCCGTGGCAGGACGAATGCCTGGGCACATGAATGTGCTGCTAGCAGAAGCTGAAGTACCTTATGAGCAACTTATTGAAATGGATGAGGTTAACCCACAATTTGAGCAAACAGATGTCGCGATTGTCATTGGTGCCAATGATGTCACTAACCCCATGGCTCGTGAAGATAAAGGCAGCCCAATTTACGGTATGCCTATTCTCAATGTCGATAAAGCCAGAAGTGTCGTGGTAGTAAAACGTTCACTCAGTCCCGGCTTTGCCGGATTACCTAACCCTCTATTTGCAATGGATAATACCTTGATGTTATTTGGCGATGGTAAAAAAGCCATTGTCGAGTTGACTCAAAGTCTCAAAGAAGCAGATTAACGTTTTCAAACGGCAACTGGCATTCAGCGTTTGTCAGTTGTCAACGGCCTAAAGCCGCCATAAAAACCAACCCAGATAACCAACAACTTAATCAAACTTTGCCAACAAAAAATCAACATCAAAAAACATGTAAACCCGTTCATTCACATAAAGTATACTAAAAAGATGCATTAATTCAATATTTTATGCCCAGTGTTTGCTCAATCAACACCCTATGCTAGGGTGCGCGTTTATTTTCATTATCAAAGATTCTGTTTTTCATGACTAAGACAACATTCTCCTTACTCATCGGTAGTCTTTTGACTTTACAAGCTTGCAGTTTTTATCCGACACCGAAAACCGATGAGCTAATAAGCCATCATAGAATAGTGTTAGATGCTGGCAGCAGCAAAACTAAGCTCTACTTCTATCAGTATGATACCCAAGGTAAGCAAGCCCCTCAACATATTGAAACCTTAGTCGAGAATAAGCAAACTCCAGGACTGGCTAGCATTCCTTTAACTCAAATCGATGATTATTTAAGCCAGCTTTTCACTCCCAAACTCGCCTCACAATTGCAACACTTATCTGATGCCGAGCAAGATGATGCAGCCAAACGTTTACTCGAGCAAATTCAAGTCTACTCCACAGCCGGTATGCGCTTGATTTCAGAAACCGAACGCAAGAGTAAAAACCAAGCAGTGAGCACTTGGATAGCCCAGTGGTTAACAGATAACCATATTGAATTTAATGATAAAAACTTAGATGTCCGCACTATTTCTGGCGCAGAAGAAGGCGCTTACGCTTGGGCAGCCTTTAACTATATAGAAGATAATTTTACTCGCCAAACCAGTGGCATATTAGAGCTCGGTGGCGCGTCTATGCAGATCACATTCCTTGATCAGCAACATAATAATATCACCATCAGTGTTGGAGGAAAAAGTTATGCCCTGAGTAGTGAAAGCCATATGCTGGGTCAAAACCTCATTGCAAAACAGCTGTCACAATTCGATGCCTGCCAACTTAGCGGCAGTAATGACACAGCCAAAGGCAATTTTGCCATGTGTCACCGTCAGGCCGTTAAATTAATAGAGAATGAACCACAATTAGCCTTAGGTCACGCCAGCAACATTCACCGTTATGGCCTCCTCTCTAACTTTTACTACACAGCACAATTTTTTGATATAGAAAACCAATATTCCATAGATCAATTAGCCTCTAAAGCCTCACAGTTTTGTGATCTTGACTGGAACAGCGCACAAGCCAAATATCAAGACGTCAATAAGACCTATTTAGCCAACTATTGTATGGCAGCAGCCTACCAAACCGCTATACTCGATGAAGGCTATCATCTGACCGACAAACAAAAGTTTACTCCCATCAATGAATCAAGCACGTTAGAAGTGTCATGGCCTGTGGGTGTGCTACTCACACAAGACTATCAACAAAGAAGTGAATTTGTTGCCCGTAGCAATCAAAAAAACATGCACCAATAACCTCTTTTTGCAAGCATGCCCAAGGTTTCAAAACTTGGGCATGTCTTAGACCAATTTGATTAAATTGGTATTACTTAACCTGCTCATTGTCAACACTAAAATAGACTAATATCTAGCAGCCTTTAGTCAAAACGTTACTACTATCCCAGCTTATCAAGCCTAAACATTATCGCTCAATTATCTGTGCTAGGCTCGCGCTTCATTTTCTCCACTCTAATGGAACTCAATACAAAATGCGTTTACAAGCTTATAGTCTATTGTTATTGCCCTTTTTACTCCTTGGTTGTGATGGAGCATTAAACGATATACATGGAAAAGATCACAAGGATGATAAAAACGAACAAGCAGAAAGCCTACATAACCATATTATTATTGATGCGGATAGCTCAAAAACGTCACTTTATTTATATAAGTACAACAGCGAAAAAAACGAGTTGGCAAAAAATATTGAAATCATTAGTTTAATGACCCAAAGCCCTGGCATTGTTGATATTCAAGCCAGCCAAATCCCTGCTTATTTAACAAAACTCTTTAATGATGATTTACTTGATAAAATTAAAGCTGCGTCTAAAAATCACAATAATGCCACATCTAAACGCATTCAAGGGATCCAATTTTATTCTACTGCAGGTATGCGTGACTTAAGCTTTAGCACTCGAGCTGATAAAAATACCACCATCAATAATTGGCTCGTCAAATGGACCAAAGACAACAATGTCCAGTTAACTGAGAGTATCGACGTCAAAACCATTTCTGGAAAAGAGGAAGGCGTCTACTCTTGGGCAGCCTATAACTACATCAAACATCAGTTTAAAGATGAACTCGATGGGATCTTAACCTTAGGTGATGCTTCAACACAAATCGCTTATCAAGATGTTAATCTCAATAATGCCAATATCACCATTGGCGGCAAAGCTTATCCTGTTTATAGCCAAAGCTACTCATTAGGCTTAAAGGTCGTACAAGCTGCGCTTAAAAATACCGATGAATGTCATTTATTCGGCTATAGTGACACCTCAAGAGGCGATTATCACCTATGTCGAGAAACAGCCAAAGCCTTTATTGACCGTAAGATTGGTGAGAGTTATCAAGGCAATCAATATAGTAATGAATTTGGATTATTTACAGGCTTTTACTCACAGGCCAAATTTTTTGACCTAAAAGAAAACTATTCATTCAAACGTATACAAGAACAAGCAGAACAATTTTGCCACCTTGATTGGGAAACAGCAAAAACGCAATACAGTAATGAAGATCCTGAATACATGGAGCCTTTTTGCATGATGAGCGCATTTCAAGGGGCATTATTAGAAGATAATTATCACTTAAGCGATAAACATGATTTCCAGCCTATTCAAAAAGTGAATAACACCAACATTTCATGGCCGATGGGGCTGCTTATTACGCAAAAGTACGAAGAATAACCACACGCTATCCTCAAAAGACAGGCAAAGCCTGTCTTTATCACCCCAATAAAACCAGCCCCCTCCCCGAACAACATGATAACTTAGTCATGAACAAGCCCACATGAAGGGGAAAATTTGGTTTTTATCTATCACCTCAGGCATTCCCCCTATACACCCCCTCTCACACGTCCTATATCATACAACTTAAGTCTAACCAACATAAAAGGTAGCAGTTAGAATGATTAATAAGATATTTATCACTATGTTAAGTCTTATCTTACTGAGTTCAAAATGTTTTTCTCAGAGTGAAGTTGACAATACAACAATACAAGAAAACAATACCCATTACCGTATAGTATTTGATGCTGGTAGCAGCAAAACAAAATTATATTTATACAAGTATCAACTTAACCAAGAAAAAGTAGAACAAATCCAATTACTTTCAGAGTCAAAAGTCACTCCAGGATTAGCAAGTACTGCCTACTCGGATATTCCCACTTACTTAGATACCCTTCTGACTCCTGAACTTGCAGAAACAATACAAGCTATTACAGGGCATGATCATTTCAAGTTTACACAAGCATCATTGGATAATATTCAATTTTATTCTACGGCGGGTATGCGACAACTGCCTATAGACGAACAGTTTTCAATTAACAAGCTCGTCGGTCAGGTCATCACTATGTGGTTAAAAAACAATAACATTCAAGTAATTGATAAATTAGATGTCAGAACCATAAGCGGAGAAGAAGAAGGAACATATGCTTGGCTTGCGGCTCACTATTTGCAACAAAAATCTGCAAATGGATCATTTGGTATAATTGAACTCGGAGGCGCCTCAGCTCAACTCACCTATATTGACTCCAATTTGGCTAACGTAGTGGTTAAAAGTGAAAACCAACAGTTTTATTTGACTAGCAAAAGTGCCTTTTTAGGCCAAGACTTGGCCTCAGTAACACTCATGGCTAAGGATGCTTGCAACTTACCAAGTTACACTGAGACTTCAAGCGGAGATTACTTTATCTGCAGAGAATACGCAAAACAATATATAGATAGCATATTGCAAAACAGTCTTCTATTTGCCCCTAATGCAATCAATATTTACGATTATAATCTGCTCTCCAATTTCTATTATACTGCTGACTTTTTCGGCCTAAGCAGTAACTATTCACTCAACAATTTACAAGTTGAAGCGGAAGCCTACTGTACTCAAGATTGGAAGACTGTCAAAGAAATGAATCCAAATACCAGTGAAGCATATTTATCAAAATATTGTATGAGCGCGGCTTATCAAGCAGCTTTACTTGTCGATACATTACAATTGAGCGACACTCAAAACTTAGTGCCTATCGATAGCATTGCAACCAATGAAATTTCTTGGTCAATAGGTGTTATTATTACTCAACGCTACCTGCAGTTTGCAGATTAATCACTCCCTCTTCACACACACTCACTAAAAATAAACGATAATCGGATGATAGCAAGGACGCTAATAACGTAAATGTCACTATGCTGACATTCAGATTTCAGTTCACCTCAAGCTAAATTAATATAAAATGCTACTTTTCTTCATCAAATATTCCCCCACTGCCACTATACGACTTATTACTAATACAGTTGCAATTAAGTCAGGTGTTAACCCCATATTTAGAGTAAATATTTTCGAATATTATATAGCCTTGTCACTCATTAAGCGACTCAAAGTATTAACGAATTGTTAATAGTGAAGAGAAAAACAGGATGAATACAAACAATGACAGGCGACAAAACATACAAATATAGCCAAAACTGGCACAGATAAAACTGACTTTACAGACATAATCAGGTGGCGTTAAGCCTATTAGACCAAGTCAATACAAGTCTTTGAAGTATCACTGTCAATCATAATCATCATTCCAACGGAACAAGAGTAAATGCAATATCCCAAACTCATTACAATCGCATTAAGCTTACTCTTTATTGGAGAATACTCTATCGCCTGTGCGGTAGGCTCTTTGGATCTTCAAGAAAGAAGTCATAATACACAATACCAGATTGTACTCGATGCAAGTCAGAATAAAACCAAGTTGTTTTTATATCAATATAACCAAAACAGTAACATGCCAACGAGTATTCGTGCTCTCAGTCAAAAAGTCCATTATCCCGGCGTTGCTGATGTACCGATCCTCGAGCTTAGCGATTATCTAGATACACTCTTTACGCCCCAGCTTGCGGATCAGCTGCAAAATTTGATGATTGACCCAAGAAAAAACTCAACAATACTGACTCATATTCAATTTTATTCTACCGAAGGCATGCGTTTATTGTCGCCTCCAGAACGCCAGTCTAAAAATACCTTCATTAAACTCTGGCTAATCCATTGGGTTCGCACTCATAATCTTCAAATTGAGCCGCAGCAAATTGAAAGTCGAACACTGTCAGGCAGCGAAGAAGGCGCCTATACTTGGGTCGCTACAAATTATGCTGAAAACCATTTTCAAGGTGTATTTTCAGGTATTGCTAAACTCGGTCCCGTTTCTTCTCAAATCACTTATCACGATCCTAACTTAACCAATGTCAATATCACTGTCGGTGAAACCCAATACCCTTTAACCAGTAAAAGCTTTCCATTAGGCCAAGAACTGCTTGCCGAAAAATTAGCAAAAATAGATGCCTGCTTTCTAACGGGTTATAGGCCATCCTCTAACGGCGATTACTTCAGTTGCAAAGCACAAATCAAAACGCTGATCCGCAATAAAATCAATGTTCCTGTTCCCAATGCGGCTGAAGTTTCTCACTATAACCTTTTATCTAATTTTTATTATACGGCGCGCTTCTTTGGTATAGAACGTAATTACTCATTAACGGCATTAGAGGATCAAGCCGAAAAATTTTGTAACTTAAATTGGGAAATGGCAAAAGCAGAGCACAGCAACGTTGATGAAAAATATTTAGCTAACTATTGTTTAGGCGCCGCCTATCAATCAACCTTATTAACGCACAATTATCATATTAGCGATCCTCAGCAATTGCATCCAGTGAATGAATTTAATCATAGGAAAATTGCTTGGTCTATTGGGGTTATTCTGACCAAACGATATCAAGAATTATATTAAACCTAATCGCCAGTATTATACTGGCCCCTTCACTTCCCCACTCTCTGAAAAAACAAATCACTCCTTGAGTAACAATTCATTTTTTATTGCAACAAACAACATAGCTCGCCCGATTGGGCTAAGATTTAACTATTCTGTTAATCGCTCAAGTTAGGTTAGAAAATGCGTTCACACTATTGTGCCAAATACCTATTCGCCTTATTGCTACTCTTCTTTGTTTCTGCCTGTAATGATGACAATGACAACACAAAATACCGCATTGTATTAGATGCTGGCAGCACTAAAACAAAGCTTTATTTATATGAATACGCATATATTGATGCGCTTCCAGAGCACATCATAATACAGACCGAAAACAAGGTTGAACCTGGCGTAGCAGATATCAATAATGATGATTTGGATAATTATTTAGGTACCATTTTTAACAACGACTTAGTCCTCACCCTTAAAAGCCTAACGATCAGCAGTGGCATGTCTCCTCTACTCAATGGTATTCAATTTTACTCAACAGCCGGTATGCGAGCCTTACCTATGACTGAACAAGCAATAAAAAATGCCTATATTGATGCTTGGATAAAAAATTGGTTTGCCACAAACGATATCACATTGGATGAGTCCACCTTAGATGTGCGCACCATTCCTGGCGAAGAAGAAGCCAGCTATGGGTGGGCCGCAGTTAACTTTTTAGACAATGCTTTTCAAGGAACCTTATTAGGCTCTGCTGAAATAGGCGGTGCCTCCACACAAATTGCCTATCTTGATGATATTGTACCTAATGTTAGAATTGATATTGCGAATATTCAGTATTCAATTACAGGGTATAGCTATCCATTGGGGCAAAATGTCATTATCAATGATCTTTCATCCGTTGATGCTTGTAATTTGGTCGGTTATACCGACACCGCAACGGGCAATTATACTCTGTGCCGCCAAGCAGCTAAAATACTGATTGATAGTACTGTCACCGTCAATACACCAAATGCTGTGGACATTGCCAACTATGATTTACTATCAAACTATTATAATTCAGCTGTTTTTTTCGGTATTGAAAATGACTACTCGTTAACGGCATTACAAAATTCAGCCGAAGTATTTTGTTCACTCACTTGGACGCAAGCACAAGCAGACTATCCAGATGTCAGCACCAATTATTTACCTTATTATTGCTTAGGGGCGGCTTTTCAAGGTGCGCTCTTAGAAGACAGTTATGATTTAAGCGATACTTACCAAACATTTGATCCTGTTGACAACATTAACGGCACTGACGTTGATTGGACCTATGGCGTACTCGCGACACAATCGTTTACTTTGATAAGTGACTAATAATCGCTCTTGTAGGCGTCACAATATAAGGCAGAGGGATATCCCAAGCTTGCGCCTCAATATGAGCCACTTGCTGACAATCATGGGCATAGCCCATCGGTATCGGTCTGTCTACATTACGCCTGTGAGCCAGAGTGCGATCATAATAACCGCCGCCCATCCCTAAACGCTGACCCGCCACATCAAAAGCCACCAGTGGCGTCACTATCACATCCATGTCTTTTATCGGCATCACATTCGTCACGTCTAGAATGGGCTCTAAAATACCAAAACGATTTGCGACCAATGGCGTATCAGAATGGTAATGTAAAAATAATAAATGCCCTGCACAAAATGGATGTAATCGAGGTAAATAGGTCTTCACACCTCTTTCCCATAAAGCTTGAATTAAAGGCTGAGTATCGAGCTCACCATCTTGACTTAAATAGAGTGCCACATGCTTAGCCTTTAACAATGGCTTTTGAGATAACATGCGCTCACAGGCTGTAACACTTAAATCTTGCTGAAGATGAAGCGGAATATTACGGCGTTTGGCGCGAATAGATGTTCTCATATCGGAAGGTGAAGACTTAACCATTTCGCCTCCAGTTAACAGAACAGTAGAAAGGCTATACAGAAGCGTTTAGCAAGGTATTGAAAATACAATAAATCATTAAAAATAAGATGCTCCCCAGAATACCGTTACCGGCGTAGCCCTTGAACCGTAGGTTCAAGGCGGGTAAATGAATACCTCCTAAGGCTTCTCGATACGAGCCGAGCTTGCTCAATGTCAGTATAACATTCACCCTGGGTTTAAAAGTATCGGCACAGGGACATGACCAGCTAGCGCGTATCCCAGGGAGCAAATTTTTTATGTCTATTTGAAAGCGATGTCATATCAAATAAACCTATCTTTTTCCTGTCAAAACAGGGTTAATCAACTCTAGCAGAACGTTCAACGAGCGCATCTTCTATGGTTGATTGCAACAAACTGATCTTCTCATCAATCTGCTGATTATAATCTTGGCTTTTTTGCTGTTCTTCCAGCAATTCATAACCGATATTTAAGGCTGCCATAATAGCAATTTCTTCACGACTAAGGCTATTGGTTTTCGCTTTTAATGTCGATAATTGTGCTTCTAAATGTTGCGAAACCTGTCTAAGTGCTGCCTCTTGACCAACTGGACAAGCAATAGAGTAGGTGCGCCCCATCAGGGTAATGTCGATAGCCTTGCTACTCATGTCGCGAAGGATCCTTTTATCATCACTTGTGCGGACTATATCGGTCTCATCCATAAAGTGCAACACGAGACTGATACTAAAGCACATGAATTGTATTAATTGTTGTTTACATAACCACTTGTGTCCAAACAATGGAATAAATAAACGCATTTTGTCATCGTTTTGCTGAAGTTTGTGATAGCACCCCTTGGTCGAATCAATCACTTCTGCTAGCATAAACTAGGTATATTAAGTAAATATAGCGACAGGACCCCCCATATGGCAACCTCCCCTTTCTTTCAGATAGATAATTTACATGCGGCACTTAACGAGGCCGAAATCGGTCAGCAAGCCGTCGAAGTGCACGGTGCCTTAGTTGGACTGATTTGCGGTGGCATCAAACAAACAAATGATGCTTGGGTGCAACCTTTACTTGAGCTTATCAATGACGGTCAACCTTTACCTCACAATCTACAACATTTAATTAGTGAATTGTATCAAGACAGCGTGACTCGACTATCGGATCCTGACTTTGGTTTTAGTCCCATTCTCCCTGAAGAAGAAGAGCCCCTTTCGCAACGAGTCGAAGCCTTATCTTTATGGGTGCAAAGCTTTCTCACTGGTCTGGCTATCATACAACCAAAACTCAATAAAGCATCCAAAGATGTTCAAGAAGTCATTCAAGATCTCGCTAACATCGCCCAAGTTGAAATTGATGTCAGTGATGATGATGAATCTGAGACCGCTTATGTTGAATTATTAGAGTTTACTCGCATCGCAGCGCTACTTTGTTATTCCGAGTTTGGGCCTGATTTAGTCGATCCCAAACAAGAAAAGCCTGCCCTACACTAGCCTTTACCTACCATGACACAACAAAACAATGCGTCAGCTGAAACTATTAATGTCGATATTGCGATAGTCGGAGGCGCCATGACAGGTGCCATTTTGGCCTTAGCTTTATCACAGTTGTCATTCCATAATGGTGCTGCAATCAATATCGCCCTCATTGAGGCTCAGCGCCCCAATAATGATCATCCAGGTTTCGATGCACGCTCTATTGCGATTGCCCATCATTCTATTTTTGAATTAACCCAACTGGGGATTTGGCCCCAATTAGCCCATCTTGGTAACGATATTCAACATATCCATGTGTCAGATCGCGGCCATTTTGGTATGACAGAGCTGAGCAACAGCCAATTTCATGTGCCTTATTTGGGGCAAGTGGTTGAGCTCGATGCTATCGGCCACACATTATTTGAATTACTCGATAATAGCCAAGTTCAGCTATTTTGTCCTGCCACACTGGAACATATTGACACGCATTCAAAAAAACAATTGCTGCATTTAAATGATGGCCGACAAATCGCAGCGCCATTAGTCATTGCCGCAGACGGAATTCATTCTAAAGTGCGCCAAAGTATGAACTTGCCACTAAAACAAGTGGATTTTAATCAGACCGCCATCGTGGCTAACATTCATACTCGCAAACCTCACCAGCATTGGGCTTATGAGCGATTTACAAAGCAAGGTCCATTAGCCTTACTACCACTGAGTAGCCATCAAGGACAGCACAGACTTTCCTTAGTATGGGCCTTATCCGATAGCGAAGCACGTCGATTAATCAAGGCATCAAAACCCGTTTTTATTCAAGCATTGCAACAAGCATTTGGATTTCGCGCAGGTGAATTGATTGATGTTGGCCAGCGCACTAGCTACCCATTAATGCTATCAAGTATGGCAAGGCCGATTTATCATCGCACACTTTTTATTGGTAATGCGGCACAAACCTTACATCCCATCGCTGGACAAGGATTTAATTTAGGCCTTAGGGATCTAGTTACTGCCGTTAAAGTGATCAAAAATGCCTGTCAAACCACAGAAGATCTAGGCACAAGCCAAGTGGTTCATGAATATTTATCCCAGCGCATTCAAGACAGAAACAGTACACTGGGGCATATTGAGTTATTGGTTCGCAGTTTCTCAAATCAATACTGGCCCTTAGTGCTAGGGCGGGATCTAGGACTAAGGTTACTCTCCTGGTGTCCTCCCCTTAAAACCCCCATTGCCAAAACCGCCATGGGTTGGAAAAAATTATGATACCAATCCCCCCATTGTCGTTATTTTGTTAAGGATCGCACATGTTAAGCACCCAAACCTTTGATGTCGCCGTTGTGGGCGGAGGAATGGTGGGACTCGCCACCGCCATCGGGTTAGCAAAAGAATCACTGAGAGTCGTGCTTATCGATAACGGTGAAGTTGAGGCCGTAACAGGCGCACCAAAACTCAGAGTCAGTGCCATTAATCAAGCCAGTGAACGACTACTCACCCATTTAGGGGCTTGGCCATTAATTTCTCGTCTGAGTGATTATCAAAAAATGCACGTCTGGTGTGAAGATAGCTTAGGCAAAATCGACTTTGATGCCCATCGTTTAGGCATTGGCCATTTAGGCAGTATTATCGAAAATGATGCCATTAGTTATGCACTGAGTCAGAGTGCATCAGACTACAGCTCACTGAGTCATCTCGACAATACTCAAGTCACCAATATTGCTTTTGGCGAAAGAGAAGCTTGGTTAAGCTTAGATAATGGTGACAGCTTAAGTGCTGCCTTAGTGATCGCCGCCGATGGTGCCAACTCATGGGTACGTGAGACATGTCAAATTCCCTTGAGTTTCTGGGATTATGGTCATCATGGTTTAGTGGCTACCATACGCACACAGCTACCACACGGTAAAACCGCCAGACAAATTTTTACCGCAAAAGGCCCACTTGCATTCTTACCCCTTAGCGATCCTCATTTGTGCTCCATTGTCTGGTCATTGCCACCAGAACAATCAGCCCATTTAGTGAATTGTGATAAAGACGAATTTGAGCACACATTAACGGCACAATTTAATGCCAAACTCGGGCTTTGCCAACTGGAAAGCCCAAGACAGGCCTTTCCACTTCGTATGCGTTATGCCCGTCATTTTGCGCGCCATCGACTGATTTTGGCTGGTGATGCCGCCCATACAATTCATCCGCTTGCCGGACAAGGCGTTAATTTAGGGTTTCTTGACGCAGCGTGTATTGCCCAGGAAGTTGGCCAACTTCATCGCAATAATAAAGACATTGGTCAATATCGACATTTACGGGCATTAGAGCGTTGGCGTAAAGCCGATGCCATGGAAATGATTGCCGCAATGGAAGGCTTTAAACGCTTATTTACTGGCCAAAATCCCATCAAGAAAGCCATAAGTGCATTGGGGTTAAATCTCGTGGATCATTTTGCGCCATTAAAAACACTGTTTATTCAACAAGCACTCGGTAATAAATCCGATCTGCCCTTGTCTTGCCAGCTTCACAGCGACAAAAAAACAAAATAGTTTAATATTAATTAGTTATAACTAAACCTGTCTTTTATTCATTTTCTCATGCTCAAATGTTTCTGCGTTTGACATGAGAAAAAGTAATGCTAACTCATCATAGATTAGAAAAAACCTTGTGATCTCCCTTCCAACCTCAAGGTATACTTTTGTCGTATTTCAATATTAACGCTGTTTGAGTAACAATTTTTGATGCATATTCAAGTTGTTTATTCGTAAAGGTGCCTTTGAGCCCGGCTCATCGCAATGCTACCCCATTTGCTTCACGCTATGCATTATGAGCATCAGCAACCTTTAGACATTAACAGCAACACCCCAACAAGGGAGTCAACATGGCGAATAAAACGGTATTGTTTCAAAAACACCTCGAAGCAAACGCTAAAATGGTGGATTTTCATGGCTGGGATATGCCGCTTAACTATGGCTCTCAAATCGAAGAACACCACGCCGTTCGCCAAGATGCAGGCATGTTTGATGTGTCACACATGACCGTTGTCGACGTCACAGGCGAACAAGCCAAGCCCTTTTTAAGACAATTACTGGCTAATGATGTCGCGAAACTCACCTTACCCGGTAAAGCTTTGTACGGTGGCATGCTAAATAACGAAGGGGGCGTCATTGATGACCTCATTACTTATTTTTTATCTGACACTCATTATCGTATCGTCGTCAACTCAGCCACACGAGAAAATGATCTTAACTGGATCAATGCCCAAGCAATATCTTTTGATGTACAGATCACAGAGCGTCCAGAACTGGCCATGATTGCCGTACAAGGCCCCCATGCAAAAGCCAAAACCACACAAGTGCTTTCTGATGAGCACAATAGTGATATTGCAGGCATGAAAATGTTTTTCGGCAAACAAACCGGTGATTTATTTATCGCCACCACAGGCTATACTGGCGAAGCGGGGTTTGAGATTATTTTACCTCAAGAACAAGCCCCTGCCCTATGGCAAGCTTTGATTGATGTCGGTGTACGGCCTTGCGGCCTTGGCGCCCGTGATACACTTCGTCTTGAGGCTGGTATGAATCTTTATGGTTTAGATATGGATGAAAGCGTCAATCCCCTTGCTGCCAACATGGGCTGGACCATTGCTTGGGAACCTAATGAACGGCAGTTTAATGGCCGCGAAGCACTGGAGGCTATCAAGGTAAAAGGACATGACAAATTAGTCGGTCTCGTCATGACAGATAAAGGCGTTATTCGCCACGGCATGAAGGTCTTTTTTACCAATGAGCAAGGCATAGAAGAAGAAGGTCTAATCACCAGTGGGACATTTTCCCCCACCTTAGGCTATTCTATTGCCATGGCGAGAGTACCCAGTAATATAGGAAAAACGGCTCAAGTCGAAATGCGTAAAAAACGTATCCCTGTAAATGTGGTCTCTCCCAACTTTGTCCGTAATGGTAAACAAGCATTTTAAATTAATCGAACAAGGAACAAACGCAATGAGTAACATCCCAACTGAACTTCGCTATACCGCCTCACATGAATGGATCCGTAGAGAAGAAGATGGCAGCTATACCGTCGGGATCAGTGAACATGCCCAAGAGTTATTAGGTGATATGGTTTTTGTTGAATTGCCAGAAGTCGGCGATACCCTCAGTGCTGGCGATGATTGCGCAGTCGCAGAATCAGTAAAAGCGGCCTCGGATATTTATGCCCCTTTATCCGGTGAAGTCTTAGCCGTTAACGAAACCTTAGAAGATTCACCTGAACTGGTCAATAGCGATGCATTTGGTGATGGCTGGTTTTTTCGCGTCATGCCATCGGATGAAAGTGAGCTGGACAACCTGCTTGATGCCGACGATTATCAAGCTGTCATCGATGATGAATAATTTTATGGCGAAGTCCTCACTCACCTATCGGTGAGTGAGGTTTAGCCTTTGCGCCACCACTGACTTCATAGACATCACCTTTACTTTAACATGCACCCTTGATTGTCTGTTTTTAATTAACCCTGTAGTTTGGTAAACATCACGCCTGCACATTTCCTTTACGTGCTTGCACTCCTAGCCACAGGATATAACCACAGGATACTTTGGTAACCCATGACTGCAACCTTGACACAATTAGAGCAACACGATCGGTTTATTCGCCGTCATATTGGCCCCGATAATGCCCAGCAAGCGGCCATGTTAGATGCCATTGGCGCCACCTCTCTTGACGATTTAACAGCGCAAATTGTGCCAGAGTCGATTCGCTTACCTCAAACCTTAGATACAGGTCAGCCCTGCTCTGAAGCCGAAGGTTTAGATTACTTACGTCAAATCGCTAATAAAAATAACGTTTTCAAAAGCTATATTGGCGCAGGTTATTATGGTACCCATGTGCCCAGTGTCATTTTGCGTAACGTACTGGAAAATCCTGGCTGGTATACTGCTTATACGCCCTATCAACCTGAAATTGCCCAAGGTCGTTTAGAAGCCATTTTAAATTTTCAACAGCTCTCAATGGACTTAACAGGACTGGATTTAGCTTCTGCCTCCTTGCTAGATGAAGCCACCGCCGCAGCTGAGGCGATGGCGCTAGCCAAACGGGTCTCAAAAGCTAAAAAAGCAAATATTTTTTTTGTGGCTGATGATGTATTTCCTCAAACCCTCGATGTCATACAAACCCGCGCCGAATGCTTTGGATTTGAGATAATCATTGGCCCCGCCGAAGAAGCCGTTAACTACGAACTCTTTGGCGCATTATTGCAATATACCAACCGTTATGGGCAGATAGAGGATCGCAGCGCACTCATTCAAGCCTTGCACGACAAGAAAGCCATTGTGGCCATGGCCGCCGACTTCATGTCTCTGGTGCTGCTCAAATCACCCGGAGAAATGGGTGCCGATGTGGTCTTTGGTAACAGCCAACGCTTTGGTGTACCGATGGGCTATGGTGGCCCACATGCCGCCTTTTTTACCGCACGTGATACCTTTAAGCGCTCCATGCCTGGCCGTATTATTGGCGTGTCTCAAGATACTCGGGGTAAACGCGCTCTGCGCATGGCAATGCAAACCCGTGAACAACATATTCGCCGCGAAAAAGCGAACTCTAATATTTGTACCGCGCAAGTATTGCTAGCCAACATGGCCTCTTTCTATGCGGTATTTCATGGCCCAGACGGTCTAAAAACCATTGCTGAGAGAATTTTACGATTAACCGATATTTTAGCTTTAGGGCTTACCAGTAAAGGCATCACGCCCTTTAACAACCGCTGGTTTGATACCCTCACATTAGATAATGTGGATGTGGCGGCCATTAACGCTCGCGCGGCACAAGCCGAAATCAATTTTCGCATCGACAGTAATACACGCCTTGGCATAAGCTTAGATGAAACCACTGAGCGCACTGATATACACACCTTATTTGATGTCATTTTAGGCCAAGGGCACGGTCTTGATGTAACCGCATTGGATGAGCAGCTGCTTCAAGCACACTCGAGCAAACAGGCTCAAGCCACGTCACACACAGGCATGCCAGAGAGCCTTAAACGTATTGATGCGATTTTAACGCACCCCACCTTTAATCGTTATCAAAGTGAAACCGAGATGATGCGTTACATCAAGCGATTAGAAAATAAAGACTTGGCACTCAATCACTCGATGATCTCGTTAGGCTCTTGCACCATGAAGCTGAATGCGGCCAGTGAAATGCTGCCCATCAGTTGGCCTGAATTTGCCAATATGCATCCTTTTTGCCCACAAGAGCAAGCCCAAGGTTATGCTCAGCTATTAAGTGAACTCTCCGACTGGCTGGTCAAAATCACCGGCTATGACGCCATCTGCATGCAGCCTAACTCTGGTGCACAAGGCGAATATGCTGGCCTATTAGCCATTAAAAAATATCACGAGTCGCGGGGTGAGTCTCATCGTAACATCTGTCTCATTCCCCAATCTGCCCACGGTACTAACCCTGCGTCAGCTCAGCTTGCAGGCATGAAAGTGGTGGTCACCGCCTGTGACAAAGACGGCAATATTGACATGACCGACTTGACCGCAAAAGCCACTGAGATGGCGGATAACTTATCTTGTATCATGATAACTTATCCCTCGACTCACGGTGTATATGAAGAAAGCGTCAAAGATATTTGCGACCTCATCCACCAGCACGGCGGCCAAGTATACCTCGATGGTGCCAACATGAATGCGCAGGTAGGGATCACCTCTCCTGGTTTTATTGGTGCCGACGTGTCCCATTTAAACTTGCATAAAACCTTTGCCATTCCTCATGGCGGTGGTGGCCCGGGGATGGGCCCCATTGGCGTGAAAGCCCACCTTGCGCCTTTTGTCGCTGGTCATACTCAGTTCAAATCAGGCCTTGAAAGTGACAATAATGGCGCCGTATCAGCCGCGCCTTTTGGCAGTGCGGGTATTTTGCCCATCTCTTATATGTACATTAAACTGCTTGGCAGCCAAGGGGTGACACAGTCCACTCAAGTGGCTATGCTCAATGCAAACTACATCACCCAAAAACTATCACATCATTACCCCATTTTGTACACAGGCCGCCATGATCGCATCGCTCATGAGTGTATTTTAGACTTACGTCCACTCAAAGAAGCCTCAGGTGTCAGTGAAATGGACATTGCCAAGCGCCTCAATGATTACGGTTTTCATGCTCCCACGATGAGTTTTCCTGTGGCTGGTACTTTAATGATTGAACCCACAGAATCTGAGTCAAAAGTCGAGTTAGACCGCTTCATCGATGCCATGATAGCCATTCGAGAAGAAATCGCTAAAGTCGAGTCCGGTGAGTGGCCCGTTGATAATAATCCACTGTGTCATGCCCCGCACACCTTGGATGACATCTTAGATCCTGCCTTTGATAGCCGCCCTTACAGCCGCGAACAAGCCGTGTTCCCCTGTGATGCCGTCAAAGCCAATAAATTCTGGCCCAGTGTTAATCGCATCGATGATGTGTTTGGGGATAGAAATTTGTTCTGCGCCTGTATTCCAATCGGCAATTACGAGTAATTTATGGCTGCTTGGACTTAACACTACTGTGTTGGCGCTTAGCTTCGTTTCTCATTGACAAGAGTCAACTCCGAGACTCAGCTTTCGCGCCGCCTTGTATTGTCTGCGTCAGCAACGCATAAACAGACTCGAGAAAATATTTAAGAATGAACATAAATCCGTGGCCAGAATTAGTTGACCACTTCAGTTTGAACTATCCACTTTCATGCTGTCACAATGCCTCACAGCTGTCGCTATTATCTTTGATCTGCTTGCATTTCAATGTAAATCACGAAAGCATATTTTAAGTTGTTTAGTGATAGCAGGTTTATTTATCTCTGCCCACTTTTTTTATTGTCGCAATGGACTGCGGCCTGCTTAATGCTCCTGGCCGAGAGTCGCTATCTGATCAGCATTTTCACTCAAGCCAAAACATTAGAGTATGTATTCATGGCAATGGCGGTATTCGTATCGATTATCACCTTTACAGATCCATTAAGTCTATTGAGTTGCATCGGATCTTGTCTACAAACTAAAGCGGCTTTCAGTCAACAAGACAAAGCATTACGTTTTTGGATGATAATAGGCACCAGTTTTTGGCTCACTCATAATGCACTCGCCCAATCTCCTACTGCAGTATTAATGGAAGCTCTCTTTATTAGCAGTAACTTAATGGGTTATTATCGATTTTATATTGCTAAGCAACCAGTCACGCATTAACGGGGAATAGTTATCTTTGCCACTTAAACATTAGGCTATAAATATCCCCTACCAGTGGATGAAGTGATTAAAATAACGACGGTAATTAGTAATAACAAAGAGCAGTAAGTAATTTATCCCCATAATGCTCTGGAAAACAAGCAAACTTCATCAATACAAAATAAATCTAGGGAACACACAAAATGCCATCCGCTTTCATTTGAACGCTAACCTGTGAATATAATCAGCCACAGCCTTAATCATCTCGCTCAGAGTAGTTTTCAGCCACAATATCTGAATCCTGCTGAGCATAATAATCGACTCTGAAACTAGTTCCATCCGTTAGAAACTCAACTTCATGGTAATACTGGGGGTGGCGAAATCACCATTCCACCTTGTTTAATCACAATTTCTTGCTCTCATCCTCTCGGCTGTCAGTGGAACCGTAACATGTTAGCTGACCGCTCATCAGCTTGATTTTTCCGTACACACCTGCATAGCCAATGTAGCAATCTAAGTTGTAAATGCAACAACGTTTTAAGAATAGTATCTGGAGTGAAAATAGGCGTTAATTGATAAATAAAAAAATCATTTGGAATACACACCATGGTATTCATCACTGAGAAACATCAAAAAATAAGTCATTTTAGGTGGCTCTCCAGCAACAAATAGCCAAGATGATGACGTGAAGCATTAAGGAAGTAGTAAAAAAGTATTAATCCATGATGGCATTATATCCATAAGATCAGCTTAATATCATACCCAAGCCTCATTCAATATTTGATTAAAACACTTAGTATATAAATAAGATATGAAGCAAAAATAAATAGGGTTGCAGAATCACTCTGTCTCTTTACTTAAAATGGAATCCAGTTGAACGGAATAACGAATATTCATACTGCTAGGAGTCAACTATGTCTAATTCATCTAAGTGTAAACCCGCTGTGCGTTATTTCTTTTCAGCAAGCCTATTCATCTTATTATTGATGGGGTGCGGGGGAAGTGATGATAGCGGGAGCTCAACTTCTAGCAACACAACGACCACTAGTAGTAACACCACTTCCACTACTAGCAGCACTGATGATACGGATATGACCAACACCGATGATACAGATATAACCAACACCGATGATACGGATACGACCAGCACTGATGATACAGATACTACCAGCACCGATGATACTGTAGTCATTATAGAGCTCAACACGATCACAATGAGTCACGAAAAAATAATCATTGCTGCTGGTGAATCCATTCAATTAACGGCAATAGGTAATTACAGTGATGCGAGTAGCAACGACATCTCCGAAGACGCCCTTTGGACAAGCAGTAACGATACCGTTGCCAGTGTTCATGCTGGTCTAGTGACGGGACATTCAGGTGGCGAAGTGACTATCACCGTTTCACAAAATGGTATGAAAAAAACTGCCAACGTTTTGGTTAGCGAAAGTGGCGTTGCCGAGGCAATAGGAAGAATAGGAGGAAGTTTTTTATATGCCCTATCAAGAAACCCTTCGCTAAAAGTTCAATCTCTTGACCTTACAAACGAAGCAATTGCTCAAATAGTCATCACTGATGATGGCCACACAGCAGAGACCAAAGCCAGCGGTATCGCCTATTTGTGCGCCAGATTATTAGAAGGGATTGCGAGAAATCCCTCTATGACAGATTCACTCACAAGCTATTATGACGATTTTGAGCAAAAAATCACTTCACTTACATCTGCCAATGAAGTTGAATTTATGCTCGACTTGACACATCAAATAGCCGTCATTCGAGGTGCTCAAATCATTCACACCGCCCGTAATCCATCACTGCGGGACATTCTAGATGGTATCGCCAATGACTGCATCAACTTTATCAATGATGTCGCGCCTTCAACCGACTTAATCGATATGCAAGACACAGCAATGACCATCGATTCTCGCAGAGCAAAAGCTATCGGCATACTAGGCGAAAGTCTGTTAATTGCTTACTCCAGAAACCCCGCAGTCGAGTCCTTTTTCGTTGAAATCTTAAATAAAGCACTGATGGAAATAGAACTAGTCAATCAACACCATAACATTGAACATAAAGCCGCGGGTATCGCTGCTCTATGCTCTGGATTTATAGCAGGGGTATCGAGAAATCCTTCATTAACAGATGAAATGAGCCTCTATTATGACCATTTCTTACAAGAAATTAATTCATTAGTATCATCAAATAGTAATGAAATGATTTCCGATTTTGTTCACCATAAAGCAGCCGTTCAACAGGCCCAACTCATTTACACTTCACATAATCCATCACTGTCTGAATTGCTCAATGAAATCGCAACGGCTTGTATCACCTCCATCGATGAAATGATCATATCTTCCCCTCAACATGACACCAATGATGAAGACATGGTTACTCATGCATTAGCTGCTAAAGGGATAATAGGAGGTGGACTGCTATATGCTTTATCAAGGAATCCTGCAATTGAAGTAATATTAATCGAAATTACTACCAATGCTCTTGCGCAAATAGACACAACAAATCAAAATCATACCATGGAGTCAAGAGCCAAAGGGATTGCTTCTTTGTGCGAAAAGCTAATAGAAGGGCTTACGAGAAACCCATCGCTAATAGAGGTACTGGAAAAACACCACGAAAGTTTCTTAATTGAAATCAATGCAATAGATTTACCCATTGATGATGTATCAGTTCCCGACCTTTCAGTACAAGAGGCTATAATTCAACAAGCACACATCATTGGTATGGCAACTAACCCATCACAAGCTGAGCTCCTCAAAGAAGTTGCAGAGACTTGCATTAGTATATTAAAGGGTGACGACTTTATCATTGAAGATATTGAAGAGACATAATAATTGAATAAGTAGTATTAATGTACCGACATAGTGAGTGACTGATATAAGCTGTCTCTCATTATGTCACCTCTCTTTGCCTCAAACCTCGAATAAACACCAACAACAAAATCCCCCAAATAAACAATAGACAGTGATAAAATAATGAAGGATAACGACTAAAAAAACTGCCACGACTATGATGATATAAAGGCACCTCAGCAACATACCCTCCAGCCTGCCTAAAGTCAGAAGTAAACATTATTTGTCCCGTCGGGGATACCACAATGGATGGGCCATTGTTCACCACGTGCACCAAAGGCGTTCTATTTTCAACGGCTCTTAGTACTGAGGCAAGAATATGCTGATGAGATTGATGAACTGATCCAAACCAAGCATCGTTGGACATGGCGACAAGCAATAAAGGCTTATTCATCTCTTTGGGATCTAAGATATTATTGGCATTGGCAACACCCTTAGCAACAAAGGTTGAAAAGGTGGTTTCATAACAGATAAGCGGCACAATATCGGCTCTAGCATGAGAAAAGACGTTAAAGTGATAACCCGCAGTGAGCTCACTGGAAAAGCCACCGAAATAGGATTTGAACCAAGCGTAAACCCAGGTTCCTTTATCAGCAAAAGGAATATATTCTCCAAAAGGAATACGCTTTATCTTTTGATAATGTCCCACCTCTTTCCCTGCATGATTGAGCATCACGGCGGTATTGTATCGATTCTCAACAAGCCCATTAGTAGGGCTAATGACATTGTTCAGATCTTGAAACAGCACACTCACACCAATATTCGCGACTTCCTGCTGATACGCTCGCTGCACTTGCCTATCATCTAGATACCCTTTAGGCCGAGCTTCAGACCAGATAACTAACTCAGCACCTATAGTACCCAGCCGCGTCGTCATATCCATTTCAGGGGGATAAACCTTCCCGAAGCCGGGCATCACTTGCACATGTCCCAAATTCGGTGATTCATTTGCCTGAACTAACCCCACTTTCATCATTTCAGATCCGCTGACAATTTCCGCCCACTCTTGGCGTTGAAAAATGCCAAATCCAAACCAAAACACCAACACAGAGACGGCAACAAGCATTGCTCTTCTATCCCTTTGCTTGATAGAAAATGGCTTTGTTGTCCATTGATAGATCAATCTAAACAGCACAATATTAGTCAGTGCAATAATGGCATCCAGAGCTGATACACCAAAAAATGCAATCCCTTGTAAGGCAATTAAAAAAGACACTTGAGTCTGTGCAAGATCGAATAAGAATAATTGGGGGAAAGCCGCAATCGATGAGGCAACAACTAAAGGAAAAAGAATAAACTCATGTACTCTTGTATAGCATTTCAATAGCGTAAACAGCCAACATAATAAACCAAACAATTGAGCACAATAAAACCAATAAAGCGACGCCCATAAATAACTGACTAGGCGAGTTTGCCCTTTTGCAATCACTAAGAAGTCGGCCGCCCAATAAGTTGAACTGGCAAACATCACCATCCCTGCAATGACCCCCAATGAATAAGCCATCATCATTGATGCTTTCTCTATCGCATACAAGATAGGGATAAAGGCAAACCAGACTAAATAGAAACGTTCATGATCTAATAAAGCTAACGACAAAAGCCCTGCAGATACCATAACCAGCAGTAATGATTGAGCCAGTGGCCATAGTGACGCACAAAAACGCCAACTTGTCAGAAATGGCCTTGAGCTCATAAAGAGCACTTTAGCCATCCTCGCTCTCCTCTAACACTTTCAACTGGGCTAAATCCAATAAATACGCTTGCTGTAACTGCAAGCCCATATTTTGTTTATCCACTGCGCTCATAGAATTGTCCAAAGTCAATATTCGGCGCTGTATCAGGTAGTGCATGCTAATATTGTCCCGTTTAAAAAAAACGCTTGCCGTTTCTTTCCCGAAAACAGTGGCTTGAAGTTGCTTTATCCTCTTCATACTCGTTTGTAACACTTCATATTCGCCTCGACTTTGAGCACTTTTCACTTGCTGTAAATGAACATGCAATAATTCACTATATCGGACATAGGCATGAAATAACTGAGTCAATTGCACGCCTGCTTTCCCTGTAATACTTTTTTGAATTAAAAAATCCAGCCGAGCACGATCTATCACTCGCAAGTCTGGTGGCAAATTTTCTGTCAATCTTTTTAGTTGATTTTTTGTTTGATCATTAATAACCAGCAATTGATTTGAATCTAATGAGACTCGAGTCAGAATGGAGGCAAAATCCGTGAAATGAAACCGATAATCTTGCTCACCTATTTGAACAGGAAAAAAACGAAACGCCTCATCTGGTTGTCGCCACACATTAACGGACTTAAGATTATGAGGCTCAAGCTCAACGGGCTTTGATGCTATTGATAGCAAGGCTTTTCGGTGCAAGTGCACATGAACAAAAGCAATCACAAGCACAAGAGATATCAAAAAAATCAGCCGCAATAAACTGGAGTTCAGTCTCATCACTTAGCCCTCACTCGCTAAAACAACAATAAGATTTAATAAAAATTAAAACCTTAAATCTCATTTAACTTCAAATACTCAATTCGAGTGAGTTCTTCAGGACTAAAATGCTGACTCAGCAATGCATTCACTTGCTTAACCTTTTCTTGAATATCAATCGAAGAAGAGGTGATAGCCTGTTTAGCGCTTAAAAAAGTGGAATAGCGAACAGGCCAATTCAATACATTTACAGATTGTGCAATATATTGTGCTTGAATATCTTTACGTTTTTGCTCACGCTCTTGGAACGTTAAATTCTGAGTCGCTTCTAGTTTCATGCTCTCAAACATATACTGAGCGTTAGCATCACTCACTCGAAATAGCTCAGCAGTCACATCACTGCCTAAATGCACTTCTCGTAATGCCTGAAGCTCCGCATAAAGCCCTATATCTTGCTCAATCGATATGAGTGGATCCACATCCTGCTTTACCAATAAACCTTCATTTATTCGGCTAAATGATTCTTTGGATTCTAAAAAGTGATAATAGTTCTCTACTAATTCCCCCAGTTGCAAACCCGCTTGACCGGGGAGACTCTGATGTATCAAGTTCACCAGCACGCCCACACTCTCCTCATCCAGTCGATTATGGATCCTCTCTAATGTTTCATCTAAGGAGACAAGCGCATCATGATCCAGTACGACATTCCCATCAACATCCAATTTAACCGCATGCAAAGCATCAAACACAGATTGAGGAGTAAAAGGATATTTTGCCACCTGTTGGTCATTGAGTGACATCGGCTCCGTTTGCGCCTCACCCCTTTGCCAGCGCCAATTGCTCGCAACCGTTTCATAACGTGTTAATGCGTTCTGGCTGCCCTCAACGTCAGAGGTATTATGAGCCGAGGCCACCACATCACGCTCAGCTTGCCCTAATGGTACAAACATTGAAAGCAACAAACAGGCAATCAGTACACACAATGAAACGGCGACTAACATGAGTTTATTGGAAAAATATCGCATCACTCTTCCACCCTTGTATAAAGGTTTAACACCATTGACCTTAGTTCGAATTATAAATAATCACAGGTGTCCCTATATTCAGAGATGCCACTGTTTGACTCATGGTTTGGCCCACACAAAAATGGACTATAGCGATGATCTTTATCTAAAAAACGTTTCATCCAAGAAACGCCATAAGTGGATAACAAGGCATGATTACTGTTATCGCCAGTAGCGCAATCATGAGACCCCCCCGAGATCTCCATGAACGCTTTATCAGTATTATCTGAAATGGTATTGTAGAAAGGACTCGCATGACTATTCACTGGCGCAGTCGCATCATTTTCACAGGCCATGATCATCACAGGAACACCAATTAGATCAAAATCATTACTGCCCGTATTCCAAGGTGATAAAGGAATACTGGCACTTAAACGGTTTCTTGAAGCACTATGAAGCGCACCGCCTCCCCCCATAGAGTAGCCCATCGTTGCCAATCGATTTTCATCAATTAATCCCCAAATAGGGCTACCCGAACGCTCTCCTTCCTGAATGAGATAAGACAAAGCACTATCTTGCTGGCGACTTCTGCTCTCAGGCTGATCATAACGGGAGTTAGTATTGATCGTGATAACAACAAAACCATGAGAAGCCAAAAGGGGGCCCCACCACTGGATCGCTGATTGTGTATTCGTAAACCCTGGTGCAATAGAAATAGCAGCCAATGCTTGGGATACATTATTAGGGTAATAGATGGTACCACCACCAAAGCCATCAACGGAACTCGGTACACTAGTAGAAGAAACAGAAAGCGGCCCGCTGCCTTCTTGTAAAAAGTCTAAAGTGGGAATGGGACCTATTTCATAGCCACAATTTGACCGACAGGTATCAGGTAGAGGGAGCTCCTCGTCACTCCCGCCCCCGCCGCCTCCACTGTATGCGGCCAAAGAGAAAATAAATGCGGCAACACCAAGCAAAACCTGTTTAAATGAAGTGTATTTCATAGGATTTCCTTCAGTTTTCATGTTAGTAAACAATTTGTTTTTATTTGCCTTAAAAACAACTTGTGAATACAACATCAACCAAATGTAAACCCTTTGAGGCGTAAAAAATCCTAATCGATATTTTTAAGAGAGTAAAGTGAGTAATCCCGCTCGAATCGACATGAATTTAGCAAACAGTAAATTATTACCACCTAAATTAATGATAAGTAATAAAAGTCTGCCAATATAAAAAAATTAAAAATAACTAAAAAAATTTAATCGACACTGAGAAGAGTCAATTTATTCCCAAAACCACCCCTTGGCCAAACGAGAAAAATAAACATCATCACTCCTATTGCCACATAAGGCTTATTTATTGAATCTTGGGCAGCCATCTCCAGTCGTGTAACAAGACGAAAGCCCTTCATTTTGTAACACACACAGAGGCTCAAATGTCTCCCAATTTTCTCCATTAAGCACACACGTCGCCCCATTATTAGGATGGGTATGTACAGGTGATCTCGCAAATTAAGTTCAGCAGTCAATAAACACTGTAAAAGAACACGCTTTCCTTTACTCAATTTTTGACAAACTCGATTTTAATCCTATGGTTATTGATATCTAAACCTTCTATGTCTGCTACATAAGGCTCGTAAACATGGCATTTACTTTCAGTTTCATTCAGATTTTTTTATGGGGCTTAGTGTTAACAGCCCCCATTTTACTGATGATGTTTATTGCTATCATAATCCTAGGACTCATTGTCGGCCAAATTGAGTCTTGGAGTCGATTTGATTCACTATACTGGGCTTTTATTACCGCCCTCACTGTCGGATATGGTGACATACGGCCAGAACAAAAATCCTCGCGTATATTATCAATTTTCATTGCAGGATTAGGCATAATGCTTGCTGGCATTCTTGTCGCCATTACAGTCAAAACAGCATCAGATGCCTTTGAGCTGCATGTTGATCCAAACGTAATAAAGCACATACACGAAAATATACATTAAATGAAACAAGCCACTTAGCCTTAATCAACGCAGTTGATATCACATGACTTAGACCCAATTAGATGAAAAATAAATACCATAGAAGCTAAAATGGCCAAACATAAAATTTTGTTTTTAAAGAATAAGTAACCAACAGCTTAAAAGGCAATAAAATGGTAGATAACAATTGAGCCGCTGTACTTTAAAAAGTTAGACAACTCAATTGACTCTTGGCTATCCTCAGTAAAAGCTAAAAATCCACATTCATTCTTTTACCCGTCGTCTGGCTTTCCATGGCTAGCTCAATCAACTTAATCGTATTTAAGCTTTGCTGTGCGCCCATTTGAACATGCTCACCAGTCTTTATTGCCAGCGCCAGTTCGGTGAAAAAAACAGAATAACAGCCTTTCTCTGTAGGGATCAGGCTTTCTCTTTCACTGTCATAAAGTGTGCCAAAATGAATCTGTTCTTCGACTCCCCAATCCACTCTTGTTGGCAGCTCCCCTGCACGTAAACAGTCTTCTTGTGGATCAAGCCCGTACTTGACGAAACTACCTTTATCTCCTTGAATATTAAAACGTAAGTTTGGACCCGCACAAAAAAGGCTGGCATGCAACATCACTTCAAGGCCAGGATAATGCAATACCAAATGAAAGTAATCTGTCACCGATGCGCCTTCCCGCATCACTTGGCAACTGGCACTCAAGCTTTCAGGCAGCCCAAACAAACTTAGCGCTTGATCCAATAAATGCGGCGCCAAATCATACAAAATCCCACCACCATCACAGGCCTGTTCCCGCCAGCGCTGCTGCACTTGGGGACGAAAGCGATCAAAATGAGATTCATACACATGAACTTGACCTAACTGGTTTGTCTCAATCAGTTTTTTAACCGTCAAATAATCACCGTCATAGCGACGATTTTGATACACACTAAGCAGCAAGCCTTTTTCTTTAGCAAGTGCAATGAGTTCCTCCCCTTCTTTTGAACGAGTCACAAAAGGTTTTTCAATCAACACGTGCTTATGGTGTTCCAAGGCTAATTTAGCAAGAGGATAATGCACATCATTGGGCGCCGTAATAATAATGAGTTCTGCATCACTGTTAACTATCATGTCAGCGGCGGTGTGATAATGCTGAACCTGCGGCCAATCTTGACTCAAAATGTCGGCTTTAGAACTGCTTACTGCGTGGAAAACAAATTCAGCAGACGTCGTTATAAAAGGAATATGAAAGGTTTTGGCAGAAAAACCATAGCCGACGATAGCTGTTTTTATACTCATATTGTTTGCTCATAATACTAACATATAGCCTTGACATTAATGACACCAAACTTAAATAGCAATGGGCCTAAAGTCTCAAGCGCAATTTAATCAAAATCTGCAATACTAAATATAGCCAATCAACAACACTTTCCATTATGCCTGATAGCACTCATTTAACGGGACTGACTCAACAGACTGCACAAAAACGACTTGCACAATACGGCTTAAATGAAATCACCAGTACCAAAATCTCTTTTTATCAAAAAATACGAAAGCTGCTCTGGGGCCCTATACCTTGGATGATAGAAATTGCCGCGATATTGTCATTAATATTACAGCGTTGGCCTGATTTCATTATGATCACAACGCTACTTATCATCAATGCCATTTTAGAGTTAGTACAAGAATTTAAAGCAGACAGCGCCGTATCAGCTTTAAAGAGTACACTCGCATTAACCGCTTATGTAAAACGTGATGAACAATGGCAGGACATATCGGCCTCCAAGTTAGTCCCTGGTGATGTGGTACTGATAAAACTGGGTAATATCATTCCAGCCGATATTCATTTAATGTCGGGAGATTATTTATCGATTGATCAAGCCTCGCTCACCGGGGAATCTTTACCTGTCACACGTCGCGTCGGTGATTTGGTTTATTCAGGTACCATTATTAAACAAGGTGAAATGATTGGCATTGTCGATAAAACAGGTATGAACACCTTTTTTGGTAAAACAGCCTCATTAATCGATAAGAGCAATACGCCATCTGATCTACAGAAAAACATCACTCAAATAGGGCGATTTTTAATCATATTGACCTTAGTCATTTGCGGGGTCGTACTCGCCCATGATTTATATTTAAGCCTATTCACGCATCAAGGCGATATCTCGAATAGCATTATTTTTATGCTGGTGTTAGTTATCGCAGGGATCCCTGTCGCACTGCCTGCTGTCATGTCCGTCACATTGGCCATTGGCGCAAAACGATTAGCGACATACAAAGCGATTGTCTCCAAATTAAGTGCGATTGAAGAATTGGCGACCATGAATGTGCTTTGCTCCGACAAAACCGGCACCCTCACTCAAAACAAACTCAAAATAGGTGAAATTAGCAATTATCATGATTATTCACCAGAGGATGTTATCCACTATGCATGCCTCGCTTCCAACCCTCAAGGTCATGATGCTATCGATGAAGTACTATTCGCTGAACAAAAGAGGCTGCCTTCAGATCCGCCATCATTTCAAATTGAACATTACACCCCCTTTAACCCAACGAGTAAAAAAGCCGAGTCACTCATTAGCCATAACCACACTCAACGGAAAGTAGCAAAAGGCGCACCACAAGTTATTTTGAATTTGTGCGCAGAAGATACAAATAAAGCCCAACAAACCGTCACTCAACTCGCCCAACACGGTTATCGTGCTCTCACCGTCGCTGTGACCACAATCAATCTCGACTCTTGGGAGCTTGTTGGGGTTATTTCGCTATTCGATCCTCCCAGAGAAGACAGTGAAAAAACATTGCACGAGATCATGCAACGCGGTGTCAGTATTAAAATGATCACTGGTGATCACAGTGCTATCGCTCAAGAATTAGCCCATACATTACACATAGGCAATTATATTATGCCTATGGCCACATTCAATAATACCGATCCTCTCACACAAAAACGTACGCTCGATAGCCTAGATGGTTTTGCCGAAGTATTACCTGAAGATAAATTTGAAATAGTAAAAGCATTACAAAAAAATCAACATATTGTTGGTATGACAGGTGACGGCGTTAATGATGCCCCCGCCATCAAACAAGCCAATGTGGGCATTGCGGTTGATGGCGCAACAGACGCTGCAAGGGCTGCCGCTGATTTAGTACTAACACAACCTGGCCTTTCTGTCATCACTCACGCCATTAATGAATCGAGAAAGATTTTTGGTCGTTTAAAAAGTTATGCCATCTATCGGATCAGTGAAACCGTTCGTTTATTACTCTTTCTCTTATGCGCCATTATGGTTTATAACACCCACCCACTTAGTGCGATTATGATTATTATCATTGCCTTGCTCAATGATATTCCCATTATGATGATTGCTTATGACAATATGACCGCCTCGAAAGATCCCGGTATTTGGAAAATGAAAGACGTATTCAGTGTTGCGGTAGCACTCGCTATCGTCGGTGTCATTTCAACTTTTGGTTTATATTGGATTGCCGATCATTACTGGTTTACCGAGCTTCCTGCAGAACTGAAACAAGCCAAACTCAATACTGTCGCTTTTATGGGCATATTATGTGGCGGCAACCTTACCATCTATTTAACCCGCAATACTGGCATGCCATGGCACCGCCCTTTTCCTGAATGGAAGTTTTCCTGTGCCACCCTTTTCTCACTCGCTACGGGGACGCTAATAAGTGTTTATGGTTTTGACTCGAATGACTTTATTGGCATCGGCTGGACATGGGCATTTTACGCTTGGCTCTATATTTTAATCTGGTTCGCTATAACATCCATCATTAAAATGGGTGTTTATCGCATTCTCAATCCTCAAAATAGTTGATAAAAAGCACTTCTTTTTGTGCCGATAATCTAACAGGCATTGAAACGGTTTTAGTCCATCAGACGCGAATATTATGAACAATAAATGATAAAAGCTGAGCATTACTCTCAGCTTTTATACCCACAAAAAGATATTAGCGTTCAATTAATGTGCTTTAGGATCCTCAATGGTATTTTCTTTTCCACTTGAGGCCGCTAATGGATGAGCATGACGCTCTTGAGATAAGTTTTCACTCACATTAAAGGGCATCCACGACTCTTCATTTAGACCAAAATAATCTTCAAGTACAGCTTCTGCGGTCCACAAAGCTCCTTCTATCCACCCTTGAAAAATTGAATAACCTTCACCCACAATATAAAGCTGCTTATCATCCTTACTATTCGTCTCTACCTGATAAGGCCTCATCATAGTCCAATATTCTTTTGCCACATTCACACCTACATTCCAGAAATTCACCCCTCCACCATAAGGTGCAACGCCCCAATCCATACACGCTCCGGCAGTGGGTAACGTCACTCCTTCTAAAGCCATAGGCTCGCCACTCTTATCTCTATTCGCCACTTGCTTTACAATATTGACAAATTGCTCATGAGCAGTAGAAAACAAAGGATGATCTTGTATAAATGAAGCGGTATGTTGCGAGCTAAAGCGTTTCACTAATGGCATGACTGAGCGATAACTTTTTTGCCCAATTTGTGTGAACGCATCACCAAAAATGCCAGAATCAACAACACCACCGGACTCTTTAGACAGTAAACCAGCCCAGTATCCAGGATTCAAATCATCATCGTAAGATATTTGTAATACGGCATACTTCCTTTTTTGCGGACCTTCTATCCAAAAATGATCATCATAAACACCAAAGTTATAAATCTGCCTCAGTGGTAAATCCGTAGTCATTCGAGAGTATTGTTCTATTTTACCTACATACTTCTCCCACCAAGCATCTCGACCGGTAATATCATACATCAGGTAAATTTTAAGCAAAGGAATAGGCGTTACTTGAGTCAATTTTTGCCTGATCAATCGCTGACTTTCAATAACGCTATCATCATTTAATCTTTCTGTTAAATAAATGCCTTCTTGACCACCGATTAACTTCTCTATCGCTGCAGGGGGCATCGCTAACACCACGGAGTCTGTGATGACATTAATCAATTTGTCATGTTGAGTAAACGTCAGATCAAACTCTTCATTCATCTCATCATAGACAATACGATTGGCAACAGCCTCTTTCTCAACGCAATCGGGATCAAATTGATTAATTAAGAATGCTAAACTCGCAGGGATCGTTCTTAGTCCACCCGCTAAGGTTTTATATTTTGGACTGCCAGCAAAATCAAGACCGATAATGGATGCTGCTGTCGCTGCATTCCAGCTCGCAGGAACAGTGTCATACCCTCCAGCTTCGGAAAATAATTGCCAATACTGATTAGACAAGCTTCCCTTTTGTGGCGTATCAAATTGTCCACTGACATTCACGATATCAGAGAAACCGTACTGATATAGCTCTTCCCTCGCCCCATTGATCTCTACAGTATTTGTTAAAGTCTCTTTGACAAATTCAAACAGTTTATTCTTTCTATCGGTTGAATTAGGTAATTTATCTTTATCTATCAAAGGGCGTGATAAAATCGATAAATCTTCTGCACCTTCAATTGCATAACCCATTGGCCCACTCATGCCTAAATTCTGGGTTATCAATTTTTTTTCATTACTGGATAATGTATATGGCACACCACCATTTTTATATTGACCATACTTCTCATGATTATTCAAATCAGCTGTTTGCTGAACAAAGCCTCTTAAATAATGCCAGTTTTGAGGTTCATCGGTTGGAAAGTCTACCGTTGTTAAACCCAATATTAAGCCTTCAGCTTCTTTTTTATCTTCGGTATTATATTGTTTAAGTCCATTGATTAATGATTGCTTAAGTTCATCGACAAGTGACAAAGCATAGGTATCATAAGACTCTTTGCTGGGTAAACGCATTCCACCTAATTCGCAATGTGCCCCAACATTCAATTGCCCATCATACTCACCACAAAGCAAGTTCTTCGGATCGACAGTCATCAAGCGTCCACCTAAATGGGCTGTTGCTTCAAATAATTTCACATTTTCATGCCCAGACTTGAGTAAACGCCAAGCACTATATAATCCTGAAACACCGCCACCAATAATGGACACCTGACTTGATTTATCGTCACTTTTCATAAGATTAACTCCGTTTAATGAGCAAATGTTCGTCTGTAATAATTTGTGCTAAAAATAAATTAAATTAACCTTAGTACAAATCATCTCGACATGAACAATCAATATCAAATCTGACATTACAACGGAGTAAATAGTCGTCAAGCTTTCGTGACAACATCATAACAATCTCTTTAAATTCATTTTCCGACAGGAGTCAGTAATCAATCTTGGACTATTTCGTAAAAATTTAAAGACCCAATCAGTCCAATTAACGTCTTAATCCCCCCCCTCAGCCACGACCTTACCTATTTCATAGATTAATTAACCCACACTTCGTAATCCTCTTTTGACAATATAACCCGTCGCAGGTGAATCGCTTTGTTCCAACCACTGCTGACAACATTGCTCCACCCATTGAGGCGCCGTTTTGTAAGCATCGTTTAGCCAATTACCCACAGAGTCTTGCACATACTTTGATGGATCTGCATTAACTGAATTCAGTAATGTTTCTGCATGTTGCGGCTCTTTTTTAAGTAAGCCAATGTGCGCACTCCACACGCCTCGAGGACGCATCACTTCAATGGAAAATCGGCGTATATTCGCCGAACTATCTCTCGCCCAAGGTAAGAGATATTCAATGGCTTCTAACGGGGCCTTCACCACGTGAGGACGAAGAGATAACCATGCCCATTCTCTAACACCAAAATGAGGATCATCGGCAAACACTTGCATCTGTAAAATGCGATCAGATAAAGCAACGTCACGTTTTTGCGCCACGCAATAAGCCCCCCACCCTCTCACTAAGTCTGCATTATGAGTGGTTAAATAAGCTAATTTTTCATCTCCATAGTTTTCCTCAATAAGAGTCGCAATCATGGCCATTTTTTTAGTGATCCCTAATTTAGGCTCGATACACACTTTTTTGTCTAACAACTTAGGGAACACATGGCCCATTAACTCGGGGAGATCAGTGGCCAAATTCTCCGCTAATGTTGCCGCTTCTATTGTTCCTAGATTTAACTGAGATAAAATATCAACAGGCACATCGGTCACTCGAGTTGCTCCTTTACGTTTCTCATTCATTTTATTAACGACCTCCTTTTATTTTAAGCTCTTGAAGATAATTACCATTTCATCATTGGTACGGGATTGAGTGGATGACATAAGAACCACTTTTGGCCTTTTTTAAGTAATCCTTTATGAAACCCATTATTCGGCAGCATGGTTTTCATTTGTTGAATATTCTCTTTAGTTAAATCGAATTTAACCAAGCCTAAAGTAAAATCAACGACATCTCCTTGACGAAACAACTCAACAGTGTCTTGATATTCCCCCTTGTATTTGATCAGTTTATGATGATTCTCTATCATCAACCTCACCTCCTCTTGCCAGTGGCTTAGCCCATTATTCGCTAAATAGGTCATAGCCGGCTGCACCGACGGGCTGATATAATCCAAGGTACCCTGCACCCAAATACCAATATCGTGAAAGACACCTGCAATCATGATTTTTTGTCTATCATCGTCAGAAAGGAACTCGCCTCGCAGATCTTTTAAGCCAAAGCAAAACTGCACCATACGATATACATGGTTTCGATAACCATGATAATCTTCGCCAATAATGTCTTTCCAAGGTTCAAATAAGGCTTCTAGCTCTGGAATACTCGTTAAAATTCTTAAACTATGTGACATAACCGCTCCAACACAAAATGATTTATCAATTCATTATAAGAACTTGAACAATTCTGTTTAAGCGGCTAAATTGACATAAAACAGTTTAATTACGCCAAAATGAAACTTGCTATTATTCATTACCCTACTGCGATGCAATCTGCCGTATTTGGTCTATTAGATCTCTTTGAAATGGCCAATCTACTACCCGAGATCACAGACAATATCCAATGTCATAAGCTGTCCATCAACCAACTTAACGATTCTGAACATTATGACATTATTATTTTACCCCCTGCCTTAACCCCTGAATTCTATCTTGAACCAGACAAAAACTTATTACATTGGCTCATTCAACAATATCAACAAAACAGCATGTTATGCTCAGTCTGCTCAGGTGCATTTATACTTGGAAAAGCAGGACTCTTAGCCCATCGTCAAGCCACCACTCACTGGGCTCTGGCCGAAGACTTTAGTCAAGCGTTTAAGCAAACCGAACTCATCAGCGATCACATTCTCGTCAACAACGGACAGATCATTACTGCAGGTGGGATCATGTCTTGGATTGATTTAGGCTTAGATATTGTCAAGCAGTACGCCGGTGCTCAAGCGATGCGGCAATTGGGAAAAAACTTGGTTGTCGATACCGGTTATCGAGCCCAAAGCTATTATCAACAATTTCAACCTAAACGAGATCATGGCCATCAAGCTATTTTAACGGTTCAAGATCATTTAGATTGTCATTTCGCTAATAAAATAAAAATCGCAGCTCTCGCCGATCTTGCCTTTATGAGTCCACGTAGCTTTTTAAGGCACTTTCAGCATTCAACTGGTTTCAATCCCTCAGAATACATACAAAGGATCCGCATACAAAAAGCCTGCGAATTATTAGAACAGACTCAAAAAAGTTTTGATACCATTGCACTTGAAGTGGGATATTCAGATAGCAGTGCTTGCCGAAAGGTATTTGTTCACATCATGGGACTCACACCAAAACAGTTTCGCCAACGATTTGTGAAAGAAAACCAACTTTTCCCCTAAAAGGACCCTAATGCCAATAAAGTACTTCGCCTTTGGTGATGTGCTTTCATCGCTTGTTTTTTTATCGGCGAGTGAATATCACCCACAATCAAGGTACGATGGGCTTCAGTCATCGACGGCCATTGCCATTGCTCGATTTGCCGAGTGATCACCTCATTGGGTATCGCATGTGAACGTTGTCGATTGCCCGATCTTAATGTAGCTTCTTTAAGATGAAACACCACTAACGTTACCAACGCTCCATGTTCTCGGCCTAAATCACAAATCATTTTTCGATGATCAAAACGAAGGTTAGTTGCATCCCATACCACATCTCGCTTATTAGCCAACGCCGTTTTTAGACGAAATTTGGCTAACTGTAATACTTGGCCTAAGTTTTTCTGACAGGCTCGCTTTCCATTAATTTCTTGACGAATATTATCAAGAGATATCACCTCAACACTCTGTAAGTTTTGTTCAATCCAAGTGGATTTTCCGCTGCCACTGATCCCGCACATCACATGTAAATGGCCATAGTTTTTTGCATTAGTATAGGTCGTTGCTCCCAGCTCTTCAGCCCTCATAATCTTGCCACTAGCCAGCTCACTCACCCTATAATTATCTATATACAATTGCTCATCAGCGCTGTGTTTGACTTGTACTTTTTTAATTAAATTAGCCCTAGGATCATTAACATTCCAAAGTTGATATTCCTTAGCAACCCTTTTAAATAACTCAAGGTAACCCAATTGCTGATGCAAATCTTCACAAAGTCTACCTTGTAAATTTACCCTCCCTAACCAATAAAGCATGGTTAAATCAACCTCTAACGCTAATGATAGATAATCAGAGAAATCACTCTTTTTTATCACGAGTAATTTAGGTTTTCGATGGTACCCCACCAGCCCCATAACATTGATAATGGCCTTATATGCAATAGGTAGCTCAAGTAACTTAATAGCTAGGCAATCCAGCCCAAGCGCTTCATGTGTTGGCGCAATAACTCTCTCCCCCCCTTGAATAACACTACTGCAGCTCGTAATAGGCTTAACTATATCCTGTAATAAAACAGACAAAATCAATATTTGCTTTTGCTCACCACTCAGATGATGGGCCTCCTGGGCAAATAACTGATAAAGCGCTGTTAGCACCCCACAGGTATGAATAGCGACATTGTCCTCACTATGCCACTGTTTGGCTTGCTCTAAGGCATCACATTGCTTAAGTAAAGGAAAATACCCCCCTAAATAAACTAAACATTCTTTAAAATCAGGCATCGCACCTTGTGTTAATGACATTAACCAAGACTCAAGCTTTTTCATTCAATAATCCTCTACTTAACAGCCTTTTACTCGACACTCTTGTTTTATTTTGGCCTATTAAGCTCAACTTTATACTAAATTAATCATAATATCCTTTGACTCTGAGGGCGCTAACACGTTTATAATTAAAATAATTATCATTACCAGTCCATTGACTAGGAAACTTCATCAATGCAACCTCTTTCGGCCTCTATGAACCGCCCTATTCATATGCGGTTATTACCTCCATTTAGCCTCTTATTATTGCCTCTCATATTATTATGGTCACAGGCCAGCCTTGCCTCGACATCAAGTCAACAAGCTAGCGATGAGCAAGCACAGCTAAGGCAATTAGCCCAGCTCGCCGAGTATGTTGGGGTTGATTATGATGCAGCCATTGAAAAAGGCGAGATAGTCAATAAAGATGAATATCAAGAAATGCTTGAATTTTCTGCTATAATTGTTGAAAAACTCACTGAAAATACTAATCTCAATCAACAAAACCCTCAACTCTATCGTGAAGCCTTAGCCTTACAGACCAGTATTAAAAATAAACAAGATGTCAATTTAATCAGACAAATTTCAGGCAAACTTCGCAGTGCCTTATTGGCTTTAATGCCTGAATCTTCACTGCCAAAACACCTTTCATCAAGTAAAGCTACAGCACAATTATTTCAAGAAAACTGTGCCACTTGCCATGGTATTGAAGGGCAAGGAAATGGTATTTTAGCGGCTAACTTATCACCAGAGCCTACTGATTTTACCGACAAAAAACGGGCCGATAACCGCTCTATTTTAGGATTGTTTGATGCCATTTCCAATGGCTTAGATGATACCGCTATGCCCGCCTTTACACAGCTAAAAGAACAACAACGCTGGTCACTGGCCTTCTATGTTTCCAGCCTTGCTTTTCAAAAAAATAATCAAGATAGTACAGCCAATATACTCCCTAAAGTAACACTACAAGAATGGATAAACCACAGCCCTGCACAACTGAGCGACTCGCTTCAATCACAAGGCATCACCTCAGAAGATATTGCCGCATTAAGAGCCCAACCAAGCGCCCTTTTTGACCATCAGCCCTCACCGCTCACTATTGCTAGAAATTTACTGACATCAGCTAAAAAAGCCTTTGACAGTGGCCATTACGCCCAAGCAAAAACACTGTCAGTAAGCGCTTATCTCGATGGTTTTGAACTGGTTGAAAACAGCTTAGATGCCCATGATAAGCAATTACGTAAAAGCATTGAAGTTAATTTAATGCAGCTGAGGCATTTATTTAGCAACAGTCAACATACAGAGCAAGTCAACAGCACTTTTAACACCAGCATGCTGCAACTCACGCAAGCACAAACGTTATTAACAGAGTCAAACTTATCCAATACCACCTTATTCAGTGCAAGTTTGGTCATTTTACTGCGAGAGGGATTAGAGGCCTTATTAGTGGTTATCGCCTTAATGACCGTACTTATTCGCACCAATCGACGTGATGCACTTAAATATCTGCATTTAGGTTGGGTTGTTGCACTAATAGCAGGTGGCGCAACTTGGGTAGCGGCACAAACATTAATTGAAATAAGTGGGGCCAGCCGAGAAATGATGGAAGGTTTTGGTTCTCTCTTCGCTGCCTTAATGCTGTTTTATGTAGGTGTATGGATGCACAGTAAAACCCATGCCGCCCATTGGCAAGCCTATATTAATAAGAAAATTAATAGCCAGCTCAAAGCAGGAACCTTGTGGGGTATCGCGCTGCTATCTTTTGTCGCCGTGTACCGTGAAATATTTGAAACCATTCTTTTCTATCAATCATTGCTCACTCAATCTGAAAGTAGTCAGTTTAATTACTTCATCGGCGGTATACTATCAGGCATCGCTCTATTAGCCTTAACCACCTGGGGGTTATTAAAGTATTCGATTAAATTACCGCTGGCTAAGTTCTTTTCCACCACAACTTATTTACTGCTCATTTTGTCCTTTATTTTAATGGGCAAAGCCATTACCGCCTTACAAGAGGCCGCCATTGTCCCCATCAATAACTTACCGATTAATATTGAAATGGACTGGGTGGGTATTGGCTCAACCTGGGAAGGCATAAGCGCACAACTTGCCGTATTAATCTTATTTATTTTCTACATGGTTCGCGCTAAAAAGAAAATAGCTTAATCTCTTTCACATCCTCTCAATTACATCAAGTCATAAAAAAGCGCTCAAATGAGCGCTTTTTGCATTTTTGAACTCCACAATTACATATTTACATTTGTTTCAAAAAAAAGACTTGCGTTCGAAAAAATGATCGCCTTCATAGGAAGTTCGAAATAAATAAGAATAACACCATGTTTTAATGAGAATTACTCAATTCCCCCTAATTAAAACAATTAAGCGCTATTTTACTAAAAAATAAACGCTATCAAAAAAAGTCTGCACCACTTTAGTCTGGTCAAACCAGAATAAAGCATTAATTGTTTTTTGTTATATCTCGAATTTTAAATAGCATTAATACTTATATAAATTCTAACTCATTGATAAAAACTATAATGGACATATTCGAAGAAGCATTATCCAAGTTAGGTGTCAAAATTCAATTCGATAGTGAAAACGTTTTTGCATGTGAACTGACTGAAGAATCCCAAGAAAATGATTCTTCAGGATTATTTTTTTCTGCGTATCGTGATCAAAGCAACATGAGCTTACGTCTTGCAGTAATGACTCAACATAGCATCTCACAAGAAATGGGAATAACGCTGTATCAATCATTACTGCATGCAGCTGCAGGTCCTTTACGTGGTGACATTGGGGTTGCCATATTAGAGGGGTCAAACCGTATCACAGTTTACCAAACAGTGCTTCTATCCGAAAACAATCCAACGCAAGTTATGGAAATAATTGAAAAACTCATCACAGAAGCTGAACAGTGGGATAAAGAGTTAATAAGTAGGTAAGCAAATAAAAATCGTGAAAATACATTTCATAAAGTAAATGTTTTTCTAATGATAATTAAACTAATCTGAGGTTATTTATGGGATTTTCTGTACCCAGTCTGAGCAATATAAATGTCGATACTGACTTTATTAATAAATTACAAACTAATAATACTATTACTGTTGGTGAAAAAACATTTTCAATAAATCGCAATGAAGATGGTACCATTTCATTAAGCAAACAAGGTGCAACTAAGCGCAACTCTTTTTCAGCTTGGCTTCATGGATCAGGAAGTACAGCTACAAAAATTGAAAATAAAATCAATAGCGAGCTGGCTAAAAAAGATACTGAACAGACTAAAATCAATATAGCATTTAATCTTGTCGATAAAATGTTTAATGGCGCACCATCACCATTAACTAAACTTTCCCCCCATAAAGAAGCGGCATTAACTTATGTGATGCATACCGCAGTACGCGATCAACTCTATAACATGTTTGGTGACTCTCGTTTTAGTGTAATTCGTAGCAATCCCACAGCGACTAAAGAGCATGTGATGGATACCGTTGCAGAACATCTTATGCAAAACGCACAAAAATATAACCTTGATTTATCAGGCCAAAACAAAGAAGATATAAAAGCAGTAATGGAACAAATGTATGATGTTCACAACTCTGAACTCATCGATATGGCAAATTATCAATTAGGTAATGAATTAGGGCAAGCACCGACTGATGATGAATTAAAAATTGCGAATCAATTTTCATCAAAATACTTAGGAAATGCATTTACCGATATTAAAGCACTCGTAGATAAAACATTAGTTGATCTAGAACCAAATTCAAAAAACAACGATATTCGCGAACAAATAAAAAGCGACCCCACGGCACCTCCACTCTTCTCTGATGTAAAACTATCCGATCTTCAGAAAGTAGAGTCTGAAATACAAAAAAGACCATCAACCGTAAATCAAACAACTCATACAAAAGAAACCAACAATCAAGAACAAACAATGCAAGATGTATTTAGATCACGGGCGCTTTCTTGGGCAACTCTAGATGGAATGAACATTTAAATAATTTTATTAGCTAATAACCTTATCCCACCTCTTTAACATAAAATTGTTTCTCTCCAATATTTTGGCTCTTATTGAAAATAATATTGGGGAGAATGACTCTATAATATTCAGCCTTTGACTTTCATCTTATTGTATTAAAAAACTTTTATGTTACTGTCTCTTGGCATGATCCCATGCTATTTGATAAACAAGGATGTACCATGCAATTAATTCAACCGCCGTCTAGAGTGTTAATTTGTGATGTGATTACATCGATACATACAGGTATTGTGACAATGCTCTTTGGCTTAATATTTCATGAGGCCTTCATCAATCAACCTTTAAAACTGGATATCACTAATATTGCGTTTCAGCAGCCCTTATTCATTGCACTATATACTGCTTTATTCACATTATTATTTTCCATCACGACCATCATCTATCATAAATACAGAAAAAAACCACTCGGCCTTAGGTTTATTATTGATCACCTTGGGATCCACTATGGGGAGCACGATGAAATCGACAGTATCCCTTGGAAAAAGTTTGTTGGCATGCAAATGAATAGCTATGGGCCTTTTCAATGTGTCATTGTTTTTGCACTTAATCAAAAAATGCCTTTAGTCATTGACCTAAAGGCATTTAGTTTTACGCAAAGAGAAACTTTTAAACAGGTCCTTAAGCAAAAGATACGTTTTTACTGTCCAGAGTTAAATAACCGATATGTCCCTGAATTTATTTAAGCAACAATATAACGGTCTATTTAACTTGCAACTCGGTACTCATGACTCAATGCACTGATCCCTAATCCAGTACCAGGCCTGATTTTAAGCTGCGCGGGGATCCGCTCTTTCATCGCTTCTATGTGACTTATCACGCCAATCATTTTACCACTTGCATTGAGGTTATCTAATGCATTCAAGGCAATATCCAATGTTTCACTGTCAAGCGTACCAAAACCTTCATCCAAAAATAAAGAGTCGATACTGGTCTTATGGCTCACGAGATCAGACAAGGCTAATGCGAGTGCCAAACTCACTAAAAAGCTTTCGCCACCGGATAAGGTTTTCGTATCTCGCTCAATGTCACCTTGCCATGTATCAATCACCACCAATAACAGTGCTTGTTCTTGTTTTCGTTTTAATTGATAGCGACCGTGCACACAGTCTAATTGTTTATTGGCTAAATACACTAAGTTATCTAAAGTCAGCCCTTGGGCAAATTTTCTGAATTTATCACCCTTTTGAGAACCAATTAAAGCATGCAGATATTGAGTATCATTATAATATTCAGTGTAATTTTCAATTTCATCAAAGAGCGCCTGTTGAGTTTGTTTTTGAACAAAATCGGTTCTTTGTTGCGCGCGAATGTCGCCCATTCGTTGATTCAGCTCATCTAATGTTAAACCTATTTTTTCCAGCTCAGCTTCAACCTCACTTTTAGGTAACTTGAGATAATCATCAAAGAAAGGATTAGCGTACAGAGCCATTAAGGCTTGCTTCGCGTTTTGCAGTAATGCATTCGCTTCATTGATCGCCTTATCCAATGCAAATTTCAACGCCACTAATTGTGCATGCTCCTCTTTACTTAACAGCGCTTTTTCAAATTTAGATTGTGAATCAAATGGGCTTTGTAAAAGCTGATCTTGCCAACTGGCTTGATAACCTTGTGTTTTAGTCATTAACACCTGGATTTGATCCATTAAGGTTTTCACCTCTGTCGCCATCGCGACATGTTCATTCTGGCTTAGTTGTACTTGTTGTAAGCTCACCTTAAACGCCGTTTCAGCCAACTGAATACATTGCAACCCCTGATCTCTTTCTGTTTGCGCGCACTTATCACCAAATAACGCATGACGCCTCCCTTTCAACTCCTCAAGCTGAGCCGCTAACTGTGTCCGTTCCTTTTTCAGTAGTGCTAGTTGCTCCACTTTTTCACTTAACCTAAGCTGCGCCCCTTCTATTTGAGGTAATAAGGCTAATAATTTATGGGTTAGCTCTTCTTTTTGAAGGCTTTGCTCCTTCCAGTTTCGCGCATCTTGATTTTTTTGTTTAAGCCAAGCGTCTATCTCATTAACATCAAACTCATTATAACCAGCATCAAGAGTTTGATGCTTTAACACCACTTGTATATTGTGCTTATTCGCTTGACGAGCTTGTTTATCTGCGTAAATGCTATCTAGCATCCCCTGTTGATTGTTAATATCTTGAGTCACTAACAACTGCGTTTGCTCTAATGACTCTTGAGCTCTGCAAGCAACTTCCCAGGCATGTGTTGCAGCTTGCTCATCGCGCTCACAAGTCTTTAATGCCGCAATAGTCTCAGTTAAGGTATTGAATGCTTCTTCTTGGGCTTGCTGATAAGTCCTCATCGCTTGCAGATCACCTAAGGCTAATTGGATCCCTAATGTATTATTCAATCGCTCCCAATGCTGCAAGGATCCTTGTTGTTGCACACTTAACTCATTCAGTTTTTGCTGCAACTCTTGTTGGTAGCGCTCTTGAATATGCCATTGTGATTTAACATCAGATAACTGAGCACTTTCTTGCTCAAATACCTGCTGCGCTTGTTCAAGCGTTATTAAAGGATCGGCTTGTGGCTGTGAATCATCAACAAGCTTAGGATGCGCTTTAGCGCCGCACAAAGGACAATCCTCTCCCTCTTTCAGCAGCTTTCTATATCGAGCTAAATGGGCTTCTTGAGTCACCAGCCGCTGCAGGGCATCAATAAGCTGTTTTTGTTGATCAACATTCACCTGTAAGGTTTGCTGTTTCTCCTCAAGAGTAGATATAACCTGCACTTGTTTTTGACTCAGCAGCTTGATGTGTTCATATTGACTCTGATTGTTAAACCAAGATTGTTGGCAATCCAGTAACTGTATTCGAGTCGTATAGGATTGATTAAGCGCTTCTCTTTTATGTTCAAGTGTGTCCAATGAGCCCGTTTCTTTTACATTAAGGTGCTGTTGCTTGGCATACTCGAGTGTTTTCTTGGTTAATGACACCTTTTTTTTTGCATTGATTAATTGCTCATGGCTCACTTTTAAACTGGCTTGCTTTTCATCCATCAACGCCTGCTGTTCTCGTTCACTAAACGTCAATTTATCCAGCCAATCTTGTTCATTTTTAAGTTGATCAGAGTGTAGCTGCCATTGCCCTAAAAGTTGACTCAAGCAAGCGTCAGCTTGATGAAACTGTAAGTAGGCTGCTACTGTTTCTTGCTCTACCTCTAACTGTAATTGGTTACGTGCCAATTGTTCCTTACTGGCACATGCTTGTTGATATGCCTCATCCCAAAGGGCAACTTGTTTCACTTTTTCATCATACTTTCCTTGTAAACTAATGATCTGGTGATCTAAAGGTAAAATATCTTCATTTAGACGCTGCTCCAACAAGCTTTGTTGCAGCTTAACTTGCTCTAGATGAGACTCAGTGCATTCATGGGCTAATCGCGCCTTATGCAACTTATCCTCAAGTGCCTCGACACTAACTTCTTTTTCACTTAATAACATTTGCATATTATCAGTTTGCTTCACACTGTCATTCCACAAAGCATAAGGCGCTCTGAGTTTTTCAGCAGGCTCCGCCTGTGAGAGGCGTAATAATTTAGGCCCTTCACGTTCTTGTTTATGCCTTGCAAGGTCAAATTGTTCATTTGCAGCTAATTGGGTTATTTTTGCCTTCTCATGATCATTTAGCCAAGTAATATGCTCATGGCAAGACGCTTGTTTTGATTTTAATGCTTGTTGTTTTTGCCTCAATTCCTGCAACTCTTGCTCAAGGTCTTCTTTTTGCTCTTCTGTTAGCAGTTTTACCCCTTTAGCTCTCGATTCAAGCTCTGAGAGAGCTTGTTTCGCTTGGGTAAATTTCTCATGTACTTTCTCTGAAATAAGCCCATATATTTCAGTACCAGTTAACTCTTCTAATAATTCTGCCCGTTCACTCTCTTTCGCATTTAAAAAAGCGGCAAACTCTCCTTGAGATAACATCATAGATTTAGTGAAGCGAGCAAAATCCAGTCCCGTAATCGTCTCTATATCCTCACTTTTTTGTTTTATTTGACTCGCAATAATTTTTCCACTTTGTACCTCCGCCAGCTGCACATCAGCCGATTGAAGTTTGCCATCAAGCTTGCCTCTAGAGCGGCGCATACTCCAATGGGCTCGGTAAACGGTACCTTTGACCTCAAACTCCACTTCGGCTGAGCACTCAGCCGTGCCTCGTGTCATAATTTCATTACTAGAAGTCGTAATAGCTCCAAGTCTTGGCGTGCAATGATATAAAGCCAAACAAATGGCATCTAAAATGGTTGTCTTACCTGCCCCCGTTGGGCCTGTGATCGCAAAAAGTCCATTATCAATAAAAGGCGATTTTGTAAAATCAACTTTCCATTCTCCTTTCAACGCATTTAGGTTTTTAAATTGTAAACGCAAGATCTTCATTCACTCACCTCCAGATCAGCTATCTCAGAGACAATATGCTGAAACTGTAATGTCATACGCTCCACTTGAGCCTGAGATATCTCTTCATTGGCATTTTCAATGGCGAGGCGCTTATTAAATACATCAAAAGGAGTCAACTCTGCTAGCGTTTCTTTTGCCACTTGAACAATGCCTTGTTGCTGGGTTCCACGAGCTCGTTTTATCCTTAATACTTCAACATGACAATCTTGGGTCATCTTCTGAATACGCTGTTGTAGATCAGAAAAATAATCTTGCATATGCACTTCAATAAAAAGCCAAGTAGGCAAACCTATAGGCTCAACATTGTACTGGGCTAATTGTACTTCTATCTCTTCAAGGCTGCCTTTTAGTATTGCCATGGGTTGAAACAAAGGCACCTCAATAGGCATGATACGCTGACGAACGCCACAATTAAATTCAACCACTATGATTTGTTTTTTGTATTTAAGCTCATCAAAACTCAAGGGTATAGGCGATCCGCTATAACGAATATGTTCAGCCTTAGCCACAATTTGAGGCCGATGAATATGACCAAGTGCAATGTAATCAGCAGGTGGAAACCCTTCAGCAGAAAATCCATCTAAAGAGCCAATGTAAATATCTCGCACTGATTCCGATTGACTTACCCCTAGTGCCGTTAAATGACCTGTGGCAATAATAGGTACATTCCACTGCTTATCCTTTCTTAGCCTTAATGCAGCCTCATAAATGCTGGCATAATGCTGCTCAATCGCTTCCCCCAATACTTGACGCTTTTCAATACCGGATTCACCAGCATGACTGATAATAATATCCCTAGCTCGAATAAATGGCACAGCACATAACACCGCTCCCACTTTCCCTTGTCGAGTATTCAAAACCAGTACTTGCTCATTGATATCGTCTGCCGTATTGGCAACTACATGGGTATTTAAACAAGCTAATAAGGTTTTAGACTCATTGAGCATTGAGACCGAATCATGATTTCCCCCTAGCACAATCAAAGTACAGCTCAATTGCTCCATTGCGACTACGAAACGATTATACATTTCTCTTGCGTAGCTAGGCGGGGTGCCAGTGTCAAAGATATCACCAGCCACAATAATGGCATCAATCATGTGTGAATTAACTTGCTCTAATAACCAATTTAAAAAAGCCTGATGTTCATCTTTACGACTCTTGGTTAAAAAGCTTTGCCCTAAATGCCAATCGGACGTATGCAGGATTTTCATAATGGAATTGACGTAGATAAAAATATACAAAGAATGTTATCACATGGCATTTTTTAGGACAGGCTTAACAAGAATATTTTGCGTCGCTCTTATGCGAGAACCTCCACTAAAAATATTCTGCTATATCCTAATTGTATTTTTACATAACGCTAACTAAGCTTTTAAAAAGTTAACTAAAAATATAACGTCATGACTGAATGCCGAAAAAAACTCATCCATATTAACAGCACGCCTTATTACCATATCAGTAATCATTGTGTCAGAGGGACGTATTTAATCAAAGAAGACAATCAATACAATAAAAACGGCAAACTCGACCAACATAGGGCCCAATGGTTTCTAGATAGACTCATTCAATTATCCACTATTTTTTGCATCGATATTTGTGCTTACTCCATTCTCCCTAATCGTTATCATCTAGTCTTAAAGGTCAATATCTCCACGGCTAAACACTTGACATTAATTCAAGTAATGAAGCGCTGGAAGCAAATCTTTAATCTTCCTCCTCTCGCAAACAAATATGCCAATCAAGAAGTACTGTCTACTGCAGAAAAAGAATCACTGGATGAATTGAAACTCCAATGGCGTGAACGCTTAACCAATATTAGTTGGTTTATGCGCTGCTTAAATGAAACAGTTTCACGTAAAATTAATAAAGAAGAAAAATGCAAAGGTGCTTTTTGGCAAGGACGTTTTAAAAGCCAAGCACTGCTGGACTCTCCAGCTCTCCTCGCTTGTATTATGTTCGTTGACTTAGCGCCGATAAGAGCACAGCTAACCCAATCACTTGAAAATGATTATTTCACCTCAATCAATTTACGACTATCAGCATTCAATCAAGCTCAAGCAGAAGCTGAAATATATGATGTTGATCACAACGACTTAGCCATAGTGCAACAACCGACCACATTATTGCCTTTAGATCACATGACGCGTTCAGGTGAAAAAGTCCACATTCCTTTTCATTTACCTGATTATATTGAATTAATAATATGGACACATCGAGGAATAATCCAAAATAAAATCCCCACTAACCCGATCCCAACACCTAGATTACTCACCTTACTTTCAATTAAAAAGAAAGATTGGATAGAAACCTGTCGCCATTTCAGTCATCACTACAGTCATGTTGCCGGCAGCTGGTCAAAAATGTGTGAATTTAGCCATCAATTTAATGGTAAATGGTGTAAGGGAAAGCGCAATAGCCAGCAACTGCACCCCACTTCCCCTTAAATCATTACCCAATGAGTCTCTTATTCTTGCTGAACTTTCACGATAAGCTAGTTCTAAAATGAACATGTTACAGGTAGCTATTCATTAAACAATGTAGACTCTGCCCCTGAGAAATCATGCTGACTTTGATCATAATTTGTTCGAGTTAAGAACGCTTTTTTAGCGAGTGCTTGCTCCGCAGGTTGATTTTGAGAAAAATCATAATTACTTTTAACTGCTTTTGTATAAAAGCCCCCTCCTTGCTGTCGCAGCACATCGTCATCAACTAATTGTTTAGATTGCTCCAGAGATAATCTATTCATGTTTTTCTCCTCAGTTTCTGATTGCGCCGCAACATCAATCTGAGTGCTATCCATACATGTTACAAAGTCATTTGAAGCATTCACCATTGAAGCGGTAAAAAAGAATAAACACACTGATATAAGGTAATTCATCACAGACTCCTTCACTTAAGGGATAAAAAATCATCAAAGTACCATGAACAAGTACTTACCACTGCTTTTCTGGAAAACTTAACAATTTAAAAAAATCAATTATTTATAACGTGGCTAAGGTGAAAAATTGGAGGATGATCAATATCATGCAGAATGATGGTTTTTGCAACCCACATTAACGCATTTAAGCTTGTGGTATAAATTATGTTTTGCACACGAAAAAAAACCGTTGGCGCTAACATATACTCATTGACGGGCTCTAGTTTGGCAGGTGTACTATCTTGCAATAAAACAACAAAGAGAGATATTTGAACATTCGATAATTGACTGGGAGCATCCTCACTGTGTTGAGGAATAAAAGAAATATCATTAGGCTGTTTGATAAATTGAGCGTGATCACGCACAAAAAACGATACCAGACTATGATGAGGATGATAAGAAACACTAGCTGGACTTCCATCATTATACACAAGAACAGATGGCCAGAATAACAAGCCCAAATACACAATAATGAGACAATAAGGCATCCACTTCAGCATGTTCACAAACCACTTCAATAGTAAACCTGAATGAAGTATAGCTAAACTTAAACGGGATCTTTTATATCGCAATATGCCGTTACAATTTACTGAGCCTCATGCCAATGAGTCATCCGTTAGTTACATGCTTTCTCACCTATCAGCCTAATGCAAAAAGTAATCCTATCAACTATATTTTACCAAAGCACACTCACTTCTCAGGGATGTCGTTGTGACAAAAAGAACCTATTTTTCAATGATTGTATTGTTGATAAGTTCAATAAATTATCAACTCACGAGCTATGCAACAGATACACTAGTTCCAAGCACAAAAAAAGAAGATACTCTGATTGGCGCTTGGTACAATTTCAACGCTCACGGATGCTCCTCAATGTACATCACACAAGAATCAAAAAAAGGAAGATTAACGGGGGACTTTGCTAACGGGCAAGCAGGTTGGTGCGCCAAACCAGAACAATGGTTTCCTTTAACAGGCCATATGATAGGTGACAATGCACTCACATTTACGGTCAATTGGCAAAATGATTCCCAAGATTGTCAATCTTATACTGTGTGGGATGGAGAAATAAAAGACGGTATTCTATACACCAATTGGGTACTGACCTCGACGAATGGTGGAAAAACGTATCATGGAGAAGATACTTTTTATAGGGAATGTAAATGCAGACATTGCCCAACCCCTTAAGCAGCCTTCACTCTAATGAAACAATACAAATAAAATAGATGGCAAACTCCTTTTGCCATCTATTGAATCGACTCAACAGTTCACATTATAGAAGTGAACTGGGTTGTGAAAAGTCATGTTGTGTTTGAGTAAATGATGTCGTAGAGGTTATTTGATTACTGGCAAGCGCTTTTTTACTATCCATATTATTAGCAAATTGGTAGCTAGGCTTTGCGGCAATCGTCCTATATTTATCTTGTTGGCTTTGATTAAAATCCTTTTTGTCCGTATTCCCCAATAATGAAGCCTTACCTCCATTATTATCCGTACTCGCCGTTAATTGACTCTGATAATCCTGGTTCGGCTGAACTTTATTAGACGTCGAGATCAATTTTTGACTCTTTTGGGGTACAGTTTGTTCTTGTCCCGTTTTATCATAAATTCTCGATTGAGTACCGCTTGAGTTTGCAAAAGCAGCAACAGAAAAGAAAAGAACACTAAAAACAGATAAGTGAGTTAAGGTTTTCATATAATACTCCCAATCTTATCGCTCTTTTCTATTCTTTATGCGGCAACATAGTCCAAAAAGAAAATAAGAACGATAAGAAATCAATTAATCAAATTAAATTACACAAATTTTAAAAACGAATTTAACTGAAAAATTAAACAATAGGAGGGCGAAAATCTTGTGGATTTGTAATGGTTTTAGCAGACCATGAGATGGTCATGATCTTAGAAGATAAAGGCATTGATGAAACCATGATTGTCATTGGCAATAAAGCGCCTGAATGACAATAGCTGTGCGCAGTACAATGTCCTGAATCCAGTTGAACACATTGGGATAACGACTTTTCACACTGTGACACATCTTTGATTTTTACATCATGCATTGTCACTGATGTCTCTGTATTAATCTCATATTGATGATTCAATGTACCAGCAGACAATGGTTGACTTTGAGTCATTGGACTTATCTCTGTACTGACACCAATGCTCGGCTCAGCACTCACTGATAGAAGCAAAGACTGCCCTAAAAGAGAGATAATCACAATAAAACAAGCAACATATTTTGTCATAAAATACGAGAACTCACGAAGAAACATTAAATGTAGACTAATATAATCAACCATAGATTAAAACAGTAAACGGCTTTTATATTATCGATTTTTTGATATAAATTATAACAATCAAAAAAGTTAACATAATAACATCATTATAAAGACTTTTCTATTTCAATATAAACACATAAAAAACTCTACCATAAATTTATTAATGTACCTCATCATTGATATCTTAAAATGTTTCTATACGGTAAACATCTTTTCTAATACAAAGCCCATCACAATAAAAGTTGAGCATGCTGATGAAATCATTAAAATAGCTGTCTGTAAATGAGGTTTCCTATCCGATAATACAATAAAGGCTATATAAACAGGCGCTAACCCAAATAAATAACGAGGCATAGCAGTTATCCCTGTTAATAGTGGAATAAAAGTGCAAATAAAAACAAAAATGGCTTCAGCCCACAATTTTTTATAAACCAGATACAGGTTAATCAGCCAGCCAAACATGATCATACCAACTAAATAAAGATCTTTTCCACCATTAGACAAACCTTTCTCTAACCAATGAGTCGGCCAATCAATATAACGTTGCCAAGCAATTTGTATGTGAGTAAAAGCAAAGCCGTCCCCAGTTAAAGTATACAAATAAAGCATATAGCTGAATAATAGAATAGGAATAACCCAAAGCACTGCAATCACCATGAATCCTCGTTCAGTTTTAAAAAAAGAACGAACGCCATAATGACCAATCGCAATCAGTAATACAGAAAAAACGCTCATCACGCCTAAATTTCGAGTCCCTGCAAGTAATACCCCACATATAGCAACATATAACCATTGCTGACGATAACTAAATAAAAAGACAGCTAACGTTAATGCGATAAAAAGTGACTCAGTATAACCACTCACAAAGTAAACCGAAAAGGGTGAAAAAGCGAGAAACCATATTGGAAAGTACCCTTGCTGAGAGACCCCCATTTGCCTAGAAAGCTTTAAAATAAGCACTAATGCTATAAAAAAAGAAATATTACTGACAATATAAAGCGACAGAGTTATCGAATTGACGAAAACATCTAATACCTTAGTTATCATAGGATAAACAGGCATAAATGCCCAACTGGCTGCATCATGTTCTAAATGCCAACGAGGCTGCAAATCATAACCAATATCAATTATCTGTTTGTACCAAGTACAATCAAATCGACAAAATGCATCCAATACCGTCGAGTCTCCGCCATAAATACGGCTCGCTATTAACCCAATAAAGTAAATGAATATTCGACTTAACAGAAAAACACAGATAATCATTTTCCAATCTGTCTTAGAGAGTGTTTCTTTTGACAGCAATGAATCATTACCCATTATTTGAACACCCATAGCTTTGCTAAGACGTAAGTTAAAATAGGCACAGATAGTGTTGATAGGAATATGGCATCCCATCCCGTTAAAAACTGAGAGTGTACAATGTAAAAAAGCAAACTGTTATTTATTAAGAAACCCAATAATGACACACTTAAAAACTTAATAATTGATCCATTTGTTTTAAACGTAAAGTGTCTATGCCCTAAAAAAGAAATAAAAAAAGCGATAAAAAAAGCCACACTATTTACCGTTAACTCAGGTAAATTATCTTGATAAAATAAAATAAATCGTGATAAAGATAAGTGCACTAACGTTGCCATACCGCCCACAAGTGCAAAACGATTTAATTGCCAAAAATGATAAGTGTTCTTTCTTATTTCATTATTCACTGGGCCTATCTATCCTTACCTTGATAAAAACCTGTAATGTTATTAATCAAATATATAGGCCTTTGTTTTATCTCAGTAAAGATTCGACCAATATACTCACCAATCACACCAAGAGATATTAACTGAACCCCACCTAAAAATAAAATAACTGACATGATTGAAGCATATCCTGGTACCTTTACACCTAAAAATAACGTATCAATTAAAATATGAGAAGCATAGAGAAAAGCAATAAATGAAATACCAAAACCAATATAACTCCAAACCCGTAATGGCCAGCTGGTAAAACTTAAAATACCATCAAGCGCAAAATTCCATAAACTCCAATAGTTAAACTTAGTTTTACCTATATTCCTTTCGGGTCGTTCAAATGGCACCCCTATTGCTCGAAAAGCACTCCAAGCAAACATGCCTTTCATGAAGCGATTTCTTTCGGGCATTTGATTCAAGGCATCAATAACCTTCCTATTAATTAACCTAAAATCTCCTGTATTCTCAGGTAATTTTGTTCGATGAGATAACAAATTAAAGAGCTTATAAAAGCCCCCTGCAGTGCATCGCTTCATTCTCGTATCAGCGCTTCTATCGACTCTCACCCCATAAACCGTATCATACTTATCCGTGCACCAAAGACGGAAAAACTCAAGAATAACGCAAGGAGGATCTTGTAAATCGACATCCATGATCACCACAGCATCACCTCTTGCATGCTGTAAACCCGCAGTCATTGCTGCTTCTTTTCCAAAATTTCTCGCTAAGTCAATTAAACTGATATTGTCATTTTTTTCTATTTCAGCACTAATGACATTAAAGGTATCATCAGTACTCCCATCATTAATAAAAAGAATATCTATATGTTGATATATTGATACTAACTCAACCTTTATCGATTTTATAAATGCTGAAATATTATCTTGTTCGTTATAAACAGGTACAATAAGCGTTAAATTTCGGCTCATTTTGCGACCCCTTAACCATTAAACTTTTTAGTGATATAGGTACGGATGAACTCATCGTTAACGTGTTGACCACATCAGATTTGTCATCCAATAACGTATTGGGTACATTCAAACTTACAGCTGATTCATCTTCTGAAATAAGTTGTTTTTCAAACGTGTGCCCCGCAATAGTAAAAAACACATCCACAGTACTTTTTGGTGGATAAAAAATAAACTTAAACGTTTTTACTTGACTTTTATCCTCAAGATTAAATAACAAACTTGCCTTACCTGAAAATAAAGCGGTTCCAGATTTAATCAATTTTTTACTCCAACCGTCACGACTAAAATAAGGTTCTAACATTTTTACAGTTAATAATTTATCCATGGGGATCAGAATATTAGGCGTGCTTTGACGATAAAACATTGTTCGGTTATGGATATAATATTCAGCATAAGCTGGAGAGACATTAGGCCTGAATGATAAATATAAAACTGTCAAATAAAATAAAGACAGTACCAACACCCCCACTAAGATCAGTTTTATTTTAAATGTCAGCTTTATGTTAACCATAATATTCGCCAAAGACTGTTAGTACAAAAAGGTATAGCTAAATCAATATGCCCATGATACTTACAATAAACAGGATAAAATAATCATACCAATAATGTTTATGATTTCATCAATATTAAAATAAAAATCACCTAACTCATTGATAAAATAATCACGACACAGGGAATAAACGAATATAAAACAAAAATAAAACCAATACACAATCCAACCAAGCAAAACAATAACAATTAAAGAACAAACAAAGTAATCATTTTTAATCAATATGATTCATCATAAAAAATTAAATATAATCCAAATAAATATACCAATTCATTATTTTATCTACAATCTCCTAATCGCTTTGATACATTCCGAATCATTATGGTAAAAGAATAAGCATAATAAATTTTATATCTTATTTTTTGTTTTTTTACAATTTGTCCACTACCTTAGTAAGTATAACTATATTAAGGGATTAGAATGCACTCTGATGAATAAAAAGAATCCACCCTCATTTACTGCAATTTCTTCCGTTTCTTTACTACTTTGGTTTATCTTCATGAGTACTTTAGCTTATGGTGAAGATATTCAGTTTGCTGTTTTTTCAATGAATGCTGATTTACCTAAAATAAGTAATAGTAAAGTAAGAATGATTTATAAAGGTAAAACAGACAAACTCAGTAATAATAAAATAAAATTGGCTGACTGGGAAAACAATTCAAAATTTAAAGAAGAATTCTATAAGATATTACTCGGTAAAACTGTATCTCAAGTCAATGGATATTGGGCTAGCCTAGCTTTTTCAGGCAAAGCATCTTTACCCCATATCATCGATGATGACAATGTAGGTCAACTGGTCAACTGGCTAAAAGAAAATAAAAATGGCATAGGTTATGCGCCAACTCCTCTCGTGCCTGAAGATGCAAATATATTAATAACTATAGAAAAAGGACAGTAACGGATGAACTTTCCTAAATCCCCCATATTCTCTATTCTCTCTCTAACCCTTTTGTCAGCTCCAGCCTTGTCAGCCATTGACATCACTTCGGATCTCACTCTTAGCGGTTTTGGTTCAACGTCCATAACCAAATCAGACAATAAAACCCCCTTATTCATCAATCGGGAAATCACTGATAACACTTGCTATGATTGCGATACCATTTTCGGCGTGCAGTTAGATTATGACATTACTGATGACCTAGAAGCCTCACTGCAATGGGTTAAACGTCCTCAAGATGAATGGAGCGAACCTGAAGTTGAATGGGCCTACTTATCTTATGATATTAGTAACTTTACCATCAGAGCAGGGCGTTTAAGACTGCCGCTATTTTTAGCTTCTCAGTACTACTATGTTGCCGAAGCTTATTATTGGGCCAGACCTCCTCAAGAAGTATACGACAGCGTTTCAGGTATCACTTATTATGACGGTGGGGATATCACTTGGAAACGAGATTTATCCGATGAACTCACACTCAGTATTAATCCCTTTTATGGCAGCGATCGCACCTACCCCATAGAAATAGTAGGAAATGAATTGAAGTTTGATACTGAGTTACTCATTGGTTTATCCACCGACTTATCAGGCTACGATTACCGTCTGCACTATACTTACATGCGGACCAAATACACCGCACAACAATTTCCATTTAATACATCGACTATCAATATACACGCTTTTGGATATGAACTATCTTGGCAACAATTTCAATTTATGGCAGAAGTTGAAACTGATGAGTTACAAACCAACTGGTATGTCAGTACCGCCTATAATATTGATGATTTCACCACTTATATTACTTACGCGCAGTCTCATCATACAAACCCCAGTCAAAGTGTCACACCCGGCGTTCGCTATGATATCACTCCAACAGTGTCGGTTAATTTAGAATATCAATACGAAGCGATTGAATCTGATTACATCTATGCAACGGGATTATTTGTACAACCACCGATTTTCTATTCCGAGAAAAAAGATGCTAATCTTGTCACCTTTATGGTGAATTTTATCTTCTAATAAAACATATCCATATTGAGCATTCAACCGTACCTTCACTCTCTAGAGAATGCTCAAACTTTACTCATTACCGATTAAGGATATTCGCACTAATAATATCTTCAGCTTCAATAATATTCACATGGTGCTTATCCTTTATCTGAATAACATTGATATCATTTGAGGTTACACTTTGAATATTGTTATCACTTAATTGATTAACGAGCTCATCGAGCTCTATTAGCCCTTCATGTTGCTCATTCACTTTCATCATCTCTTCAGCTTTAAAAAGCGTCACTTTAGAATGAATTAATTGTCCACTTAACGCTTCTTGATTCATATCATTTTCAAAAGGAACCGCCGTCATCACCCGTTCAAGGTATTCTTTAGTCGCATTTTTATCTATCACATCCCTTTGCATCATATTAAGAAAAACATTTTGACCTAATTTTTTAAAAACATCTTTAGTTTCAATATTATGAACTAAGGTATCTAATAAATACACATGCACATCGGTATAACCACGTAACTCTAATTGATAAGCCATTTCTAACGCAATATTGCCACCTAAAGACCAACCTAAAATGGTAATAGGTTTATGATGAAGTTTAGCTTCCATCAACAAATCAAGGTACATTAATGCAATGATCTTAAGAGAGCCTATTTTAGTTTCTGACACTAAATTATAATTATCAACACCAATACAATGAAACCTTGGGGCTAACTTCAAAGCCAGCTGATGATATACCTCTGCACCAGCAGTACCAGGATGGATCATAATCAAACGATCTTCTATCGTCGAATTTGGCGTTAAAGAATAAAGTAAGGGTAAATCATATTCTGGCTTTGATATCGACTCACATAAACTAGCAATATTAGGATGGGTAAATAAAGTGACTAAACTCACATCAATACACACATTCATTTTCTTTAATAATTGTATTGCCTTAATGGAGTCCCCTCCAATATGAAAAAAGTGATCATGAATACCCACTTGCTCAAGCCCTAAGATCTCTTGCCAAATTTCACATAGCTGCTTTTCAATCTCATTTCGAGGCGGTACATAATTCTCAACATCAATCAATAATGGCTCAGGCAAAGCCATTTTATCCAATTTACCATTTAAGGTTAACGGCACCTCATCAATTAACATAAAGCATTTAGGAAGCATATACTCAGGTAAAAACTCCATTAATTTATCTGCAATACCATCAAGATCTAACGCTAACGCCAGTTCATTGATATGACGTGAAATGGAACGGCGATCTTGATCAAAATCCAATGAGTCAGCGGGCATTTCTGGAACAATATAAGCCGCTAAAAAGTGTTTATTCACCGCTTTATAGTCAATGACCACCGCTTGTTTAACCCCCGCCAACCTATCAATAGCAGCTTCTATTTCACTTAATTCAATTCGATAACCTCTCACTTTAACTTGACTATCCCTTCGACCTAAATACTCCAGATTACCATTAACTGCATATCGCACTTTATCACCCGTTTTATACAATCGATTATTTTCATTATCTGTTGATTTTGTACTAAAAGGATTCTCAATAAAGCTCTCAAAACTCTTCTCAGGTGAATTCAAATAACCTCGCGCTAAACCAGCACCAGAAATATACAACTCACCTATCGCACCAATAGGGCTTAATAATTTGTTATCATCGAGTACATACAAAGATCGTGTATTAATTCCTTTACCTAAAGGGATACTCTTCATCGGTGTATCACATTCATACGTTGCAGCAAAGGTAGTGCATTCAGTTGGGCCATATCCATTTAAAATATGCTTTGGTCTTTGTGTACTCAACACCAATTGATTCATTAAACTTGCGGTTAATGCTTCACCACCGACTAATAAATAGTTCAATCCAGAGAATATAGCTGGCTTCTCAAGATAAACACTGTCAAATAATGTTTTAGTCATCCATAAAATACTCACCCCTCCTTCCATTAGAAAATGCTCTAACTCATCCACGGTCATAATATGTTTAGTTGTTGAAATGACCAATTGAGCGCCATTAAGTAACGCTCCCCAAATCTCAAAAGTAGCAGCATCAAACTGTGAAGGTGAATGATGCAAGAGGACATCTTCCTCCTTGATATTAATATAATTAGTCTCACAGATCAGTGATGAAACACCACGATGTTTACACATCACTCCTTTTGGCTCACCAGTCGTACCCGATGTATAAATAACATACGCTAGATCCGAACGTTGTACATTTGTAGGCAGTACAGCAACATGATTTGAATAATCCGCATCAACACATAAAAGCTCACTGGTTACCTTAGAATCATGTAACCAAGACTGCATTTTCTTTTTATAGTGGGCTTGTGTCAGGACAAAAGGCATTTGAGTATCTTGTAACATATAGCAAATTCTTGCTTGAGGATATTCAGGAGCAAGAGGAACGTAAGCCCCACCAGCCTTCAATATTGCTAACATGCCAATAATGAGCTCCATGCTACGATCAATATAAAGACCGATAAGCGTATCAGGGCCAAGATCAACACCGACAAAAGCCTCATAATGAGCCCGAAGAACTGAAGCTAATTGATCCGCTTTTTCGTTCAACTCTTCAAAGGTTAATTGAGATGTCTCACAGATCAATGCAATATTAGTCGGCGTTCGTTGAACTTGTTCCTCAAAGAGTTGAGCAAGCGTTTTATCTCTGGAATATGACCTACCCACTTGTAACCATGTTTGTTGCAATGCTTCATATTCATCACTAGACAGTCCTTTTAATGTATTAATTGATTTATGACTGTATTGTAGTCCTTCAGAAATGAAGCGAATTAAGGTTCCTGAAAGCCGCTCGACTTCACAACTAGAAAAATATTGTTTTTGATAATTAACCCTTAAAATCACATTCTCTTTATCCGTAAAGTCAATCAAACGGATCTCTAATGGTATATGATTCTCTTCTGGACTTAAGTGAACAATTTCACCAATATCAAACTCTCTATCGTTATAACAATACAGCTCATAATTTAAACTAATATCACTGGTTAGCACTTCACTATGGTGATCCAACCTTGATAAATGACTTTGTGGAAATTGACTATACCTAAACCCTCTTTTAAGGGTTTTATTTGAATAAGTTAAGAGCTCATCAAATGACCAAGATTCATCTATTTCCAAAGCCAGCATAACTGCATCAGAATGCATACCAATCACTCTCATCGCTTGCTGGCCTCGCCGTCCATGCAACGGAGTACTGATCACCAATTCTGATAAATCTAAATATCGTGAGAAATATAACGTTGAAACGCCCATTAAAACAGACAGTACACTCTGCTTAGATTGCTCACAAAACGTCCTTAACTGATAACTCAATTGAGATGACAAGGCTATAGAATATTCGTCACTTCCTTGTTCCATATAATATTGAGGTAAATGTGTCGGTGTTTTTTGTGCTAAAAAGTCTTGCCAATACTCTTTATCTCTTCTGTAACGATTTGATAAAAAATAATCTTGAGACTTCTCAATTTCAGCGGAGTATTGAGGTAAATAGTGAATAAAATGCGGCGTTTCATTTTTAATAACCTTAGAATAAATATAATTGAGTTCCTCGTAAATACGATACACTGCAATACCATCAACCACTAGATGATGAAAACGCGAAAATAAGTAATATTTGTTTAAACTTAACTTGATCACCGCTAATTGGTATTTTTGCTCCTGAGCACAATGAAACACTTTTCTGTATTGCTTAGCCATCCATTTTTTAGCCTGATGATGCGGTGAAGTTTTATCTGAAAAGTCAATAAATTCAATATTTCCTTTTATGACCCCTTTAGGCAAGATCCGCTGTAAAGGTAAACCATCATCTTGCTGTACCAACTCAAGCCTTAAAGCATCGACATGATCAATCAATAACTGCCAAGCAAGTTGTAACTGGCTTAAATCATATGCTTTTTGAACCACAGAATAACAGCCTATGTTATACATAGGGCTATTGGGTGAAATAAGTTGTTCAAAATAGACATTTTCTTGTGCACAATGTAAGGGAATAAGTGACAATGAGGTATTGGTATTCGATACATTAGACATAGAGACAGCACCTTCTAGTACTGATAAACCCTAAATAAGCTCCACTTTACATTTGCAAAAAAGTGGTAATAAGTTTATCCGTAAACCACCTCTACTTTAGTATTAACTTATTAATATTAAAGTAGGCTCAATATAATCATAGACTATTCAGCAGATTTCATTAAGGCCTACGACTAAAGTGTCAATTGATGCTCCCAGACTGACTCTCTATAATAGCCCGCCCTTAAGTACATGGATCTGTCTCCCAATAACGAGTTTTCATCTTCACTTCGAAACATTGGGCTGGAAACAAGAATTATTACCCCCTTTATTTATTATTATTTTGGAGTACTCCCTTGCAACAACCTTTCGCAAATCCCGCCCCATTAGGACTCATGGGTTTTGGCATGACCACTATTTTACTCAACATTCATAATGCTGGTTTTTTCCCGATTAGTGCCATGATCTTAGCCATGGGACTGTGTTACGGCGGACTCGCACAAATCATTGCAGGAATAATGGAGTATCGCCGCAACAATACTTTTGGTATGACGGCCTTTATTTCTTATGGACTCTTTTGGTGGAGTTTAGTCCTGCTACTGATTATGCCTAAAATGGGAATAGCAGAAACGACACCAACAGCCTACATGGGGTGCTATTTATTCATGTGGGGAATATTCACATTATTTATGACCTTAGGCACGTTAAAATATAATCGCGTCAAACAAGCCATTTTTGCAGGCCTCACCTTACTCTTTTTCTTATTGGCCGTTCGAGATTTCACTCAAAATAGTCTCATCGGCATCATCGCGGCATATGAAGGGATTATTGTTGGTGCTTTAGCCATTTACTTAGCCATGGCGCAAGTATTAGAAGAACAATTTGGGCGCACTATTTTACCCATAGGGGAAAAGCACCTAAAAACAGTTTAACGTAAAAAGAGCAGCATACATGCTGCTCTTTAAAACAAAAACATTTTTTATCATCAAAATACCTTATAAACAATACCTCACACTCAACAAAATCAAAAAGATTGAGTCATGTGTCATTCCTGTTTTTTTTACCATTGTACGGAAATGGCACAGAATTCCGAACACTACTAAAAAGCATAGCACTACCAGCAGTTGGCTTCTCCTCACCCGATTGTCCATGAGTATTGCAATTATTATATGAATTTAGGTTGTGGGTAAGAATACACCATTATTTGAGTCATTTATATCGACATTGTGTGCTTCTAGATGATTTCGCGTTGCAACTACATCTGGATGAGTTGAATTTGACATCACGATATGATGTGCTGAGTTTTTATACTCTGGTTCTATTTTACCCGATTCGACCATATTCGCTCTCAATTTTTTTGCATCATCGGAGCAACCCGCCAGCCCCAAAGGATCTACCCATTCCATGGGGTTGTGGACATAAGAGCTGGGTCTAAGACCACCCGCCATGCCTATTGGGTCGGATGTTAGGTACTGGCAGCGATCAACAAAGTAATACAGCGGATCATAATAGCGATGCCTATTGACCCTTTACTCAAAAAAAAGATTAGTCTCACCATCATAAACTTGACTTACTTCTTTATAATAAAGAGACGTAAGTCACAGATAACGGGATCATTCACCTCCTCCAGATATTGGCGTTCTGATAAACGACTATCGCTAATACTCTCAAGCTTATATTTTAAAGTCAGCCCACAGTTTCAAAAACACTGGCCACGCCATTTAACTCCTTATAAAAGAAAGTCCGTCCTCGCTACATAACTCTCTAGGCGAGCCTGCATGATCATTGATGATGTAATGTAGCTGCGGCGCTAGCTCCGCTTGGTTCTCATTGGTCTCCTTTATCACTCTCTGCGCCAGTGGACGGAAGCTATCTGGCTCACTCTTTATGAAAGCTCATGCCTTTGGCATTGGCCACTGGGTGGTATCGTACAAGCTGCCATCGGCCTAAACTCTTAATAAAAAGCCACGCTGCTGTTCAATGAGGTTATCGCCATTCACAGAGGTAATGGATTTAAATACGTTTAAAAAGAAAAAGGGCTTTAAGCCCTTTCCCATTAATTTAATCTTAACTGTTGATTACATCTTCCCTATTCAATCATTTCTTTTAGTTTACCTGTCGTAAAATCAATATATTTTTCATTGTAATAGTCTTCCATAAAATCAGAAAGTTTTCTTGCTGCTTCACCTGGAGAATGAGCAAGGCACGTTTTTTCTATTAATTTTGTGCGTTTTTTCTTTCCTTTAAGCCACACATTTAAGTTAATATCATATTCTAATATAAAATTATCCCAATCTGTGACCCTACATCCTGCATCTACAACACAAACCACCATGTTATTATCTTTCAAAAGTTCATGTTTACTATAAAAAACAGTATAATTAATGAAAAATTCTTTAGCTAAAAACCTCTGATTTTCACATTGAATATTTTCAAAGCTATCTTTATCTAAATAAAAAACATTATTTTTATCCACTTGCCATCCACTCGGAACATAAAATTCACGAACAGGTTGAAATAACTTTCTAAAATCCATCAATTAGCACCTTTTAAATATGAATTATATTTTCCTTCGGAAATAGGATGTCCATGAAATTCAGGGTTAGGATTTTTTGTAACCTCAACACGCATGAACTGCGTTGCTTTTCCTTCATTATATCCGATTGTTCTACCAGCATCATATACGTAGTAATCAGAACCACCATCCTGAGGAACCCGAACACCATTTCGTAAACCTTCTTTTTCTATTTTGTTCCTAAAAGCTGTTACATTACTTTCTGTTGCTTTATCAGGTAATTCATCACCCCAATATTGCGCTGCTCCTCCATTTGAGGATTTACTTTTTGCCTCGTTAACAGATGATGCTTTAGTATGTTTATCATACTCTCCCGAGGTTGAATGATGTCGTTGTCTTCTCTCATTTTTCTCTGCTTCACGTCCTTTAGGACAACTGGCAAGCCCCAAAGGATCCACCCATTCCATGGGCCATAAGATTTAAATATTGGCGGAACGTATGAACTAGGTCTTAATCCCCCCGCCATACCGATAGGATCGGGCGTTAGGTACTGACAGCTATCAGGATCGTAATACCTATATCTGTTGGCTCTTTACCCAAAAAATGGCCCTGTTTCAGCATCATAAACTTGGCCTACTTCTTTATAGTAAAGAGACGTCAGTCACAGATAACGGGATCATTGGCGGCTTGTTCGAGATATAAGCAATCCAAAAATTAAAAGGGCTTAACGCCCTTTTTATACAAAATGTTCCACATAAAAATTTAAATAAAATTATTATAATCAATCATTCGGTGCGGACCAATATTCAATATCTTCCATTGCCCTTTCTAGCTCGTCCATGTCATCATCACCAAGTGTTGTATCAAAAGCCTCAGATAACACCTCTCTAATACTCGAAAGTCTATCTAGCATATTATTCTCTTGTAAAAATGTTAAGATTTCATTTGCCAAATTTATTTTTGGATTATCAACTGATTCCATTGCTATAGAATTTAGAGATACAACTAATAAATTTATAGTTTTTAGTACACCAAAGATATCATCTTTAGAGTATGTCACATTTGGATTGTTATTACCTTTCATTAGCCTCTCCTATGTATAACTTCGGCATTATTAAGCTTAACAGTGCCTTTTATTGTCATTTCTTGTTTACCCGTTAATGGATTTTTTATCATTTCTATATTACTGGTTGGCACATCTGTTTCTATATAACTATTACCTTTACCAGGTTTGATTTTATGTACAGATTCAGCTTTTTTAGGACTTAATGCTTTTTTATTTGCGCTTTCAACATAAACTCTACCGTGATCTTTAGAAGTAATTTCACCACTTTCCATTATCTTATTAGCAGAGGATTTTTTAGTGTAATGTCTAACTCTTGTTGTTTCATTTTTCGGACACCCCGCCAACCCCAGCGGATCTACCCACTCCATCGGATTGTGAACATAAGCACTGGGTCTTAATCCGCCAGCCATACCTATTGGGTCTGGTGTTAAATACTGGCAGCTATCAGGATCGTAATAGCGATGGCGATTATAATACAAACCCGTCTCATTATCATAGACTTGCCCTTGATACCTTATGTCGCAACTGACGGGATCATTGGCCGCTTGTTCGAGGTATTGACGTTCGGGTTTATTACTTAAACCATCACTAATACTATCAAAGCCTCCCCATAGCTGCTGCTTGCCCCGCCATTCAATGTGGCCATCCTCAGAACAGAGTTCGCGTGGCGAGCCTGCGTGATCATTAATAATATAATGTAACTGCGGTTCGAGTTGACCTTGATTAGCTTCAGTCTCTCTAATGACTCTCTGCGCGAGCGGTCTAAAACTATCAACCTCACTCTTTATGAAAGCTCATGCCTTTGGCATTGGCCACTGGGTGGTATCGTACAAGCTGCCATCGGCCTAACCCCTTAATAAAGAGCCACGCTGCTGTTCGATGAGATTATCTCCGTCCCATAAGTAATGGATCTGGAAAATTATAGATAATAAAAAAGGGCTAAAAAGCCCTTTTGTTTTACTAGTCAATAAGTTACTTAAAAATTTTAAACTTTTCAGGATAAGTAATCGTTAAACGCCCTCCGGCTGTATCAACAGTAATATTTTGACACTGGCATTCTGCAAAATGCTCCGGTCTAGATTCAACAACATCCCCACAAATGCTGCATTCGTAAAAAATTGATTTACCCGCAGGGTATCCCTTACGTTGGTTAGGTTCAAAATCTATATATTTTTTCTTTTTATTCATAATTAACCCTTTGTTATTCTTTTTATTTTACCTGAATCCAGCAAGCCATCGACACCACCTTCTGATTTTGGAACTAAATATTGTGTTGCACCTCCCGGCTCACCAAACCAAGGTGCTATAGGACCAGCTTCTGCTTCAAATGGCTGAATAACTTCATATTGATGATATGGTGCTTTTAATGACTCTGGCGGTAATGCTCTATCTTTAAACGGAGCACCGACATCCGAAAAATAACTACCTTTGTCATGATAACCCGTATCATCAACCCATCCACCATATCGATCTAGTTTATGTCCTGGTTCAATTGTAATTTTTTCTCTAATAACTTGACCATGAACAGTACCAAACCCTTCATTTGGTGGCCAAGTTTGAGAAACATATTTACCTTTCTTATCATGCCATCGCCCTTTACTATCTTTTTTATAAGGTGCATTATCTGGTTGAGGATCCAATTCCTTCTTCCAATCATGCTGAGCGCCCGCCAACCCCAAAGGATCAACCCATTCCATGGGATTATGTACGTATGAGCTGGGCCTTAATCCACCCGCCATGCCAATAGGATCTGGGGTTAGGTATTGGCAGGAATCCGGATCATAATACCTAAACCGATTGTAATACAAATTAGTTTCTTGATCATACACTTGACCTTGATAACGTAGGTCACACGAAACCGGATCATTGGCTGCTTGTTCAAGGTATTGTCTATCTGGCAGGCGGCTATTACTAATACTATCAAAGCCTTCCCATAGCTGCTGTTTGCCGCGCCATTCGACATGACCTTCTTCAGAGCATAACTCCCTTGGCGATCCAGCATGGTCGTTAATCACATAATGAAGCTGAGGCGGTAAAGCATTTTGATTCGAAGCAGTTTCTTTGATCACTCTCTGCGCGAGCGGCCTAAACCCTTAATAAAAAGCCACGCTGCTGTTCAATGAGGTTGTCACCGTCCAATAGGTATAAAATGTCCTAAAAAAGGGCTAAAAAGCCCTTTTAAAACCGAAATAGTCAATACTCTCTAAATTATAATAACAACCCCTTCTTTAAACTGTCTATTTCTTCATTACTTAAAGATTTATCCAAAAATCCATTAATATCATCATCATCTAGATCATGAGCGAATAAATAAGGAGTATAACCTGTATTTGCATCAATACTGGTTTTAATTGAAGGTAATGAATTACAAAAATAGTCGATATACTCTTCCCTAGAGTTCATATCTGCCCACTGTTTTATATCTATATATAGTGATTCATGTTCAAATATGTCATATTCAGCCACATTCCATATATAATACTTAGCATCACCTCCATATTGTTTCTTCCAAGTTTTCATCTCTTTATCTTGGCATATACCAATTAAAACTTCTGGATTATCATCTTGATCAAATGACAAAACAAAGCCAATTGCAAAAGGAATGATTTTATTTTTTAAAATAAAATCAGATATTAAACTTGATAACACGTCACGATTCATATGTATCACCTTATTGGAAATGTACCGGCAGTTAATTCATTAGCTATATTATTTAATTCGTTTTTAATATCTTGCGCTGTATTTTTAGATGTAATTCTATCCCTAACATTTTTCTTATATACATTAGTATGTACTTTAGAATGAGATACATCATTTAATTGATAATCATTTTTAACAGCTGAGCTTGTGGGTAAGAATACACCATTATTTGAGTCATTTATATCGACATTGTGTGCTTCTAGATGATTTCGCGTTGCAACTACATCTGGATGAGTTGAATTTGACATCACGATATGATGTGCTGAGTTTTTATACTCTGGTTCTATTTTACCCGATTCGACCATATTCGCTCTCAATTTTTTTGCATCATCGGAGCAACCCGCCAGCCCCAAAGGATCTACCCATTCCATGGGATTATGTACGTATGAGCTGGGCCTTAATCCGCCAGCCATGCCTATGGGGTCTGGGGTTAAATACTGACACGAATCCGGATCAAAATACCTAAACCTATTGTAATACAAATTAGTTTCTTGATCATACACTTGACCTTGGTAGCGTAGGTCACACGAAACCGGATCATTGGCGGCTTGTTCGAGGTATTGGCGTTCGGGCAGACGGCTGTTTGATACTGAATTAAGCTTATACTTTATAATCAGCCCATAGTTTTCAAAAAACACTGGCCGCGCCATTTAACTCCTTATAAAAGAAAGGCCTTCCTCGGTACAAAGTTCACGAGGCCATGCAGTAAATAAAGAGCTGCATGATCATTGATGATGTAATGTAGCTGCGGCGCTAGCTCCGCTTGGTTCTCATTGGTTTGTTTTATAACCCGTTGAGCTAACGGACGGAAACTATCTGGCTCACTCTTTATGAAAGCTCATGCCTTTGGCATTGGCCACTGGGTGGTATCGAACAAGCTGCCATCGGCCTAAACCCTTAATAAAAAGCCACGCTGTTGCTCTATGAGGTCATCGCTATTCACACCAGAGTAAACTTGAAGTATTTTTAAATGAAAAGGGCTAAAAAAGCCCTTTAACTACCCATAATTTACTGAAAAGATTGGATTAAAATATTCTCAACAGCTTTATTCCCAGCACTTAATACTTTCGGAAATAAAAGGTATTCTGATGGAGATAATGTTCTTAAGAGAACATCTCCTTCATAAAGATTACCACCAATATTGTGTATTATCATTTCTTTATAAGAATCTTGAAGATCTAAATGTGCTATTTTAGGCCAAACACTCTTCTTAACATTCCTTATATCCCCATATAATACAGAAACTTCACCTGAAAACATCTTTACCTTCAAATACTCACCAACCTTAACTTTCTTAATGTCAAAGGAATCTTCTATATATAATTCATTAAATACACAAAAACCAAAAACATTTTTCATTTGTGATGAAATCCAAACAATATGAGCCAATGCATTTTTCCCTGCTAAAGGTATTACTATTAAATCACCTAATTCTACTTTCATAAACGATTCCTAGCTTAAAGAGCTTTAAATTCCAAGTTTTGTTGTTGTCTCTGAGAAAATTAAATTTGCATGTGACTCAGACTCCCCAGCTATTGTATATTTAGGAGCATTAGGATTGGAAGGACTATAAGATCTAATTTTGTTTAACATTTCTGTGTCAGGGTCTGTTGACTTAGCTCCTCCTAATTTATCTAGCAACCGTTGTTCTAAATGCTTAGCTTCAGCTTTAGTTAAATTATTATTATGAATTATTTCTTGTACTAAATGTCCCTTATCATCTGAAGCTGAATGTGCAACAGCCCTTGCTGGAGCATCCCCTCTACCAACATATTTTATGTCATTTGTCATAGGATCTCGTAAAACATATAATCCTTGACCATTAACTTGATCGTAGTTAGCACCTGTACCACCAGGCTTACGACTTGCTGTACATTTTGCCAATCCCAGCGGATCCACCCACTCCATGGGGTTGTGAACATAGGAACTAGGCCTTAATCCACCCGCGATGCCAATAGGATCGGGGGTTAAATACTGGCATGAATCCGGATCATAATAGCGATGGCGATTATAGTACAATCCTGTCTCGTTATCATAGACTTGCCCTTGATACCTTATGTCGCAACTGACGGGATCATTAGCTGCCTCCTCCAGATATTGCCTTTCAGGCAAGCGGCTATTACTAATACTATCAAAGCCTCCCCACAGCTGCTGCTTGCCCCGCCACTCGACATGACCTTCTTCAGAGCATAATTCCCGTGGCGATCCAGCATGGTCGTTGATAATGTAGTGCAGCTGCGGCGCTAGCTCAGCCTGAGAATTGTGAGTCTCCTTTATGACCCTCTGAGCGAGCGGCCTGAACGAATCGGGTTCATAGGTCCACTGCGTGGTATCGTACAGCGTGCCGTCTGCATAACGGCGCTGTTGTTCGATAAGGTTATCGCCGTCCCAGAGATACTGGATTTTCTCAGGTTGATTAGCTCGTTTATTGCCAGCTTCTCGGCTCTGCTGTTTAATCTTGCTGATTCTTCGACCAAAGGCATCGTACTGATAGAACCAAGTGTCGCCATTTGGAACAATCGCTCGAATGAGCCTGTCTTCTTCGTCCCATTCAAATTTTGTGACTTGGGGCCGAAAGCCTTTTTTATGGGTGACTTTCTCAAACACGCGGCCGCAGACATCATAATGGTATGTGTGCTCGCCTATGCGCTCGACGCGGCCGCCTTGTTGGTACTTAAGCTGTTTTTCAAGGCGCTTAGCGGCGAAATCAACGACTTTGTTATTGCCATTGTGATTAGCATTAGTCCCGGAGCCAAGCACATTCACAGCAACCAGATTTTGCACTTCGTCGTAATCAAACTGCTTGATGCTGGCTTTTGCGTCTATCCAAGATTTTTCTTGCTTTTGATGCGTGATTTGGCCATTGGCGTTATGCTTAAACTGACTTCGACCCCAATGAGATTCATCGATTTCGGTAATGCGCGCCAGCGCATCGTACTGATAGCTGCGCTGCAACGCTTGAAAAGAATCGGGCTTAATGGGCCCTTTTAAATCAGCACCGCGACTTAAGGTGTCATTTGCATTGGGCGTATGCTGATAACCTATGAGTTGCTGGCTGAGTAAATCGCCGCCTAGGCTCCACTCTTGGGCTAAATCAAAGCCTTGACCATTGGAGCGAAACGTCTCTAAACCTTGGCTGTTGCGGGCAAATTGCAGGGCTTGGTGTTCGCTAATTTGAACGCCATTTAATAACCCTTGCTGATAATCGAACTGCACTTGGTAGGGGCTGGCTGTTGCTAAGGGCCGCTCAAGGCTGTTGATAGCAACACGCTCACCTGCGGCATCGTATTCACTGTTAAGGGTTTGGCCGTTAATGGTCTCCATAATGCGGCGACCACTTAAATCATATTCATATTCCACCACCACCTTATTGGCAGAGCCACCATCAAGCGTCGATACCGCTTTACGGCGGCTGTCATCCACTGTGGCCTTGATAAGCTGAGAGGCGGCGTCGTATTCAAAATAGGTATTTGAAGCGACAATATATCTAGGTTTTTCAACTGTTTCTTGGCCATTAGATCCAGCGGTAGGCTGTTTGGCGGACAATTGTTTATCGTTTAGCGGTTTTGCCAAGGCAAAAGCTTGCTTTTGAATGAGGCGGCCGACATTATCGTAATAAAATCGCAGCTGCGCCCCATCAGGCGTGGTACGCTTCGCCACGCGGCCCAGCTCATCGTAGGCAAATTGCGTTTTGCGGCCATCAAAGTGGCGCTCCTCTACAATTTGCCCCGCTTCGTTGTAGCGATAACGCCATTGATCTTTTTGGCTATTAATAACCCCCGAGAATTGCCCATCGCCGTTGTACATGTACACAGTGCGATGCCCTAAAGGATCGGTACTCACCTTTAACATATCAAAGGCGCCGTATTCATAACCGTATATTTGCCCAAGAGGATCGATAACTTTGGTGAGATTACCTTCAATATCGTATTCAAAGCGCTGCTCAGTGCCATCTTCGAAAATCACTTTTTCCGGTGTGGGTGAAGTATTTTGATATTGCCAACGCCTGACTAGAGTCTGGTTTCCTTGACTATTACTGTCAAAAGGAAGAGAAGCTGAAGGCGCTTCAGCTTTAACAATGGTGCGGCGCTCGGTTAAGCGACCTAAGGTGTCGTAATGAAAGCCAATTTTATGGCCTAATGGCGGTAATATAGACTCGATTTGGCCTTGGGCAGTGTAACTGAACGCCGTTGAAAGACCATCGGGACTGGTACGTGAGATGAGCTGACCTTTTACATTGTACTCATAATGCCAAGCCGCTCCTAAAGGATCCTGCGCCTTAAGTAAATTGCCTTGTGTGTCATAATCATATTGCCAAACCGCCCCTAAGGGATTGATGACGCTAGTCAATAAGCCAGCGTCATTGTAAGTGTACTCCTGCTCACTGCCATCGGGGGCGATGACCTTAGTGACTTGTCCCCAGTCATCATAAGCGTACTGAGTGGTCTCACCTAGGGCATTGGTTTCACTCACCAGCTGATTGTCTTGCCATTTTGATAAGGTAACATAACCATTGGCATCGATGTGTTTGACAATATTGTTACGCTCATCGCGGTAAAAGCACTCAATGCCTTTTAGAGGGCTCTTATAGAAAATGACCTTATTGGCATCGTCATAACGGGTTTGATCTTGCCAGCGGCCATCACTGCCTCGGGTACTTAGAGTGCGGCCTTGCTCATCATAAGTGTGTTCAATCCAGGTTTTGTCTAAGTCTGACCAACGCAATAAATTGTCTTGGTGATCGTACTCATAATCAAAATTCTTACCCGCATCCCCTCTGACCTTAACTAATTGCCCTGCGCGGTTATAGCTAAACCTTGCCAATGTTTTAAGGGGATTTTTGTTAGCGTCACATAAGGTCAACGCCTCGATACGGCCTTTATGTAACTCAACCTTAATGCCTTGCTGACTATCACTGGAATTAGCACTGGAATTAGCACTGAGATTAGCGTCTAAGTGGATCCACTTGAGTTTTGTGCGCTCATAAATAAACTGCAATCCATTGCCATTGGCGTCGCTTATGTCCGTGAGTAACAGGGTGTTTTTACCTCTGGTCGCCCCGTGATGGTCCTCGCTTTTAGCATCACTGCTATCGACACTGCTATCAACACTTTGATCATCACTCTTGTCGGCACTCTCATCAACAACAAGAGGATTAAAGCCCGCGTGATTAAAGCCATAAACCGTGCCGTCGAGATGGCGCATGTATAAGCGCCCTTTTAATCGCTCAAGGCGCCACTTGGGCATATGGGGTGCTCGCTCAAAGCCGCCCTCATCGGGCAAAACATAATGGGCCTCACCGCCTTTATCGTCGGTAAACACCACCATGCCATCAAAAAGGGTTAACGTCATGTCCCAATTACTGCGCCAAGTGCGGCCTAATAAACCGGGGATTTTATCGTTACCTGAATGATAAAAACGTTTATGAATAAGTGGCACTAGGCCTTGCAGGGTAAAATCGGTGCGCCACTCCACCGCATTGCCCGTGGCCATATCCACAGGATCCCCCTTACACTTTTCCGCTTTATCTGTCTTAGCAGTATTATTATGCTCTTGGACTTTATCTTTTTTCTGCACCACCTCCGTGGTGTTTTTATTGACGTCCGCTTTACCGGCATTGACAGGCGCTAACGGATCTTTGGTGCCTTTAGGCCTTGGCGTACCGCTGAGTTTAGTAAAGATTTTCTCGATAAATTCATCGACCTTATTCGCTATCCAATCGAGCATTTCATCGACTTTTTTCGACAAACCTTCCATGGCTTTTATCATGCCATCAAAGCCATCTTTTAACAGTCTGACAATCCAGTTACTCTTGGCGGCGTTATTGAGGGCTTTTTTTAAGCCAGCAATGATTTGATTGAGTAAGTCCAGCGCTTTTTGACCATACTCTTTGATTTTGCTGGCAAAGCCGGTTAAAAACTTAACCAGATTGCCGTTCGATAACGCCCGCAGCGCTTTAATGCCCTTTTGAATGGCTTTATTGTCGCTCTTTTGCAGAGCATTAATAATGGTTTTACCCGTCTTTTTAAGGGCGTCACCGAGGCCGGGCACAAAGCCGATAATGGCTAAGGTGCCCATGGCCCAATGCAGAGGATCGCTACGGCTAGCCTCTTCGCTGTAAGTCGTCCATCCCCACTGACCCACATCATATAAATCCATGGCTTGACCCACTACAGGCACAAACCCGAGCGCGATTTCACAAAACAGTAAAATAGCCGAATTATCGTTAGCATCACTGCTCACTTCGGCGGGCAAGCTGGTATGAATTTTATTAACCGATTGCCTTAAGGCTAAACTGCCGTCGTTAATCTGTTCATTGAGCTCCCAAAAACGTTCATAAGCGGGCTCGTATTCATCGGGAATATTTAAAAATAGGCTAGTGTCATCCACATCGACCTTGTTATTATTACTGTCATCGGCATCGTAAACGATATAACCTTTATTTTGTAGAATAACGAATAAGCTAAAATACTCTCCCGCCAACACCGCATTTTCAGGGTTACTTTGCAATACTGGATTATTGATTTCAGTCTCGGGGGCCTTAAACTCGTCACTCCCCTCTTCAAGCAATAAATCAAAGCTGCCGCAACCCATGTCTTCAATGAGGCACAGGCCCTTATCATCCGTTTTTCCTGTCACCTTAGTATTATTACTGTCGGTGAGTTCAAAGGGGGCATTCGGCACAGGCTTGCCATCGTCATAATGATAATAAATCAGCGCACTGCAGCCACACTCAGTGCAACCGCCAGATAAGGTATTATTGGTACTGAAATTTTTCTTTGCCGCTTCTGAGCTAGAGATCAGTTCAGCTTTTTTATTTTGGCTATTGTTTGCGGTATTGCTTTGATTATTATTGTCCATTATGACGCGTTTCCTTTCTACTTAACTGGCTTAGCAGCGCATTCAATAAGCGTTATCACATTGCTCCATTGAGCTGTCTTTATTGGCCTTGAGTATTCGTTGGGGTTTCCCCTTTGCTATAGCTGCGCCATGGCCGCTTCATGTAATTGATCCATTTTACCCACAGCGCCTTGTTGCTTATTGTGTGTGAGCACCGACTTCGCCCAAGGCTGTTCAACAACGTCTTGGCCAAATACCACAGACAAGCTTAAAAAACGCACTTTATCTTGTGGGTTATTAAAGTCATGCTGAGTGGCAATATCGAGTTGTTTTTCAATAAAACTCGACATTTGCTTATCATTCCACTCCTGCGTAGCAATATGATGTTGATGCAAGTGTTCTCGATAATCTTTATATTGCTCAAGCTTGCTCATTTGCGCGAGTGCAAGCTGCTGAGATTGGCTCAAAGTTCTCGGGAAACTTGCATCACTCTCAACAGGCTGTTTGGTCACAAGCTTGAGTGTTTGCCATTCATTTGACTTGTCTGGATCTGATTCTTGGCTTGGATCTAGGCTTGGGTTTGGGTCAGCGCGCTGATTTAAGCTTGTATTATCACTCAGAGCCGCCCCTTCATTTAAAGCTGCCCTGTTGTTATTATCATCATTGAGGCTATGCTCCTCACCTTGGCTCTCCCCTTCATGGTCTCTGTACATGATTTCATCCAGCGGACCCAATAATGCCGACAATTCTTGCCCATTGCTCGCCTGCAACAAAGTCGACAACACCTGCCAATCAGATAATCGCAATATTTGCTGACCCTCATGGGTGTTAACTAGCGTCCATTGACGTAAATGGGTTAATAGCTCAGTGAACTGCTGTGCAGGCGTTAATGCTCGCATATGGCTACCTAGCACTAAGGCCACTCCCCAGGCATCTTGATGGCACACCTCTTGTTTGATTTGCGGCCAATTATCCAGCGTCACAGGTAACAAATAGGGTGAAATCGAACCATGAATACGACCCGCTTCTCCCCAGTACAAACGGCCCACTTCACCGCGATTAGACATTAATTCATCGGCAATACTCGGGATCCATTCATTGATGATGGTTTCCGCTAAAATAAAGCAGCCACCTTGCTGTACTCGCTCAAGCCAATCCTTATCATCATGATTTACTACTATCAATAAGGGGTTGTTTATCGTATCCATATTGAAACTACATCCTTTTTTTGTTCACTTTATTGCTCACTGTATGCCAATCGGTCTTATCACCTAGTTTGCCCCAGTGCGCTAGCATCACGCTCAATCATCAAGCGCTAGCATCACCACCAAGTAATGGGCTTTGATCGTAAATACTCCATGCGAGCTCAAGTAAAATGCATTAGACACGGTAAACTAACAAGCAGTTTACATGCCAATAGGTATGTAAATGATTTATATGGATTTGTTAAAATAAACATAGGAGGGCTGGGCAATAAGTTGCCTGAGATGAGCAATAAATTGCCCAGCGAGCAATAAATTGCCCAGATTATTGAAATAGTAAGCACAAAAAACAGCCGACTATTTTAATGATTTTTGTAACGGCAATACACCGATTAATACTAAGGCCAAGAAATAAACTAAGGTCATTAAAATCATGGGAGCGCGAGTAGAAATATCCATTAATGCGCCCCCTAAAATAGAGACGATGGCACAGCCACTGGTAAATAAAGAGACGGTAATCCCCATCACCCAGCCTTGACTTTGTTCATCGACAGCATCGGAAAAAAATTTCAACATAGTGGTATAGGCCAGCGAAAAACCCAGCATAAAAATCACCACCACAACATAGGGCAATGATGCTTGATTAAACACAGTTAGCACCAAACACATCAACGCCATAATCAACACGCCCAACTGAATAATGAATTTAGATTCAAAGCGTTTATGCATAAAGGGCACTAGCACCATGCCACCAAAAGCCGCTGATATACCATATAGAATCATCACCATACTGTTATTAAGCACCGTAAAGTGATACAGCTTTAAGAGTAAGGTTGAAATGAAAATATAAAAAATATTATAAGCAAATTGCATGGTAAAAAATGCAATGGATAAATTTCTCACTAATCGATTACGCTTAATAATTGAAAATTGGGTAATAAAATCCGTTAAATGAAATCGATAATTCTCACGGCGGGTTTGCTGCTCATTAAACCACCATATAAGCAGAACAATATTCAATGCAATAAACACCAATAAAATCTCAAAAGGTAAACGGTTATTAAAATCGGGCGACAACAAACGATCTGAAAAAATGCCGCCAATGGCTGGACCTAAAATCATCCCCAATGCAAACGCAGACACCGTATAACCTAAATATCGTGCTTTATTGTGCTCATTACTCATATCCACGATAGCCGCTTGCGACACCGCTTGATTGCCCGATGTGATACCCGCGACCATACGCCCCAATAACAGCACCCAAAAGCTTTTAATCACAATGGCAAGCAAAGTCAAACCATAACCGATAAACATACCGACGAGGCAAATCAGCAATGCCCGCTTTCGGCCAATGGCATCAGACAGTCGAGATAAAAATGGCGCCCCTAAAAACCAAAATAAGAAAAACAACCCCACCATCACACCATAGTAGAGGTTCCGCTGACTTAAAGGGGTTCCGGTAGGTAAAAAATCTTGTGCTGGGTTATTAATTAAATTATTCACAATGGGGAAAAACATGCCCATCCCTGCCGCATCAAGAAAAATAACCAAATATAAAACAAACAGTGACTTATTCATGAAGTTCCTTTCATGATGAGCTAGGCGAGCTGCTAACGACTGAATAAAATAGGTTACTCAGCCTCTAAATAACCTATAGAAGCTATTGAATAAAAAGCAAATGCACAGCGAGTGTCTAGGGGCTGTTGATCTTTGGTGAGGCTTTCTGCATCACGGCTATCTAAGCGCGTGAACGAGGGGTCTGACTCATTAAACTGCTTGAACACCCACTCACACTATCGCTTTGGAAAAAGTACTGGCCGCACTATTAATAGTGGCAGTTTTTATTCAAATACAATACTTGTCGTAATTGATTAAAAAAGCATTCAATTATTTCTATCCATATAGTTATTCATAATATTAACTAATAGCTTCGAATCTAAGTCTTCAAACGCAGCTAAATATATGTTAACTAACTCCTTATTAGCTTCACTTACTTCTAATTGCTTAAAATACTGTTGAATCGATTTCATAATTAGAGAGCCTTCCTCATTAACAAAATTAACACCTGACAACACACCATTATTTTTTAATCTATTAATTTCAAAAACATTGGCGAGTAAGTGCCTTAAATCTGCTTCACTTGACGAAAGTGAAGCAATAAAATGATTAAAAACTTCATTAAAAATATATAAATTATGTTTATCATTATTCAGATATTGAGCTAAATTTCCCGATAACCTGATCCCATAACAATGTCCACCATCCATAGGATTATGGGAATAATATTGCCCTTCTCCCTTAAAAAAACGCTCGGTTTCTGATCGTGATACTGCTTGTTCAAATAAATTATCCACTGAGTTTAGCTCCATCCCCTTTGAACGTTACCGGTAAATATCAATAAATTTGCCTAAAGCAGCCTTTGATTGCAGCAATTCATATTGCTCATAATCTCCCCATTCATTGCCATATTGACTCTCGGACGGCGCATATAACAGTGCAATACCAGTAGTGGACTTTTCATTAGCATTCAGCCCCATATATTGATAGCCGTCTTTGATCGGAATGAGCAGTTTGGTATACAAGCCACCATCAAGATCATAGAGGTAGATTTGCCTTTCTTGGTATAGACTGGCAAAAATCTTGTTCATCTTTTTTGAATAACAGCATCTTGCTAATACAGGAAATTCAATTTCAACTTTTTTATCAGCACTGTCCCAAGATATACTTGTATAAGCATGTTTGCCGGAACCGTGCTTGGTATTTTCTATTTTCACTAGATCGTTTTAACCATACAAATACAGTAATTCATCAATAATTTTCTGCTCTTGTACTGTATACGGCATACTGTTGTATTTTCTAAGATGTTCAAGCACACCTCTTATGGGTATTTGCCTATCTTTGTTTTGAAGTAATAAAACTAAATTATCTGCTTCTGGATCGTTGCCAACAAGATAAGGATTTATCAAATTTATCACTTCAGCTCTCGCTTCATCGTCATTCATATCCACTAAGCTCGATCAATCACCACTTTGACTAACACAGCCATATATCGACAAGACTGATATTCTCCCGCGCCCACCACGGCAGTAAACAGCTCACCACATTCAGCGCACGTCATATGGTGAAATTGAACGGGTAATCCATTTACTTTATAAAAACAAGAATCACCAACTCTGATTTCTTTAATATGAGGTATATTGGCCAATACTTTATTACAATAGCTAATATCCACTTTGCTAGCTGAAATACCATCAGAAATAACAAACTCATTTGTTTTCGAACAGGTAGGGCAAGAAACAGAGCCTTTAGCCGTTATGAATCCGTTTTCGTCACCATCATATGAGTTCAACAATGTATTTAACGCTCTCATCTATTACATAATTATATGATATTTAAGTTTTTTATATACCTTACGCCACTCAGTAACTCATCACTTCAATAGTGCAGTTATTATTTTTCAATAGCTCAATAAATTTGGATTCATCGAATATAGATGACAACGAACCATTTAAAATTAAGTCACTAAACCCTCTTTCCATCTATGTCATCAAAAAACTCACTCCAATCAGCCAGCTTAACATTTGCAATGGAAATTTCCCCTCCCACAAGACCATGACCACAACCCTCAGACATATAAAGCTTCTTTGCTTTAAATGAGTAAGCTAAAACCTTTGGCCAATCGGCACTATTACCACTGTCAGCGCTTCTTTTATCTACATTTGCAATAATATAGTAATCAGTTTTCATATGTACGTTTGTAATCACAAATAAAGTAAATCTAAACTACATAAATAAATTCAATATGATAGTCCTTTTTTAAAAAGCATTTTTTTCTCAATATCTATACAAAAAAACCAATCGCAACCTGAGGATTCATATTCTTCGGTACTACAGATCACACTGACTTTTCCTTGATGATCTGTCGTTAAATAGGAAAATACAAAACCACTCGGTGGCATCAGCTCAAGTAACTGCTCTCCATGCTCATTCGATACAACAATCACCTCTGTTTTATCTTCTGTTACTAACAGGGTCAAATGATGTTCCCCACTAAGCACTGTTTGCCTAATATCCCCATGATTCTGTTTGCTACTTTTCACCGCGCGACGCCACCTAAGTTGATAAAAAGCTACTTCCAAGAAATAACGATTTTTATCGAATTATGCCTCCATTCATTTTATATACGAAATATTGTATCTTTTTCAATTTATTGGCTAATTCTGGATCAGATTCTTCAAATTCATGTACCGCATAATGGCCAACATTTATGTCCTTCAACTTACTACGATCCATTGTATTCCCTTCCAATATATCTAAGACATAATCCAATTGTGCCTCAATAGATTTAAATATAACAAAATCAGGAGCTTGTTTTAATCGTAATTTAATTAGCTCTTTTGTTTGTCTAACTATTTCTATGTTATTTAATATCATCTAATGCATCTTTCATAGCAGATAGAGCAGCTCTCCAGTCATTGTAAGATAGCTGAGTTGGACACATGTCTTTCAACCCTTTGACATCAGTTACTGCACTCAATAAAAATGTTATTTCTGTTCTATAGGCTTTAGTAGAACATTTTTTTTGAGCCTCTAAATCTGTAAGTGAAGTCAATTGTGACAACATTCGAATAGTTTTATTTATTCTCTCAGCTTGACGACTCAAACCATCATTTTTTAGTATGTCAGCAACAATCTGACATTTTTTAATGGTATTATCTAAAAACATTTACTCATCTCCAAATGCAACTTTTCCACTAAAACGTCCTCCATCAGTAACAACCTGAGAACCTCCCCCAGCTTTATACGTTGGACCAAAAATGCCTCCTTGTTGCCCAGCAACTTTACCCTCTAGTAAAATTTGATCTGATTTCAATACTGCTGGGCGATATCGTATTGCAGAATTTCTAGCTAAATCACTATCTGGTAATGCTAAGATTATTTGTCTTTCTAAAGAGCTGCTTGTATCTTTTAAACCTTTAGTCACAAAAACTAAAGAAGCTGGTGAATTTTGATTAATATCACTAAAAGATTCAAATAACTCTCCTGCTTGCCCTCTTCTAAGATTTATTTGACCATCAAATGAGTTTACAACTCCCAAAGCATCTTCTCGAGCTTCTTTCGCTGATAATCGCCCTAAGAATCTATTCTCTAAAAGTTTAGTTGCGTTCTTATTAGAGATTGGCATCGTACTTTTATTTAATCCATTTCCAGCATTAGATGAATTTCTTGCTAATTGGCTTGCAGCAATGTTTTCTTCAACCCTCTTTCTCATTTCTGCATTGGATTTAGGGATAGTATTGTTTTTACTTTTTGGACATGGAGCCAGCCCCAAGGGATCCACCCATTCCATTGGATTATTCACATACGAACTCGGTCGTAAACCACCTTGTATGCCTATGGGGTCGGGTGATAAATACTGGCAGCGATCAACAAAGTAATACAGCGGATCATAATAGCGATGTCGATTAACTCTTTACTCAAACGAATGGCCCTGTTTCAACATCAAAAATCTGGCCTTGGTAACGCAAGTCGCAATTAACGGGATCGTTAGCCGCCTGCTGCACGAGTACATCTTCATCACGGCTATCTAAGCATGTGAGCGGAGTGTCTTTCTCATTAAACTGCTTGAACGCCCCCCAGAGGCTTTGCTATAATATTCCCACTTAATTCATTAATAAATATGATAAAGATTTTTTGGCTTCATCGGCAATAATCGAACTATCACTAGACGAATATTGTTTTAAAAGGTTTATAGATTCTTTTGATGAGCAATATTTTAAAGCTTCTGTAACATTAATTATGGGATCAGGCTCTACTCTAAAAAAACAAGTAAAATTCGAAATCATTTCCCAGCCTTTTTTGGGGTTCAGTTTAGCTAAAACAGGTAAAAGTTGACTAGCCTGATAAATCCGTCCTTTTAACAAGGTTTCCTTAATAGCCTTTTCAATAGGGAAGGTAAGTTCTACAAATTCAGTTTTTATCAGCCCATGTTTTAACTTCGATTCAAAAAAATACTTAGGGTAAATGGCCAATATTTTTTTAAAAACCTCCAGCATCTTATCTCTATCACCTCCTGATAAACCGTATAAATAAATAGCATATGATAAATCATCATATACATTATCCTCATCTGTTATTCGGTGTGGTGAAAATTCAAAAGTAGACACTACTTCTGTATCTATAAACTGCGCAACTTTATTCAATCCTATATCTTTCCCCCATGCCGTCAATACCAGAGCTGATTGATATGAAAGATATGCATTGGATGAATTTAACATTTCACATAATTTAGGCACCCTCTCTTCTAAAGGTGGATCTAAAAGTTGCACTTCATCAAGTCCAACATCATCTCCAAATTCATCGGTGTATAATAAATGGTATTCTTCAGATTCAGGTAACAACATGCTAACTCCTATATGCTTATACTCAACGATAAAGTACTGGTAACATCTAAATATTCAAATACTTACTAGGAACAATACCTTTTACTAATATTTCAGAGTCTCGCTCAGAATTACTTTTATCCATCATAGCCCGTTCCAACCTTTCCAAATTTTTTGAAGTTGAGTTATTATTATATCTAACTTGTGCTACATCAATCGCTTTATCATGAATATCTAGCACATTACTATGAGTAATAATTTCAACACCATTGATGACTCCATTTTTAATATCTGATGTTAACTGATTAATATCCAAAAAAATAACTGAGTCTCCATATGACTTTTTAGGATCTTGAATTGATGAAAATGATGTATATGGGCTATCACTTTTACGCGGTTCACTTCCTCTAATATGATCAATAACCGTTGCTTTCCCATTAGGATTAGCTGGTACTAAATTACCATTATCATCAATATAAGATTTTAATCGTCCTGGTACCTTACCTTGATGTGAATTCATATGATTATCACTTCTAACAATGCAGTTATTCTTTTTACAAGCCCCTTCACTCAGCCCCAGCGGATCCACCCATTCCATTGGATTATTCACATACGAACTCGGACGCAATCCACCCGCAATACCTATCGGATCGGGTGATAAATACTGGCAGCTGTCAGGATCATAGTATCTGTGTCTATTGTAATACAAACCTGTCTCGTTATCATAGACTTGGCCTTGATAACGCAGGTCACAAAACACAGGATCATTAGCGGCCTGCTGCACGAGTACATCTTCATCACGGCTATCTAAGCGTGTGAGCGGAGTGTCTTTCTCATTAAACTGGTTAAATTTACCCCACAGGCTTTGCTTTCCGCGCCATTTGACCTCACCCGCTTCAGAGCACAGCTCCCGTGGCGTGCCTGCGTGATCCGCAATAATGTAATGCAGCTGCGCTGTACATTCACTTTGTTCACTGTTTACTTTTTGCACTCGCTGAGCCAGTGGACGGAAACTCTCTGGTTCATACATCCACTGAGTCGAGTCAGCTAAGGTGCCGTCGGCATAGCACCTTTGTTGTTCGATAAGGTTATTACCGTCCCACAGGTAGTTGATTCGACTAGCGTTGGCGACTCGTTTTGCTACTCCCCCTGTCAGCTTACTCTGCCGTTTTATTTTAGCCACACGACGGCCAAAGGCATCATATTGATACTGCCAAGTATCATCATTTGGCAATCGCACCTTAATGAGTCTGTCTTCTTCATCCCACTCGAAGCGAGTCACTTGCGGCCGAAAGCCCTTTTTCTGCGTGACTTTTTCAAACACACGGCCACAAGCATCATAATGGTAAGTGTGATGACCTATGCGCTCGACTCGGCCACCTTGTTGGTATGTCAGCTGTTTTTCCAGCCGCTTAGTGGCGAAGTCAATAATGTTCGTAGCTGTTGGCTGCGCTCCTCCCTCCAGCTGTTTGTCGCTTTGTTTAGCTGAACTCAGTTGATTCACTGCCACTAAATTTTGCGCGGCGTCATAATCAAATTGCTGTACTTTGAGATCTGGCTCAACCGAGGTGTCACTGAGCGCGCCGCCTTTTTCAGGCATAGTCGCTTGATGGGTGATTTGGCCATTGGCATTGTGGCTAAATTGACTGCTGCCCCAATGGGTTTCATCTATGGCATTGATACGTGCCAGCGCATCATATTGATAGCTCCGCTGTAAGGTACGTGGACCTTGAGGTTTTTCTGGCCCTAAATAATAAGGCTGCTGCGCATTGGGAGCAGACAGTTTTAACCCCTTGTTGGCCTGAACTCCACCTTTAACTAACTCCTGAGAGACTAATTCTTGAGAAAGTAAGTCCCCGCCCAAACTCCACGCTTGAGCTAAATGAAAACCTTGTTGGTTGTGTCTGGATACTTCAAAACCATGGCTGTTGTGGGCAAATTGCAGCGCTTGGTGATCGCTAATTTTTACACCCGTGAGCAAGCCTTGTTGATGGGTGAGTTGCATTTGATAGGGGCTCGCAGTTGCTAAGGGCCGCTCAGGGCTGATCCTTTGGGCTTCATCGTCAAGCTGGCCTGTTATAGAGATACGCTCACCACTATCACCATAGTCACTACTAATAGCGTGACCGTTGATAGTCTCAAGAATACGTTGCCCTGCAAGGTTGTATTCATATTCAACGACCACTTTGCTACTTTGGATTGATGTAAGTGGATCAACCTCTACTTGTGTAGCGTTTCTTTCAGCGGTAATCGCGCTTTTATAACGGCTATCATCCACCGTTGCCTTAACGAGCTGTGAAGCATCATCGTATTCAAAAAAGCTATTGCTGGTGATGCGATATTCAGGTTCAAGTACTGACCCACTTGCTGCGGTTTTATTATGACGCTTATGAGGGGATTGTAATTGCAGCGCTTGCTTTTGAATTAAACGGCCAAGGACATCATAGTAAAACCTAAGTTGCGTACCATCAGGGGCAATACGTTTTGCCACTCGCCCTAGAGGATCGTATTCAAACTGGGTTTTACGGCCATCAAAATGCCGTTCCTCGGTTATTTGGCCTAACTCGTTGTAGTGATATCGCCACTGATGATGTTGGCTATTAATAACACCTGCAAATTGCCCCTCACCGTTATACATATAACGGGTGATCTGCCCGAGGGGATCGATACTGGCAGTTAGGCAATCAAAGGCACCGTATTCATAGCCATAGACTTGGCCTAATGGATCGACAACTTTAGTGAGGTTGCCTTCTATATCATAATCAAAACGCTGCTCACTGCCATCTTCAAAAACCACTCGGCTGGGCTGCAATTTATCTTGCTGGTAATGCCAACGCCTGACTAACGAAGAAGCTGGCTCTTTACTGGCTGAGGGCTCTTTATTAAGTGTAGCTGAAGGCTCTTTATCAGCTGAAGGCTCTTTATCGGCTGAAGGCTCTACTTGTTCATTATTATTATCAAGAGCGGCTTCATCGACATAAGTATGACGGGCAGTTAACCGCCCTAATGCATCATATTCAAACCCTAAGCAATAACCAAAGGGCGGACACATCTGACTCATTTGCCCCAACTCATTAAAATTAAACCGAGTTTGTAGGCCATCGGGACTGGTTTGCTTGCTTAATAAGCCTTGCTCATTGTACTCAAACTGCCAACTGCGCCCTAATGGGTCACTGGATTGAATGAGATTTTGCTGCTCATCGTATTCATACAACCAGTTAGCACCTAAAGGGTTAGTGACGCAAACCAGCTGACCATTGTCATCATAGTCATACACATGCTCACAGCCATCGGCGCCAACAATGCTGCTCACCTGCCCCCAATCATCGTAAGCATATTGGGTTTTCTCACCTAGGGCATTGATTTCACATACTAGCTGATTATCTTGCCACTCAGATAAGGTGATAAACCCACTGGCATCGATGTGCTTAACAATATTATTGCGCTCATCGCGATAATAGCACTGAATGCCTTTATGAGGGCTTTTATAAAAAATAACATTATTGGTATCGTCATAGCGAGTTTCATCGTGCCAACGACCATTGCTGGCGCGGGTACTGAGGGCACGATTATGCTCATCATAGGTATGCTTGACCCAAGTGCCGCCCAAGTCTGACCATTTAAGTAAATTGTCTTGCTTGTCATACTCATAGTCAAAATTATTGCCCGCACCACTGCGCACAGAGATAAGCTGCCCTTCACGATTATATTCAAAGGTACTTAAGGTTTTCAGAGCTTGCTGCTTTTCATCACATAAAATAAGCTTAGTCATAAGCCCATCTTGTGACTCGACCTTCACTTGCTGCTTGTTATCACAGAGCTTCACCCATTCCAGCTTACCATTATCATAAATAAAGCGCAGTTCATGACCATAGCCATCTCGAATATGGCTCAATGGTAAATGATGTTTTCCAGCGCCATCGACAGCCGTGTCTGCAGCGTTGCTAAGGTGACCAATATCAGTTTCATCATCAACCGGGTAGATAGGGATCTCACTATCAAAGCCTAAATACGTGCCATCAAGGTGACGCATCACCAACTGCTGATTTTGACGGATTAATCGCCATGCGGGCATATGGGCTGCACGCTTTTGCTCACCATCGGCGGGCAAGGCATAATGGGCTCGACTGCCTTTGTCGTCGATAAAAGTGACTATGCCATCGTCAACTTCAAGACTCATGTCCCAATAACTGCGCCACGTCCGTCCCAACAAGCCTGTGAGTTTGTTTTTTCCTGAATGATAAAAACGCTTATGAAGCAGAGGAACCAGCCCTTGCAAGGTAAAATCGGTGCGCCACTCCACCACATTACCTGTTGCCATATCAATGGGATCACTTTCACATTTAGTCGCTGGGGCCACGGGCTCTTGCGCACTTTTCTCTTTCGCAACAGCCTCTTTTATGGCTTTAACTTGCTCTAAACGTTCGACATAATCAAATGCTTTAACAAACTCGCCCATTGGCGGCGTCAGCATAGGCTCAAAGTTCAGCATGGGCGAATGGGACTTAGCGGCCCCTTCTGCACATTTGTGAGCAGGGGATTGATACGGTGTATCACCAATCAGCACATCGGGTGAGCCTGCGGCGACTTTACCGCCACAATTAATGGCATCGTCGACTCTCGCTGCGGGTTTTCCGTTAATACTAACATTGGATGAGCCGGCATTGACGCTGCGCATATGAATACCGTGGGGCATATTAGGGCAAGGGCACATGTGCAGTAACACCATGTCCCCTTTACGGGCGGCAGGCATACCATTAATACTCACATCACCACTGCCTGCTAAAATGGGGGTCGCAGGCATACAGCCATGCCCTGCGGCCGTATCCCCTAATCTTGCCGCTTTTGGCATATCCAATTCCTTGTTATTTTATTGCCTTTAAGCGCTTGCCTTTTTATGAAAAATTGATAACAAGCGCTTATTTTCCTTTTAACGGTGACTCACTGTAAAAGCTCGCGTTTATGTTTATGGTTTATATCCAGCCTCAACGTTTATCCGCGGGCTCTGGCAGTGTCGGTTGATTGGGTTCTTCGGGTTTGACTTCTTTTGGCGCCTTACCTTTACCCGGTGAGCCCCCTTCATTGATTTTGACTTTGCTGCCCGAAATCGTCACGCCACCCGAGTCAATTTTAATAAAACCACCCGGGCCTTTTAGCGTCAAAGCCGTGCCTGCTTCTAATACGATATTAGCCGCATTCACATAACTGTCTTTATTGACTTTCAATTTATGATCGCCGCCAATGATTTTCTCCTCCGATGCGGCTATCTTCATGCTGTGGGCGCCATCCACTTGGGTCACCATGCCACCGCCAATAATGCGCTTTAGCCCTGCGGTGACTTTTTGAATGAGATTTTTGCCAATGGCTTGGTGCTTATCGCCGCGAACTTCTTCGATTAAATCCTTACCTACCGTGCTGTGTTTACTTTGCTTCACGATGGCAAACTGCTCATTTTCAACCGTTAAATGATGATCCATTCCGGTATTTTCACGGCGAGTATTGCGAGTGATAATGTCGAGATCTTTTTGCCCATGGACAAAAATTTGCTCACGAGTGGCTTCATCTTCAAACCTCAATTCATTAAAGCCTTTGCCTTTATGGGTCTGGGTTTTAATGACTGTTCGAGTCTTATGGGAAGGCAGAACATAAGGCGGTACATTGGTGGCGTGAAAGGTGCGGCCAGTAATGATAGGTTGATCGGGATCCCCTTCTAGAAAGCTCACAATCACTTGATGACCAATACGCGGAATGGCTGTCATGCCATATTGTGCTCCGGCCCAACCTTGGCTCACTTGTATCCAACAGCTGGCTTGCTCGTCATTTTTTCCTTCTCTGTCCCAAGGAAATTGCACCTTTACGCGGCCATGTTCATCACAAAAAATCTCTTCCCCTTTTGGTCCTACGACCACAGCAGACTGAGGGCCTGTGACTAATGGCTTTGTCTCAGGCATAGCTTGCCATGGACTATTCGCAGGGATCACCTCAAACTGGTTATGATATGACGTTGGCATACTGGTATTGCTACCTTCTGCACTGGCTCCTTGCAAACCTGTATGTATCACCTTAATGAGCAACCAATCGCGATTAAAACTGGGATCCCCATGCTCCATCAAGTCAAATTTAAATCCGGCACTGGCCGCCATTAAATTACTCTTAGCAAAAGCAAGGTGTGTATGGCGCCGTAAATATTCTAATCGTGTTTGCGTAAAAGGTTTACCCGATGCATCACTTTTATAGCGCCCCGGATAATCAAAATGCTCATAATCTTGACGCTGATAATCCAGATCCGTTCCTAGGCTTTCTTGTAAAAAACTGTATTGAGGCTGTTTAAAACTGGCATCTTTTAACACCACACTGGCCGGCGCAATTTGATGTTGTAATTCAAATTGTGACACATAAGGCACCTCAGACATCCCGCCACTGGTGGCATTATAAGGAAAAGGCATGCCTAACTTACCCAGTTTTTTTGTGCTATCTGTAAACACTAAAGTATGCTTACTTTTTTCGTGTTCAAAATGGTAAATCAAGCCTTCTTCTGCCGCTAAACGACTCATGAAAGCAAAATCTGTTTCACGATATTGCACACAATATTCCCGCACTCTTTGATCTAAGCTTGGATCGCAATTAAACGCATAATCCTTTACGCCCATCTCAGTCAGTAAAGTCTGAATAATGGCCAAACTGCTTTGCGCTTGAAAGATACGGCTATTTTGTCTAAGTGTTAATCTAGACACTGCAGGCACTAAGGTCAGTTTATATTGGGTATCGTGGTAGCCTGTATCACCTATGGTAAATTGACTGACCATACCATGGATTTGTCGCTGCACTTCACCGTCAATAGTCCATGTCATTAATCCCGCTTTATCAACGATAGACTCTGGCGTTAAATCACTTTTTTTGCTCAGTAAAGTCATCTCAATCTTAAAGGGAGTCGATAACGCCTCTTCAAAATTAAACTCAAGCAATTCAAAACTTGCTTCATCTAATCCTTCAGCGACAAATTGATAACCTAACCCAGAGCTTGCCATTGTCATGCTCACATCCTTTTATTTTTATTGTATAGTCAACATCAACCAATCATTCCCAAACTGACTCGCAATATTCACTTTGGTCTACTTGAGAATGATACACAGATATACTTGCGTTAAGCTTCTAGAGGTTTACGCCAATCATCTGCACCTGATGTGCCTGCACTCGTATGATCCCAATCGATTTTACGATAAGCCAATGACACTTGAACCAGTTGAGTGAAGTCGGCTTGAGTCGGATCTTGGCAATGGGGCATATGACAATTAATATCCACAATGGTTGCACCTTCAAGCGTGGTAGAGAAAAAGTGCTCTTGTTTCCCTTCAATAGACGTACGATACCAATTCAATACGACTTTATTAAGCTTCTCACCTGTAGATAACGCGTTATACATCAATGGAACAGCTTTATTGAGTGCCACAGTGAAAATAAACGGCTTATGAACTCGTTGTCCTGAAGGTTGGCCCGACTGTGGATCGGTCGGTACAGTCACAACATGTTTAAACTCTTGAACTAGCATTTCATCTTCATGGCCTTCAACGAAAATATCCCCCACTGAATCAGACGTAAAAGCACCTGCGGTAATATTACCCTGTGTTTGACCTTCTATTGAGATATAACATGGTGTTGGCATAATGTAATTCCTTTTTATTAGGGGCTGATATTGAAAAAATTTCATTATCAAATAAAATCTAAGTTGTTAATAATTGTTCTTGAAGATTCGACTACAGCATCACAAACAATATAAAAACAATTAAAACTCAAATATGAGACATTTAAATAACAGCAGGAAACATGCCAATAATTATATTGTTGATTTTTAATGACTTTTAAAAAAGCAGATAATAACTGGGCAATAAATTGCTCAAATCAGGCAATAAATTGCTCAAACAGGCAATAAATTGCCCGAGAAGAAAAGTGACAAGCACAAAAAAGCCCATCAGAAGATGGGCTTTTTTGTTGTAATACATATTATCAGTAATATTATTAAGCAATATTATCAATGGTACGGGAGGAGAGACTTGAACTCTCACACCTTGCGGCACCAGAACCTAAATCTGGCGTGTCTACCAATTCCACCACTCCCGCATTGATACTATCAATATTGATACTTATCATTTTACTGATAAATAAAGACACAATAATGCGCCTTTAAATATGGCTGGGATACCAGGATTCGAACCTGGGGATGCCGAGATCAAAACCCGGTGCCTTACCGCTTGGCGATATCCCAATGAAGCATATTCATTAACGTAAAAGTTTAAACTAAAAATTCACATTAACGTTTAAATAATGGTACGGGAAGAGAGACTTGAACTCTCACACCTTGCGGCACCAGAACCTAAATCTGGCGTGTCTACCAATTCCACCACTCCCGCACAACTTGTGTTTTACATCTGCCTTTAAACTTAACAGCTTAAAAAGAAGATGGTAGCAACTTATCATCTGGACTTGATATTCAAGTCAAGATATTGCTGTTTTACATCCACTTTTAAACTTATCGTATGAAAGGGGATGGTAGCAATGGCGGGACTTGAACCTGCGACCCCAGCATTATGAGTGCTGTGCTCTAACCAGCTGAGCTACATTGCCACAATTCTTTATATAAAGAATTGGCTGGGATACCAGGATTCGAACCTGGGGATGCCGAGATCAAAACCCGGTGCCTTACCGCTTGGCGATATCCCAAAATTTTATTTGTTTAAGCAAAGGAATGGCTGGGATACCAGGATTCGAACCTGGGGATGCCGAGATCAAAACCCGGTGCCTTACCGCTTGGCGATATCCCAATTTATCTTCCTACTTTAAACATCATTACCGGCATAAGCCCATAATGTTTAAATTAAATGGTACGGGAAGAGAGACTTGAACTCTCACACCTTGCGGCACCAGAACCTAAATCTGGCGTGTCTACCAATTCCACCACTCCCGCACAACTTGTTTTACATCCACTTTTAAACTTAACAACTTAGAAGAAGATGGTAGCAACTTATCATCGGGACTTGATACCCAAGTCGTCGATATTGCTGTTTTACATCTGCCTTTAAACTTAACAGTTTAAAAGGAGATGGTAGCAATGGCGGGACTTGAACCTGCGACCCCAGCATTATGAGTGCTGTGCTCTAACCAGCTGAGCTACATTGCCAACGTTTTGTTCATCGCCATCAGCGAGGAACGGGGCGTATTATGCTTATTCAAGGTATCAAGGTCAACTGCTTTTTTTAGCAATTCACCGTAAAAAGCACTGCTTGGCGATAACTTCATCAAAATGACTAACACTTCTGCAATTAATGCCGTAAATAAAGCCAGTTAATTGATTTTCAAAACAGAGCTAATAACTACATTACGATTAAACCGCGATTAAATTGACTTTTATTTACTCTAACACCAAACCCACAAGCACTTTCAAGTGACTTAGCCATAGCACTCATCCCCATTTTCAACCATAGCTCAAGTCAGTTTATCTCATCGCCATTAAAAACGGTATATCCAATGACGATAAGAGCAAACGGCTTGAAACCACAGTATCAATACACGCTTTGACTTAATAACTTATACATTAAATAAGAAATGCATGACATCGCCATCTTTAACGATATAATTTTTGCCTTCAACACGTAACTTGCCCGCCTCTTTTGCGCCCGCTTCACCTTTATAAGTGATAAAGTCGTCATAAGCCATCACTTGTGCACGAATAAATCCGCGTTCAAAGTCGGTATGAATAACGCCCGCAGCTTGTGGCGCTGTTGCACCAACGGCAACGGTCCATGCTCGCACTTCTTTTACACCCGCAGTAAAGTAAGTTTGCAAGGTTAATAATTCATAGCCACTGCGAATAACTCTATCAAGACCAGGCTCTTCTAAACCAAGATCAGCCATAAATTCATCACGATCCTCAGCATCCATCTCGGCAAGTTCAGACTCAATTGCGGCACAAACAGGAACAACAACGGCATTTTCTTTGGCAGCAATTTCACGTACTGCATCTAAATGTGGATTATTGTCAAAGCCATCTTCGGAAACATTAGCAATATACATGGTCGGCTTAAGGGTTAAAAAATTTAGGTAAGCAACTGCTTCCAGCTCTTCTTTCGCTAAATCCAATGAACGCAACATATGGCCTTCATCTAATACAGGACGCATTTTTTCAAGCACTGTCACTTCAAACTTAGCGTCTTTATCGCCACCTTTTGCTCTTTTTTGCTGACGAGTAATGGCACGTTCGCAAGCATCTAAATCGGCTAATGCTAATTCAGTATTAATCACTTCAATGTCGCTTGCCGGCGAAACTTGGTTAGCCACATGCACAATATTGTCATCTTCAAAACAGCGAACCACATGACCAATGGCATCGGTTTCACGAATATTAGCAAGAAATTTATTGCCTAAGCCTTCACCTTTAGATGCACCTGCCACAAGTCCTGCAATATCAACAAATTCCATAGTCGTTGGAATCACGCGCTCAGGGCTCACAATCGCCGCTAATGCTTCTAAACGTAAGTCTGGTACAGGCACGACTCCCGTATTAGGCTCAATGGTACAAAATGGGAAATTTGATGCCTCAATACCCGCTTTGGTTAACGCATTAAAAAGAGTTGATTTACCTACATTTGGCAGGCCAACGATACCGCATTTAAAACCCATATTTTTACCTTTATCTTATCGACTGCTCGACGCCTGATCAATTTATTCAATTAGGACGACGATTAAATTATGCTTTAAAAGAATGCAACCTCTGCATTGCTTTGCTCATATCTTGATTAAATAATACTTGTGTTGACCGAACAGCTTCATCGATGACGGCATCAATCAAACCTTGATCTGTCGGTGACGCTTTACTTAGTACGTAATTACTCACCAAATTTCTATCACCGGGATGCCCAATGCCTATGCGCAAACGATAAAAGCCCTTATCATTGGCCATTTTTGCAATAATATCTTTTAAGCCATTATGCCCACCATGCCCCCCACCTAGCTTAAACTTAGCAATACCAGGTGGCATATCCAGTTCATCATGAGCCACTAAAATTTCTGCCGGTTTAATGCGAAAAAAATTCGCTAATGCCCCAACAGATTTACCGCTTAAATTCATAAAAGTAGTCGGAATTAACAAGCGCACTTCTTTGCCTTCAAAATGCGCCTTAGCCGTTAATCCAAAGTATTTACTGTCTGGCACTAAGTTTGCGCCACATAATTTGACTAATTCTTCAATATACCAAGCACCGGCATTGTGCCGTGTTCTTTCATATTGAGCACCAGGGTTGGCAAGACCCACAATTAATTTTATATCGCTCATGTTTTCCAATCTTTATTATCTCAATAGGCACAATGTTATGAATAAATGAGGCCATCAACATCACTAAAATATAAAAGCGACGTATTTTAGCATCCAAATACCCTGTCAACAAATGACCGTCAATGCCTGTTTAGAAACCCATGGCATACTTAAGCACTTTACGTTTAATCGGGCCGTTAAGATCAGCCAGTTTAAGCAACCCATTGCGCATCATTTTTATTGGCAGTAAGTCATTACTAAAACTGGCATAAAAGACATCCATAGCCGACATCATCAATTGATTATCTCGATAGCGACTCGACTGATATTGCGTAAGCATTGTATTATCCCACCAGATCTCAGAAACCGACATTCTCTGTTTCACTGACTCTATCAATGCATCAACATCTTTAAAACCTAAGTTAACACCTTGCCCTGCGAGTGGATTAATCGTATGGGCCGCATCTCCTAAAATCACTACATTATCACTGAAATAACGCTGTGCATGACGACGAGTCAGACTAAAGCTGCCTTTATCTAGCACCTCAAAGTCTGCACTTAAGCGGCTAGGAAATTGGGCACGAATTTGCTTGGCTAACGCCATATTACTCAGTTGTACTAATTGCCTTATTTTTTGCGCGCTGTCATACCAAACAAGAGAAGCATGATTATCTGGTAAAGGTAATAAAGAGCGAGGCCCTGCCGGGGTAAATTGCTGCCAAGTGACTGGCGGTTCAGCTTGCGCCATTTTTATATTAATGAGCATCGCAGATTGCGCATAATCCCAACCACTCACTCCAATTTGCGCCCATTGACGCACAAAGGAATTGGCGCCATCAGCCCCCACTAATAATGGCGCTGTTAACGTGCGACCATCTTCTAAAGCAATTTGCACACCTGATGTTAAAGGCGCTTTTTGCTCACGAGAAAGAATGGACACTGGATGAGACTCAGTTTGACGTGATAACCTTTTAACTTTTACGGGGCAATAAAGATGAACATTATCTAAGCGGTTCATTTGTTCCCACAGTGCCAATTGCACTAAGCGGTTTTCAACAATGTAACCTAGATGACTTTCACCAATTTGATCACTGTGAAATCGAGTAATACACCCCTCTAATTCCCAAGTTTCAAGCCCGTTAAATCTCTGCATTCGACCTTGATGTAACAAATCCATTGCGCCTAAGCGCTCAAGGAGCCTTTCCGATTGAGCGCTAATAGCCGATACACGTAAATCAATAGGTTGCGTAGCGTCGTAGTTTTTTGGCTGTGTCATTTCCAATACAGCTACATTTAACCCCAGCTGAGCAAGTCCCACTGCGCTGGCAGCCCCAATCATGCCGCCCCCCATGATCACTACATCGTGTTGGATATCCACTCCTTGCATCTGGCTCACTTAAGCCCCCTCACATTTGTCGATATATGTCTTATTATTAGTATTAATAATCACTGAAAAGATGTGTTTTCAAACGTTAATCAAGTCGCGATCATCGCAAGACTTTTTAATAGTAAGCATCTTACCATAGACATGCAGTCCTCGCTTGAGACATCACGCAAATCCGCTGAAGAAAAGGAAAACTGTTGCATTAAGTTCAAATCCTGTATCTTCAATAAAGCTAACGAAGTAAAAGAGTCGATAAAATGAAAAAAACATGTATTGTCACCGGAGGAAGCTCAGGCATTGGTCTCAGTGTGGTTAAGCTTTTTGTTGAAAATAATTATCAGGTGTTCAATCTTGATATCCAGCCCAGTGACTTGGGCCAATTTTGTCAATGTGATATCACAAACCTTAAACAAGTCACCAGTATTATCGATAAAATAAGCCAACACCATCATATCGATGCACTGGTATCAAACGCTGGAATACATTTTTCAGCAACAATAGAAAATACCAAAGAAGAACAGCTCGATAAGGTCCTGAGTATCAATGTCAAAGGCGCTTATGCTGCCGTTAAAGCTGTGCTTCCCAATATGAAAGCCAATCAACAGGGCGCCATTATTTTAATCTCATCCGAACAAGCATTGGTCGGTAAACCTAACTCTTTTGCTTATAGCCTCAGTAAAGCAGCACTTGCTTCAATGGCAAAAACCACCGCCCTTGACTACGCCTCTTTCAATATTCGAGCGAATGCGGTGTGCCCCGGCACCATTGAGACACCGCTATATCACAATGCTATTGAGAGTTATTGCCGCAAATCGGGTGCCAATAAGGACGATATTCACAAAGAAGAAGCCAAACTTCAGCCTTTAGGGCGCCTAGGTCAGCCAGAAGAAGTGGCTGAACTCGTTTTATTTTTGGCGTCCGATAAGGCAAAATTTATTACCGGTAGCCTACAAGTAATCGATGGTGGTTATACTACACAATAACAATATCATCAGATAAACAGAATAACTTTCAATTAGAGCAAAAAACATTCATCAGCGCTGAATAATCGAGTAGTATCAAATAAACTCATTTTTGCGCTGATGAAATGAACAAGATTATTGATCCACATTTGCATTTTTTTGAGCTTACTCAAGGCCATTATCAGTGGCTAAAGCAAGGTAATCCACCTTTTTGGCCTGATAAACACAAACTACGTCATCATTTTCATGAGCAATCACTCACTCTTAAGCAAGATGCAGTACTGGCGGGTTTTGTTCATATTGAAGCAGGATTTGATAACACAAAACCTTGGCGAGAAATTGCTTGGCTAGAGTCTAGCTGCAACTTGCCTTTTAAAACCGTTGCAGGCATTGACTTAACACTTAAGGAAGATGACTTTAAAGAGAGTATAAGCCAATTATTACTGTATCCATCTGTTGTTGGTTGCCGCCATATTTTAGATGAGCAAGCTTACGAGTTACTTTCTCACAAAAACGTACAACACAATTTAGCTTACCTTGCCAAAAATCAGCTAAGTTTTGACTTACAAATGCCCCTAGCCGATAAACATTCAGTTGATGTGTTATTGGACCTTCTCAACCATCTTCCCACATTAAGGCTCATCATTAATCACGGTGGCTGGCCACCATTAAATGATGCCTCCATTGACGATTCAACACCATCTGCTTGGCAACAATGGCAAACCAATGTTGTTGCCTTAAGCCAATTTGAGCACTGCGTAATTAAATGTTCGGCTTGGGAAATGCTGGACCGAAATTATGACAAGCAATGGCAACAAGAAGTGATCACTCAATGCCTTAAAGCATTTGGGAGTCAACGTGTCATGCTAGCCAGTAATTTTCCTTTAGTATTATTAACACAAAATTATCATACATTATGGGAACAATACCTTAATCTGGACGCCACGCTCAATCTAACGAGTGAGCAAATCACGGCACTCACTTATGCTAATGCCGCTTATTGGTATAAATTTAATCTATAGTCATAGCTTTACTTCACAGTCACATTAGGTGAGCGCTTAACGACTTCATCGTTAAGTTCAATGCCAATACCGGGCACTTCTGTGACTTTAAACACCCCATTTTTAGGCTGAGGATCTTGCAAGCATAGTTCTCGGTTCCAGTCTTTAATCGCATAAGTATGATGCTCATGAATTAAAAAATTAGGAATAGCAGTTTCTAAATGCAATGAAGCGGCAGTTGCAACGGGTCCGCCACACACATGCGCTTGAATGCGAATATCATAAACATCGGCATAATCACACACTTTCTTCGCTTCGGTAAAGCCGCCACATAATCCCACATCAGGTTGAAGCACATCAATACTTTGATCTTCAAAATAAGAACGTACATCCCACCTGTGGTATAAACGCTCACCACCCGCAATAGGGACATTCACATTATCAGAGACTTTTTTGTGTACGGCTGAGTTTAAATAATTCACTGGTTCCTCGTACATCATACAGCCCACTTCTTCGATAACTTTCCCCATTTGAATCGCTGACGCCGCGCCCATTAAAGAGTGAGATTCAAAAATAATATCCACATCTTCACCCACTGCATCACGAATAGCCCGTAACCGGTTACCAAATAGACGCATTTGCGGTTTAGTGAAGAGTTTAGTGCGATCAAAAGATGAACTGCCATCGTGGTTATACACTATAGGATCCACTTTTACCGCATCATAACCTTCTGCAACCGCTTTTAACGCAGCTTGAGCATACTCCTCTGGCTCAATTAATTTACTAATGGTGGTATCCCAATCAAATTGTAATTGGCTGGCATAGGTACGAAGCTCTTCATTGACTTTACCGCCTAACAATTGATAAACAGGCACACCTAGGGCTTTACCTTTAATATCCCAAAGGGCAGTATCAATCGCGCTCATCGCTGAATATAATACAGGCCCTCCTCCCAACCCCCAAAAGCTTTCACGCAACATCCTTGACCATAATTGCTCAGTATTAAAGGGGTTAAAACCAATTAAAACGGCTTCTGCTATTTCCTTAATCATTGCTGCCGCAGCACTATGGCCCCAGTCATAAGCAAGACCCGCTTCACCGACACCGCTTATCCCCTCATCGGTATGCACACGAATAAAAACAGGATTCCAAGCAGGACGTTTAGGGCATTCAATATCAAAGATTTCTACATGAGTGACTTTCATAGCGTTCTCTCAAAAAAGTTAATTTAAAACACGTTTAAAGCCATAAGGTAAGCACGTTAGCAACACCGTCCACAACAAGCTTAAGCATGTCCATAATCAAGAATAGAAAAACAAGGTAAAACAGATTAAATATAAAAGTTCAACATAAAAGCGATTACATTAATCTGCAAAATCAGGATAGTGGCGTAACACTTTTCTCATCATCGCAGGCCAAGCTTTTTGCCCGCCCGTTAAGCCAGAATGCACAATATTGGCTTGGGCTTTAATACCATCCACAATACTTTGATCAACATAAATAGGCTTCATACCAGTAGACATGACTTGTAATTGTACTTGGCATGCACGGACTAAATCATACATGTGCATAAAAGCATCACCGATAGTTTTCCCCATCGTTAACGCACCATGATTTCTCAGTAGCATAAAGTTCGTCAAACCTAAGTCTTTCTGTAATCTTAATTTTTCATCATGATCAACCGCAAGTCCTTCATAATCATGATAACTAAGAGATGCCAGTGCAAACATAGAATATTGACTCAGAGGCAATAACCCCTCTTCTAAACTCGCTATAGCAATGGTTTCATTAGTGTGGACATGTAAGGCACATTGATCCTCATGACGCGCTTCATGTACAGCACTATGAATAGTAAAACCCGCCGGATTAATCTTAAAAGGACAATTTGGATCAACAATATTGCCATTAATATCAATCTTCACTAAATTTGATGCTGTAATTTCATCAAAACTCAAACCAAATGCATTAATCAATAAATGTTCAGAGTCAGGTATACGTGCAGAAACATGGGTATGAATAAGATCATCCCAGCCCTGCATGACAAACAATCGATAACAAGCAGCAAGCTCAACACGCGTTTGCCACTCTTGTGCTGACACTGTGTCTTTAAGGTTTATTTTTGGCAATTCAAACATAATAAGCCTCTACAAAAGATAAATAGAGAGGGGTGAACGAAAACCTTGCTCACCTCTATCAGTATTGAGCCAATAGAGCGAAATTTTGATCTAAAGTCAAGCCAACAAAACAAGATACTGACGGTGGTATATCACTTTAAAATAGCATAATACAAATGGCAAAAATAATACGCTTAAATAAAATAAAATAGCTGATTGATAATATTAAACTTTACTCTGGTAAACTGTGTTCATCTGGACTGTAATAGCTCAGCAACCACCCTCTTTATCCATAAAGTCCATAAAATTTAATTGCATTAAAGTCGAGCTTAGAGACTTAATGATCGCATTATGTCTGAAATAACCACATTTTAATCATAAAATATTAGGTACAGCCTCCCCCTCTAAACCGCTTTTCTTTGTCAGAGAATCCCCCACGTGACATGAAAAACTCGCATATTCATATCAATTGAATATAAGAGACTGTTAATCTGACTCTTTATTACGGCATTTTTTCTCATTCATGTACCAATCCTAAAATCGATAATAAACCTGAACTCGGGATAATGAGTGTCAAAGAACATTGGTAATCCATTTAAAGTCAATAGGTTAAAATCAGCCCAATTATTCTTTATTGTTTAATTTAGCTAAATACCGCTATTTTTGTCTATATCAAGGCGGGATTTCGTATCTAATAGTGGACTATTAGTAGAAAACACAACATAGATAGGGGCAAAAAAAGCGCTATTGTGCGGCGCAGCTTATCCTGAGTTCAGGTTAATAAGCCTCACCCACACTGATAACGACTCATGTACAAGTTTTACGCAGTCCTTTTTATCAAAAAAATGCATTTTTTACCGATTACACACTCAATCAAATAAAAATACAGATTAAATATAACACAATGGCTAATTATTGCCTTTTTAGTGACACTTAAAATTTTATTCAACCCTATTTATCATTTGTTTTATATACAAATAAAATAAAAAATAACCAATTAAACCAACTTCTATTATAAAAAATAAAATATTGGCTTTTTTAGGAAGATATGATGATTAAAGTAAGCCATATTTACAGATTAAAATTATTATAAGAGCACAAATTATGCCCATTACTTTAACCAGTATCCAAGGTATTAAAGATTACGCGGTTGAAACCATAAGAGTCGAGCCACATTTAGTATTAAATAACAAGATTTATAACATTACAGTGAGTGATGCTGATGAAATCTGCATTAAACGCGATCATAGTCATATAGAAGATCAATTAAAACGACCGCTAATAGCTGTCAAAGATTTCTTTTTACGAGCACGCGATCCAGAACAAAATGCCACTCAAACTCGAGGGCAGCAACTCAGTAAAATAATTGACACACATTGCCGACAGAAAGTTCTTGATATCAAATATACCCCTAAGGTTAAGCACTATGAAGGGGCAAATAGAGATGTATACATTACGCCTGATGGAAAAGGAGTTAAAGTCAGTAAATCTTCATCACCAAAAGATGCACTCGCGCAGGCTAAAACCTGCTTAAGGCTTAATGAAATCTACACTAGCCCACATTTTTATAATGGAAAATACGCTCATTTGGCGACCCATAAAGTAGAGCGTATGATAGACATAGATCAAAAACCGATTAGCGTCAGTACATTCAACACGATACCGAATTGTGAGCAACTCACTTGCCATAAAGAAAAAGGCGGTATTTACAGAAATCATGATTTTGAAGCTATTCCGGGATCCGTACTCAAAATGTTACGCAAAGCAGGCTTCAATCCCTGGGATGTGAAACCTGATAACTTTGTCAAAATCAAAAATAGTGAAGGCGGTTATGATTATTTGCCTATCGATGCAAAATATATCGGTACCATTGGGCTAGAACGTAGCAACAGCTTACGCACTAAAGAAATACTCCAATTACAAAAACAATCCGGCCAGCAATATGCTTTTAATGGAGTTTATGTTGATAAAAACCAATAATTTCCAACCTAATGCCTTATTAAACTCAAAAATGAATCAATATTTCCCTTCCGTCTTATATGGTAAAGCTAGTAATCAGTTCAACAGCAAGGTAAAATATCCCGCTATTTTTTTCAGTATTCTTAAGAGTGATGCAGACTGATGAGTAAAAAACTCCATATTAAAACTTGGGGCTGTCAAATGAATGAGTATGACTCATCAAAGATGGCTGACTTACTTGATGAATATCAAGGGTATACCTTAACAGAAGAAGCTGAAGAAGCAGACGTTCTATTATTGAACACTTGCTCTATCCGTGAAAAAGCCCAAGAAAAAGTATTTCATCAATTAGGCCGCTGGAAAAAATTAAAAGATAAAAACCCTGATCTCATTATTGGCGTCGGTGGCTGCGTGGCTTCTCAAGAAGGTAAAGCCATTAAAGATCGTGCCCAATGTGTAGATCTTATTTTTGGACCTCAAACCCTTCATCGCTTGCCTGAAATGATCGATCAAATTCAAGCTGGTGGAAAAGCCGTCATTGATGTCAGTTTTCCTGAAATTGAAAAATTTGATCGTCTACCAGAACCAAGAGCCGATGGCCCCAGCGCCTTTGTCTCTATCATGGAGGGTTGCAGTAAATATTGCTCCTTCTGCGTCGTTCCCTACACTCGTGGTGAAGAAGTCAGTCGTCCATTAGATGATATTATTCTTGAAATTGCTCAATTGGCCGAACAAGGTGTTCGTGAAGTCAATTTATTAGGCCAAAACGTCAATGCGTATCGCGGCGCCACTCATGATGATGACATTTGCACTTTTGCTGAATTATTACGTTTCGTCGCCGCCATTGATGGCATCGATAGACTGCGCTTTACCACCAGCCATCCTATCGAATTCACTCAAGATATCATTGATGTTTATGAAGATACGCCTGAATTAGTGAGCTTCTTACATTTACCGGTTCAATCAGGCTCCGATCTTATTTTAACCCAAATGAAACGCGGCCATATGGCAATTGAATATAAATCCATTATTCGCCGCTTACATAAGGCTCGTCCAGGTATTCAAATTAGCTCAGACTTTATTATTGGTTTTCCGGGTGAGTCCAAACAAGATTTTGCAGATACCATGAAGCTCATTGAAGACGTAGGCTTTGATCACAGCTTTAGCTTTATCTATAGTGCTCGCCCAGGCACACCTGCATCAGATTTACCCGATGACGTCAGTTTAGAAGAGAAAAAAGAGCGCTTAGCGATTTTACAAGACCGCATTACTCAACAAGCCATGCGTTATAGCCGTAACATGTTAGGAACAGTGCAACGTATTTTAGTTGAAGGCCCTTCCATTAAAAACCCAATGGAACTCAGAGGACGCACCGAAAATAATCGTGTGGTTAACTTTGAAGGTCAACCTAAACATATTGGCAGTTTTGTTGATGTAGAGATAGTCGATGTCTACACTAACTCTTTGCGCGGTAATTTCATTCGTGGCGAAGATGAAATGGATTTACGTCGTGATTTACGCCCATCTGACATCTTAGCCAAACATAAACAAGATGACGATTTAGGTGTAACACAATTTATTCCATCATAAATCCACACACTTAAGTAATAAGAAAGGCAGCATAGTAATGCTGCCTTTTATTTTTGCTTTAATGGAGCGGAAAATAAGGTTAGCATTTCTGTCCATAGACTCGTAAACTAATAGAATGACAATCAGTATTTGGAGTGATTTTTGTCAAATAAGTTAACTACGCTCAACCTGTATCTTGAACCTGCTGAAACACGTCGACTCGCCTCTCTTTGTGGCCCTTTTGATGACAATATCAAGCAATTAGAACGCCGAATCGGTGTTGAAATCAACTATCGCGATAACCATTTTCAAATCGTGGGCTTACCCAAAAACTGTTTAACGGCTAACAATCTGCTTAAAGCGCTATATATTGAGACCCAAACGGTTAAAGGCAGTACACCAGATCTTGAACCTGATAAAGTTCATATTGCTATTCAAGAAGCTGTTGCATTAGAGTTTGAAGCACCAAGTGATGATAAGTCTCTCTATATCAAAACAAAACGAGGTGTTATTAAACCAAGAAATCCCAACCAAAGTGACTATGTATCCCATATTAATAGCCATGATATTACCTTTGGGATCGGTCCTGCTGGTACAGGCAAAACCTACCTTGCGGTTGCTGCAGCTGTGGATGCATTAGAGCGACAAGAAGTCAGACGTATTCTATTGACACGACCTGCTGTAGAAGCAGGAGAAAAGCTGGGATTTTTGCCTGGCGATCTAAGTCAGAAAGTCGATCCTTATCTTCGCCCTTTATATGATGCATTATTTGAAATGCTTGGCTTTGAAAAAGTGGAGCGCTTAATTGAGCGTAATGTCATTGAAGTGGCGCCATTAGCATACATGCGTGGCCGAACCCTCAATGATGCCTTTATTATTTTAGATGAAAGCCAGAATACTTCTGTCGAGCAAATGAAGATGTTCCTTACCCGCATTGGCTTTAATTCAAAAGCGGTGATCACAGGCGATATTACCCAAATTGATTTACCCAAGCACCAAAAATCAGGTTTGCGGCATGCAATTGAAGTATTAAGCCAAGTGGAAGAAGTCAGTTTCAACTTCTTTCAGGCAAAAGATGTCGTCAGGCATCCTGTCGTTGCCCGCATTGTTGAAGCTTATGAAGAACATGAATTAAAATGCCAACATCCCCGTGGCAGCAAAGACCGTCAGCATCAATTACAGGAAGTCAAACAAAATGAGTCTTGATCTTATTCTCGACAGACAGATAGCCATTGATGAGACGGCCAGTTTGCCCAGTGAAACGGATTTAAGCTTATGGGTCAGCACTGTTCTTAAAGGGCGTATGAATGAAGCAGAAATCACCATACGCATCGTTGATAACGAAGAGAGCCAACAGCTTAACAGTGATTATCGAGGAAAAGATAAACCCACAAATGTGCTTTCTTTTCCTTTTGAAGCCCCTGCTGAAATTGAACTGCCGTTATTAGGCGATTTAATTATTTGCGCCCCGGTGGTCTCAAAAGAAGCTCAAGCGCAAAATAAGACTTTGCAAGCACATTGGGCTCACATGGTTGTACATGGCACTCTTCATCTGCTAGGGTATGACCATATTGATAATAATGAGGCTGAGGAAATGGAGTCAATCGAGACTCAAATTATTACCCAACTTGGCTTTGAACCCCCCTATCAGGAGCAGTAACAGACTCACATGAGTCAGAGAAATACTATGAGTGATGATATCCCCCCGAGTACAAACGCCCCAAGGAAAGGCTGGCTTGATAAAGTTAGTCAATTATTCCAGGGCGAACCACAAAATCGTGAAGAATTAGTCGATGTGATTAACGATGCTGAGCAACGTGAAGTCATCACTGAAGACACTCGAGAAATGATTGAAGGCGTATTGGAAGTCTCAGATCTTCGTGTCAGAGACATCATGATCCCTCGCGCACAAATCGTTAGCCTCAATATCGATAATACTGTCGAAGAGCTATTATCCACTGTGATAAGCTCCGCTCACTCACGCTTTCCTGTCGTGAATGATGACAAAGATCATATTGAAGGTATTTTACTGGCAAAAGACTTACTCAAATATGGGTTTAAAAATAACGAAGCGCCGTTTACCTTAACCCAAGTTATCCGTCCAGCCGTTGTGGTACCAGAAAGTAAACGGGTAGATGTATTACTCAAAGAATTCCGCTCTCAGCGATATCATATGGCCATAGTGGTCGATGAATATGGTGGTGTATCAGGACTTATCACCATTGAAGATATTTTAGAAGAAATTGTTGGTGAAATCGAAGATGAATTTGTACATGAATCCGCCGAAGAAACCGAAATTCGCCAAGTGGCTAAACATGTTTACATGATTAAAGCGCTGACTCCCATCGATGACTTTAATGACAAGTTTAACACCCGCTTTAGTGACGAAGAATTTGATACTGTTGGCGGCTTAGTGTCTCATGCGTTTGGACACTTACCAGCAAGAGATGAAAAAATTACCATAGACGGTATTGAATTTAAAGTCGTCAGCGCCGATACGCGCAGACTGATTCAACTAAGCGTCAAACTTCCTACATCCAATATTGAAGAAAAAGTCACTTAAGGCTTCTCACTTCAATTGAGCATCACTATGAGGCTAGCATGCTGAATACATTTCGGGCGTTAGCCCATCATCCTATTGGAAGGCTAGTATTAGCCTATCTAGCTGGCGGGATAACCGCTCTAGCATTTGCCCCCTATTTTTTATGGCCTGTTTATTTCATTGCCCTCACCTTTGTATTGCATCAAAGTCAACATTTATCAGCAAAAACGGCTTTTACATACTGGCTCAGTTTTGGTTTTGGTTGTTTTTCTGTCGGGATCAGCTGGGTTCATGTCAGCATGGATCATTTCGGAGGCTTGCCCATTATAGCCTCATTAGGCTTAATGGCCTTATTGGCGCTTTATTTAGGACTTTATGCAGGCTTAACAGGCTATTTATTACAGAAAATAGCTCCTAATACGGGGATATTACGCAATCTCATCTTATTTCCCGCGCTGTGGACATTGACCGAATGGGCAAGAGGTTGGGTGCTAACGGGGTTTCCTTGGCTGTGGGCGGGATACAGTCAAACCCAAGGCCCACTCAAAATGCTCGCCAGTGTGATTGGGGCCTTAGGCCTCAGTTTTATCATTGCGTTACTTTGTGGCGCACTGGCATTATGCATCCAAAAACGTTGGAAAAGCCTCGCCATTTTAATACCTGTCATAACGGTGTGCACCTTAGTTGCCATTAATACCAGTGCAATTACTCCCATACATAAAACGGTTAATGTCGTCTTAGTACAAGGTAATATTCCACAAAGCATGAAATGGCAACCTGAGGCACTCTGGCCAACCATGCTAAAATATATGGATCTCACTCGACCTGAATTTGCCCCTGTTGATAATGCTTTTAAGCATGACGATAACCCATCAAATCAAGAGTCACAATCCTTATCAAACCCACAGAATAAACAAGCACACACTGACGCAGATTTAATTATCTGGCCTGAAGCGGCCATTCCAGCGCCTGAATATTTGGTCGAAGATTTTCTCAGTAATGCCAACCGTGTCGCGAATTTAAATAATAGCGCCATACTCACAGGTATTATTAGTCAGCAAGGCGATGATTTTTATAATTCACTCATCGTGCTTGGAAATCATAACAAAAAAACACAAATGCAAGCCGATTACCAAGGCAATGGTGTCAATGAATACAAAAAACATCATTTACTTCCTATCGGTGAATTTGTGCCTTTTGAGGCCCTTTTAAGGCCCTTAGCGCCCTTCTTCAACTTACCCATGTCTTCTTTTGCACGAGGTGCCTATCAACAACCTAACCTCACTGCATTGGGTTATCATATTTTACCTGCGATCTGTTATGAAATAGCCTTCCCAGAACAAGTCAGAGCCAATTTTAGTAACGATACTAACTTATTACTCACTATCTCTAATGATGCGTGGTTTGGCCGCTCCAATGGCCCGTTACAGCACATGGAAATCGCTCAAATGCGAGCAGTAGAGTTAGGCCGCCCTTTATTAAGAGCAACCAATACTGGCGTGACAGCTATCGTGAATGAAAAAGGCGTTATTACCAAAAAATTACCCCAATTTGAAACGGGTGTATTAACCGCTAAGGTACCTTTATTAACCGGTATGACCCCTTTTGCTCACTGGGGGGAGTGGCCAATACTACTGTTAAGCGGAATGTTTTTTATGATTGCCTTGAGCATTCGTTTCAAGCAAAAATAAAACTCAACATGAAAGATGCCGCAACGAACAAGATCCCGCGGCATCTTATTGTTCTTCAAAAAGGTTGATCGACTATCATCTGTACCTGCCCACCTTCTTTTGACGCAGCCAAGTCCATTCTCACCAGCATGCCATTGACAAATGCTCGCATCCCCACCCCTGCATTCCAACGCATATGGGAGTGTAATGTGTCAATTTGCCATTCAGGAGCCACTCGGCCTAATTCAGCAAATACTGCCCATTGCCAAAAAGGAATTTTCAATCTTTTAATCAATGGAATATGAGGAAAAGGATTCCACTCTGGGATCATGCGATATTCCACTTGATAATCAATGGCCGCTTTGTCTTCAAACCGATTAGCATTGTAACCTCTAAAGCGATCCCAGCCACCTAAGCTCAATCCTGAAAAAGGCGGTGGACGCTTGAACACTGTTTGACCACCAACCACTGTCGTGTCATCCCATGTAGGAATATCCAATGTCCACACATCAAAGGCCAAGACTTGCTGTAAAAAAAAGTCACTTGTTCCTAAATTGATATATTTAGAAAAAGATGCTTCAATTGCCGACCATTCAACAGAATCACTTAAATTACCCCAATCATGTTTAAATTCTGCTTGTAAGGTATATCCTCGACTAGGATTAATTGGCCAATCACGATTATCTATATAAAATCCGACTCCAACACCTGAAGTGGCAAATTGCCCCACCCCCTTCAAGTCTTCTTTGCGATAAAACGGCCTAAGTTGTAAATAACTTCGACCTGAAATAAGCGGGTTCCACGACTCCCCTCCACTGGCGGTATCAGGCACTAAAATGGCTCCATCAATTTCATAACGATCAATAATTTGCTTTTTGCCATTACCTATTGGCAATAAGTAATCTAGATTCAATCGATACCATTGGTCATCTGCACTGATTTCAATATAATCATTTTCATTAGAATCATTAGTCCGGTCAGTATAATAATCAACACTCCCCCAATGACCGGCTAATATTTTAGCTTCTAAGAAGAATCGCTTATAAATTTGTACATCTTCAATTTGAAAATAAGCTATTTTTGAGTCATTCGTTGAGTAAATAAAGTTTGCGAAAGCCGTTATTTGAGGCTGAAATACACCTTGACTTGCTAACACAACACCAGCAGTTGCTGCTGTGACTTGACTATAATAAGGATAAGGGATCACAAAATTTTTCTGACTGACCGTATTGGCCATAGTGCCTTTTGCCCCCACAATCTCATCGGTATTGTTAACTTGTATTGTTTCCTCTGCTTGGCAAGTAAAGTAACAAATTGCCAAAAGAAGATAGCAATATTTATTCATACTAATTCCTTTTATTTATTCCCCCTTACCATCCTTAAACTCAATCCTTATATCAAGGGAGGATCATGACATGGTTAAAAGCATTTATCGTTAAGTCACCCATTTTTGATTCATTCAACATCCATTATGGCGTCAATGCTTCGCGATAAAATTCATCATTATCGCACTCTGGACAATCTGGAATGAGATCTGGAAATTCAATATACATTTTATGACCGCAAGCCGTGCACGCTAAACAACCTTGCGCAATAATTTCACCACTGTTATAGACTCCTTGATGTTTAAAGTCTTGTGTCATCTCGGTCCATTCAAGTTGGCTTCTATCCGTGATTTCACTTAGCCAATGCCAAAATGTATTTTTAGCTGCAATAATAAAAGGGCTATGACTCAAATCTGCAGCATTCTTCTCTTGTAAAAAGCTTGCAATGTCTCTTTTTAAAAATTGTTCGACTAAAGCGAGCTCATCTTCTTTAATTTGTGCTTTTAGCGCCAAATATTCTTTACACTGAGATACTTCTTTATATAACTTCTTTATAGTCATACTGTTATCATGTTCATGTTCCTTTTTTACATGTTCAAATAATTCAGCATATAGCTTTAATAAGGCCTGGCTTCGCTCACTCATAATAAATACTCCTCACATGATCCTTTTTAATAATGCACTTCTGGTTTATTCTATGCCCATATTTTACCCGCGCAAAAAACAGCGCTAGTTCCAATAATAGGCGGCATGGCCGGAAAATGATTGATGCAAGAGCAATATAATCCTTCAACAGTTGAAGAAAAAGTGCAAGAGCACTGGAAAAACACCAAAACATTTGAAGTGACAGAAGACGAAAGCAAAGAAAAGTTTTATTGTCTTTCAATGTTCCCTTACCCTTCTGGTCGCCTGCATATGGGCCATGTACGTAACTACACAATAGGCGATGTTGTTGCCCGTTACCAAAAACTACAAGGTAAAAATGTCCTTCAGCCTATTGGCTGGGATTCCTTTGGTCTTCCTGCTGAAAATGCGGCAATAAAAAACAGTTCAGCACCTGCGCCATGGACCTATGAAAATATCGACTACATGAAAAACCAGCTTAAAATGCTGGGTTTTGGCTATGACTGGAGCAGAGAAATAGCCACCTGTACTCCTGAATACTATCGTTGGGAACAATGGTTTTTTACCAAACTATACGATAAAGGCCTAGTCTACAAAAAAACGGCTTCGGTCAATTGGTGTCCTAATGATGAAACCGTTTTGGCCAATGAACAGGTCATTGATGGCTGCTGCTGGCGTTGCGACACAGAAGTGGAACAAAAAGAAATTCCTCAGTGGTTTATCAAAATTACTGAATATGCGGATGAGTTATTAAGCGATATCGATAAACTTGAAGGCTGGCCTGAACAAGTTAAAGCCATGCAACGTAATTGGATTGGCCGCAGTGAAGGTATTGAAATGACCTTCCAAGTTGAAAATCAAGACAGTAGTTTTGATATTTATACAACTCGTCCCGATACCGTAATGGGTGTCACCTATGTCGCCATTGCAGCCGCTCACCCCCTTGCGTTGCAAGCCGCCAAAAACAATGCTGAACTCACCGCTTTTATTGAAGAATGCAAAAATGCAGGCACCACTGAAGCTGAAATGGCCGTCATGGAGAAAAAAGGCGTCGCAACCGGTCTAAATGCGATTCATCCATTAACGGGTGAAGCGGTGCCAATCTGGGTGGGTAATTTTGTCTTAATGAATTATGGTACTGGCGCAGTCATGTCGGTTCCTGCTCACGACCAACGTGATTATGAATTTGCCCATAAATATGGCATCACTATCAAAGGTGTTATCAAGCCAAATGAGGGTGAGCTCGATCTGAGCGAGGCGGCTTTTACTGACAAGGGCACTTTGTTTAACTCTGGGGAATTTGATGGCTTGGATTTTCAAGCTGCTTTTGATGCTATCGATGCCAAACTAGTGAAAGAAGGCAAAGGAAAACGTCAAGTCAACTTCCGCTTGCGTGATTGGGGCGTGTCTCGTCAACGTTATTGGGGCGCTCCCATCCCAATGGTCACACTCGCCGATGGCAGCGTCGTGCCCACACCCGAAGAGCAGCTACCTGTAATATTACCTGAAGATGTCGTTATGGATGGCATTCAAAGCCCAATCAAGGCAGATAAAGAATGGGCTAAAACGCAAGTTAACGGTCAAGATGCACTGCGTGAAACGGATACTTTCGATACCTTCATGGAGTCATCTTGGTACTATGCACGTTATTGTAGTCCTGATGCTGATGCCATGTTAGATCCTGCAAAAGCCAACTATTGGCTACCCGTAGATCAATATATCGGCGGGATTGAACATGCTTGCATGCATTTACTTTACTTCCGTTTTTTCCATAAGTTACTTCGAGATATTGGACTGGTTGACTCAAGCGAACCTGCCAAACGCTTACTAACCCAAGGTATGGTATTGGCCGATGCGTTTTACTACACCAATGAAAAAGGTGCACGTATTTGGGTTGCCCCAACAGATGTAACAACAGAAACTGATGATAAAGGACGTATTGTCAAAGCTACCGACAGTGAAGGCCATGAGCTTGTCTACACTGGCATGAGCAAGATGTCGAAATCAAAAAATAATGGTATCGATCCTCAGGCCATGGTTGAGAAGTACGGCGCAGATACAGTGCGTTTATTTATGATGTTTGCTTCACCTCCAGAACTGACATTAGAGTGGCAAGAATCTGGTGTAGAAGGCGCACATCGATTTATTAAACGTTTATGGAAACTCGCTCACGATCATATCAGTCAAGGACCCACCGTCCCACTGGATGTCACAAGCCTCAATACCGAACAAAAAGCACTTCGCCGTGAACTTCATAAAACGATTAGCAAAGTCGGTGACGACTTAGGCCGTCGTCAAATGTTTAATACTGCTATTGCCGCTGTCATGGAATTGATGAATCACCTGCAGAAAGCACCGCAAACCACAGAGCAAGATAGGGCTTTAATGACCGAAGCCCTTTCGGCACTGGTTCGTTTACTTTACCCTATCATTCCTCATGTTACATTTAACTTATGGCATGAACTCGGGCATAATGACGACATTGAAAATGTATTATGGCCTGAAGTTGACGAAACAGCGTTAGTCGAAGACAGTAAGCTCATCATTGTTCAAGTTAATGGTAAATTACGTGCAAAAATCACCGTTGCCGCTGATGCAAACAAAGATGCTGTTGAAGCCTTAGCAATGGACGCAGAAGGTGTGATTAAACACACCGACGGGAAAACAATCCGTAAAGTGATTTTTATCCCAGGAAAACTACTCAATATTGTGGCGAATTAACACACTAAAAAAGTAGGCCAACGAGAGATTATTGGCCTATTTGAGTAAACAATACCAAGCCTATTGCAACACGCATTTTAATAGGCTTGGTAATATAAAAAGTACAAAACCCAATACAGCTATTGTGAATTTCACTTTTAGCGCTCATTATTGGTTCACTATTAATGAGACTTAACGCTATTATTGTTATTATCAAGCATAGCTAACTAAGGAATAATAATCACTCCTATGCTCATCAAACGCATAATTACATTAATTTTTTCGTTCATTATCCTGTTAAGTGTCGGTTGTGGTTTTCGTTTACAAGGAAACTATCAGTTACCCTCACAATTAGACACCTTGAGCTTATCCACTCCAGATGAGTACAGTGAATTAACCCGGCTAATGAAAGAAAGGCTGCGACTCAATCAAGTCAATCTTGTTGATCCTGCAAAAAATGTCGCCACATTACGCATCATTAAAGACTCACTTGAACGTATGGTTTTATCTGTATATCCGACAGGTAGTGTTGCTGAATATGATCTCACCTATACTGTTTTTTATGCTGTACAGCTACCAGATGAAGAATCTCAACCTTTTAGCGTTGAAATTCATCGGGAATACCTAGATAACCCAAGTGCGGCCCTCGCTAAAAGCCGAGAGCGCAGCCTATTACTAAAAGAAATGCGTATACAAGCGGCGGATCAAATAATCCAGCAACTCTCTAGTATTGAAGTCAATTGATTTCACATTGTTGAAATCCATTATATTCATCACTTAATAAGAGTACAATTAAGCCCAAAAGCGACTAGGCTCTGTGCCGTATGAGAATCAACCAATGAGAGTTTACCCGGATCAAATCAGCAAACACCTCTCACCATTGAAACAATGCTACATGGTGTTTGGTGATGATCCTTGGTTATGTGAGATCACACGCTGTCACATATTACATAAAGCCAAAAAGCAAGGGTTTGATGAAACCATTCAGTTAACTCAAGAAGCACAATTTAATTGGGACGACTTGCATGAGCAATGGCATACACTCAGCCTATTCTCTACTCGCCGGATCATTGAATTGACTTTACCTCAAGCTAAACCAGGCGCCCAAGGCAGCGCTATGCTGCAATCAGTACTGAAAGTCCCTAATCCTGATGTTCTATTATTAATTACAGGCCCTAAAGTGGCCAGTGAACAAACAAAAAGTAAATGGTTTAAGAGCCTAGATCAGGCTGGTATATTCATTCCTTGTCCAACACCAGAAGGGCCACAATTTCAACGTTGGCTCGATGAGCGAATTCGTCATTTTAAACTGCGTATCAATAATGATGCACAAAAAATGTTAACGAGCCTTTATGAAGGTAATTTATTGGCGGCAGATCAAGCCTTGCAATTATTAACATTACTCAGCCCAACACAAGAGATCCACAGTCATCACCTTGAACAATATTTTGTTAATCAATCTCGCTTTAGTGTTTTTCAGCTCATGGATGCATTGTTATATAATAAACAAAAAAAAGCGCAGCATATACTTGTTCAATTAAAAGCTGAAGGTGTCGCTCTGCCCATTATATTATGGAGTTTGTTTCAAGAGGTTACTAAGTTATCACAATTAAAAACAGCCCAAGAAGACAAGCTAACATTACAAAACTTGTGGACACAACTGCGTATTTGGGATAAAAAAAAATCGGCTTATCAAGCAACGTTATCTCGGCTCACTCTCTCTCATATTGAGCATTTGCTTATCAAAACATCAGCATTAGAAATCAAGGTTAAACAACAAGGCTATGATGATTGGGTTGCATTAAGTCACCTATGTTTATTATTTGATCCTCAAGCCCACTCTCAGCTGGCCCATATCGAAATATAGAGTGTATTTCATTAACATTAATACCCTGTGTCATATTATTTAGGAACAATACATGCATATAGGCATATTAGGAGGCACTTTTGACCCCCTTCATTTTGGACATATTCGCCCAGCTCAAACGGTTCTCAAAGCATTAGCACTGGATGAGATTTGGCTAATGCCAAATCATATTCCTCCCCATAAAGAAAAAACAGTTGTCACCACACAAGACAGACTCAATATGGTTGAACAAACATGCAAGACCTTAGCGCAATTCAAGCTTTGTGATTTAGAAGCTAGACGTGAAGCCCCTTCTTACACAGTAGCCAGTTTAACGCAATTAACCCAAGCACATCCTGAGCATACATTTTACTTTTTAATGGGAATGGATTCCTTTTTATCGCTTCCTCAATGGCACCAATGGAAAACATTGTTCAATTTATGTCACTTAATTATTTGCCAGCGCCCCAATTGTAATTTAACAAAAACAGACCCAATATATATTGAATATAAAAAACGCTTATCAATCACTAAAAATATGCAAAAGAAAAGTGGACTTATTTACCATATCGATATAGAAGAACAGCCCTATTCTTCAAGCAACATTCGCCACCAATTAAAACAAAAGATTCTTGATACTACCGCTATGCCAATGCCCGTTTGCCATTACATAAAGGCACATCATTTATATCAGTAAATAATACGGGTAAATATAAGATCATAAAATTAACATAAATTAACTGTATAAAACATTAGAACGACAAGATAAATCATTACATAAATATGCATAATAATTTTTTACTTAAAAACGCAAATTATTCCACTTTGCTGATAACTCAAACATGAAAAGCACACTCATCAACAAAATACTTGCTTCATCACCATGTTATGTTGATATAAATGAAACCATCATGATCGATGTTTAATGCGATATGCATTGAATATATGTATGTAAAGAACTATTCTGACTGTACTTTAAATGGCACTTGCTAATAAATGCCATTTTAGATTACTCAATCTCAACTCGACTCCGATTTATTTATATTTTGTCTATATTTGATAATGCTATCATCTTGAGCTTATTAGCCAGTGATGCCGCTGTGCTAACACAATTTACAAAATTTTACGCAATCATCTAACCAGCACAAAAATAAAGTCAATAGTCTTGAGAATACTTTCTTTACGCCAGAAATATCGACTCGAATAGATAAGACATAAACCCCTTATTCTATTCATTGCAGGGGGATGACATGAGCAACGAGCAAACAACAGAAGAGACCACTGAAGAAAGCCATAACATTGAAAATGAAACCACCACTAAAGAAGATGGCGGCAGTGAAAGAGAGAGAGAAGAGGAAGAGGAAGAGGAAGAGGAAGAGGAAGAGGAAAACAGTAGCGATGAGGAAGAAAGCAATGACGATGAAGAAGAAAGTAGCTGGCAAGAAAATAAAGATAAAACTGAAACATCCATACTTGGCCTAAAAATCGAGGTCGAAAATAGCAACACGACTGTTTTTGGCAACGAAACAACGCATATTTTTGGCAATGAATCTAAGACCGTATTAGGCGCTGAAGAATGGTACACTTTTGGCCTTGATATGAGAATAAGAACCGGTGGCGCACTTGAAATTGATGTCGCTGAAGCTTCACTTGAAATAAGTGTAGGCAGTAAACAATTCACTCTTAATGAGGGTAAAGTCGTTCCAGAAAAGTCTGTTTTTGCCGCAGAAGTGACTGAAGTCATGGAATCTAAAATCCATGCTATCGATGAAAATATTGAATTTAACAATGCTCTTATCCGCAATAATGTCAGTGAACTGGGTCTTGTAGATAACCAAATCAGCACAATAAACGATCGCATCGATGTCACTGATACCTATTTAAATACAACCGCCACAAAATTAGAAGCTGTCGAAACACAATTAGAGACTGTTGACACTCATTTAGAAGATATCGCCAACCGCGTCTGTACTGCTGGCGTTCTATTAAATGATTATGGTTCAGAACTTAACAATGGTGAGGTTTCATTACAAGACATTGGCCTCATCATGATGGGGTAACCCGTCATAAAATAGATATAAAAACTATCACCTCAAGCCCCTTGCCTCAATCAGTTATATCCCACTTAGAAAAGTGATACCAGAGGGGCTCATACGCATTACCATGTAGCTAAATCATAAGAAACATATCATTCTCTCCCAACTTAACACTAATTTTATAACAAAAAATCAGAAGAAATCAGTTTTAAACTAAGATTAAATGACAAATAAATTTGTCATAATTACAACATGAAAATTAATAAATTACGTGAGCCTTAATGGAGCAAAGGTGGGTATAAAAAACTATGGATAAGGAAAAAGAAGCAGGATTTTTACAACGTACGACCACTATAATGATAATAACAGTATTAAGTAAATACATCACAGTATACGCTTTTAATGTGGGGCTCGCCCGCCTACTCTCTCCTGAAGATTATGGCGATTATAAAGTTGCAGAAACCTTTGTCAGTTTAGCCAGTATCCCTGTATTAATGGGCGGCGCAACGGCTGCACTCAAATTTTTACCCCTCGCGTTTAAAGAGTCCAATCTGGAACTTATTTGGGAATATACCCGCTTCTATCTCGTCACAGTCCTCACACTCTCCTTTCTATTAGCATTAACAACCTATGCTATTTCAATGAGTTTTCTTGAAGATACCAGCTTGAGTCAACACCACCCACTTGTCTATGCGACCGCCGTCGTCCCCGTTATGGCCATCACGGTTCTTATTGGTAGTGTGTTTCAATCTAAAAATATGATTTACATGACCATTTTTCCAAGATGGATATTTTACCCCATTCTCAAATTGGGACTGATATTCGCCTTATATGCCTTAGTTGGAAAACTCACCGACTCATGGGCAATTATGATTGCCTTCACTGCAATTCTCATCATCCTTTTTTATCTATTAATCAAAGTTAAAAAATTAGGCCTTATACGCCTACAAAAAATTAAAAATCCAACTTCTCCTCTCATTTGGTTAAAAATATCTATTCCCATGATGTTGTTATTTTTCTTACAACGAACCCTTAATCAAATCGATATTTACATGATTGAGATATTTGCTAATGAAGATGCCGTAGGTCATTTTGCTGCAGCTCAAATTACCGTTATGGTTTTATTTGCCATACAGTCTTCATTTATGATTATTTTTGATCCTCTTATGACTCCAGCCCTAAAAGAAGGTAAACATGAAATAAAAAAACTCAATGCAAAAGGCTTTCGGCTTTTAATCCTCTCCACAGTGCCTATTAGTCTCTTGTTATTTCTATTTCCTGACACTATTTTATCAGTATTTGGTCACAATGAGCCCGCAGCGGCTACCACATTACAAATTCTGGTACCGGGTTATCTTTTTAGTGCTATGTTTGCCATGCCCTATTCTTGGTTACAATATTCAGGTCAAGAAAGAAATGTCACTATCATTATGTTTACCAGTGTCACATTAAGTGTTGTGCTTGACGGATTACTCATTCCAGATTATGGGATCCAAGGCGCAGCTGTCGCCACAACAGCGATGTTTTTTTTCACCTTTATCGTCCTCAGCATGATGCTCAAAAGACATTTAGGTATCTATCCTTGGTCTAAGGCAAAATAGTGTCAAAGCTGATTTTTAATATCGACAATCCTTTATCAATTTGCCAATCTGGTGCCGTCAAGGGAACAAGGAGTCGCAAAACATTACCGTATGTTCCACATGAGAGTAAAATAAGTCCACGCTCTCTGGCTTCAATTAATATTTGACGACAGTAATCTGGTTGCGGTGTCCCCTCTTCCATGAGTTCAATGGCCACCATAGCCCCTAAACCACGAATATCTGCAATTTGAGGATGATCATTTTGCATATCGATAAGAGACTGCTTCATTCTTTTCCCTATTTCACAGGCTCTTTCCAATAACTTCTCTTGCTTAAACGTCTCCATCACAGCCAATGCTGCAGCGCACGCGATGGGACTTCCTCCATAGGTTCCCCCTAATCCACCCGATTGTATACAGTCCATCATAGTTGCTCGTCCAGTGATCCCCGATAATGGAAAGCCACCGGCAATAGATTTTGCAAAAGTACTAATATCGGCACACACTCCCATTTGCTCCATAGCAAAAAAAGTCCCTGTTCGGCCAGCCCCTGTTTGCACCTCATCAGCAATAAGGACTATCCCTTCTCTATCGCATAACGCCCTCAAACGTTTCATAAATGCAGGACTCGCAATATAAAACCCACCTTCACCTTGGACTGGCTCAATAATGATGGCAGCAATATCACTTGGGTCAGCATCATTTTTAAAAATACGTTCTATCGAAGCAATAGCATCATCATCTGATATACCATGTAAAATACAAGGAAAGTCAGCACGATAAACACCACCAGGCATCAATCCCATCCCTTTACTATAAGGACTGACTTTACCTGTTAGTGCTAAAGCCGCCAATGTTCGTCCATGATAAGCTGAAGTAAACGCAATCACCCCAGAACGCTGCGTGTAAGCTCGAGCCACTTTCACCGCATTTTCAACCGCTTCAGAACCACTGGTAAATAATGCCGCCTTTTTAGCAAAAGAACCGGGGACCAATTCATTGACCTTCTCACACACTTCTATATAAGATTCATAACCTAAGACCATAAAACAAGTATGTGAAAATCGATCTAACTGTGTAATAACAGCCTGCTTGACATTAGGGTGCAAGTGCCCAGTATTTAGCACTGCGATTCCACCAGAAAAATCAATAAACTCTCGCCCTTCTACGTCCCATATTGTGGCATTTTCAGCTTTATCGACATAAAAAGGGTGAATTTGAGACACTCCCTTTGCGACAGATTGCAATCTACGTTTAATCAAATCATCATTCGTCATGCTACCGTCCCTAGTTTCAATGAGTCACACTCAAACAGACATACAGATATATTTCATTTCAAGGTATTCATCGATACCATGCCTTGAACCTTCCCTTCCTAGGCCTGATGATTTGATACCGCCAAAAGGAGCTACCTCTGTTGAAATCAGTCCAGTATTCACTCCAACCATGCCATATTCTAAAGCTTCAGCAACTTTCCAAATAAGGGACATATCTCGCCCATAAAAATAAGCCGCTAAACCAAATTCTGTGTCATTTGCTTGATTGATCACATCATCAACATCACTGAATTTGAATAAAGGAGCTAAAGGGCCAAAGGTCTCTTCTGTTGCAAATAGCATACGATTGTCAACGTGAGTTAAAATGCAAGGTGATATAAAATTTCCTTTTAAATCAATTTTATCATGCGTAACGACATGCTTTGCTCCTTTCGTCATCGCATCCTCGATATGGCGTTTTACCTTTTCAACCGCCGCTTGATTAATCAAAGGACCAATTGTCACTCCTTCCACCGTTCCATCACCCACTTTTAATTGCGACACGGCAGCAGCAAATTTTTCAACAAAACGCTCATAAATTCCCTCTTGAATATATAAACGATTGGCACAAACGCAAGTTTGACCTGCATTACGATATTTTGCCACCATAGCGCCTTCCACCGCAGCATCAATATCCGCATCATCAAAAACAATAAAAGGCGCATTGCCTCCTAATTCCAAAGACATTTTTTTCAGCGTTGGAGCACATTGCTGCATAAGTTTCACTCCAACGGGGGTCGATCCAGTAAAAGAAAGCTTTTTAACATCAGGGCTCTTACACAATTGCTGACCAATGCTCAGCGCATCTCCCGTCACCACATTAAATACCCCAGCTGGGATCCCAGCTCTATGGGCAAGTTCAGCTAACGCTAAAGCGGTTAAGGGAGTATCAGGTGCAGGCTTAACCACCATAGTGCAACCCACAGCCAATGCAGGAGCCGCTTTTCGCGTTATCATTGCAGCCGGAAAATTCCAAGGCGTTATCGCCGCAGTCACCCCCACAGCTTGCTTAATCACCATTAAACGTTTGTCAGCTTGATGCCCAGGAATTGTCTCCCCATAAACTCGCTTAGCCTCTTCTGCAAACCATTCGATAAAAGAAGCCGCATAACCCACTTCTCCTCTTGACTCACTTAACGGCTTTCCTTGCTCGGTTGTCATTAATAAAGCTAAATCTTCCTTATGCTCTATTAATAGTAAAAACCAAGTTCTTAATTTTGCACTTCGCGCTTGGGCAGTCAAAGCTTGCCAAGCACTTAAGGCCATCGCCGCCGCCTCTATTGCTCTTTGTGTTTCTTTCTCTTCCATAATAGGAACATGGGCAATAATCTCATTGTTTAATGGATTCACTACAGCTTGACGATTTTGACTATCAGCATCTTGCCAAATGCCATTGATATAACATTGCTGGCGCAATAATGTGGGATCGAGTAATTGCAAAAGTATCTCCTTACGGGAAAGTCAATTTCATCTCAATATAGCTTAGCTTAACCGCATCTAAAACGTATTCATCGAATCTCTCAATATTAAATATCTAAGCCTGACAAATAAAACATTATTCAAACTTAAAATATCCCTATATTTTTTGTAGACACGTTATCTGATTCAGATAAGATAAAGTGTCAATATCCAAGCAACTTGAAGATACACATTATCGCTTACAGTTGAAATAGTTGTGCCTTCAATGTAATAGGTAACCAGCTGAAGTCAAAAGGAAAAGACAATGACCCTTACCATACTAAAAATTGCTTTTGTTTTACTTGGAGTCGCCCTTATTTACTTACTTATTTTTAGTGGAAAAAAAGGATTAACCTTGTTTGAAATGCATTTCAAACAAGGTAGACTCGCTTCACATAAAGGAAAGATCCCTGAAAAATTTGAAAAAGAATGTCGGCATATCGCAAAAACAGAAAAGCTCACCTGTACTATTCGATGTGAACGATTAAATACTGTCAGGCTACATATTTCCGCCAATGTTAGTAGCGCAATATCTCAGAGAATACGCAACCTATTTCCTTTTGAGTATTATGACAAAAAACAAGTCGATCACAGTAAAAAATCCAGTTGAAAGCCTATCCTCATCTCTCATTAAAAAGCATAACGCAATTTTAGGCTCTCAGGATGGGGATTTAAATAAACTTGATTTTCAATATACTCACTGGGATGCTCTCTTAGATAATGATTAATCAAAGTGATGGGCACTAGAATCGGTTGTAACCCCTGATGATATTTTAAGATCATTTCGCTAAGTTCTTGCTTTTGCTCTTTGCTTAAATACTTTTTAAAGTAACCCTGTATATGTTGCAATACACTGGTATGATTTTTGCGCGTCGCTTTGACTTTTAAAATGGCCATAAATCGAGTTAAGTAACGCTCTGAAAAGAGCTCGAGATCATCGGGTATCTTGGATAACATTGGTCCGAGTAATCGATATTCTTTTGGGCTATGCGCCATCAATAAATATTTATATCGAGAATGAAAGTCGATTAATTTATGTTTTGTCAACCCAGACAGCTTCATACAATGCCAGTCATGGTAGGCATAAATACGTGTAAAAAAATTCTCACGTATTTTCAAATCATGTAGCCGCCCATCTTCTTCAACAGGAAGAGATGGATACCTATCCATTAAAGCACGGGCAAACACCCCCACCCCCACTTTGCTGCCACTGTTTGTCTCTATTTTGTATTCAATCACTCTTTCCATGCCACAAGTCGGTGACTTAGCGCAGAGAATATACCCGCCTAAAAAATCCAATTGCTCAACTTTATCTTGACTAAAATCAACAAGTTTATCAGTGACATCGAGGCTACCATCTTGACTGCGAACATAAAGTGCTTCATTGTCTCTAATTAAACGAATAGACTTTCTCGGCGCGCCCATACCTATCGCCATTTCAGGACAAACAGACACAAAATCAAAGTGTGGTTTAAGTTCTTTTTGACAGTATTGAGATGCTTTATGCCCACCATCAAACCGAACTTTTTCCCCTAACAAGCAAGCGCTAATGCCAATCTGTATCTTTTCGCTAGTAAAACCCATGTGTGTCATCCCTATACAACAAACCTCATCATTTAAAGCATAGCGACAAACAGTATAAATATCTCGGTAAAAATATAAAATAAAGGCCAGTAAAAACTGACCTTAACAACTTAGTGACTCATGCTTGAACTATTCAGCCATTTGAGGATATTTAGCCGCAAATCGCTCTAGCCCCCACACAAGAAGAATACCGGCGAACATAGCAATCACCGCCCATAAGATGAGTGAATGTTGACCTGTTAGTTGTTCAAATTGCATCGGTGATAAATTACGCTCACTCAATGCAACCATTTCTCCTTTTGAATTCTCGCGCCATGTTAACGTTTCTTTCCAAGGCCAAATCTTACCTAACGTCCCTAACATTAAGCCTGTTAAAAAAACCAGTGTCGCATCATGGTATTTACGCAATAACAAAGATAACAAATGACTAAAGCTCAATAATCCCACTATAGCACCCGTAACAAAAGTCAGCATCACCGTTAAATCAAAGTTTTTTACCGCTCCGAGTACACCTGTGTATAAGCCCAATAATACTAAAATAAAACTTCCTGAGATGCCTGGTAATAACATAGCGGTAATCGCAATACAGCCTCCCAAAAAAATATTCAAGCGGGTCAATTCAAGTGCCATAGGATTAATCATGGTGATCCCCCAAGCCACTGCAACACCCAGCACAAATAATGCAAAACGGGCGACAGAAAAACCTTGCACTTGTTTTAGCATATGCACGACAGAGATTAAGATTAATCCAAAAAAGAAAGACCACACAGGTATAGGATGAGTCACCAACAAGTAGGATATTAGCTTAGCTAATGTCAATATACTGGTTAAAATACCTGCAAAAACACATAATAAAAATGGCCCATTAATATGAAGAAAAGCCGCTTTTAACCCTTTTTCCTTAATCACGCCTAACAGTGAAAAATTAATACTACGAATACTATCGAGCAAGGTATCAAGTATGCCTGTAATAAACGCAATTGTCCCTCCCGAGACCCCAGGCACAACATCGGCCGCCCCCATTGCAAGCCCCTTTAAATAAATAATTAGGTATTTCACTTATCATCCTCAAACTAATTTTGGCTAACAAGAAGTATACGTGTGCAAACCCAACGAAAGGAAATGAAACTTGTAGTTTTTATTACTTTACTCATCGAATAAAATTAATCACCTGATTTTATTTAACAAAAAGTACCTAGGAAAAGTAAACTAGCCTTTTACGTAGAAAAAGTGCTAATCTAACAAAAAGACATCCGACCAGATGACATTTCACACAAAAATATTGGCATTGGCGCCTCTTTCATATGCAAAGTAAAAGGAAACCGATAATGCATACAGCAAAACCGACAAAAGTCATGTCGCTTTACAATAAAATGAGTCGCTTCTCTTTTGGGAATAAATTATTTTCCATGTTTATTAGCAAAATGGCGCCTTACTTCTCAACCATTAACCCCTTAATTACCGATTTGCGTCCTCATCGATGTGTTTGTTTAGTCAAAAAAAGACGGGCGGTACATAATCACATTAAAACCGTCCATGTTATTGCTATTTGTAATGGATTAGAAATGGCAATGGGCACAATGGCAGAAGCCTCTATTCCTGCTCATTTACGCTGGCTTCCAAAAGGCATGAGCTTAGACTATACCGCCAAAGCCAACAGCGATATTCGCTGTGTCGCAGAAGTCCAACCAGAGCAATGGGTACCGGGTGATTTAATGGTCAATGTCACTGCATATGATAAAAATGACATCGTTGTAGTGAAAGGCACCATCAAGCTGTGGATCACAGAAAAGCCTATAAAGTAATAAGTTAACCTGATGTGAAGAAGGAGACCAACACATCAGGTTAAGTGAATATTTAAATACAATATACTAAGCCCCATATTAAACTTATTAGCCACGTTAACATTCCCCCTATGAGGATGTTTCTCAAAATGTTAGTCTCGTCAATTGACTCCATTTACTGAAAATAGTCATGACTTTCGCCATTATTTTTTTCTGCCTACTCATCGCTGCTTATGTACTGTCGTTAATCTCAATCAACATACTCCTGAGTTACCTAATTATAAGCTTAATCACGTTCTGTGCTTTCGCCATTGATAAATCCGCAGCCCGCAAATCGAAATGGCGCACCAAAGAGCGCACATTGCACTTATTAGCTTTACTGTGTGGCTGGCCGGGCGCCTTACTGGCACAACAGTTATTACGTCACAAAACACAAAAGCAGCCCTTTAAAAACAAGCTGTACCTTGTCATCATAATCAATATATTATTACTCTATATCTTATTATTTCCCCCTACTTTTAAATCCACTTTATGAGCTTAAACAGGCTGATTAAAACGGATAAAAGATGCATCAATAACCAAGGAATACACAATGAAAGTCTTACTCGCCATTATTCTAATTGCTGGAGTTATTTTTTACTTTTATAGCTCAAGAAACAATCAAGCCGAAGTCAAAGAGCAGAATGCCCAGGGGCAAGCCTTTTTAGCCGAAAATAAAACGTTACCAAACGTAAAAACCACAACATCTGGATTACAATATCAAGTCCTGACTGCAGGAAGCGGCACTCAACATCCTAAAGCCACAGATACCGTCACCGTTAATTATGAGGGCCGTCTTATTAATGGCACCGTATTTGATAGTTCTTTTGATCGAGGAGAACCTATCTCTTTTCCATTAAATAGAGTCATTAAAGGTTGGACAGAAGGTTTACAATTAATGGTTGTCGGCGAAAAAGCCCGTTTTTTTATTCCGAACAACTTAGCCTACGGTAATCGAAGTGCAGGACAAATCCCTGCTGGTGCAACATTGATTTTTGATGTGGAACTTATCAGTATCGATTAATTAAACAACAAGGCTTTCCCTTCTTTTATCACTAAGACCAAAGGAGGGTTTTATGTTAATATTGTTGTCATTTTGTCCTTTATCGTCGGTATTCATCCCGTCGAAACAACAATTATTCAGTTGGAGCTTTATGTCATCACTTATTGCCACTCGCCTTAACGCTATTCGAACTGAAATGGCCAACAATGATCTCGACGCTTTTATTGTCCCTAGAGCCGATGAATATTTAGGAGAATATGTCCCTGCGCACAATGAGCGATTATATTGGGCAACGGGATTTACGGGCTCAGCTGGAATGGCCATTATATTAAAAGGCAGCGCCGCCATTTTTACCGATGGTCGTTATACCGTTCAAGTTCGCCAGCAAGTGAGCGCAGGGTTATTTGAGTATTTAAGTCTCACTGACGTCCCCCAAATTCAATGGCTCATCGACACCCTCCCCACACACTCTCGAGTGGGTATCGATAGCCGTTTACACAGCTTTAACTGGTTTCAAAAAGCACAATCAGCTTTTCATAAAGCTGACATAACACTGGTCACCCTCGATGAAAATCCCATCGATATACACTGGAACAATCGCCCAGAAGCCTCAAGTTCACCAGCCATTTTATTCAGTCATGATTATGCCGGTGAAAGCAGTCAGGACAAACGTACGAGAATCGCCAAAAACATTCAGCACATCGGCGCTGATGCGGCATTAATTACCGCTTTGGATTCTTTTTGTTGGTTATTAAACCTTCGTGGCCAAGATGTGCCTAGGCTTCCCGTTATCCTTGGCACCGCACTATTATACAAAGACAGCCGTGTGACGCTATTTACCGATGTCACTAAGTTGCCTCAAGGGATTAACGAGCATGTCGGAAACGGAGTCGATTTTTTACCGGAAGCGGAATTAGCAAGTTCCTTAAAAGCCCTTTCAAATAAAATCCTCCTGTGTGATCCCGATGCAAGTAATGCTTGGTCACAGCTCACAGCAAAAGCGGCCAATGTCACCTTGCTCCCAGCCAGTTGTCCTATCGCACTCGAAAAAGCTCAAAAAAATACAATCGAACTTGCAGGGTTTACAGCATGCCATATTCGAGATGGTGTCGCAGTCAGCCGCTTTTTAGCTTGGCTTGATAATGAAGTACAACATCATCGTTTACATAATGAAGCCACATTGAGCGATAAGCTCGAAAGCTTTAGACTTGAAGATCCCCTCTATCAAGAACCCAGTTTCGATACCATTTCAGCCCTCGGCAGTAACGCCGCCATGTGTCATTACAACCATAACAATGGCACACCAGCTACCATGCTCCTAAATAGCCTCTACTTAGTGGATTCTGGTGCACAATATTTTGATGGCACCACTGATGTCACCCGCACTATTGCCATTGGCGAGATCAATGATGAGCAGAAAAAAATGGTGACCTTAGTCCTTAAAGGGCACATAGCACTGGATCAAGCGAAATTCCCTCAAGGCACAACAGGTCAGCAGTTAGACGCATTTGCCAGACAATTTCTATGGCAACACGGATATGATTACGATCATGGTACAGGGCATGGTGTCGGTCATTTTCTTAATGTTCATGAAGGCCCACAGCGCATCGCAAAAGCGGGCCAGCCCGTGGCACTCCTGCCCGGTATGATAGTCTCCAATGAACCTGGCTATTATCGAGAGAGTGAGTTTGGGATAAGACTTGAAAACCTCGTGGCGGTTCAAATCTGTGAAGCATTAAAAGATAGTGAACGTGACATGCTAGAATTTAAAGCACTCACATTAATTCCAATGGACTTACGCTTAATCGACAATAGCTTACTAACGGTAACAGAAATAAATTGGCTTAATGACTATCACCAACGCGTCTTTTCTGCTTTATCACCCTTCATAGAAGGGATTGAGTTGAACTGGCTAACAAACGCCACGCAAGCGATATAGTTTATTCTAATGATATATGCTAGGTTCATTTATACGTGGATCTAGCTATATATTGCCAATTCTGTCATTCAAAGATAGTTATAAAATCTAGGAGCATCAATGGACTACCCCGTCACCGCAGCGTGCCAATGTGGACAGGTCAGTTACACGCTGAATAAAAAACCCATAAAAGTCTTAGCCTGTCACTGCTGCGAATGCCAAATTCTATCAAGTAGTCCCTTTAGCATCACAGCCGTTGTATCTAAAGAAGATATTCATTTTCAAGGTGAAATGAAGCATTGGAGCCGCATAGCTGACAGTGGCAATCAAAATCATGCTAAATTTTGCCCCAGTTGCGGCACCCGCATATACCATGTCAATCCAGCACAGCCAGATCTCATTAAACTAAAATTAAAACCTGTGGGCGCCTCTATCGATCAAGATTTTGCTCCAATAATCCATGTATGGACGAGTGAAAAACCAGCTTGGTATCAAATCCCTGTAGGCATAGAGACGTTAGAGAAACAATAAAGTCAGGCCATTAATCAAAATATAGCTTTAAAGAGTAAAATGATACCTCCATAAAAGGTAAATAACCCTAAAATCTTACCCTAATCTTTGCTATACTCCGCCACCGCGCTAAACCCACTCAAGCATTTAGCGCGTATGAACTAATATTACCGAATAACTTGATGTGAATGACGAATAACAGGACCTCATAATGAGATTTGAATCTTTTAGTTTTGCTCCCGAGATTTTACGTGCTATCTCAGAATGTGGTTATCAAAAAATGACGCCTATTCAACAACAAGCCATTCCTGCAATCAGACGCGGACAAGATGTATTAGCCAGTGCGCAAACCGGCACAGGTAAAACTGCCGCCTTTGCTTTGCCTATTTTGCAAAAAATGCTCGATAACCCCAGTGAAACTCACCGTTCAAATGCAAAAGCACTCATTTTGACACCAACGAGAGAACTCGCCGCTCAAGTTGCTCAAAATATCAATGACTATAGTCAGTATCTCGATATGAGTGTCATCACATTATACGGGGGAGTCAAAATGGACTCTCAAGCACTGAAATTAAAACGCGGTGCCGATATTATCGTTGCCACGCCAGGTCGGTTATTAGAACATTTAACCTCTTGTAATTTGAGTTTATCTAACCTTGACTTCCTTGTACTTGATGAAGCAGATCGCATGCTGGATATGGGCTTCAGTCAAGATATTCAAAAAATTCTACAAGTGGCAAATAGCAAACGCCAGAATTTATTATTTTCAGCCACCTTTTCAAGTGCCGTAAAAAAACTCGCCAATGACATGCTGATTAAACCCAATGTGATCAGCGCGGATAAACAAAACACCACCGCTGCAACGGTAAGCCAAGCCATTTATCCCGTTGAGCAACGCCGTAAACGTGAATTATTATCTGAGCTCATCGGCACCAAAAACTGGCAACAAGTACTGGTGTTCACAGCCACCCGTGATGCCGCGGATATCCTTGTTAAAGAGCTCAACTTAGACGGTATTCCTTCAAGCGTTGTTCACGGTGAAAAAGCACAAGGCAGTCGCCGCCGAGCATTACGTGAATTCAAAGAAGGTAAAGTTCGCGTATTAGTCGCCACCGAAGTGGCTGCCCGTGGTTTAGACATTCCTTCACTAGAATATGTAGTCAACTATGACCTTCCATTTTTGGCCGAAGATTATGTTCATCGTATTGGCCGCACAGGTCGAGCAGGTAAAAGCGGCGTCGCAATCTCTTTTGTTAGTCGTGAAGAAGAACGTACCCTTGCTGATATCGAAAAGCTTATTGGCCAAAAACTGCGTCGTATTACAATTCCTGGATATGAAGTCGGTAGTCGAGATTTACTTATCAAGCAATTACAAAAGCGTCGTAGCTTCGCTAAAAAGCAACAACGTGAGGATAATGCCGGTGCCCAGGTGGCTGCGGAACGAAAAATGAGTGGCCGCAGAGTCAAAGTCAAAAACGCCTCTCCTGCGAAAATAAAAAAGCTTAAGTAATTTTTTATCAAGGGAAGTGAATTTTCACTTTCCTTGCTTATTCAAATAATAAACACCTCCCTTGGTTTCTGTTTTCACCTTTATTTACCCCCTGAACAATCGTATAAATTATATCTAAAATCATTTTGATATCATTAACAAATTTTATTTTGGTATAATAGTCACTCAGTTGACCCTATGATCTTTTAATTGCTCACTCATAGGATTAAATAGACCGCGACTAAAACACCTTTATTCCGAATAAAGATTTACAGCCCCTAAAAATAATAAGGCTAATATTATGCGCTTGTTAAATATTTCAACCCATTACCGCTCTTCTCTGATTTTATTATTCGCGCTTGGTATGGGTGCCATGATAGGTATTTATTTTCCTGACGTCGCTCATCACTTAGCCCCCATTGGCCAAATTTTTATTAACTTACTGTTCATGATTGTCGTGCCTTTAGTGAGCTTAAGTGTCACCTCGTCAATCGCCAGCATGACAGACTTAAAAAAATTAGGCGTGATCCTCTTAGCCGTGATTGGTGTTTCAGCTATCATGGCGATAATCCCATCACTCACTATGATAAGTCTTGCCAGCTTTTATGATCCCGCTCAAGGGGTCACACTCTCTCTTAAAGATCCCATAAGCACTGACGGCGGGCATATGGACTTTGTCAAAATGCTCACTACTAATGATTTTGTCGAATTACTCTCAAAATCAAATATTCTTGCCCTCGTGATCATATCCATTATTGCAGGTATTGCTATCGGACAATCTGGCGAGCACGGCCGAAAGGTGGCCGCAATGCTACAAAGTTTAAATGTTGTCACGATGAAAATGGTTTCAATGATCATGATTGTCGCCCCCATTGGATTAGGTTGCTATTTTGCAGCCACAATGGCCAATCAAGATCCAGAGTTGCTCACCTCATTTGCTCGTGCTATTTTCCTCTTTTTTATTGCTGCACTGATTTATTTTATTATCGGTTCCACTCTGTATGCAGCCCTTGCTGGGGGCCGCCCTGCCATTAGCCGCTTTTGGCAGAATGTCTTTCCCTCTGCTGCCACGGCATTAGGAACCAGCTCATCATTAGCCAGTTTACCCGTTAACCTGCGCAGCGCACAGAAAATGGGATTAAAAGAAGAAATAGCCGAGATCTGTTTACCTTTATTGGTCAATATTAATAAAGGCGGCGCAGCCATGACAGCCACCCTTAAGGTTGTCTTTATTTACGCTGTGCTTGGATTAGACTTCAGCCCTGAAGTCTTCTTCATGACCTTATTACTCGCAACTTTATACGCTGTCATTGTTAGTGGTGTACCTGGAGGGGCATTTTTAGGCGAAATCTTTATTGTCACGGCACTGGGACTCCCAATGGAAGTGATCCCGATGCTCGTCGTGATTGGTGCAACAACCGATGCGATGGCCACCGTTATCAATGTTACCCATGATTTGAGCGCCACCCAATTAATTGAAAAAATCTTAGGTAAAAGACTGACTTTTTATTCAAATAATAAAACGTCAAGTGCGCTCGATTAGAAAGCAATTTAAGTAATGTATTTAATTAAATAGTGGGGCATATGAATACGCAAACCTATAATGACGCCATACTCGAACTTGCAACAGCAGGTTTGCAAGCACTTGAAACCTATAACGCGACAGCAAAGGTCAAAACAGCGAGCACTCAAAGCCATTTTTTATGTCACTGGATGGTTACGGCGCAAAAAAACAAGCAATTTTCAAAACTCGTTGCAAATGATTTAACACTTTGGATCCGCCAAGCTCGAAGTCAAGGTGCTAGCGTAGATCTACCCGCTATTTTACTTAACATAAGCACTCAATACCGTTTGATTAGCCACAAACAACAAGGATTAGGTGCACGTCTAACCGCATTGTTAGCAGAGCTGGAACAAGAAGATTGGATCATTATTAAAGATCAACGCTTATCCCCTAACCTTAAACTCAATAGTCACGGACAACGCAGTTTAGTGATTTCAGAAGAAGAGTATCTTTATCACATTCAAGATAACGAACTCATCAAACCTGTGACATTGTATATCCGTGCCGATCTCTACACTATCGCCTCTAAAGCCCTAAAGCATGAACTATTACTCACATTAGGCGATAAAAAAGCGTCACTCATCAAACATCATAAAGCCTATCATATTTGGCCTAAAAATCTCGCCCCCAAATTGGCCTTACTCGTATAATGCAACAGACAAGGATAAAATTTCACACCAGACTATCAGGGTTCTTAATGTATAATACCTGATTGCTCGCTTATTTTTCAGCAAGACAACAATCGATTTTCGCTTTTTTAGACACAGTTAGGATAAACATCATGGCCCGTAGGATCACCTATAAATATAAAAAAAAATCAAAAGAAATTAACTTTGCTTATGATGTCTATCACGATATGTATGAAGCCGTTGCAGCCGAAGAAGGCGTTGATCTGACGAATTATTTAGCCATGGAACAACAAATTGCAATGACCTCTAAAGGCAGTGCAGCCGTAAAAGACTTCAGAGCCAAAGAGTTTGCCCGTTTTGGCTTTAGCGATATATATTTCGTTAAAGATGAACCTGACGCTGAAAAATAAGAGTGGCTATCATGAAACCAACACACACAAAGACGACACAAACATCCCATAGCGTGAGAGGCAATAGCGAACATGCGAATTACCCTCGAGCCAGTTTTTTTCGTCGACTTGGGGCAATAGTCTACGATGCTTTATTAGCGGTTGCTGTTTATATGATTGCTGGCGCTATTGGCTTTGGCATATTTACTGGGCTGGTCTCCCTTAATTTACTCAATATGAATGGGTTTGACCATGTCTCAGATTTACTCAATGGCACTGCATTATATAAAAGCCTTTATCAATTTTGGCTAGTACTTTGTGTCGGCCTTTTTTATATCAGCTTCTGGAGCTATGGTGGCCAAACGTTAGGTATGCGTGCTTGGAGACTAAAGGTACAACATCCAAATGGGCAAAGCTTAAGTATGATAACGGCCAGTGCTCGGTTAATTTATTCGTTATTGGGGCTAGGTAATATATGGATTATACTCAATACAGACAAACTCGCTCTGCAAGACAGCATGACTCGATCTGAAGTGGTTGTATTATCAGCTGAGGCAAACCAATTACGTAACTGGCGGGGTGTTTAAACCTTCCAGCCTGTCTAAGAATGGCATCTATTCGATGCCATTTTCCTACTCATTTCTATTTACGAATAAAATACAGTGCTCCCGCACTAAAAATAAGCGCTGGCATACCTGCACTCATATAAGCGGGTAACCCATACACAATACTCAGTGGGCCAAAAATTTCACTGCAAATATAGAAACTAAACCCTGCGACCACACCTAATAACACTCGCGCGCCCATTGTCGCTGTTCGCAATGGTCCAAAAACAAAAGACAATGCAACCAACATCATAACGGCAATAGTGACAGGCTGCATGAGCTTGCGCCATAGTGCTAACTCATAGCGTTCTGCGGCTTGATGGTTTGCCTTTAAGTAATCCAAATAACCTAACAAACCTTGAATGGATAATGATTCAGGTTTGACCGATACAACTGTCAATTTATCTGGTGTTAACGTAGAATGCCATATTTCCATATCTTTATGGTTAACGGTCACCCTATCAGCAGTCAGCGAGGTGGTTTCAACATCATGTAGCTGCCATTGATCATCCACATAATTAGCCGTTTTTGCATTCACAGTACTGACTAGATCCAACGTATCAGTAAATTTATATAAGGTGACGTTACTCAGCTGATCGACATCAACCACTTGACCAATATTCACAAAAAAGCCACCATCACGAGCCCAAATACCCTGTTTCGATTTAATAAAACTACCACCTGAGGTTTTAATGGCTTTCATCTCTTTCGCTTTTAGTTCTGCCGCTGGCGCCCCCCATTCGCCTAAAATCATCACCAATATCATTAAAGGAATCGCGGTTTTCAAGGCCGATATCGCAATTTGCAAACGAGATAACCCAGAGGACTGCATGACCACTAACTCAGAATTAGAGGCCATCATTCCCATACCAATCAATGCACCTAACAATACCGCCATGGGAAAAAACATTTCTACATCACGAGGAATAAGATAAAGCACGTAAATCCCCGCATCAAGCATCGTATAAGTACCCCGCCCAACCAATCTCAGCTGATCAACCCACTTAATAATCCCAGATAACCCCGTTAAAATAAGCAAGCATAATGCCGAACTACTAATAATTGTTCTCGCAATATAAAAATCTAAAATTCTCATGCAGTGGCCTTTTTACGTTTAAAATAGGCTAACATTTTGCTGCCCCATGGCCTTTCTTTACTCAATAGTATTAATCCAATAAACAAGGCCGAAGCGTGGATCCACCACATACCAAGAAAGGCTGGAATAACACCATCTTCTAATGCTCTTCTGCCTGCCACCATCAAACCAAAATACCCTAAATATAATAAAATAGCGGGCAACATTTTCGCAAATTTCCCTTGACGATTATTCACTCGAGACATAGGCACAGCAATTAATGTCATCAATGGAATGGCTAAAGGGATCGCTAATCGCCAGTGAAATTCGGCCGTGGCTTCAGGGGAATCAATATCCATCAATTGGCCTAATGGTAAAGAGGACAGTTTACGGCGACGCTGATCCACTTCCTGCTCTTTTATCTGCATTTGATAACCACCAAAAGTGGTGATCTGATAATCAAGATCTTTCGGGCGACCCTGATAACTCACGCCATCCGATAACTCTAATCGTTGCGCACCACTGTCCCCCTCGATCACACTGCCACTTTTAGCCACAACAACATTACTGGTCCCAGATGCGTCGTCTTTTTCAGGAAGCTGCGCAACAAAAACCTTACTCAATGAGTTATCTCGGCCAATTTTTTCAACAAAGAGTACAGCACGTCCATCTGGACTGGTTTGAAAACGTCCAGCCGTTAAAGCAGCTAACCCCGCTTCAGATTGAGCATGCTCTAAAACTTGGTTTTGCTTCTCTTCCGCCCATGGGGCAACATAAAGAGATAAAAAACCCGTTATGACAAGGTTCACCAAGGCTATCAATAATGTTATTCGGGTTATATACCACTCACTCACCCCCACTCCATGGAAAATAACCATTTCGTTTTCTGAATACATCCGTCCATGGGCAAGCAAAATCCCTAAAAATAAACTCAACGGGATCACTAACACTGCTAAAAAAGGCATATTCAGCCCTAGCAAAGTCACCACTAATGAGGCAGGAAATTCACCATCAGAGGCATCAGCCAGCACACGAACGAACTGTTGACTAATAAAAATAGCCAACAAAACGAGAAATACAGCTATCTGTGCTTTTAAAACTTCACTAATCAAGTATCTAAGTACAATCACAAGTAGGATACACTCTCTAAACTTTGATTTATGCTGGTATCAACCCAACTTTCATGTAGACTGTCTACTTTTAGTCGTTTTGCAACCAACAATGGCTAAACGTGGTCAACAATACACCAGAGGAAATCGCTTTTGGTGTGCCATATTTAGTCCCCATTTTGGGGCACAAGCAGACATTATCCAATAAATAATAAAATTTGTCTTTAAGAATCTAGGAGAGCTCATGGAGTTTAGTGTAAAGAGCGGTAGCCCAGAGAAGCAACGCTCAGCTTGTATCGTTGTCGGCGTGTATGAACCTCGACGTTTATCAGGTATTGCCGAACAACTGGATAAAATCAGTGAAGGTTATATCAGTAACCTATTACGTCGCGGAGACTTAGAAGGTAAACCGGGGCAAATGCTTCTGCTACATCACGTTCCCAATGTGCTTAGCGAGCGAGTATTATTGGTCGGCTGCGGTAAAGAAAGAGAGCTGGATGAACGTCAATATAAACAAATTATAACCAAAACAATAAATACGCTTAATGAAACAGGCTCAATGGAAGCGGTGTGTTTTCTAACCGAATTACATGTAAAAGGACGGGATACATACTGGAAAGTACGTGAAGCCTTAGAAACTACACAAAATAGCCTCTACAGCTTCGATGCCTTAAAGACCCGTAAAGGGGAAACTCGTCGTCCATTGCGTAAACTGGTTTTCAATGTTCCAACGCGCAGAGAGCTCACGGTTGGCGAGCGTGCCATTGAACACGGCCTTGCCATTTCAAACGGTATGCATTTATGCCGTGACGTGGCCAACATGCCACCCAATATTTGTAATCCAGCCTATTTAGCTTCTCAAGCACGTCAATTGGCTGAAACCCATGAAAGCTTAACCGTCTCCACCGTCGGTGAAGAGCAAATGGCTAAATTAGAGATGAATTCTTATTTAGCTGTGGGGCGAGGCAGTCACAATGAATCCATTATGACCATTATGGAATACCATGGCGCAGCAAAAAGTGATGAAAAACCCATTGTTCTCATCGGAAAAGGCCTGACCTTTGATTCCGGTGGTATTTCATTAAAACCCGGCGAAGCCATGGATGAAATGAAATATGATATGGGCGGCGCTGCGGGTGTGATTGGCACCATGAAAGCACTATGTGAAATGAAGCTTCCTGTTAATGTTATCGGTATTCTTGCGGGCTGTGAAAACATGCCATCCAGTAACGCTTATCGACCAGGTGATGTACTGACAACCATGTCAGGCCAAACCGTTGAAGTGTTAAATACCGATGCTGAAGGCCGATTAGTATTATGTGATGTCTTAACGTATGTTGAACGTTTTGACCCTGAGCTGGTTGTCGACACTGCGACATTAACTGGCGCTTGTGTTGTTGCATTAGGTAAACATGCATCGGGTTTATTTTCTGGCCATAATCCGCTTGCACATGAACTGCTTAACGCCGGTGAGCAAAGCGGTGATAGAGCATGGCGCATGCCATTATGGGATGAATATCAAGAACTGCTAGAAAGTCCTTTTGCCGATATGACGAACCTAGGTGGCCGAGCAGCTGGTTCTATCACAGCAGCATGCTTCTTATCTCGCTTTGCCAAAAAATACCATTGGGCCCATTTAGATGTGGCAGGTACTGCTTGGAACAGTGGCGCAAATAAAGGGTCAACAGGACGTCCTGTCCCATTGTTAACTCAGTTTTTGATAAATCGCGCGGGCGTTGAACAAGGTGAGTAATCGACTCACGTTACAAGCCATAGACTGATTGCCGCATCGTATGCCCGTATTCATTTAACAATCGATTCCTTTAAATGAATACGGGATAAACCGTCAAATATGACGCTTTAGCAATAAAAAATGCTGGAAATAAAAACACCTTTGGGAACCATTTCACTTTCAGTGTACAATACCCCCTGTTAATCCTTCACACCAATAGAATGCACGCCAATGACCCAAACGCTGTTTTATTTGTTGCCAACGCCATCAACACCAGAAGTCATGGATCTTAATCCCGTCTATCACTTGGCATGTGAATTGGCTCAGCACTATTTCATAAAGCAACAAAGCGTCTATATTCATTGTGAAAACAAAGAGCAAGCATATGCCATTGATGAGTTACTGTGGCTATTTCCCCCCAGTGCCTTTGTCCCACATAATCTAAAAGGTGAAGGCCCAGCAACTGGCGCCCCCGTTGAAATCGGCATGGATCCATTTGGACCCAATAAAAAACGCCATCAATTGATCAATCTTGCAGACCAAGTCCCCTCATTTGCGGTAAACTTTGGCCAGATTGTCGACTTTGTTGCAAACGATAAAGCACAAGCAAGGCTAAGGTATCATCAATATAGAACCTTAGGGATTGCACTAGCGACCCAAGATTTAGCAACACAACCCCTTAATTTAGTTTGAGAAGCACACGAACCCATGGAAAAAACATATCACCCGCAGTCCATTGAACAAGCTCTTTATCAAAACTGGGAAGAGCAAGGTTATTTTAAACCTCAGGGCGACGCGTCCCAAGGTAACTATTGCATCATGATCCCGCCACCTAATGTGACAGGTAGCTTACACATGGGCCATGCTTTTCAAGATACCATTATGGATACACTGACTCGTTATCAGCGTATGAAAGGCAAAAATACCCTTTGGCAAGTCGGTACCGATCACGCGGGTATTGCAACCCAAATGCTGGTTGAGCGTAAGCTTGCAAACGAAGAAGGCAAAAGCCGCCATGACTTAGGTCGAGAAAATTTTATAGACCGAATTTGGGACTGGAAAACTCAATCGGGCGGTACCATTACCAAACAGCTACGTCGTTTAGGCGCATCGGTTGATTGGGATCGTGAGCGCTTCACTATGGATGACGGCATGTCAGCCGCTGTACAAGAGGTTTTTGTCAGATTATATGATGACGAACTCATTTACCGTGGTAAAAGGCTGGTCAACTGGGATCCTGCATTACACACTGCCATTTCAGACTTAGAAGTCGAAAATAAAGAAAAACAAGGCAGCATGTGGCACTTTCGTTATCCATTAGCGGAAGGGGCCTTAACAAGCGACGGCAAAGATTACCTAGAAATTGCCACCACACGTCCTGAAACCTTATTAGGTGATAGCGCTGTTGCTGTTCATCCCGATGATGAACGCTATCAATCATTGATCGGCAAGTTTATTCATTTACCCATAGTCAACCGCCTCATCCCCATTGTTGCCGATGATTATGTAGATATGGAGTTTGGTACAGGTTGTGTCAAAATCACGCCTGCACATGATTTTAACGATTATGAAGTGGGTAAACGTCATCAATTACCCATGTTTAATGTGCTCACGTTCGATGCCGCTATTCGTACCACAGCAGAAGTGGTGAACAGCGATGGTAGCAGTAACAATGAGCTTGATAATACCCTTCCTGAACAATATGCAGGGTTAGATAGATTTAAGGCCCGCAACTTAGTCATTGAAGAGCTCGAAACCTTAGGTTTGCTTGGCGAGATTAAGCCTCACGCATTAAAAGTGCCTTATGGCGATCGTTCAGGGGTGGTGATTGAACCACTATTAACCGATCAATGGTATGTCTCTGTTGCTCCTATGGCTAAAACCGCCATGGAAGCTGTCGACAATGGCGATATCAAGTTTGTCCCTCAGCAATATGAGAATATGTACAACTCTTGGATGCGCGATATTCAGGATTGGTGTATCTCTCGTCAGCTTTGGTGGGGTCACCGTATTCCCGCTTGGTATGATGAAGCAGGTAAAGTCTATGTCGGTCGTGATGAAGCTGAAGTCCGTACTAAATATAAATTAGGCAACGATATCGTATTACGCCAAGATAACGATGTACTGGATACTTGGTTTAGCTCAGCCTTATGGACCTTTGCAACATTAGGTTGGCCTGACAACACTGAGGATTTAAAAGCATTCCATCCAACCGATGTGTTAGTGACAGGGTTTGATATTATTTTCTTCTGGGTCGCTCGCATGATCATGATGACCATGCACTTTATTAAGGATGAAAACGGTAAACCTCAAGTGCCCTTTAAAACGGTTTATGTTACGGGCCTTATCCGTGATGAAGCCGGTAACAAGATGTCAAAATCGAAAGGCAATGTGCTTGATCCTCTTGATATGATTGATGGTATTGATCTTGAGTCCTTAGTCGAGAAACGTACTGGCAATATGATGCAGCCTAAGCTTGCTGCAAAAATTGAAAAGAGTACCCGTAAAGAATTCAGTGATGGCATTGAAGCTCATGGTACCGACGCGCTACGTTTTACATTAGCCTCAATGGCTTCAACCGGTCGAGATATTAACTGGGATATGAAGCGCCTTGATGGATACCGTAGTTTCTGTAATAAAATTTGGAACGCCTCACGTTACGTATTAATGAATACAGAAGGTGAAGATTGCGGTATTGATGATAAGGGGAATCAAAGTGGCGAACTCACCTTGTCATTGGCCGATCGCTGGATAGTGAGTTTATTCAATCAAACGGTCAAAGCCTTTGACGAACATATGGCCAACTATCGTTTTGACTTAGCCGCCAATACGTTATACGAATTTACATGGAACCAATTCTGTGACTGGTATTTAGAACTCACTAAACCGGTTATGCAAAGCGGCAGCGAAAGCGAATTACGGGGTACTCGTCATACCTTGATCACAGTACTGGAAGCCATGCAACGCTTAATGCATCCTATCATGCCTTATATCACGGAAACCATTTGGCAACGGGTTAAACCACTGGCACTTGGCACAAGCGCTCAAACTGACAGCATCATGCTCAGCGCATTCCCTGAATATCAAGCAAGTCTTGTCGATAAAGAAGCCATGCTAGATATTGAATGGGTTAAACAAGTTATTGTTGCTGTTCGTAATATTCGTGCAGAATTGAATATTGCCCCATCTAAACCACTCAATGCCCTATTAAAAGGGGTGAGTGCTCAAGATAAACAGCGTCTTGATGCCAACCAAACCTTCTTCACCACACTGGCAAAACTTGAGTCAATGACGGTACTTGAGGCCAACGATGAAGCACCGATGTCAAGCACTCAGCTCATCGGCAATATGGAGCTGCTTATTCCAATGGCAGGGCTCATTGATGTTGCAGCTGAGATGGCCCGTATTGATAAGCAGCTCGATAAAGCCGCTAATGAATTTGCGCGAATAGATAAAAAACTATCAAACCAAGGGTTTGTAGCTAAAGCTCCTGCAGCCGTCATTGAAAAAGAGCGTGCAAAGCAAGCAGAATATCAACGCGATATCGACAAGTTAACTGAGCAAAAAGCCGAACTGGCTAAATTAGAAGGCTGATTGAGCACGACATTTTAATATCTCGGCTTACTAAAGCCAGTCACATTATTGATGTAACTGGCTTTTTTATTCATAAACCGACATATTTTTATCCTCTCCGATGAAAACAGTCATCACTTCCCATGCAAGAAATAACGCAACAGAACTGCCCCGAAAATAACGTCTTTCTACATTCCAATATTCATCTGATCTTAGCAAATAGGATTTAATGGCTGACTCTGCCGACAGTCAAAGTTAGTGTTTTCGGTCAAAATTAGGTAAAGTAACCAACCTAAAACAAAAAAAACACATCATTCCTCAAACGTTAACATTTATTCAATCCATCATAGCCTGTCACCAGGTCGATAAAAATAAATCCGTTTTGAGATAACTTGGGGTAAGACAAGATGAGTCAAAGTATTTCCCACACAGGTAATGATCTGCGTGAAGTCAAACAACTTGGCATGTGGGCATCCATTGCCAGCTTAAGTTATATTTTTTGGATGGTCGGTGGCATGGAGCTCATCGAACGTATTGCTTATTACGGGGTAAAAGCCAGTGCAGGCCTGTATGCAAAAGCACCCAATTCCGCTGGCGGCCTTGGCATAAGCTTAAGTGATTACGGAGTCATTATTTCAGCTTGGGCACTGATGCAAACCTTCATTCCTGTCTTTACTGGCGGCATCTCCGATAGAGTAGGCTATAAAGAAACGATTTTTGTGTCGACATTAATCAAAATTTCCGGCTATTTAGTCATGGCTTTTTTCCCCAGTTTTTGGGGTTTTTTAATCGGCGCCATGTTACTTGCAGGTGGTACAGGGATTTTCAAACCCGGTATTCAAGGCACCCTCGTTCTCTCCACTAACCGTAATAATTCTTCAATGGCTTGGGGCATTTTCTATCAAGTGGTGAATATCGGTGGTTTTTTAGGTCCCTTAGTTGCTGTACATATGCGACAACTGTCATGGGAAAATGTCTTCTTTGCCTGTGCGGCCATCATTTCATGCAACTTATTATTGCTCTTAGCTTATAAAGAACCCGGTAAAACAGAACGCTTAGCCCGCAACGCTAAAATAAAGTCCGGTGAGCTAAAACAAGAAATGCTATGGAAAGATGCATTACATGAACTCAAAAAGCCTGTCGTAATTTACTACATGCTGGTCTTTGCCGGTTTTTGGTTTTTGTTTAATGCGTTATTTGATGTGCTCCCCATTCACATTGCCGAATGGGTTGATACCAGCGTCATTGTCACCAGCTTATTTGGCGAAGCTGGCACCAGTAATGGTGTATTTCAGTTTTGGCTAGGCTTAGATAATGCAGGCACCAAAGTCATGCCAGAAGGTATGCTCAACCTCAATGCCGGCATGATCATGACCAGCTGTTTTCTTATCGCTGCCTTAACCGCCAAATATCGTATCACCAGTGCTATGTTAATGGGCTGTTTATTTAGTATTCTGGCTTTCGTGTTCATAGGGGCTACCAATGCCGCCTGGATGATAGTATTAGCCATCGCCTTATTTTCCATCGGTGAAATGATGATAAGCCCAAAGAAAAATGAATTCATGGGTAACATTGCGCCAGAAGGAAAAAAAGCCATGTATTTAGGTTTTGTAATGTTACCTCAAGGGATTGGCTGGGGCTTAGAAGGCTATTTTGGCCCAAAACTGTATGAACATTTTGCTTCTAAAGAGCGTTTTTCACGAGAACTGCTTGCCGAACGTGGTATGAGTGAAAACGCCATTGCAGCCATCCCTCAAGGAGAAGCCTTTGATACTTTAGTTGCCTATACCGGCGAAAGCGCGACACAATTAACCCAATTTTTGTATCAAACCCACGATATCGGCATGGCTTGGTATATTATTGGGGGAATTGGTGCCATTTCCGCCGTGGGGATTTTCTTGTACGGTCAATGGTTATATCGTTTGCAAAAACAACAAGCCTAAGGTTTGTCCCTTTTAACGTAAAAGCGAATATTGACTCGGTATTCGCTTTTACGCTTTAAGCGCGATTTCATCCAAGGTTAGCCCACGAGCCTGCCCCACAGCTAAATGATTATCCAGCACAATATGCCCAACAGACACTCGATGTAAAGCCAATACAGGATTTCTAAAGCGGCCAAACATACGCTTAATTTGATGATAACGCCCTTCCATTAACGTCACTTGAGCCACATATTCACTGAGGATCTCAAGTTCAGCAGGTAACGTAGTAATATCTTCATAGGAAAAATACATCCCCTTTTTAAAGGCTGATATATATTCATTAGTTAATGGATTTTTAAGGGTGACCCAATACACCTTTTTGACTTTTTTATTCGGTGACATCAAAGCACTAGACCAGCGGCCATCATTGGTTAGCAATAACAACCCAGAAGTATTGAGATCGAGTCTGCCCACAATGTGCAATGTATCGATATTAGTCTCACTTACAGTCAATCCAGATGTCGCTAAACAATCAATCACGGTTTTATGCTGCTTGTCCTTTGTCGCACTCACCACCCCAATCGGTTTGTGTAACATAATATAAGTAGGTTGATTCTGCTGCAGGGTGTCCCCATTTACACAAATCTGGGAGAATTCATCAATAAGCAAGCCCCTATCTTTAGCTAAATGACCATCAACCCAGATTTGATTTTTAGCCAGCATGAGCTGTACTTGCCTAGCACTGACTTGCAAATTTTTAATGATAAATCGATCTAACCGACCTCGTTTTGACTGCATGAAACCCTCATTCAAGCAACATATCGACACTGCTTTGTATAAACACTATTTTATCGGTACGACTTTATAAGCACAGCGCCTTGCGCCTTCAATAATATGCTCTTCACGGCTCACCGTTGCACAAGCTTCAAATAAACGTTGAAAAAGCTGTAATTCAGAGCGACAAAAATTTAAACACTGACTCGCTGCCGCACAAATAGGACAATGATTTTCCAATAACCAATAAAAATCCCCTTCTTGCTCGATGCTGGCCATGTAACCTTCATCAGTCCTCAACTGCTTAAGCACCTCTAATTTATCAATGAGGCTGGTTTTATTTCCCATCGCTTCTAAATATAAATCTAATGACGTCGACTCCCTGTGATCAATCAATTGCTCTAACCCTTGCTCACCAAAGATTGTTTTTACAGAATCAATCAATTGTACCGTCAATTCAGGATGGCGATCCGTAAAATGACTGTTACTTTGCGTGGTGAGTGACCAAAAGCGAGTAGGCCGCCCTCTTACGGCTTTCTTATCTTCAAAAACCACATCACCACTGTCTTCAAGTCCTTGTAAGTGCTGACGAACACCCATGGTCGTTAGCACTAATTCTTCAGCTAACACCTTCGCGGTCAATGGTCCTCGCGTTTTAAGCATTTGTACTATTTTCTCACTGGTTTTCACTTCCGCCCTCCTTTATGACTCATGGCTATGATTATCCATCAATACTGAAATCATGTTGCTCGTCCACTATTATTACTCATATGACAATTAAGTAAACTTTTTTCTTTACTTTATTAAGTAAAGCATTTACTTTATTTAATAAGAGAGCAAAAAAGGATAACAGAAAATGAAATTACTCATTGTCAGCAGCAGCCAAAGGGAAGGCTCACAAAGTGCTAAAGTGGCGCAATACTTACTCGATACCAATACATTATTTGATGAAGCCAATCACTTAGAACTGTGTCGCTACTCACTCCCTTTTTGGGATGGCGACAGCCAAACAAAATCAGCCAATGGCAGTGTTTGGCCCTTTATTAGCCAGCAGGTGAAACAAGCTGATGCCCTTGTTTTAATTACCCCAGAGTGGGGCGGAATGGCGTCCCCATTACTGAAAAACTTTCTTCTCATGTGTGAAAATCAAGAGACAGCGCATAAACCGGCTTTATTGGTGTCGGTCGTGAGTGGAATAAGTGGTGCGTACCCGATTGCAGAATTGCGCATGAATGCATTAAAAAATAACAAACTGGTTGCCACCCCAGACCACCTGATCATTAGAAATGTCACTGACGTCTTAAATACCGCGACGGCTGAAAGTGACAGAGAGTACGATTTAAGAGAAAGAGTCAATTACAGTGTGCATATGCTACATCAATATGCCAAAGCACTGCGACCAATACGCCAACGACATGCATCCACACCTTACCCGAAACAACAAGAGTATGTTTACGGTATGTAATTTACCCATGTCATATTTATCAATTTTAAGGAAAAAATGATGATCCAACTCGAACATATTAATCTCGTCGTTAAAGATATTGCTAAGTCACTGAATTTTTATCAAACCATTTTCCCTCACTGGCGTATACGCGGAGGCGATGAAGGCACTTGGTATGGCAAACCGAGAAACTGGGTTCACTTTGGTGATAACTATCAATATCTCAGCCTGAATGATAACGGAGAAGGAGAAAATCGCAATCTAAGCGGACACCAAGTGGGCCTCGCGCACTTCGCTTTTGTCACCCATGATCTCCAAGGCATTATCAAGCGATTAAAAGCCATTGGTTACGACATCGATAAAGAGGGTGCTGACAGCCCTCATAGAGAAAACGTTTATTACATCGATCCTGATGGTTATGAAGTGGAATTTGTGCAATATAAAAGTGATGTGCCCAGTGAACGCAACTTATATGATTGAATAAATGAAAAAGCAGTTTGATACTCAAATCGACTACTGGATCTGATCGATTTGAGTATCACACTAAAAAACCAATAAAATTCGCTTGGCTTTTTACCTTTAGGGTTAGGTAATCAGCTAATATATTTCAGATACTTAGCTGGAACAATCCGCACTAACCAATGCCCCCACGCCCAAGGCCAATTGGGAGCATAACAAGTTGCTTTTTCAGCTTCAATACCTTTAACTATCGCTCGGCATCCGGTTTCTGTATCAACAATAAAAGGAACTTTTTTCACTTTTTCATTCATTTCACTGCGAATAAAACCTGGATGCACACAGGTCACATTAATTGGCGTATCTAAACAGTCAATACGGATCCCTTCAGTCATAGATGTTAATGCAGACTTGGTAGCGGCGTACACTGTCAATGCACGCCTAAATCCTCTTAACGCACTAAATGAGGAAATTGTCACTAAATGACCTGCATTTTGCTCTCTAAATATTTCCATTGCTGCTTCGGCTTGAGCCAATGCGGCAATAAAATTAGTTTGCGCTGTTTGTTTATTAATGCGAAAAGACCCCGTTCCAATCGTCACACCTTTACCTATACCAGCATTAATAATAACACGATCGATACCTGATAATGCCTCATTGCACTCATTGAAAACATCAAATACTTGACTATGATCATTGACATCAAGTTGTCTAATCACAACTTGGATACTTGGATTCAAATTGAGTAAGCTTTTTTGTAATTCCTCAAGTTTGTCGAACCGTCTAGCACACAAGGCTAAATTTCGTCCTTTTTTCGCAAATTCAATGGCCATCCCTCGCCCTAAGCCTGAACTTGCTCCTGTGATTAAAATATTCTGCCGCATAAATCCATCTCTGTGCTGATTAGTTAATAAGCAGGCTACTGATTATTCAATAAAATGTAAACAATATAGGGTAAACAATTGGTTTATTCTCTGACCTTAGTTACACTATTTATTTCAACTGAATAACGAGTCGAATATGACCCCTCTCGCTGAATTTACCTGCCAATATAAATTGGATAGAAACTATTATATTGAATGTTATGAGGAGTCTACCAAAGCCCCCGCATCACTACGAATTTACAACAAATCAATTATCTTTGTTATCATAGGTATCTCAATGTTACTAACACAATTAAATTCATATGCTTCATGGTTCTTGATTGCCCTAGGTATACTTGAAGCATTCAGTATTAAATTTAAAAAATCTTGGTGGTTAATGCGACAAATGATGAGTAGATCTGCTAATAGTAATATTCAACTGACAATTAACGAGCAACATATTAAAATTGACTCGTATTATGTTAATACAACACTTCTTTGGAATGAAATAAATCAAATCATAAAAACACAAAAAGGGTTCGTTATTTCTCATAATAAAACACGACACTATCTCTCAAACAAACACCTCAACGAGGCCATCATTGAATTCATAAACAATAAAGTAAAAATTGAATAATACAAATAAATTCATATTGATAGGTAAACATTAAAATCATATAAAGCGGCCAGATTACAGAATATTTAAATATAATTGTATTTAAAAAGAACAACAAATAATAATAGGTTTAGACAAGTAAACGTAAAATAGTTATTGCCGTTTTGAGTGGTTCACTGTTTTATGAAAGTAACATAAAAACTTAAATTAATTTAAAGGATAAATAAAAAGCAACAATAAGGAACCACTCAAAAAAATCTTCATTATAGATGTAAGTCTTCCACATTAAATGAATTATATAAAAAGCACTTCAAACAAGCTGTATCACTTTGCATCAAAACCCACATAAATACTACTGAAATGCCTTATAAATGGTATTCTATAGCTCTTGGTTTATTTTATGACAAGGAACAAAGTCAGCAATTGGCCTTAGCAAGCCTCTTTTTCTCACTGAAGAGTGATAAAACAAATAACCAAGTTAAATAACAAGTTATAAATTTTACTTAAAATGTACTCATTTTAGTGTTTCTGTCATACAGTGCGAAACACAATGATATTAAGGTGCGGCCAATCAATATGCTTATCAAACCCGACCACCCAGATTAAATTGTAATCAAGTGATAGTGAGATTATTCCTCTTCAAGGCATTTGTCACGGTAAGCATGAGACATACATATACCCTAAGCCCTTTTTGATCAGCTTTCTTCTATCAATGACAATTTTCGATTAAAGGCTAAACTAAAAGAATGACAGCTTAGTGTTGAAAATAATGAACATATAAAACTGTCGCAATAAGACATGACAGCTTTATTTAAACACAGTTAGAAATAGGTTTTACAATTGGTGCTACGATCTATCATAAAATGTATACCCATCACTTTGACTACTCATTTTCTAATGTGTGGAGAGGTCTGCGCAGCCAAAAGCAAAAATTATCAAGTATGGCAACTATTTCCAAAATTTAACCTGACATTTTCAAAGCAACTATTATGTCATTTTCAGGTCAAATTAAAATGGCTACTTAACTTTTTTAAACCAATATGTATTTTATCAAGCTATCATAAACTCATGAAATGGCATAATGACTCACCTAAAATAAAGTCATTAATACTCAATGCCAACACAGAAAAAGATATTTTATTCAAAATGATAGACAAAGAAACAAATAAAACACTGGCAGAAGTGAAGTTAACAGTCACTCCTGCTTCAACACCACATTTAAGGCGAACATTTCGCAAAGCATGGAGTCTATTCTAATGGCCCTCCCCCAATCTAATCATAGAGTTCTATTAGTAGAAGACGATATTCGTCTTGCTAACTTAATTGTGGATTATTTAAAATCACATGGCATGCACGTGGAGGTAGAAAGGCGAGGTGATACAGTCTTAAAGCGCCTCATCCATTATAAGCCAGATATCATCATTTTAGATATCATGCTGCCGGGCATGGATGGCTTAACCTTATGTGAAAAGTTGCCAGACTATTTTTCGGGTCCCATCTTACTCATGAGTGCACTTGCCTCTAATGAAGATCAAATTAAAGGCTTAGAAATGGGCGCTGATGACTATGTGGTCAAGCCTGTGGATCCAGCTCTATTATTGGCGCGGATCAATAATTTATTAAAAAGAAAGCTCCAACCACAAAAAACTGAATCTCACTGCTTAAGCTTTGGTAAATTGAGCATTGATCCACACACTCAGGTTATACGCCTAGGTCAAACAGAAATTGATCTCACTAATCATGAATTTGAGTTGTTATGGCTACTGGCCTCACAAGCGGGTCAAGTGTTAAGCAGGCAATATATATATCAATACTTACTCAACATTGACTTCGATGGAAAAGATAGAAAAATTGATGTCAGAATATCCCGTTTAAGAAAAAAACTAGGCGATAATATTGAAACACCTTTCAGAATTAAGACCGTCTGGGGACAAGGTTATTTATTTGCTCCAGAAGCATGGAACAATTAATTCTAGGTTAATGGTTTGAAACGCCTTTTTATTAGCCTTTACCTTCTGCTCAGCCTAAGCTTTCTTGGCATAGGCTGGACATTAGACAGTTTTTGGCAACATAAGACTGACGAAAATATTGTTGAAAAAGCACCACTTATAGCATTAGCTCAAGTTTTATCTCAATTACCTGAAAGTGATCGCGCGTCATATTTAAACAATATTACGCATTTTTCTGATTTTCCATTATCACTGATGAATATTGAACAGCTTGCCTTGACGAATAAACATCATTTAAAAAGTGATTCGCTAATCGCGCTTTCTCCAAAACCCCATAGTGAACTGTATTTCATTGCTGTCGGCAACCAAGCATTAATGATTGGTCCTCTGAAATTAAACCACAGTACAAAACTTAACAGTCTATTTAACCTATTTTTTTACCTCTCTATAGTCCTTATCAGCTTTCTGTGTGTGTGGCCTTTACTTAAAGACTTAAAAACACTCAATACAGCAGCAAAGCAACTTAATATGGCTCAGTGGAATACAAGAGTGACAGCGTCAAAAAACTCTCAAATATATGATTTATCAAATATATTTAACAAGATGGCGAATCATATTTCTCACCTTATCGATAATCAAACCCATTTATTGAACGCCGTCTCTCATGAGATCCGTACACCACTCTCTCGATTGAAATTTGCACTCGCACTTATCTTACAATATGCCAAGCCTCATATCCCTAATCAAAAACAACTCGTTGAAAACACAAATCAAGATATTGATGAAATAGAAGCATTATTAGAAGAGCTTCTAAGCTACACCAGTTTAGACCCTCAATTTCAACAACCAAAACTGGAACCAGTAGAAATCAATCAATTAGTGGAAAAAACAATTAAACGATTGCAAACTCACCAAAAAAAAATCATTACTTTCATACCTTTAGAAGTACAAACACAAGTTACCATTAATGCCATATTAATCGATCGAGCATTGCAGAACTTAATTACTAATGCACAGAAATTTGGTGATCAATCAGTTATTGTCGAAATCAATAAAGATAGCAAAGCCGTTGAAATATCGGTGACTGATGACGGTGAAGGCATTGCAATCTCTGAACAAGAAAAAATATTTGAGCCTTTCTATCGAAGTCAGCAACAAAAACAATACGGACCTAGAGGTTATGGTCTTGGGCTTGCTATTGTCAAACGTATCATGAATAAACATCAAGGATCTGCAACACTAGAAAGTAGTCAAGGAAAAACAACATTTAGCTTACACTTACCTTTAGACCCGTGATACTTGAAGATGCAGGGTTCAGCTGGAATTAAAAGCCTGATAGACAAGGCTTTGAACAGCGTGCCTAGTGATTCTAAGCTAATGTTCAGTAACGCAGTATAAAAGACTTTTAAACCAGCCCCTTGGGAGCCTGTAAAATCACCTGCATCGAAGTTGCAGCATCTTAAAAGGCATAAAAGCATTTCTGCAATAATACGCCTTGAATTAGGTCCTTTTACAGGCTCTGAAAACATGCATCTTCAAGTATCACGGGTTTATCATCTGTTCATTCTTCGGAATAAAGATCGAGCTCACCATTGTGCTTACTGCTCTGTTCAATAGACTTAGCCTTTTTCGCTTTTAACACAGCTAATTGCCTGCGCCGCTTCCTCTGTTTACATAACCTCAGTACCAATTGCTTCTGACCATCAGAATATTCCAGCCAATGAAAACGTTCATCTCGGCTTCGAAAGCAGCCCAAACAATAGCCTCGAGCATCACTTTGACACACGTTAATGCAAGGACTTGGGATCTCAAAAAACTCTAACTGCTGCATAAATTAAAGATAACTGAGATCATGATAAAAGGTTAAATGATTTTAAAATAGCCCTCTATTACCTTTTAATATAAAAACATACAACCTATTTAAAAACAAAAGATTATAATTATAAACCTGTACTGTTTGACTAAGTGATAGTCCTAACCTACAGTTAAAGATTGTAAAAAAATCAAGTCATTCTCTTAGCGGCTATTTATCTTTGAAGATGATTTCGGCAGCAATTTATGGGGAACTTAAGGCGAGGCTAAGCTTATGAGTACAATAATTCTCGATTTTGATCCCAGATGTCGCGCTACTTTCTCCATTAAATTTGGAGTCGTCGGCTTAAGGTCAAGTGTCACTCTACCTTACCCAGCTAATATTTAAGAACGAAAAGATGTCATCTTTACATGGATGTAAATGATCGGAGTAAATACGTAAATAAATCAGTAATAAAGCAAAGCAGACGCCACAAACGCAGTCCTCATTCTGGTATTGAAAAAGCTCGAATGAAGTAAGTATTACACTTTTATATTAAAAGTGACTTAGAAAGCCAAGTAGAACTTTTAATACTTTGATTTAGATAGATTTACCTAAAACGAAATTCAATCAGGATTGATTAACTATCCCAACTAAATTCGCTTTTCTTCTAATAGCTCAAAAGTAATAAGGAGAAGTAATGAGTCTAGAGCATGATATACAAGCCTCACGGTTTACAGCACAAGACATCAAAAATAACTTTACAGATCTTCACCCCGCACTAAGCATAAAACAGGCCTTAGTCGCTAGTGAGCGTTGCTTGTTTTGCTATGATGCACCCTGTATACAAGCTTGTCCAACTAAAATAGATATCCCCTTATTTATCAAACAAATAAACACTAACAATGCTCACGGCGCAGCAAAGGAAATTCTTTCAGCTAATATTTTAGGCGGCAGCTGCGCTAAAGTTTGTCCAACAGAGACCTTATGCGAACAAGCTTGTGTCAGAAACCTCAAAGAAGAAGCACCTGTCGATATCGCATTACTACAAAGGTATGCCATCGATCACTTAGATCATTCTCAAGGCTATCCTTTTAAACGTTCACCTACAACCGGGAAACATATTGCCGTTATTGGAGCTGGGCCTGCAGGTCTAGCCTGCGCGCATAGGCTCGCTCAAAACGGACATAAAATTACTATTTACGAAGCGGCTAAAAAAAGTGGGGGACTAAATGAATACGGCATAGCACAATACAAATTAGTCGATGATTATGCCCAAAAGGAAATTGATTTTGTATTAAAAATAGGAGGAATAGACATACAATATGAAACGGCACTCGGTTCTGATATCAGTTTAACCTCATTACGTAATAACCATGATGCCGTCTTTATCGCCATTGGATTAAACGCGACAAATACACTCAATATTCCAGGAGAAAATCTAAAAGGTGTTGAAGATGCCATCGATTATATTAGCCAGTTAAGACAATCTGGCGACATGACAGATTTGCCTGTTGGTCGCCGCATTGTCATTATTGGTGCAGGTATGACAGCAATTGATATTGCTGTACAAAGTAAAAAACTGGGCGCTGAAGAAGTCAGCATAGTTTATCGTCGAAATCAGCAAAATATGGGGGCTTCACAATATGAACAGGAACTTGCCCTCACTCATGGGATCCGCTTCGTTTTTAATGCTCAGCCTCACCAAATATTAGGAAATAAACAAGGTGCTACGCACATTCAATTCAAGCAAACAACAGAAAATAGTGAAGGCCAACTTATCACTACAGATAATATTATTGAATTACCTTGCGATGTTATTTTTAAAGCTATAGGGCAAAAATTAAACTCATCTGTATTGGCACACAACACCGACCCCATTCCTGCACTCGATACACGAGGAAGACTCAAAGTTAATCGCCAATTTAGAACCTCATTAGATAATGTGTATGCTGGAGGAGATGCTATTAATGGCTTAGATCTTGTCGTTGAAGCCGTCTCACATGGTAATCAGGCGGCGGCGGCTATCCACAAACAACTCAAGAAATAAGAGGCAGAATTATGGCAAACTTGGCATGTGAGTTTATCGGCATCAAATCCATTAACCCTTTTTGGTTAGCTTCAGCCCCTCCAACCGATAAAGCCTATAATGTTGTCCGCGCTTTTGAAGCGGGTTGGGGAGGAGTAGTATGGAAAACATTAGGCGAAGATCCTAATGCCATCAATGTCTCTTCCCGTTATGGTGTTCACTATGGACAAAACAGGCAAGTAATTGGTTTTAATAATATTGAACTCATTACAGATCGCCCATTGCAAGTCAATCTAGATGAAATAACACAAGTCAAAAAAGACTGGCCAGATAGAGTCATTATCGTGTCCTTAATGGTGCCATGTGAAGAAGCCCCTTGGAAACGTATCCTCAAAAAAGTGGAGGCAACGGGTGCAGATGGTATTGAACTTAATTTTGGCTGTCCCCATGGAATGCCTGAGCGAGGAATGGGAGCTGCTGTGGGCCAAGTACCAGAATATATAGAAATGGTCACCCGTTGGTGTAAAAAGCATTCCTCACTGCCTGTTATTGTCAAACTCACCCCCAACATCACAGATATTCGTGCTCCAGCAGAAGCCGCGATCAGAGGGGGCGCCGATGCAGTAAGCCTAATCAACACCATTAACTCTATCACTTCAGTGGATCTCGATAAAATGTCACCAGAGCCTTGTGTCGATGGAAAAAGTACCCATGGCGGTTATTGTGGCCCAGCGGTCAAACCTATCGCACTGAATATGGTATCAGAAATAGCCCGTCATCCTACCACAACAAACATACCAATCTCTGGCATTGGGGGCATATCCAACTGGCGTGACGCTGCCGAATTTATTTCTTTAGGGGCTATGAATGTTCAAGTTTGCACCGCAGCAATGTTATTTGGGTTTAAAATTATCAAAGAAATGTGCACTGGACTCAGTGATTGGATGGACAAAAAAGGTTACGTCAATATTAACGATTTCAGTGGTGCTGCAATCGCTAATACCATAGATTGGAAATACTTAAATATGAATTATAAACGTATTGCCTTAATCAATCAGGATCACTGTATTCAATGTGGTCGTTGCTACGCTGCCTGTGAAGATACGTCACATCAATCAATTGCCATCACTGAACACGCAGGCATGAAACAATATTCTATCATAGAAGAAGAATGTGTAGGCTGTAATTTATGCCAAGTCACTTGCCCTGAACCACAAGCCATTTCAATGATAGATGTCGATACAGGAAAGCCATACCTTAACTGGACTCAAGATCCCCGTAATCCATTACGAGACAAAATCGACTAACACCTTTCCCCCTCTCTTTTACTTTTAAAGAGGGGGAAACATGTCTTTATGCCACTCGGTTATGCAATTCTTTTCCTGCAAGATAGGATGTTAAATTTTTTACCACAATATCCATTAACTTCTGACGCGCTTCGATTGTTGCCCAAGCATTATGAGGAGAAAGAGAGATATTTTTCAGTTTTAAAAAAGGGTGATTGTTTGCTGGGGGTTCTGTCGATAATACGTCCAGCCCAGCAAAAGCCAATTGTCCATGACTTAATGCAGCAAATAAAGCCATTTCGTCGATAAGCTCGCCCCGTGCAGTATTAATTAATACCGCAGTGGGTTTCATTTTAGCCAAAGCGATATCATCAATCAGTCTATGTGTGTCTGACGTTAAAGGACAATGCAGTGACAAGTAATCAGCATGCGCTAACACCTCATCCAAACTCTGCCAAATAATACCATGGGGCAAATCGGTCATTTTTGTCCGTGAGTAAACTCTTACCTGCATATCAAATGCAAGCCCTATCTTAGCCACTTTTTGAGCAATATGGCCAAAACCAACAAGTCCAAGCACTTTATTCTTCAACGAATGCAGTGGTGATAAACTGAAGGAAAAATCACTACGTTGTAACCACTCTCCAGCTTTAACCGCTTGACTATGCTCAGCAACTTGTTGAGTGAAATGTAATATATGTGCAAAGACCGCTTGGGCGACGGAATCAGATGCATAATTAGGTGCATTTGTCACAACAATGCCCTTTGAAGCTGCAACATCTAAGTCAATAATATTCACTCCCGTGGCTAAGACACCAATATAACGTAATTGGGGTAATTCACAGAGTATTTCGGCACTTAAAGCAACTTTATTGGTTAAAATTACATCTGCATCTTTGGCCCTTGAAATGACGTCATGACTTGCTGTTCTGTCATAACACATTAATTCACCAAGGGCTGATAATCCCTGCCAGCTCAAGTCACCTCGGTTTAATGTAAAAGCATCTAAAATTACAATTTTCATCAAAGCACCATTAATTAAAATGCTATCGCATTGCGCGTTCACTTTTCACTTTATCATAAGCAGTTTGAATATCTTGCGCTTTTTTCTTAGCTAATTCCATCATCTCAGGTGGTAACCCCTTCGCCACCAGTTTATCAGGATGATGCTCATTCATCAGTTTTCGATAAGCACGTTTAATATCTTGATTAGAGGTGTCCTTAGAGACACCAAGAATAGAATATGCGTCTTCTATTGTTGTTTTATTGGTGCTTCCGCCACTTTGATGAAACTTAAATTCAGCCTGCCATCGGGCCAATAATGCATCCAGTTGAGCCTGAGAACAACCTAGCTCTTGTGCTATCACAAGTAATACAGCATGCTCACTTGGCTCTAATTGAGCATCCGATAAAGCGGTTTGGATTTGAATTTCCAAAAACATTTGCACCAATTCACGCCGCCCCATGGCAATCATTCTGAATGTTTTTAGCTTCTCCTTTACATCAAAATCATCTGCCTTCCCTTGACGAAACGCCTCTTGAGCTTCTTTTCTTGCTTCCCCCTGTAATTGCATTTGATCCATGAGTGCTGTGGCGATACGAATATCATTTTGAGTCACTTGACCAGACGCTTTAGCAACATGCCCCATCACAGAAAAGGTCGTATTGAAAAAGAGTCGTTGCCGATTTGCAGCATTAGCAAACAAGGAACCTCCACCTTGACTACGATCATAAATATGACCTAACCACAAGCCTAACAAGCCTCCAACGATACGACCCAGCATAAAACCAATAATGAAACCAAAAACCTTACCAAAAATCCGCATCTAATTGCCTTTTGAAATATAGAAATAACTCATCAAAAATATTAATACTATGAAACTATACTTATTTATCAATCAACTTCTTTTCTAAACGATTTAATCTCTCAATTGTGCCCACATCACACCAATATGTTTTCATATGCTCACCAAAAATGGCACCTTGTTCCATATTCGCTTTCAACAAGGGGCCCAGAGGAAATCGCACGCGCTCACACTGTAAAAATAATGAGGGACAATACAAACCTATCCCAGCAAAAGTAAGCTTATTGTTCTCTGCGCCGCTCACCATATTATGAAAAAGACAAAAATCACCTTTTACATTATGCTCAGGATTATCAACTAACCAAATATAAGCTAACTGATTTTTTTCTAGCACTGGAATACAAGGCAACTTATCAATAAAAATATCACCATTAATCACCAAAAAAGGATCATCACCCAATAAAGGCAGTGCATACTTAATCCCCCCTCCAGTTTCTAATGCCGTATCTTCATGGCTGTAATGCAACCTGACTCCCCATTGTTCCCCAGATCCTAATGTTTGAATAATTTTATCACCTAACCAGGCAATATTAATCACAATATCCTGTACACCAATGCGAGCAAGGTTTTCTATATGATATTGAATTAAAGGTTTTTTATTAATTTTCACCAAGGGTTTAGGTATACTATCAGTTAAAGGGCGTAATCTCTCACCTCTGCCAGCAGCCAATATCATTGCCTTCATATCACCGTCTCAACTGTATCCATAAAATGAGGAATAAGTGCCAAATCTACCCAAGAACCAAAAGCGGCTAACTCTGGATAAGACAGTGCTATATCACGGATATAACCTAATGTTAACGGAATATCAGCTAAATAAGCAGACTTTTTATCTCTATGGTGCAATCGAGCAAAAATTCCTACTGCTTTGATATGCCGCTGCATTCCCATTAAATCAAACCATCGACGATATTGCGCTAGCGAGACAGTATTTGAAATATTACCGCACTCATGACTTTGTTGATAATGGTCATTCATCAAGTGCTCAACCACATTATCAGGCCAGCGTATATAGCAATCTCTAAGCAAAGAAACGACATCATAAGTAATGGGGCCAATAACCGCATCTTGAAAATCGATAACATGCAATTGATTATTTTTCACCATAATATTTCGGCAATGATAATCTCTATGCATACCCACATGAGGCTGCTCAAGTGCATTCTTTATCAAATATTCAAAAGTCACTAATAGCATTTGATGCTGTTCATCATTAAGTACGATAGAAAGATGGCACCTTAACAACCACTCTGTAAATATATCAAGTTCTTGCTGAATAAATGCTCTATCATATAGCGGTAAATCTCCCTGCTCTGTGGTCTTTACTTTTGTAATATGGCTAAGTACTTTCAGTGCAGTTTTATAATAATATTCAACATTATCACTCTTCAATATGGAAAATAATGAAATATCCCCCAAATCAGTGAGCAACAAAAATCCATTTTGCGTGTCTTTCGCTATCACCTCTGGTACATTAATACCCTTCTGAGCATAGATGTTTGCAATATCAATAAATTGTTGCAAAACTATTTGTTTGGGTGGTGAATCGACTACTATATAAGAGACATGATTAATAAACACTCGAAAGTAACGTCGTACACTAGCATCACCAGAAATAAGAATCGGTGACAAATCCATAGAAAAATGGTCATTTAACCACGCGGTAAGTTGAATAAATCTAAGATCTGACAAAGGATGCCTCATGGCTCTTGAATAAAAATTGCTTTATTATAACGAAAAAAATGAAATTGCTAGAAAAATAGACATAAATTATTTAGTAAAGTTGCCTCGAGAAGAACGGTATCTTTACCCTCTTTTAACCGGTTTGATAAAAAGCAAGTAACTAACTTAAGATGCAGATCCGTTATTTTCTGGCCATGAGCCTATTTCCAACACTCGTTTTAGCTGATAATTCGGCAGCAGTGCCTTCTTCCAGTTCGGTATGTATTATCGAGCCTAATCTGCCGCGTCAAATTCCAACGTCACCTTCTTCAGCTATCCAAGATCCATCAGAAGTCACTATTACCTCCAATGACTCTCAAGCACAACTCGGACAAAAAGCCATTTTTAATGGCAATGTTTCATTTATTCAAGGTTCGCGAAGCATTGCTGCCAATGAAGCGATTGTCGATCAGCAACAACAAAGTCTATCAGCAAATGGCGACTTAGTCTTTTCAGATAGCAGTTTTATCGTGACAGCTGATTCATTAGTTGCTCAGATGAGAAGCAATACAGCAACACTTCAAGGCACAAGTTATTGGCTCAAAGGCCAACAAGCACATGGTACCGCTGGAACACTGGAAATTACCAAAGAAAACAATTTAATACTATCACAAGCAACCATAACCACTTGTCCAGATCCTCAACCTGATTGGGTACTTGAGGCCAATAAAATTAAGATTGATAGTACAGAGGAATGGGGAGAAATTTGGGGAGCTAAATTAAGAGTTGCCGACATTCCCGTATTTTATTTGCCTTATATGACCATTCCCGTATCAAATAAACGAAAATCTGGATTTCTATTTCCCTCTTTTAGTTCAAGTACACGAAATGGTCTAGAATTTACCGTTCCCTATTATTGGAATATTGCCCCTGAATATGATTTAACGCTGACCCCGAACTATATGTCAAGTCGTGGACTATATACCAAAAGTGAATTTCGCTACCTCGCTGGCAGTGACAGCTCACCACAATCAGGCCAAATAAACTTAGAATATTTAGGAAACGATCAATATAAAAACTATAATTCAGATCGCTACCTTTATCATTGGCAACAACAGGGCAGTATAGGTCAAAATTGGCGAGTCATGGCCAACTATACCGATGTCTCTGATGATAACTACTTTAACGATCTAAGTTCTAACATCAGTACGGCTAGCAATAACCAACTCATTCGGGTTGGTGAAGCCAGTTACCTAGAAGAGAACTGGGATTTAACCACAAAAGTTCAAGATATTAAAGTGTTAGGTGAAAGTGACCAGCCTTATCAAGTCATGCCTCAACTCGATTATAATTATCGAGCCCCTGATGTCATTAAAGGGGTAGATTTTGATTTATTCAGTGAAGCCTCTCAATTTAAAGACCAAAATTCAGGGAATTATTCTTCTGCAACCCGTGTACATTTAGAGCCGAGTCTAGCTTATCCCATTCAAGGACCAGCAGGTTCGTTAACAACAGAGCTTAAGCTCCTACAAACGAACTATTCACAACAGGATAATACAAACTCAGGCCTTTCTGACAGTGTCAGTCGAACCTTGCCTGAAGCACGTATTTCTGGTCAGATTAATTTTGAACGCTATACAAATTATTTTAATCAAAATTACAGGCAAACACTGACTCCACAATTCCAATATCTCTATATTGGCTATCAAGATCAATCCGATATTGGAATTTATGATACAGCGGAACTGCAAAACGATTATTATGGATTATTTAGAGATAAACGCTACTCAGGCTTAGATAGAATTGCCGATGCAAATCAAATGACCGTCGGTATCACCACTAAGCTCTTTAATACCCAAAACAGAGAGATCTTTAAATTTAGTCTGGGACAAATCATTTATTTTCAAGATAGTCGTGTTATTTCAGAGTACAGTAATACAACTAATACAGCGACAACCAGTTCTACATTAGCATCAGATCTGTCTGCTCAACTTTATAATGATTGGTTTATTAGTGGCTCAGTTCAGTACAATACCCAAGATAATTCAAATACAAAAAACGAAGTATCATTAGATTATCGTCCAGCCCCAAATAAATTATTACAGGTCAGTTATCGATATGTGCCCGATCTTGTTAACACAAATACGGGAGTCACCTCTGACATATCTCAAACCGGCTTTCGAGGATCATGGCCCATTACAGACAATATATCACTTGTGGGTAATTGGTATTATGACTTAAGTGAAAAACAAAGCGTTGAAACCTACACAGGCTTTCAATATGATACCTGTTGTTGGGCCATTAGGGTGACTTATCATGATCGAATAAAAACCTCATATAGCAACGATACCTCAAGTGCTTACTTCCAAAGTGGTGTGTACGTAAACTTTATTATCAATGGGTTAGGTGGCTCTACAACCTCGAGTAGCTCAAGCTCCTCAGGAAGTTCTAGCGGCGGCTCATTAGATGCTGCAAGTATGCTAAATGATGGATTATTTAATTATCGAAGCCCCATATATTTAAATAATTAACCTAAATCAAACGAGTTCATAATGAACCTCAACATGAACTCGTAGTCCAAACTGGATAGAAAAGATCATTTCAACGATATAATGTATCGAAAATGACATAAACAAATGCCAAGGATTTTTGTGGATGAACACTTGTAAACGAGTAATTTTAACTTTTTTTGCATTCATGTTACTAAGTCAACATGTAATAGCAGCACCAAAACAACTCGATAGAATCGCAGTACAAGTCAATCAAGGTGTGATTTTAGAAAGTGAAATCACAGATATGATGCATACTGTTAAAGAGAATGCTAAACGAAACAATCAATCTCTTCCATCTGATCAAGCTTTACGTACTCAAATCATTGAAAGGCTGATCCTCACCCGCCTCCAAATGCAAATGGCCGAACGTATTGGATTACATATTGGCGATCTTCAATTAGATCAAACCATCTCCAATATCGCTAAAGATCAAAAAATAACCGTTGAGCAAATGAAACAACAGCTTGAAAGTGAAGGAACACCTTTTGCTGAATATCGCGAACAGCTTCGCCAAGAAATCACTATAGGCGAAATTCAACGTATTCAAGTGCAGCGTCGAATACAGGTCTCTCCCCAAGAAATTAATGGTCTGGTTGAATTAATTAAGCAGCAAGGACTCAAAAATGTGGAATTCCAAATTGGCCATATTCTCATTGATGTTCCCAATAATCCAACCAGTGAACAGTTAAAAGAAGCCAGTAAACGCGCATCAATTGTTTTAAAACGCCTCAAAGATGGCGCCGATTTTAAACGCACCGCGATAGCATCTTCATCGGGGCCTAAAGCCCTAGAAGGAGGAATATGGGATTACATGAACATCAATGAAATGCCCACCTTATTTGCAGAAGTCGTCAAAGATGCTAAAAAAGGTGATATCATAGGCCCCATTAAAAGCCAATCTGGTTTCCATATCATTAAAGTCATGGATGTCAGAGGGATGGAAACCAAAGAGTTGGATGAGGTTAAGTCACGTCATATCTTGATCAAGCCATCACCCATTTTATCTGAAGAACGAGCCAAAGCGATGCTAGAGAAGTTTCTCAAAGAAATACGCTCTGGAAAAGCAAAGTTTGAAGATCTTGCAAGACAGTATTCTGAAGATCCTGGTTCAAGCGCAAAAGGAGGAGAATTAGGCTGGGCCGATCCTAAGATTTATGTTCCCGCTTTTGCTCAAGAACTTGCTAGTTTACAAGTCGGCGAAATTAGTGAGCCTTTCCGCTCGAGTCATGGCTGGCATATTGTTCAATTAGAAAAGCGGCGCAAAACCGATGCTACCGATCAGTTTAATACCAATCGAGCTCATCAACTTATTTTCCGTCGTAAATTTAACGAAGAGTTACAAAACTGGTTAGATGAAATGAGAGCAGAAGCTTACATTGAAGTCTTTGAACCTAAAAATAATCGAGGTTAATCATATTGACCATTAAGCGAATTGCTATCACCCCCGGTGAACCTGCTGGGGTGGGACCAGAACTCGTGATCCAACTAGCTCAGCAGGCTTGGCCTGCTGAGCTAGTTGTGTGTGCCGATCCTGAACTATTACTCAATCGGGCTAAAAAAATTGGCTTACCACTCCAATTACGACCTTATCAGCCAAAGCAGGCCCCTAAAGCACAAGAAGCAGGCACGCTAACCATATCGCCTTTTCCACTAAACGAAGCTTCCATTTGCGGTGAACTTAACGAAGCAAATAGCCATTATGTCATTGACACATTGAATTACGCTGGTGAGAAAAACATGAGTGGTGAATTTGATGCCATCGTCACTGGCCCCGTTCATAAAGGCATTATAAACCAATCAGGTATTCCTTTTAGCGGCCATACTGAATTTTTTGCCCATCAAGCTAACTGCCAAGATGTGGTCATGATGCTTTCTGCACCTGGCTTGCATGTCGCCTTAGTAACAACACACATACCATTAGCCTATGTTGCTAAAGCGATTACACGGGATAGATTGCATCAAATAATAAAAATATTACATCATGACTTAATTAAAAAATTTGCCTTAAGCAGCCCTAGAATTTATGTGTGTGGACTTAACCCTCATGCAGGGGAAGATGGACACTTAGGCAGAGAAGAAATAGACACAATTATTCCCGCTTTGAATGAGCTAAGAAGTGACGGCATCGATATTGTAGGCCCATTGCCCGCTGATACTTTATTTCAAGCCAAATACCTTGATGATGCCGATGTCGTATTAGCCATGTATCATGATCAAGGCTTACCTGTGCTAAAATCCATGGGATTTGGAAACTCCGTCAATATCACTTTAGGCCTTCCATATATACGAACATCCGTTGATCACGGCACCGCCCTTGAGCTTGCAGGAACAGGAAAAGCCGATACCGGTAGTTTTATCTGCGCCCTTAACACCGCCATAGAGTTGGCCACAAAGACAAGTAAATAGCAAAATACATGAGTAATAAAGTACATTTAGGCCATACCGCCCGTAAGCGTTTCGGACAAAATTTCTTAACCGATCACAATATCATTAATAGTATCGTCGGGGCCATTGCACCTGATGATGAACACGTTATGGTTGAAATTGGCCCAGGCCTCGGTGCATTAACCGAACCCGTTGCCGAGGGCATTGAAAAGCTCACCGTTGTTGAGCTAGATAAAGATCTCGTTGAGCGCTTAAAGAGTCATCCAACCCTAAAAGATAAGCTAGATATTCATCAGGGTGACGCTCTGCAATTTGATTTTAGTCAACTAGTACAACATGATAAACAATTAAAAGTATTTGGTAATTTACCTTATAATATATCAACACCATTGATGTTTCATTTATTTGAGTTTTCACAATACATCAAAAATATGCACTTTATGTTGCAAAAAGAAGTGGTACTCAGGCTATCAGCAAGCCCTGGCACTAAAGCATACGGACGGCTCACGGTCATGGCACAATATTTTTGTCAAGTGATGCCCGTGCTTGAAGTACCACCGGGCTGTTTTACACCTGCGCCAAAGGTTGATTCTGCTGTTGTCAGGTTAGTTCCCTTCAAAACAAAACCTTACCCCTGTAAAGATGTAGAAGTGCTCCGTCATATTACCATGACAGCATTTAATATGCGTAGAAAAACATTGAGAAATAATTTAAAACAACTCATTTCTGATGCTGATTTTGAACAGTTAGGGATTGATTCAACGCGTCGACCTGAACAGATCAGTGTTCAAGAATACGTCGCACTCGCCAATTTGCTTTGCGATAAAAAGTAAACTTTTCGAGGCGATAATTCGCCTCATTTTATAACATGTTCATTTGGGGGTATTTATGAACAAACAAGGCTCCTCCATTAAAATAGATGTCACAACAGAATATATTGAAGAGCAATCATCGCCTCAAGAAAATAAGTTTTTATTTAGCTACACCATTAGAATAACGAATTTATCTCAAAAAAATGTGACATTAAAAAGTCGATATTGGCATATCACAGATGGAAATGGACAAGTACATGAAGTTAATGGTGAAGGTGTAGTGGGTAAAACACCTTTAATTAAACCGCAAAAATCTTACCAATACACCAGTGGTACCATGCTCACAACGCCAATGGGACTAATGACGGGTCACTATACAATGCAAACTAACAACAATGTGGAATTTAATGCCCCAATTCCAGTGTTCCGTTTAGCCATTCCTGGGATCATTCACTGAATATGGCAAACTATTATATTGGCGATATCCAAGGATGTTTTGATGAGTTAACCCTGTTATTAGACAAAGTCAATTTCAATCCTTCAAAAGATACATTATGGTTAGTCGGTGATTTAATTGCTAGAGGGCCAAAATCATTAGAAACACTTAACTTTGTAAAATCATTAGATAACGCTGCCCATTGCGTATTAGGTAATCATGAATTACATTTTCTGGCTGTGCACGCAGGTTTTCATCAAGTTAATCCCAAAGATAATCTAGGCACATTACTCACTAACAAACACATTAATCAATTAGTCGACTGGCTTCGTGAACAACCACTTTGTCATATTAATACCAAACAACATATTATCATGACCCATGCCGGTATCCCCCCAATGTGGTCACTTGACACATTAATCACGCAAACTCAAGCAGTGAGTCAACAATTAACCTCATCAGATTACCTTAAACTGATAAAAAGCATGTACCGTAATGATATTAATCAATGGCATGATAATTTGACACAAAGCGAACAAGCCATTTACACCATTAATGCTCTTACCCGTATGCGATACTTACATGCTGATCTCAGTCTCGATTTTCATGAAAAATCCTCACCACACGACAATAGCGATATAAAGTTAACCCCATGGTTCACTCATCAACCAGCTTTAGCGCAAGACTATACACTTATCTTTGGTCATTGGGCCTCACTCATGGGAGACGTAAACAATACGCATTATAAAGCTCTGGACACAGGTTGTTGCTGGGGTAATTATTTAACCTTATGGCATCAAGAAACCAATGAGCACATCATCCAAAAAAACCTTTTTAATCATATTCATAGTAAATAATCGTTAAAAAATTAACACTCCTAATGAGTCAAATTCCGACACCTAGATCAGATTAATTTTATCTTGAATCGCTACCCAACCAGCAGGCTCTTTAATCAGTGCATCAGCCTTACCATAATCAGGTTCTCCTGAACGTATAGCTTGGGCAAACAACTCCCGTACAATGTCCATAGCAGGCCCTGAGCCGCCAAACACTTTACACAGCTGCAACTCTTGAAACGCTCTCCAATGCAATAAAACAGAAGTTTGCGCCACAATGGCTTTATGTTTAGCGGCCATCACACCACCAAATACCGAAGCACCACAGCCGATAAGCCCACTGGCTAGTGCCATTGGAATACAATCTGACACAAGTTGCCCCCCTCGAGTCGTCGCCTTAATTTTCTTCATTAACATAACCACAGCACAAAGCTCTGTTAAATACTCACTTTGCTTGAAACGCTTTGAAATTTGATTGATACGCGCAATATGCGCTAGCGTTTTTGCCGATGCACGAGTGTGCCTTGCTATCCCTGTCGTATTAACTTGCGTCACAACAGATCCAAAATTCCCCCCGAGTGATACTAACCCCCCACCGATTTTTTTCCACCTACGGTTTCGCAAATATTTCTTAACTTTTGGAGAATGATTGCCGACTGCTTCATGACCATGACTAATAAAAAGAGGATTGGGCACTCTTTCTGGCTTAACTCTGCCTTCATGAACATCCATGATCGATGAGATACCATCGTTTGCGATCCCTGCCCAGTTAAAACCACAAATCTCATCAATAACAGAACAGGTTATAGCCAAGCCTTCCATTTTATTTTCATTTAAATGCCTCTTAAATTCATTTTTATTCATACTCTACTCCAAACGTTATTAATGTATTGAATAAGAATATTAATTATAGAAGAGGATAATATTTATGCCATTGCAATTAAAATATTAAAGTGTAAGCTAAAATTATGACCTAAACTAACAATTATGAGAAGTAATCCTTTACATTAATTATCTAAAACAAATATATCAATCAACAGTTAATAAAAAGGATCACACCTTAAAGGAACCTAAAATGCCTAACTTTAAACAACTCGACACAATTAAAGAAAAAAAATTAGCCGATCTAAAAATGCATCAGTTAAATCATATATTATGTCGCTACAATGATTATATAAAAGGAGTTAAGTTTAATGGTTACACTATAAGTATAGGGAATATAATAGAATTTCATTTCAATCAGCCAAAAGATTTAACTATAAAACAGCAGAAAAAAGTTCAGGAGTTAATTGATAGAGCCATTAGTGATGGTTTCAATAATGAAAATAGAGCAATATCAGCCCCAGCTATTGAGCTTTCACAAAAAAATAAACAAATAACGTTATAAAAAATCAATATCTGAAAGATATCATTATTAAGTTATTGAATAAAAAATAAATGTTATTCGCTATATCATTATCTGAACACCATAACAATCGACACAACTAGTTAATATAATGATATTTATTTTGTATTCAACTTATCCACCAATCATAACGGTCGCACATCCTAAAACAATACTTCCACCATGGGATGTTGAATCTCCCATTCTTGCCGCTGGCATATTACAAATAAGCACTGTCATGCTGCCTGCCACTATGGTATCAGGCGGACCAACACAAGTACAAGATTGACCGACGACTGCTGCAGGTAGTTTACCGATTAATACCGTAGAGGCATTTCCAGGTAAAACCGGCCCACCCACATGAGGTACAACCCCCGTAACCATAGGACAAACATGAAGATCTGTCGCTCTAGCGGCTAACGTCATCATTCCCCCTTTTTTACTTCCGTTTTTGACTAATTAATTGTAGTCAAAGACCCACTAATTTGTGCAATTCCACTTGAAGTCACCTTAGATGTAGCTGAACCATTAAGCTCTGCTGTCACCCCCTTTACTGTCGCCGTTGCTTGTCCTTCAACAGTCACACTTGCTCCTTTTAATTCAGCCGTTCCTGTAGCCTCAATTGAAATAGAAGGAGAGCTAATACTGATACTTGAACTCGACATACTGATTTCGCTACTGCCACAAGTCAACTTAATAGAACTGGAACCATCAAGGGTAATATTCGTTCCACTATGGTCCATATCACTTGAAGCAGTAAAGCTGACATTCTCTGATGCACTTCCACTGATTGAAGCTGCCGATATAAACGATAAATCTTCAGTAGCATCTAGCTTCATCGTTTTAGTTGCCTTTATTGAATACGCATCTTCAGTTGAAATAATTGCAGCTCCGGTAACCGTTTGGGTATAAGACTTATCAACTTGATGGGTTTCATCCCCCTGAATTTGAGCAGCGCGATTATTTTTCACTAATACATTAAAATCTTTCTCACTTTGTAAATAAATCTCTTCATTATCTTTCTTATCATCAAAACGAAATACATGTGCGTTACTCGCACTGCCACTCGGTGTAGATCGTGTCATCAAGCCAAATTGTGTACTGGACTCAAAAGGTGGAGCACTTTTATCATCGTATAACGCACCAAGCACAATTGGGTTATCTGGATTGCCATCAATAAAACCAACTAAAACCTCATCGCCTATTCTTGGCGTAAACATCATACCAAATCCTTGGCCAATCATTGCTTGAGAGACTCGAATCCATGCACTGGAGTTTTCATCTAATTTCCCTTCTAGATCCCAATGAAATTGCACTTTGATACGATTTTGTGTATCACGGTAAATTTCATTTCCACTCGGTCCTACCACTACAGCACTTTGAAGGCTATGTATTTGACTCGCTGGAAAAGGAAAGTTCTTATACTCTATATCGATAGGTAATGCACTTATTCTATTGTTATAATGAACTTCCCCTACTCCTTCAGCACTAATGTTATGATAACATTCAAGTATAATATAAGTTTGGTTCAAAGCACTGTCTTCATGGCCAGAAAGTGTAAACTGCTTCCCCCCCATCAATGAAACTAGATTAGATGTCCCTATGTACTTAATCGACTGACTATCAAATGATTGAATGGCTAATTTAGCTTTTTTCGAGCTTTGCGCTGTTGTTGTAGAGCGACTCGGGTAAATATAATAACTCTGGGGTACTTGAGCACAATCGCTAGCAGAATATTGCTCTCCACTATCAAGTAAAGATACCAAAGCCATTGAATAATCACTGCTTCTAGCTGTACCTATTGAGGCTTGATAATGAGGAGACCATGTCTTAATACAATCAAATTTATTACTTGAACCTATTAAGTATTCTGCTATTGCGGGATCACATGAAGAAAACCCTTCATTGTTATCACTAATAATCAATTTACTAACATCTGATTCATCAGAAAAATGATAATGCCAACCAACTTCTGACATTATTCGACAAATAAAATCATAATTTGATTCATTAAATTGAACACAGTACTCTCGAACTTCATCATCACCAATTAATTTAAATTCAAAGCAGCCAGAATAATTCAATTCACTAAAAATAGTTGAAATAATACTTTGTGTTGTAACACTCTGAAATATACGGCAATTAGAAGAATCTCTCAATAATTCAAACCAAGGATTCGCTACCCATTCAAAACGATATACCCCTGTCACAATATCATAGTCAAGTAAATTATAAGAATATAAGCAGCTTAGATAGACAATTATATCACCAGTAGTTTGAGTATATGAAATCTTTATATCTGTACCGATTTTATCTGCTGTCATAGGCTCACTCGACAATAATACACCTCGGCACTGATTCCCATCTCCAACCATTTGGCAAACAGTAACACTTTCCAATGAATATTCTTCACTTTTATCTACTGTTAATATTAAACGTCTACTGGCTATTTCTAATTCATTAGACATTCACTTTCCTTTTTAGTATACAATTTCAAATAAAACATATTTACAATATCAATCTAATTTATGCATAGTCCTTTCTTCTTTAATAACATTCAATTTACTCGGTAAATTAAATCCATCAATAAGATTAAATATCAAGTGAAGACGTTCTTTCCCTTTGACTTCAATATCAATCCTATACCTATCTAACTGATAGTTAAGTAAATAATTTTTTGTAAATGGATTATAGCTAATTGTCGAATCATTAAAGAACCTAAATAATGCCCAATCTCCAGAGTAATTACGTTCTGCTAACTTCATTCCATTAAAAAAGAAATTAGCCGATAGTGGAAAGTTATTCATGTCCATAGGCCAAGTCAATTTACTCCACAAACGTGGACCTTGTTGATAATTTAATAATACACTCTCTGTCAACAAGTCAAAACGTGTCGCTGAAGATGATAAATTTCTTGGTTTAATACTCAGTATGAGTTCTAATTGATTATCGGGATTATCAAATAGTTCATTTGTAATTTGTAGGCCTCTATTAATCTCTTTCAGGACAGTAGTATTCAATGGGAATTTAATTCCATCTGACACAATAGCTGTCATTTTATCACCTTGCCCCATCACAAATGGCGCCAAATAAAATTGATAAAATGTGTCCAGTACTCCGTCATATTTAAAAAAATCAGCAAAACGAACCAAAGTAACATCTTCAGTACTATTTACATTAAATGGATAATACTGACCTAAGTCACGCTTAAAGTTCTTTCCAATTTCTACCTCCCACTGACGTTGAATATAGCGGTTAGCTTGATTAAACAATAAAGAAACTGACTGTGTAGAAATCGACTCTCCCCAATGGGCAACTGATACAGGTAAAGATGCGGCTTGTAACCTAATTAATGACATGGGATCTGGCTCATTGTCAATATGAGCTTTAGCTGATTCAAGCCATGCAGCGCCCGGCACAGGAGCTTGTTCATTTTTAACAATAAAGTCATTCAACCCAACCAGTAATGATTGAAACTCTGCAAGGGAACCTGCAACAACAGACTTTTCATTAAATGTATGAATAATATCTGAAAATGCATTATTCACAACACGCTCTGGCTGGTTAGTGTCATCGAATTCATCATCTTGGGTTGCATCTCTGGCTAACTTAGTATTTTCTCTCACCTGCTCGAGAAAAAGAATCAAAGGACTTTGTACAGGATCTTTCAACAAAGTCAGCGCATTTCTAAAAGCATTGCTATTAGAAAATCGGTTAATCGATACATTTACAAGTAAGTCATTCCAATAATAAATATATTCACTAAAATATAATTCCTGTATTTTATTACTCAAACTCACAAGTTCTGCTATCGTAGTCTCCGATTTATCCCCATTGATTTTTTTAATTTCATATAACCTTTTCTTTATCAACTCAGACTCTTCTGACAAGCTTTCTCTCGATGCTTCAAAGCCTCTTTTTGTGTAGAAAAAAGGAATATGGGTCACTTTAGATTCACTTGGAAGCGTAAATATTGTATAGAATCCTTGGCCAATAGCATCAGCAATATCAATTAACTTCTTATTTTGTACTTCACTTTTAATACTATTATAAATCAACCTATAATAAGGCACACCACGTAAGTGATTATCCGCTGATTCAATCAATTCAGGATCTGCTGCAAGCTCTGTGTAGTCAAAACTAAACAGCTCCTCCATTTGATAGCGAAGCATTCGACTTTGATGAGGAGTAAGATCGACATAATTATGAGAAGCAGACATTAAATACACAATAAGTTTATCTTTATCTAATTCGGAATAGTCAAAAAACATCATATAATAATGCAATAGCTCAAAAACTTCTCCTGAGTTATTTAATGCTATTTCAATACGTAAATCATTGGCAACAAATTCAATAAACAAAGGTAATAACATTAATTCTAACTGAATATTATAGGCATGCTTTAATTCCTCCTCAATATTATTATTACCAAATAAATATAGTAACCCCTTTGAAAAACTTTCTTTATTCGAACTTTCATAGAGAACTCTTAAGTTATCAAGTTGGGACAAAATAATATGAAAATTTTGAATTGTCGGCTTAACCTCAGACATTTGCGCAGTATACTTATCAACTTTCATTGACATATTACCAGTAAAATCATCTTGTAATTTCATATTTTTATATTGAATATAAATACTTCCAAAAGCAATAACAGCTAAAATAATAAATAAAAAAATACGGAAATACTGGTACCTTCTTTCTCTTTTCTTATTAACACCGACAAGTTGTGATTCAGGTAAAATAATCTTTCCTACAAGATGCATAGAAAACAAACTACGGCCTTGAGTTTGAGACAGTTGATGATCATTAGATTTAAACCCTAATGACTCACCCACATCTTTTAATAAGATATCCATCTTACGTTTAGCATCACCCGCAGAAAACATGTAATACCCACGGTAGAAAAAAATATCACGCAAACGACTCTCAGCAAATAACACTGAGTAAAAGCGTTGAATCGACAGTTTTAGCAATTTAAGTTGAAAAGTGACAGCGACAATAGATGACCAATTTTCCGTTTTTTTACTATCATTCAATTCTTTGGATTGTAAAAGGCTAATTTCATGAACGGTACGGCTATATTCTTCTTCAAACCATTGCGCATTAAATTGGCTTTTACCATTCTTTTCTAAAGGAACACAAGATCCAAAAGGTTGTTCAGCCTCAATACCAGAGAAATTTGAAAAATATTCACTAATATCACTAACCTCATCTAATGCATCGAATAAAGTATAAACAGGTAAGATTAAACCGGACTCAACATTGAAGTGATTAATCGAGCGCTGTAATCCACGAGCCAATACATCTCCATCACTATCCACCTCTTTATCATCTAAAATTGTTTTACAGCGTGCAATAGTAATAATGCCATTTACAGCTTGACGAGGACGATATTTATATAATAATTTCGCTAAAAAAATCAATAGCTCTTCTTTTTCTTTTTCTGTATTAAATATATCTTCAGTCAATTGAAAGATAAGTAACTCATCACTACCCCATACTCTAAATAGCCTGTCTGCCTCCACATCATCTGAATTGACATTATTCAGATTATTAAGGTATAAAAACCGTTTAGCATCCACTCGCTTTCCTGCCAACAAAATATACCAGGGTAAAGAATGCAGGCATTTTCCATTTTTATATTTTCGTCCATAAATCGTTTTCAATGCTCCAACAAATTGCCTTTCAATGAGCATTTTTCCCCTTTTTATTTCAACCTCTAAAGGAGTGAGTTCCACTTTTTCTTTTGTTGAATTAAGATAATAGCCAATAATAAAAGCTGAGACGACAATAAGCCCTCCTCCCAAGACCATTAACATTTCATCACCAATTTCCACTCGATAAATATAAGCAATAATCGCGATGATAATAACAATCAGCAACCAGGCAGCGAAGGCCCACCTCCATTTACTTGGCATGAATAAAGCTCTCCTTTTTATAATATCTGACTCTTCCGGACTGAGAGTACCTTAAATGAAGAAGATCATTTAAATGCTCACCTTGTTGATAAATTTTTCCCGCAAATAAATTAACTAAGGCCTCGTTTCCCTTAACTTGTAATTGCACATCAAAGCCAGCAAGTATCAAGTGCTTCATTAAATTTTTAGCCTTTCCCCTTTCCATAGGTTCTGGTAACTGAACATACCATCCAGTTTTAGGAGGCTTATAGGTAATATTTTCATCAATAAATTCATCATCTGAAAAGTGTAAATACAAATCTTCTGAATTTTCAACGCTCTGCAAATGAACAAATTGCTGTGAAACACTCTCAACCCATTTTTCATAAAAAATATAAGATGTCGCACCAACAGCCAGTACAACCAGTAAAGTTAATGAGATCCATAAACTATAAGCAATAAACTTTATCTGACTCTTAGGTTTAAGCTTTTTAGTATGATCACTGAGTTTTAAAGAATGATAATTTTTATAATTAAAAATACATTCATATAGTTCTGAAGCATATTCATTAAGTAAATATTGAGATTCAAACCGATATTTTCCCATAAATCCAATTTTCAGTAATACAAATTGCAACTCAATAAAATCAAGTAATTTTTTAGGTTGATACTTAGCTTTCTCGAGTAAATCAAAAAAAACTTCTCCACCATTATTTTGATTAAAGAAGTGATTTAATAATGTTGCATTTTCCCATCCAGCACTCTTTCCCCAATTGCTATATATAATCGCTTCGTCCGTTGCTGCACACACAATAAAACAGGCTTTATCTAAAACACTAGGATGATAATCTAATAACACTCCTTTACGCCTTATCAACATAATTTTATTAATAAGTTCTTGCCGATAAAATGCAAGATCAGCAGGTCTTATCTGCCTAGGGATGGCCAAGAGTATGGCAATATATTCAACATACAAATCTAATAATGCATTATCAGTATAAGGTAATTGTAATTCCTTCACCTTCTCTTGCATTAAGTCATCATTACCCGAATCTAATGCTTCATTATTATCTAACCCCATGATTTATTTCCCTAGCGTATAAATATCATCTCAATCTCAAAGTCTTTAATTTTTTCATTCAAATGTAATGCTATAGGTTCATCTTTACGCACTATCTCATGCCAATAAGGAGAATCTGTATCAAGTTCAAAGTAAGCTTTATTTGCTCTTGCTTTTAACTCATTAGGTGCGAAAGGTAAGGCCGTCATTGCAATACCTGACACTGAATTTCTTACAAGTTCAGCTATTCGACTATTCCCCCCCAACTTAGTAGATGCAATAAATTGCTTACTGGTCTCTACCATCCCTAAAGAGCAACTGACTGCTAATAAAATTCGGCTTGAACTGTATAATACTGAATCCATGACTTTAATTCGTAGTAGCCTTCTTTTATCAAATAAAGTCTCATCCCAATTCAAAATCGTTACACTACTTTCTCTTCCTTGTCGTAGCAATATTTTAATATCACCAAAAAGTTGGCTAAATAAAGGGAACAAATCTCGGCAATTAAAATGATGAAAATCACTTAATAACTTTGAATTTAAAGCAGAAAATTCTCCTGCCATAATACAAAGGTCATAGTATAAATTTTGAGGAGCAAGTTTATCAGTGTTCATCCAAAAATAAACTTGAGGTGTCCATCTCGCAATCGTTTGCAACATGATATAATCTGAAGCCACGATTTGATCTGCCTTTATACTGTTATCAACAGATAATTTATTCGATAAGTTTTGACCATGACTGACTAAGTCAGCATGTATTTCTTTCAATGATGTTAAAATATAATCTGATATTTTTATACGTAAACAAGGAGGTATATAGGTCTGATCTAAAATAACTCCCCCATCAATTTTAACTTCTTTAATTTTTGCAATTTCAATCACTGAATAATCTTCAAGATCTTCCCCTTCCATTTTCAAGCAAATATTAAGAATGGAAAGTTCAACTTCTTCAGCTTCACTATCTTGCCGACTAGAATCAAAAATAGGTTGCATCATTGAACGATGGCGGGTCCCTGAATTAGCTTCAAATGTAACGTCTTGGACTCCTAATCTATAGATCGGAAGAGCTAAATAAATTAATTTACCCATGGCATCATCAGGAATATCGATAACCATCTCATAATCCGTATGAAATGGAGTCCCATCAGGAAAAACACCCGATGAGCTTCTTAACCCAAATTTACCAATTTTAAGTAAATCACTATCAAAATCAATATCAAATATACCAGCATCACTGTTATGATAATAATGATGATAATTTTTAATATAAGACTCTATATACCGTTCTTGTTGCTGAAAATGCTGTGGGCTAATAAACATACCTTCAGACCAAACGATCTTTTTTACATTTCCATTCATTTAATCGTCTTCCCTATCTAAAGTCATACTCATTCGATTAACATTAAGAATAATATCATTTTTCTCAAAAGGCTTTATGGATACAATACCTTTAGGTATCGAATTATTAAAATCAGCAAATTCAATAAAAACACCTAAATATAACGTCTTATCATTCAATATTATATCATATTTAACAGTTTCATTTGGGATCAAACTGGGTAATGTTTTTTTGGTCAACATAGAATTTCCCAAAGCAGACTTATCATTTGAAAGTAATGACATAAAACTGGCAGAATTAAACTCTGTATTACTGCTCAATTCATATAATCTAATGACAACAGGAGAAGCTTCTCCTAAAAAATTCGGGTTAATTTCAGGTGAAGGCTTTATTGTTAAGCGTAATTCAGAAGGATCGTCTCCCCCTAATCCAATCAAACTGCATCCCGATAATAGTCCAATAAACACAGTCAACATTATTTTACGTAATAGCATACATCCTCACTCATCACAAAAATAAGCCCAAAATTTCCGCTGAAACTCATTTGAATTCATCATTCTAAAAAAGTGAGAGCTATATAGCTCCCATAGATCTTTTTTCTTAAGTTTTCGCCAACCTATATGACAATCCTTAAACATAGACTCTAAATACTCAGGTGATAACTCCTCTAAAAAACGCTGCATAGCCCCCTCTATCTTCACTCTCATTAGTTCCATTTCAGTTAGCGCCACTACTGTATTATGAGAGCTATGATTGACTTGATTATAATGTTCCATAGACATAACAGCTCTCGGTTCATGACAAATATCATTTTGCTCTACAGGAAAATGTTGAGATATATAAGCCGATCCCACTTCAGAATCGACACAATGTATTGCCTCTAACTTTCCTTGTTGGCTTGAACTAATAAAAGGGTCTGGCTCTAATGCATCATCAATAGCAATGGACGATGATAAAACATTATTTGATTTAAAATCTCGGCTGATATATTCAGTTTCATGAGAATGTGAATAACGAGAGTCTTTTATACTAGTATTATTTGGGGGGTGAGGTGTTTTCACTCGGTTTAATTCTGGTTCATCAAAATCCGTAAAAGGATCATCAAATAAATCCAAATCAGTCCTATTATTATGAAGCCCTGATTTTTTTAAATCCCTCCCATCATTAATATTAAATACACCTTTATCTGACTCATCTAAAAATGGTTTATTATTTCGTGATAAAAAACAAGATACAAGTAAACGATAACCCCCAATATCAATCATATCTCCATCTTTTAATAATTTATTATTATTGATTAAAACAGTAGAGCAATTGACCGAAACCCCTGACTGACTCATATTTTTAATATAATAATTATTCTTTTCTTTTAAGATTATCACATGCACAGGTAATACTTTATAAGTATTACCTGATAACACTATTGTACTATTTGGATCACTTCCTATACTCCCCCCTTCCTCTGGAAAAGTAAAATTCATTCGACTTAATATTTCTCCCTCAGGAGAAAAAATAACATGTAACGAAAGCACCATAAGAATCCCTTCATTGATTGATGTGCTAATGAAGTGAAATATTTAAAACTTCATTATAGTCAATTTTAACCAATTTAAACTTTTCCCCGCCAACTAATTTCTCAATACATGCTGTCGATAATTTAGGTAAAATTTTCATTTGTACAATTTGCTCAATTGCTCTTGCTCCTGTTTCAGGTGACTGATTCAATCCAAGGAGATAGTCATAAGCTTGCTGTGTACACTCTAACTTTGCGCTATAGTGAGCCTTAATACGTTCAGCAATACGCGCAATAACTAATTTTGCAATTTGGCTTAGCTCCGACTCTGTTAATGGATAGTAAGGAACTAAAGTACATCGGCCTAGAAAAGCAGGTTTAAAATATCGTTGCATTTCATCGTTAATTTCTACAGCTAACTTATCAATACTAATAGAATGCGTACTACACAACTCACTAATTAATTTATCAGCGGCATTTGATGTCATAATAATCAATATATTTTTAAAACTAATATTTCGTCCTTCACTATCATTAATACAACCTTTATCAAAAATCTGGTAAAAGATATCATGCACGCCAGAATGTGCCTTTTCCATTTCATCGAGCAGCAAAACACCATAAGGCTTTTTTCTAACAGCTTCAGTTAACACTCCACCCTGCCCATAACCCACATAACCTGCTGGTGCTCCTAACAACATTGAAACTTTATGTTCTTCTTTAAATTCAGTCATATTGAGTGTTGTCAAATATTGTTCACCACCAAATAATTGCTCAGATAATGCCAAGGCTGTTTCCGTTTTTCCAACACCGCTTGGACCACACATTAAAAAAACTCCCATAGGTTTACGAATATCACCCAAACCTGTCCTCGAAATTCGTATTGAATCAGCAATGGATTTGATAGGCCCTGATTGACCAACAACCCTTTTTGCTATATTTTTTTCTAAATTGACTAAACGGTCAACTTCATCCTCTAACATATTTCCCACAGGAATACCTGTCCACAAAGCAATAACTGTCGCAATGGCAATATCATCAACAATACTATGTACTAAAGGATGATCTCCTTGTATCTGAGACAAAGTTTGTCGTTGCTTACTTAATTCGTCAACAAATTGCCCCCCTTTATCTCCATTTAATACCTTTAGCTCTAAGGCCAATAATTCATCAGTTAATTTCTTTTCTTCCTGCCATCGAGTATTCAATGTAGTTAACTCATTGTTAGAATATTTTATTTCTTTTTCAATCTGTTGAATACGATTTTGATGATCATTACCTAATGCCACTTCTCCTTCTAAAGCAATTAACTCTGTTTGCAGCTGTGATAAATGAACTTTCTCAGACTCTATTTGATGAGGTTCAGCAACTTGACTTAAAGCTATACGCGCACAAGCCGTATCAAGCAACGAAATAGCCTTATCGGGTAACTGCCTATCGGGTAAATATCTAACTGATAGAGAAACTGCAGCTTCCAATGCTTTATCTGATATTCTGACTTGATGATGCTCAGAAAGAGAAACTGATGTCCCCCTTAAAATTTGAATACTCACTTCTTCTGTAGGCTCATTAACAGAAATGAGTTGAAAACGTCGCGTTAAAGCTGCATCTTTCTCAAAATATTTTTTATATTCAGCCCAAGTTGTTGCAGCAAGTGTTTTAAAATCACCTCTGGCTAAAGCGGGTTTTAATATATTTGCAGCATCTCCCTGCCCCTCTTTACCACCTGCTCCAATAAGAGAGTGAGCCTCATCAATAAAAATAATAATTTTCTCAGTGGATGCCTTTACTTCATTTAATATATCCTTCAACCTGTTTTCAAATTCACCTTTTATACTCGCCCCAGCCTGCAATAAAGCTAGATCTAGAGAATAAATGACAGTATTAAGGAGTACCGAAGGTACCGTTTTCTCAACAATACGACATGCTAACCCCTCAACAATCGCTGTTTTTCCGACACCAGGCTCTCCAACTAATATAGGATTATTCTGTTTCCTTCGACATAGTATATCAATGGCCTTTCTTATTTCATCATGTCGACCTATAACGGAATCAAGCTCTCCTTCATTAGCCTGTTGAGTAATATTTTTACAATATTTATCAAGAGCAGTATGAGCATCAAAAGAGGTATGGCTGTCTTCTCTTTGCCCACCTTTAATGGTTTCATTCGTAAACTCAGCCTTAGATTGAATCCAACTTAAAGAAACTTTCTTCATTAAATCTTCAACTGATTGGCAACCATAACAAAAAATACTCCCCATTGATAATCGATTAATACCAACCATAATAATATGATAAGGTGTGATTTTTGATGACATTTGATTAATAGACGCAATCAACCATGCATCTTTTATCAACTCCACTAACTCAGATGAAATACTAGGGGGACTGTCATTACCTTTGGCCATTGTCGATAATGCCATTTCAAGTTCATTGATCAAAAGAAATGGTTCAATAGAAACAGATTCTAATACCTCAATCCATATAGAAGAGCCTCTTTTTAGTTGTTGAAATAGCCAATGCTCAACAGTCACAGTAAAATGTTGCCTAGAAAGGCAATCTCCAGCAGCAGACTCTAAATCCTGCTTTAACTCTGGAGTCAACTTGGAAATAAGCTCTGAAAGCTCTAATTTAATCATTGTTTTATTTCACTTTATAATAGATAAAATCTTGTTCACTCGCTATAAAACAAGAAGACCCGAGCTCACTCGTATCATTTTTTCCAAGCATTGCTCTTGGCATAAATGCAGACTTCGTTTTTATAACAATATTAATGACTATCGGTGTCGCCATATATTCACTGATTACCCTTTCAATTTTTTCTTTTAGTTTAATATCAGATCTTAACTGTTGAAAGTTATCTTCATTTTCGGCTTCTATTTCTACTATCATTTTATTTCCAAAAATAATACAAGATTTACCCAACAGTAAACTAACGCCTAAAGTTGAATTTTCCATTCCAACCTTTGAACAAGTTCCTGATACTAGTGGAATATAGTCAGGTGTATCTGAATATATTTTAAATTTAATATTAAAATAATCCTCTAAAATATTTTTAATTACTTTGGCGTTGCTACTTTTTAATGACATCAAACCACCGTATTGAGGTAAGCTGCCACCGATTAAACTCAATAATTCAGAAAGATACCTCTTGCCTTTTTTTACTCCTCTGATTTCTTCTTCATAGTTTAATGCTAAGTTATTTTTACAAGAAGATTTAAACAATAATTCAAAATGCCTATTTTCAAATATATTAAAAAAGTCAATCATTGAATCATCATCATCAAAATATGTTCTTAACGTAAGAGAATAAAATGTCTCAGGTAAAGTAAAATAATACCCTAGTAAACTAGGAAGGTTAACTTTTATAATCCAATTATTATCTTTCTGAAAGACTATTTTTACCTCTCCATAAGAAAAGTCACAAAACTGTCCAGAATAAGTTAATATTTTCCTATTTGAATAATCTGAACATTCTATATTCTCTAAAAATCTTTTAACTTGAATATATTCATATTCTTGTAATTTTCCATTTAAAGGGCTCACTAACATCCAGCCCTCCACCCCATTCTTCTTGGACAGGAGTGATATGTACCACTAATACCAACTAAACATACATCTAGCTGAGTAAAACTATTAAAACTGCAAAACCAAGAAAAGAAATAGTCTAATAAATGAATTAATATAAAAATTCCACCACTCGTTAGCTCATCAGAGTTGATTTCTATGTCAATACGACTGCCTTGAACATAACAGCTTTTATTATTTATTCTAGCTGGCGAAACAACCCTTTCCATTTTCAAACTAACAATAGAGTTAATCCAAGTTTCATTTCTTGCTTTATCTTTTCTATTATAAATGGACAACATTCTCTTAAGCTCTATCAAAGGAGATTCACTTCCAAATATCACAGAAAGATTTAAATTAAGATGCTGCAACAGATCCCAAGACACATTATCATTTAATACATTCATAATAGAAGCTGATGGTTTAGTCAAAAGGGTAGGACTAAAGCTAAGCGTTAATGCATTTAATGAAGTCACTCTTGACATTGTTGATATTAAAGACACCCCCTCATCCATCATCGCTTTTACTTTAACAGATAAAACCCTTTCTCTATCATTAATATTCTTATTTTCATTACCAACCAAAGTGACAAAATTATAAAACTCAGCTGAAATATCAACATCTTGTTCCAATATATAATGAAGTTCACTTTTATTGTCATAATACTTATCTTCATAAAGTGCTGTAACTAACTCCCCTTTACCTGTCGATATATCCATTATTTCATCAACGCAAAAAGTATGAATATTATTATCCAATACATCAGTTGATATTTTATTTCTCAAATTTCTTCCTGATATTCTGAGTGGCTCAGCTTCTAATGGGTAGAGATTGACAAAAGGAACACAATTTAACTTAAAGCTTGACTGATTCAAAAACCTAGACACACTCAACGGTATATTTTTACAATATATATAAAGTGAAAACTCACTCTCATGACGCAATTTATGTTTTAATGAAGAAATATCAATACTAATAAATCGATGTTTATCTGTATAATTAAAAAATTCATTGATTGCACTTAATCCACCATAACCTCTTACAGGGTAAGGTAATATGTCCAATTCATTTTCTATACTATAAGGTTTAATGCTATCACAACTTATTTCAACCCCTTCCTCTAAAGTCCCCGCTGACAATACAATACAATCAACTGAACTAAATAAAATATCATACAACCGATATGCATCTTGAATTTCACCATCTAAATAAAAAATCAATGAATCCCCCAACAAACTTACAATAGGAGCTTCATTTTCAAAACTTCTCAGTGTCAATCTCATTAAAGACTGAGAAAGATAGGCTTTATCGGGTTTATATTCATTAAAAGGTGCATCAAAAACATCTACAGATATTAACTTTATCGGATACAATTCAAGATCATAACAGGTACTGAAAACCGTTACCATTTTATCATCATTAATTCTAAATAAACTTCCTTGAGGAATAAACTCTATCGAATTTGAAGTGTCACCAATAGAGAACTCGACAATGCTATATGAAGGAATAGGACAAACTGACTGTGGAAAAAGCATTCTAAGAAGTTGACGAACCAGTTTAGGATAGTCATCATCTATTTTATTATTTACTCTCGCATTTAAAAGAGCAATACTTTCGATTAACCTTGATATATCTGGATCTTCAATATCCGAACCATGAATATTTAAATTTCTAGCTAACTCAGGATAGCTAGAAGCAAACTTAGACACATCATTTTTCAAGTACATAAGTTCTTGTTCAAAAAAATAGAGAAATCTATGATGCAAAATAACTCTCCTGTATCCTGACATTTGTACTGACAACATCAATATTTGCTTTGGTGATGAAATCCACCTCATCCCCCAAATATAAGTAATAACCTGAAATACTAAAAACCAAATCATTATTATTGACATTACTTTCCACTAAAATTGAAAGAGACTTAATCCTTGGTTCAAAAAAGTTGATTCTTTTTATTAATTCAGCCCTTACCTTTGTAGATTCAAGAGCACTAATATTTTTAGATAAATGCACAAAACCCAAGGTTCCAATTGAATTCAAAACCATATCTGATTGAATTTTAGGCATCCATACTGGAGGCCTAGAAGATAATAGCGAAGCCAAATTATTTAATATCGATTTTTTTATCTGTTCTTTTAGCGTTTCATGGCTCAATAGAAATCGATGTAATAACATTACTCATCCTCTATTCCGACACCTGTTTGTATTTTCCAAAAGCCTTTTATTGATTCTGATTGATATTGAGGTGACAAACTAATATTACACTTATATGCCATCTCATTATCGACTTTATTTAGCTTAATTTCAGCAGAATAAAGTGGATAAGTCGCCATGATATTGTCATCACCATAGTCTATCGCACTAACATACTTATCTATCCAGATATTTAACTTAGACTCTATTTCTTCAATAGTGTAATGACTCCCCACATACTCTCTAGCCAATAACTTAATATAATGACAAAATCGACATCCCATCAGGTTAGTCTGAAGCATTAAATTAACTTGATTATTTTCTATCGTTGAGAAACCATTATATACAGATTTATTACTAGTGATCATTCCCTGCCCGGTGAGAAAACAACTTAAAATTGGAATAATTCCTAAATTTGACCAAAAGCTGTCATGACAAGATAACAAACGAAACTTTGGTTGGATCCACTCTTTTTTTGAACCAATTAATACTAATGAATCGTCATCCCTATTCGTCCCACCTCTCAAAAATCCAAACCAAGAAGTTCTTTCAAACTCATTTATTATACTTGCAATAAAAGCATAACTTCCTCCTCCCCATAGTATAGACTGCTCATGATCCCCTTGATTAAAAACAAATCCCGAATAATGATCCATATAGGGATCTCTAAGACGAAAAGGATTCATCACCAAACCTAAAAAATTAGCTGATTTTTGATTCCTCAAGAGCCTCCATGAGCTTAAATCATCACTCTCACTTATCCTAACTAACCTATCATGATCATATAGAAGCCTTTCTGGTGTCACCCCCCAAAATAAAGGGTTAATATCTAAAACAACAGGACATAAACCTATTTGTCCTAGTTCTGACAATAACTGTAATGTATATAAGTCATCAAAATCAGATTCAATGTATTCTTGATCTGAAACATCATAATCAATATTTAAAACACCAAATGGATGGCCACCTAATGTATTCAGCTCATTATTAACAACCAACCTATATAGTAATGTTCTTTTTACTTCTGACGCTAAATTAACATCTTTACTCAATTCAATCCAATTCAGAGAAAGTACTTTGATAAGCACATTATTAGAATAAGATCGAGTGTCAATCACAAGTTGTAAAGCGCGCCAAGATGATTCTAACCCCTTAAAATCTTTATGCTGTAAAATTAATGATAATTGCTCAGAGCAAAGGCGATCTATCGTCGAAATAATTTTATTGGTTGTTAACTTTAATGCAACTAAAGCTTCGTATTCTGATTTTTCTTCATCAGAATCAACCAAAATTTCTTCCATAAAATCGCCTTAATTTATCAATTAACCATACATACTTTTTACTCAGGAATCTTTGCTACCATCCTTAACGATGTCGTTAACTCTTCCATTTGTAACCAAGGACAAAGATACGCCACCGCAGAATAACAACCAGGACGACCCACTTGTTCAACCACAGTAACCTTAGCTTCCTTCAACGGTGTCTTTGCTTTAGATTCATTACCAATTGCATTAGGATTGACATATTGACCAATCCATAACGACAGCTCTTTTTCTACATCAATAGGATCTAACGCCGAACCGATCCTATCCCTACCCATGACTTTGAGGTAATGTGCAATACGAGAACTGGCCATAATATATGGCAATCTAGCTGAAATGGCCGCATTTGCAGTCGCATCTGGATCGATATAAGTATTCGGTTTTTGGGTAGTCTGTGCCCCCATAAAGACACCATAATTACTGCCTTTATAATGCACAACCGGTAAAAAACCTAAATCGCTAAGTTCTTTCTCTCTCTCATCGGTAATGGTTATTTGTGTTGGACATTGCTGAAGGGTATCACCAGATAGAGATAAATAGGTATAATTGGGTAAGTTTTCTACTTTACCACCATTTTCAACCCCTCTTATTGCCGTACACCAACCCGATTGCCTAAATGCGGTTGTCATGAGTAATCCCATCTCATAACAAGCGTTAGTCCAAGTAAAGTCTTTTAAGCCTGATGGCCGAGGCTCACCTTTATCATCAAGTTCAAACTCTTGATAATTAAAATCTTTAACTTTAGTCCCTCTTTCACCATAAGGCAGCCTTGTCATGCTCTGCGGCATAGTCAATGTCACATAACGAGAGTCTTCACTTTCCCTAAATGCATTCCAACTCGCATAAGCAGGTGAATCAAAACCAGCAGCAACAGGTTTACCCTCATAAAATGTTTCATAGGTTGAAAAATCAAACATGGCAGGGTTGGTTGCGGCAATAAAGGGAGAATGAGAAGCCGCTGAAACCTCACCAATATACCTCAGTAAAGCGACATCTTCATCACTATAGGAGAAAAAATAATCTCCTAATAACAAGCTAATGGGCTCTCCGCCTGCAGTGCCGTATTCTTCTTGATAAATCATATTGAAAAAGCGACTTCTATCTATTGAAACGGCATCTTCAAACTGGTCAAGTAACTCATCTTTCTTATAATCCACAATTCTTATTTTTAAATCTGGACCTAAATCAGACTCCTTGACAACTTTTTGTACGCCATTCCAAGAACCTTCTAATCGCTGAAATTCTTCATTATGTAACACTTCTGTTAATTGCTTAGAAATTAACTCATCAATGGCACTGATGGCATTATCAACAGTTACTGTAAGATTTTTATCCCAAGTTACCGTCCCTTTGAATGACTCTTCTGTTAACGTTGCCAACAACGCTTTCGTGTCATCAGCAGGAGTTTGACTCGTCATAGTCAAAGCTTGTTCTAAATAACTTTGATCTTCACTTTGCTCTTCACTCATTCTGCTTCTTCCTTATTCACGCCTAACTCTGATGCCAGTGATTCAATGGCCTCATTATTCTGTAATATGTCTTTCAATAATTTTTCAAAGTCTCGGGAACGATCTGCCTTTGAAAGCAGAACTTTTAATTGATTACGAGTGTCAACCAATTTTTTTAACGGCTCTACTTGATTAACAATATTTTCAGGAAGAAAATCTTTCATTGATTGAAACTTCAAGTTCACTTCAAACTGACTGTCATCATCAATCAATTTATTATCCACTTTAAAAGATAATTGAGGATCAAAGTCTTTCATCACGCTATCAAAATTATCTTTGTCTATCTGGGTAAACTCCCTATCTTCAACCGGGTCTTTTTCATCATCAGGTCTGTGGCCAGAATAAGGTCCTACCATACCGACAACAAAAGGCAGTTCCTTAGTAACAATTGAACCATTAGTTTCAACGTCATAAGTAATACTCACTCTGTTTTTACTTATGCGTTTATGCTGAGAATTGAGCGCCATATTTTGTCCTTAACTATCTATAAAAATTATATAAATTAAATAAATCAACAAGCCTTAGACGTTGCTTTACCTGTTTTACAATCAACTCCCACTGTACCACCTGCTGCCATTTTCCCTTCTGAAGTTTCATGGTAATATTTAATTTCAAAAGTCGTATAAACTAGGCTTACAACCTCCACAGAACTACCACTATCATTAAAATCATAAGATACGCTTGTTATTCGACAATTCGTTAAAGTAATTTTTTGTGCGACATCAAAACCTTCACCAATACGGTTCGCTTTTGTAGAAACAAACTCAAATTTATGACCTTCATCTCCAGGTGAAAATAATAATGATAATATAATTTCACTCGAGGGATCTGACGCTTTGGTAAAGCACGCCTCACTCATATTTGTTGTTCCAGCATCCGTATTAGCCGTCTTGCCAACTTCCATACTAATATCTCTTGAAAAAGAGAAGCCCAATGTAGAAAGAGGAAACCAATTTTTACCGTCAACCCCAGAACCTTCAGAGGTATTTGCTGGTGCTGGTAAGTCTTTGCAACCGACTACTTGACATAAAAGTGCCATTAAGTACTCTCCATTAAATATTATGATTTTCAACCTAATAAGATGATTTTTTACACATTAATTTCAGAATAACTATTAAAATTAAAAAATCATTTACGTATAAATAAAAGTAGCAGGTTTTTTATTATTCTCCATTTATTATAATAAATCGTTAAAAGTAAAATAAAATAGTGAATTCATCGAGTAAAAATAAAACTACAACAAATAAAACAATATCTTATACCTAAAAGTACTGTTTTAATGAAAAACTATTAAACCAGAAGTATATAAGATAACTGAAAGAGCATAAGCTATAATTTATTAATCCAAAAAACAATTGATATGTTTTTCAATTATTAATCTTATAATGAGTATAAATATGCACATGACTGAAGATACAATAAAAGAGATGTTTAATTCGATATCTGAACAGAAACCTTGTGGAGAGTTTATTAGACTAGATAGAACTAAATATAGAAGTTTAAGAAATGCCTTCAATCAAGCAAGAACGAGTATGAAAAAAATAATTGATACTCCAGAAGAATTAAACAATAGCCAGTTAATAGAAGATAATATTGTAAACTGGACCAACCTATCCTCATTATGTTTTGATGCCCTCCAACATACTAAAGATATTGAACTTATTAGCTGGTTAGTCGGATCACAACTCATAATAGATAAGTCTCTCACCAGTTTTAACCTATCTATTCAATTTTTAAAAGACAGTATATTAAATTATTGGGATGATATTTACCCTCTTTTTATTTCAAATACAAATAAGAACCTGAAAGAAGATGAAGAGACATTAGAAACGATAAACATCAGAATTAAAGCATTATCTCAGCTTTTTGGCGAATCTAAAGGTAACGGGATGCTTTTTCTTCCTTTAAGACTCACCCCTTTATTTGACGATATTACATTAACGCATTACATAAAAAATAACACATCAAGTCAAAGAGATACAATGAAGTCAAAAATATTACCGACGATAATAAAAAATAAAAACAAACTCAACTTAACAGAGTTAAAGATAAATAATTTAAAATTAAGCATTGAAGCAGTCTTAGAACTAAAAACTTTTATTTCCGAGAAAATAGCTAATAATTCAATTACTCCTCCCGCTTTCTCATCAGTTATTGAAGAACTTATTGAAGCTAAAACAGCTTTAGAGTTCCTTGCTGATATCCAAGCAATAGATAATTCCCCACAAGGTGAAGATAACAAAGAATCTGAACCTTCAAATGAAAATGAAAATGACACGATAGTTGAATTAAAAAACAATAATCTAAATGACATCAACAACCGTGAGCAAGCATTTAATCAAATTCGCATGATTGCCCATTATTTCAGAGTCAATGAGCCCCATAGCCCTGTCTCATTTTTACTCGATAAAAGCATTCGATGGGGAGAATTATCACTCCCTGAGTTATTAGATGAATTATACAGGGACGGTAAAGCCTCTTTAAATGATATTTTCAATTTGGCTGGATTAAACACTAACTACATATCCGAATCATCAAAAGAAAATAACGAATCAGACTAATCATTTAAAATCAACGATTTAATATTAAAATCTCTTTTAAGTATAAATAATCATTGGAGTTAACAAAAAAACAACCAAGTAAATCTGTGTAAATATTGTTATTAAGATATTGCTAATTAACACGCAATGATCAACAAATAGAGCAGAGGCTCTAACAATAAGAGCCCTTATGGCAACGTAAAAAATGTTGACAAAACAATAATAACACTCTGAATAACAATAAATGGAATGAGAAAATGAAAAAACTGTCTATCATTGCAGCGATCCTTTTTCCTGTCTGCGCTTCTGCTGATTTCACTGAATTATCAACAAATAAAATAGAAAAATTACAAAATGATGAAACCTATACCTATGTAAGGTGCTGGTACCGCCCTCATGATAATAACGACCAATCTGCAACAGATTGGGAATGGGCACTCAATGATAATGGAAGCTATTATAAATTATCAGGTTATTGGTATTCTAGTACCTCATGGAAAAATATGTTCTTCACAGAAACAGCCAATAACGATATTGAAGAACGATGTGAAAAAACCTTAAATACAGACTTTGAAGCCGCCGATATTACTTTTTTTGCTGCAGATACTCGCTTTTCATATAACCACACCATTTGGACCAATGATGTAAGCGAAAATAATGACAACATAAGTAAAATTAATAAAATAGTCAGCTTTGGTGACAGTATCTCTGATACTGGCAATATTTATAATGGTTCTCAATGGTTATTTCCAAATGATAATTCATGGTTCTTAGGTCATTTTTCTAATGGATTTGTTTGGACCGAATACCTAGCAGAATTTAAAGATATTCCGGTCTACACTTGGGCCATAGGAGGGGCGGAAGGAGAAGATAAATATGTTGTACTCACAGGCATTGATGGACAAATTGACTCTTATTTGGAATACATGCAATTATCAAAACATTATGATCCAAAAGATACATTAGTGACTTTTGAATTTGGTTTAAATGATTTCGTTAATGATGATCGCACCGTTGATGAGGTCAGTGATGATTTCTCTAATGCTTTGAAAAAACTCGCTGAAAATGGGATTGAGAACATGGTTGTACTCAACCTACCTGATGCGACATTAGCACCTCAATTTAAATACAATACCGATGGAACAACAGAAGAGATCCGTGAAAAAATCTTAGCATTTAATGCATTCATAGAAACTGAAGTCGCCATTTATCAAGCCCAAGGCCTCAACTTTGTACTCTACGATACCAGCACGTTATTTGATAACATTATTGAATCACCTGAAAGTTATGGGCTACGTAATACCTCTGACTCATGTTTAGATATCAATAGAAGCTCATCTATTGACTATTTACAAACACATGCATTACGCAGTGATTGCTCAACATATGGTTCTGATAGTTATCTTTTTTGGGGCGTCACACATCCAACAACGAAAACGCACAATATTATTGCTGATGAGATCATTGAAACAGCATTTGATAGCTTTATCTTCTAATCTGTAGTAACAGGGTGGTATTCAGCCAAATACCACCTTACATCCCCGCTTAACATCCAAACGGCTAGTTAAGATTATTCTTCTCGATATCGAACTGCTAATATTAAAAATAGTCTAAACAACAAAATCATATTAATAAGGTACTTAGCATGAAACACTCTATTCGATTATCGATATTATTTTTTATAATGTTTATACCTTGCGTATTCGCAGAACCATTAAATTATAACCTGTACAATATTTCAACAACGGCTACAGCAGAAATTGATAATGATATTATGCTGGTCACTCTACAAGCTTCCAACCAATCTCAGCAAGCAGAGACAGCAAATAATAAAGTCAACAAACAAATGGCTACGGCGCTAAACCGACTTAAAAATACGCCTCAAATAAAGTATAAAACCACCAATTATCAAACCCGACCAATTTACAAAGATCAACAGATTGTTGCTTGGAAAACAACCCAGCAGCTTGAATTAGAAAGTACCGATCTTGCATTATTAACAAAAGTAATGGGAAAATTACAAGCAGATCTTAACATCACCTCAATGGTATTTAAGGTGAGTCAAGCTAGCAGACAGAAAACACAAAACCAACTCTCTATTGATGCCCTTAATCAATTTAAACAACAAGCCACACTCATTCAAAAAAACATGGGAGCCAGTAATTACCAAATCGTCTCGGTCAATATTAACACGGGTAATCAATACATGGCTTATCCACGTCCTATGATGAAATCAGAAATGGCATCATCTGCTCCCGTCGTCAAAAGCGGCAGCAGTGCTATCAATGTCGATGCATCCGGACAAATTCAATTAATGTTCAACGAATAAAATTAATGACCTAAAATACTTGAAGATGCAGGGTTCAACTAACATTAAAATGCTTTTAAACACAGCCATTGATGATCCCTGCATAAGTGACAGTTCTATCATCCGTAATAATCTTCTAAGTTAATATTCAATAAACACCCATAAAATATTAAGCAGGGCGCTATAGACAAAATATCCGCTCATACATTTTTATCTCTCATTACAACAATATTTTTCTCAATAGTAGCGATGTCTAATCATTATCAAACGTCCACCTCAACCTTCAGCTGTTTTGTGACTAAAAAACACATCAAAGGAAAGCGTATTTCAATACGATTAATTTATTAATTATCAATTACTTAAAAATAAATGAGTTTTTAAGGTTAATTTAGCAGTAAAACCATCTAGACGTCTAAATTGACATAAGTAACACAATTGAATATCCTGAGCAAAATAAGACAGTCATTTAGCATCATGAGTCTGCGTGCGGCGGCGATCCTCATCTATCACTGCCCAGTAGTAAATGCACAACCTAGAAGAGTACTTACCATTGACAACTTCAACCCCCACCCCCAGCATTAAACCGAGTCCATCCTTTATCGCTTTACTGCCATTATTTTTATTTCTAGGCTTATTCATTGGCGCAGGCATTTATTATCAAAGCCAAGGTATCGATTTTGCTTTTTACCAATTACCTAGCGTCGTCGCTATTTTACCCGCCATTATTTTTGCCATCATTATTTCTAAACAACAATTGAATCAGGCTATTAATACTTTTCTGGCGGGAATAGGCCATTCAAATATTATCGCTATGTGTATCATTTATTTATTAGCTGGAGCATTTGCCGCAGTAGCTAAAGCAACGGGTGGTGTAGATGCAACTGTAGCACTGGGCCTATCTCTGGTTCCTTCTAGCTTGCTTTTACCCGGTTTTTTCGTTATTGCTGCATTTATTGCAACCGCAATGGGAACGTCTATGGGGACCATTGCCGCCGTCGCACCCATTGCGCTAGGCGTCGCAAATGAAGCCCATATTGATTTACCATTAATGGCAGGAGCCGTCATTTCTGGGGCATTATTTGGTGATAATTTATCCATCATTTCAGATACAACTATTGCAGCCACTCGCACTCAAGGTTGTGAAATGCGAGATAAATTCAAAGAAAATCTTATATTTGCGATTCCAGCCTCATTAATCACGCTCACGCTTTTTATCATTGCAGGTCAAGGGCAAGCACAAGTCGCACCTCAAGATATTGATTTTATCAAAGTGATTCCCTATCTAACTATCCTCTTTTTAGCCATTATTGGCTTAAATGTATTCTTAGTATTAACCGTTGGGATTATATTGGCGGGTATCGCTGGATTAGCCACAATGGATTACTCCATCATCCAATTTGGTCAAGATATTTATACAGGTTTTGGCAATATGCAAGAAATCTTTATTCTATCAATGCTCGTAGGGGGACTCGCCGCATTAATGCAACAACAGGGGGGGCTGACCTTTATTAGTTTAAAAATTGAATCGCTTATCGCTCGCTTTTCAAAATCAAAAGATGGTCAATCTCGTCGCGCATCTGAACTTGGAATAGCCAGTATCGTCACGGCAACCAACATTTGTGTTGCCAACAATACCGTATCAATTGTAGTAACAGGTGACATATCAAAAGATTTAGCCAATAAACACGGTGTCAGTCCAAAACGTTCAGCGAGTATATTAGATATCTTCTCTTGTATCGTACAAGGTATTATTCCCTATGGTGCACAAGCATTATTAGCCGCCTCGATTTTTGCTTTATCCCCTTTAGAAGTGGTCACACACGCTTGGTATTGCATGGTCTTAGCCCTTGTTGCCGTGATCATTGTTATCTTTCGTAAAAGAGTCTAGTTATTTTCTAGACTTCTCCCCATCAAATTAATTAAACAAAAGGAGTGCACTCATCGCACTCCTTTCGTTATGTTTGGAACTTTAAATATCGAATGAAAAATGCCAACCCACTTGAACCATTAGAATATGATCTTCAACGTTTTCTCATGTACACTATTGTCATTGGTGCTATCTGTATTTTTTGTGGAATAAGTATCGCATTGTGGGCACAATATCAATCTCATGGCGCATCTGTTTTCTTCTACCGCTCTGACTTATTAGGCAGTTATTCTCACTCCCCTTATGCATTTATTTATAATATTGCGCTAATGCTCGCAGGCTTTTTCATTTTCATTGCGATGGTAACTCTTTATCGTATTAAGCTAAGCCATAAAACACTGCTTATCGCCTTAACCGGTGCTTGGCTCGGAATATCACTCTTCTGCATGGGAATGTTTCCTGTTAATTACTTACAATTACACCACTTGGCCACATTTAGTTACTTGCTCAGTACGTTAATGCTTTATTTTTTTACGATGGCGGCCCGTACAAGTCATCCATCTTTATGCGGTTATCCCATTATGTTCTTCAGTGCAATAGGGTTTATTGTTGCTTTAACATTACTCTTAAAACTCAATTGGCAAGCACTGAGCTTCCCTTCATGCAAGCATGAAAATACCCAAGCCTGCTGGATTTTATTAATGGTATGGCTACGACCTGCCATCTTGCTCGCATGGTGCTTTTCATTAGGCTTAAGTGTTAAACACATCATTCAAACCAATCCCAATATTTCTTCTCAATCATGAATAATCAAACAATCAAAATCAGACTTGCAAAATACCTTGCAATGACAGGATTGTGCTCACGACGTGCCGCAACTCGGTATATACGAGATGGACGGATTACATTAAACGGAAGACTTGCAAATCATATTGATACTGTCATGTTGCACAAGGACATTAATAATCAAATCATTCCATCAATTCACGAGATAATATTGTTTGATGATAAAGTCATTCCAAACATTGAAACAAAAAGTTACTGGCTATTTCATAAAGCTATGGGCACAGATTCTCGATTATTGAAACATGATCCTAATAGTTTATTACACCTTCTCCCTCAATCTCCCCGCCTTTATCCCGTAGGAAGACTCGATAAAGATTCAAGAGGGTTACTACTATTAACCAATGATGGCACATTAACCCATCAATTATTACACCCAAGTTTTGCACACAGCAAAACCTATCAAGTACAGTTAAATAAAGTATTTGATGATACTTTTCTTGAATCCATGGCTAAGGGCGTACAATATAAAAACATCACCACACTACCTTGCATTATCAATAGACTCACAGAAACTCAATTTGAAATTGTGTTAACCCAAGGACTCAATCGACAAATTCGCCGCATGTCTCAAGCCTTAGGTTATCGAGTCGTCGATTTAAAAAGAGTATCAATAGAAAGTTTGACCTTAGGTCATTTACTTGAGGGCGAAAAAAGACAATTAACCCAAGCAGAAGTGACAAAACTCCTATCACTAGTGTCCCAATGAGATAAGAGGCTGGCTAGGGGGCGTTGACAATTAAGTTAACCAAATCATTGATGCCGCTAATTGAAGCGTCCCCTAGCCTCTCATCATTTTAAAACAGATTAATGCACAATCTCCATTTCATCTAATAGATTATCGGCATTATCCAGATACTTCATCACCCATAACATATACCGACTATCAACTTGAATAGAGCGATTATTACTAGGATTATAATTCCAATCGCCAATAATACTTTCATATACTCCATCAAATAATAATCCAACAAGTTCAGCCCTACCATTCAATGTCGGAGAACCAGAATTGCCACCTGTCGTATCCAATGTTGACAAGAAATTAACGGGAACCGAGTTCACCGCTTCCACATAAAAATCGCCATACTTTTTTTCTTTAATTAAAGACAATTCTTTTGCTGGTGCATCAAAAGGGGCAATACCCGTATCTTTTTGCACAATCCCTTCTAAACGAGTGAAAGGTTCTGCGTATAACCCATCTTCAGGAGAATAACCTTGCACATGACCCACACTGACTCGTAAACTCGAATTTGCATCAGCATAAATGGGTTTACCTTGGGCACGGTGATAAGCAATAACCGCAGCCATATACTGTGGACGCACTTTCATCAACTCACCCGTTAATTGTTTTTCTTTATTCTCTTGTGCCATGTCGCTTTCGTACATAGCCACCGCAAATTGAATAAAGGGATCCTTGGACGCTTTGAACTCATCAACAGATTTATTCATCCAAGCTAGACGGGTCGCTTCATCACCCAATTTGGTGTTGGCATACATAACATCAAGCTTTTGACGGACTTGTTTTGCATCAAATGAAGCCTTGATCCCAAAAAATGTATCTAATGCAGGTATATGCTCGCTCTTAGGCAATTGCGCATAGCGCTGCAGTAAATCAAATAACAAGGCTTTATCAACACTCGCGGCATAACGACGATCAATTCGCTCAAGCTGAGATTTAAATTCTGGCATATCACGGGATTGATACCCTGGCTCTCTATCAATATCCTTTAACTGCTTTTCATTCGCTAAGCGGTAGAGTTGGCGAGCAGTGGGCGCCATTGTGGTGTAATCCATATAGTTGACCAACATCTTGCGCGCTTGGTTTTCTTGAGATTCCACAATTAATGCATCTAATTTTGTTAAGCTATCAGAAAAATGAGCATTATTTTTTTCATCAGTATGGATCCAAGTAGAAAGGTCTTTTTCACCTTTTTCCCTATCAGCCAGCATATTTGACTTACCATAAAACTCAATCATCGAAGTATAGTTTTTGGCATAATTAGCCAAACCAGCAATCAAACTTTCATACTTAATACGCTCATCTGTTCCTGCAGGTGCAGTTTGCTTAATGATCTCAATAAAACGCTCTCTCAATATTTTGGCTTCAGGATAAGACCACTCAAAAGTATTTTTCACCTCATTAGCGGTTCGGTATCGATTTGTTCTTCCTGGATAACCTGCAACCATCACAAAGTCATCATCACTCACACCTTTTGCCGAAACTTTTAAAAAGCTCTTAGGTTCATAAGGAACATTCTCGGGGCTAAAATCAGCAGGTTTTCCATCTTTAGCGACATAAGCACGATAAAAAGAAAAGTCCCCAGTATGACGAGGCCACATCCAATTATCGATATCACCGCCATATTTCCCAACACTGGAAGCGGGGTTATACACCAGTCGCACATCACGTATTGCCAGCTGTTTAATCAGATAATACTCTAGGCCCCCATGAAAACTATACACCTGACAACGATAACTTTTATCTATTTCACAAGCAGAAATAAGTTTTTTCTCTCTTTGTTCAACCGCCTGATAAAACGCTTCTCCTTTCAACTCCATTATGTCATGTTTAATCTTATCAGTGACTTCAACAACTGATTCTGTCACAAAAACGCGTGATCCTGGTGTCGCAGGTAATTCTTCTTGATAACTTTTTGCCAAAAAACCCTCTTTCAGCAAGTTTTTCTCTGGCGTAGAGTTATATTGGATTGAACCATAAGCACAATGATGATTAGTGACAACCAAACCTTTAGGTGACACAAAAGAAGCAGTACATCCACCAAGGCTTATCACCGCATTCATGGGGTAATCCGTTAATGTTGAAATCGTCTTCGGATCAATTTCTAACCCCTTTGCTTGCAGCTCTTCTGCCATTGCAGGTAATTGGTAAGGTTGCCACATCCCTTCATCGGCGTATGCTGAAAAGCAACTTGCCAGTATTGCTGTTACCAGTATTTTTCTCATCTTCTCTCATCCGTTTTATTGCTATTCTTAACAACGAAATACACTTTTGTTTATTAAACAATCCATCAATATCCTTTTAGACCTGTATCATTAAACTCAATCCATTTTAAGTAAACCCTATCATATTTAACCCAAACACATAACAACAATAAAACATAAAGAAACATATTAAAGCCTGTAGAATCGCTCTCTTTAGAATAAAAATACCACTTATAAGGTGCGCTTTAACACTCTATGTTCTACAGTTGAAAGATGAGAATGCTCCAAATATTAATGTGCCCATGACTCATTCAACACCAGAGCTTTTTTTATTGGTTTTCGCAATTGTTGCGATGGCGATTGCTATTTTATTACTTTCCCTCAATCGACTTATCTCAGGTAAACCCTTATCCAGACACAATGAAGTGCCATTTGAATGTGGACTTAATCCCACAACAAGTCCAAAAAAATCACTGTCAATAAACTACTTTTTAATTGCCAGTGCTTTTCTTATTTTCGAATTAGAAACGGCCATACTTTGGCCTTGGGCTGTCAATTTTTGGGCGTTAGGCATGGCAGGAATGATTTCTGCAGTAAGCTTTATGATTATTCTATTACTCGGTTTATTTTACCTATTAGCCAAAAGAGCATTAACAATATGAGTAAGAATATTCCTATTCAGCAAGATCTAACACGTTCAAATAATCTTGAAACTTCACCAACTAAAACAGGCGCGATGGGAACGGTACTCGCAGAGCTCGATAATATTATCGCCTGGAGCAGAAAGTCCTCTTTATGGCCTTATAACTTTGGTACCTCTTGTTGTTTTGTTGAAATGATGTCTGCCATGACCTCCCGTTATGATATGTCTCGCTTTGGCGCTGAAGTGATAAGAGGCTCCCCTAGACAAAGTGATGTATTAATCACCTCTGGAACCATTTTCTGCAAAGTCGCTCCCTTGGTAAAACGCTTGCATGAACAAATGCTAGAACCTAAATGGGTGATCTCAATGGGATCGTGTTCCAACTCAGGTGGCATGTATGACATCTACAGTGTTGTACAAGGACTGGATACTTTTTTACCAGTCGACATTTATGTACCAGGTTGCCCTCCCCACCCAGAAGCTTTATTACAAGGACTGAATCTCCTTCAAGATCACGTACAAAATAATCCAAACAGTATTTTTACTCGAGACAGAAAACCCTTAGGCATTATTGTCAAATGAGTGCAGTCAACTTCATAGGTATGCGGTAGCGTCTCTTTAAAAATCATTTGCCCTAATGATTGAGATAAAAAGACAGATGAAAACAAACACACAAAAAAAGCAACGACATGCTTTGGAAATGAGTCTACTTGAAGATTTTAATGTTGAGCTGCTTTCCAATGTTTCCAATAACTTACCTAGCTTTAAAGTCGACATTGCCGATCTCATTCCTATACTCAATTACCTCAAAAAACAATCTCCAGTTAAATATGAAATGTTATTTGATATTTCAGCGATAGATGAATCAAAACGTTCAGAAAAGGGGTACTGTGTTTTTTACCACCTCATTTCCCTCACCGCTAATCGTGACATCTGTATTCGAGTATATCTCAATGATGACAGTGAAAAAGTACCCAGCATTACCGCTATTTGGCCTTCAGCCAATTGGTATGAACGAGAAATTTGGGACATGTTTGGCCTCACATTTTCGGGTCATCCTAACCTCACTCGATTATTGATGCCTGAATACTGGCAAGGTCATCCACTACGCAAAGACTATCCATTTCATGCCACAAAAATGCCTGCACCCTTTGATCTCGATAGTGAAGATTACGCCAATATAATGGAAAGTTATCAAATACCTGATCACCGCCAAGCTGATGAAGAAGACACCATGTTGCTCAATATTGGTCCCAACCACCCAGGTACTCATGGGATTATTCGGCTCATGACAAAACTACGCGGAGAAACCTTACTCGAAATAACCCCAGAGATAGGCTATCACCATCGAGGCGTCGAAAAGTTAGCCGAACGCCATACTTATCATAACTATATTCCCTATACTGATCGCGTTGATTACCTCGGCGGCGTCGCAGGTGAGCTTCCCTACCTACTCGCCATTGAACAACTCATTGACAGTCATGTTCCTGAACGCGCCACTGTCATTAGAGTATTACTGACTGAGTTTTTTCGCCTATCCAGCCACCTTGTTTGGGTGGGGAGCTTTGGCCACGATTTAGGCGCAATAAGCCCTGCTTTTTATTGCTTTAAAGTCAGAGAAGAAATTTTTGATTTTATCGAACTCGTGACTGGTGCTCGTATGCATCCCGCTTTTTTTCGCGTAGGCGGAGTGAGTCAGGACATGCCTGAAGGCTGGCAAGCATTAGCATATAAAGCCTGTGACAGCATGGCACAATGTCTTCCAGAATTAGAAAAACTCACTATTAAAAACCGTATATTTCAAAATCGTACTCGTGATATCGGGATCATCAGTCAAGAGCAAGCTATCGATTGGGGCTTTACCGGTCCAAACCTTCGCGCATCGGGTTTAGAGTGGGACCTTCGTCGCACTCGACCTTATTGTAATTATGATAGTTATGATTTTAATATTCCGACTGCCCAACATAATGATTGTTTTTCACGAATCGATATTCGACTGCAAGAAATCACTGAAACCTTGAAAATTATCAAACAGGCAATAGACAAATTAATCCACATGCCTACAGGCCCAGTCCAAGACATGGAATGCAACGATTACGCCTTTCCTCGTAAACAAAATACGCTACAAGATATTGAAACCTTAATTCATCATTTCATCGATACTGGGCGCGGATTTAACATGCCAAAAGGGGAAACTTTTTTTGCCACAGAAACATCAAAAGGAATGACAGGTTACCACCTTTTCAGCGAAGGCCAATCTAGCCCTTATCGATTAAGGGTCAGAACCCCTTCAATTCCCCATTTTCAATCAGTAAAAGCAGTATGTGAAGGTGAACAAGTGGGAAATTTAGTCGCGTACATCAGCTCTATAGACTACGTTTTATCAGATCTGGACAGATGAATGAAAAATAAAAAAGGATGCAACTATGTTCACAGCGGATGAATTGAGCCACCTAAAACAACATGTCAATCATTACCCAGAACCTCGAGCTGGGGCAATATATTGTCTTTATGCCGTCCAAGATAAAATGGGGTATATCAATGATCAAGGTATTGAGATTGTGACAGAGCTAACCGGCCTGTCAAAAACTCAGCAAGAAGAACTCATCTCTTTTTATACTTTATTAAGACGTCGGCCAGTGGGCCGACATGTCCTTAGAATTTGTGACAGTATTTCTTGTCATGTTATGGGCAGTAAAGCCATCATTAATACTGCCGTCAAAGAAACTGGTGTGCCTATGGGGGATGTCAGTAAAGATGGCTCTGTTACGATATTGCCCAGTATTTGCCTTGGATTATGTGATAAAGCCCCAGCAGCTCTACTCAATGAAATAGATGAAGTCGAAAACTTAACAGTCCTCTCCATTACTGAATATTTAAAAAAACTCAGCCAACAACCACATGATGTCAACAATAAAGGCAGCGGCTCCAATATCATTACCACATCAAGACTGGGAGACAATAACTAATGGATAAAATACTCAGTCGAAACTTTCATCATCCAACACCACTTAACATCGATGAATACCGACAAGCTGGTGGATACCAATCTCTTGAACATATTATTGGACAACCTCGAAAAACATTATTAGCCACACTAAAAGAGTCAGGACTTAGAGGCTGCGGAGGCGCTGGATTTTCCACTGGGCTTAAGTGGAGCTTTAAAGCCCCCGATGCCCCTCACCCAGTGTATTTAGTCATCAACCTTGATGAAGCTGAACCTGGCTCTTTTAAAGACAGACAAGTACTGTATCGCGATCCACACACCATTATTGAAGGCGTTATTGCCTCAAGCTATATTCTTGAAGCAGACAAAGCCTTTGTGTTTATTCGTGGTGAATATCGCAAAGGTGCACAGGGACTCGAAACCGCCGTCAATGAAGCAAAAGCGGCAGGCTTACTGGGCTACAATATTCTCAATTCGGGTTGGAACCTTGAAATTGATGTCCATTTGAGTGCAGGACGGTATATCTGCGGCGAAGAAACCGCCCTACTCAATGCACTTGAAGGTTATCGAGCAAATCCAAGAGCCAAGCCTCCTTTTCCCATCGCAAAAGGTCTATGGGGAAGCCCCACAATTGTTAATAATATGGAAACCATTTGCCATGTTCCCTTTATTTTAAAAAACGGGGTTGAATGGTTCCAAAACCAAGGCACCAATGGCGCTTATGGCAGCCATATCTTTCAAGTCTCAGGGCCAGTGAAAAAACCAGGTTTTTTTGAACTCCCCCTAGGAACGACAGCAAGAGAACTGATATATGAACACGCTGGCGGACTATTAGACGGTAGAAAACTAGTGGGTTTTTTGCCTGGCGGCGCGTCGACTCAATTCATGTTACCAGACGATCTCGATATTCCAATGCACTGGGATGGGCCTCCTACCGTTGGAGCGAGACTGGGCACTGGCGGAATAATCATTATGGATGATAGCTTATGCCCCATCGATTTTATGATAAACCTCATGCAATTTTTCACAAGAGAATCCTGTGGATTTTGCACCCCGTGCCGTGATGGTCTACCTTTTGTTAAATATCAATTAGAAAAATTTGAAAAGGGTGAAGCTGACGTGACTGACATCGATACCTTACGAGAGTTATGTGACATCATTTACCCCAACACATTCTGCGCTTTTGCCCCCGGTGCGCTAATGCCCATTAAATCTGGATTGGATAAATTTGAAGCCTTATTCCACCAGCATATCGATAATCATGGTTGTACTCACTCTGCACATATCCCGCCAATGGATGCTCTCGATGATAAGGTTGATTGCTAATGGGTAAGATTTTTATTGACGATCAAGAAGTCGATTTTGAACCGGGACAAAATGTGTTGCAAGCGGCGCTCAAGGCAGGCATTAATGCCCCCTACTTTTGCTATCACGAAGCACTCGGATCTGCAGGCGCCTGTCGAATGTGTACGATGGAACTTGAACCCACTAAAGAAGGGGAAAATTCAAGATTAGTCGTCACTTGCTTACAAGCAGCTCAAGATGGTCAGCGTTACCGTTTAAATAAAGGTATTGGGGATCATGTCCGTCAGGGCGTCGTAGAATATTACATGACCCGTCATCCCCATGATTGTCCTGTTTGTGATGAAGCGGGTGATTGCCAACTTCAAGACATGACTATTTTGTCCCACCACACGTATCGACGCTTTAAAGGCCCAAAGCGTACTTACATGGATCAAGCCATGGGGCCACTCATTTATAATACGGCCAATCGATGTATCACATGCTATCGCTGTAGTCGATTTTATCAAAATTATGCCTTAGGGGATGATTTCGGTGTATACGCTTCAGGAAACAGAACAACTTTTAGACGTTCTGAAGCAGGCCATTTCGACAGTCCATTTTCAGGCAATTTAGTGGATGTCTGCCCTACGGGTACCTTTACAGATAAAGTCTTTAGGCGCAAATTTAGCCGAACATGGCAATTAGAAAAAGCCGAATCTATTTGCAGCCATTGCTCCGTAGGTTGTCATACCCAGCCTGGCGGAAGAGACAATAGCTTACGCAGAGTTCACCCTTTTCCAAATACAAAAGTTAATGCTCACTTCATCTGTGATAGAGGCCGTTATGGAGAGCACTACAGTGAGGCCAAAGACAGGCCCCTCAACGCTCAAATAAACGGTGCCAATGTCAGTCATCAAAAAGCCATAGAACATATTAGTGAAATACTCACAAAATCAGCAGGTAAAATAGGTATTTTAAGCAGCCCAGATGAAGATCTCAGTTGCCATTACGCCTTAGCGAATATTGCAGAACATTTTAATGGTCTCTTTAGCCCTTTTGTGATGCCTCAAACTGAAGATCGCACCGCAGCAGCATTAGCTCTCAGCCGAAATAGTCCGTCATTAACGGATATAGAAACGGCTGATGGTGCCATTATTGTCGGCGCATTAACAGAAACAGCCCCAATGATGGACTTGGCCGTGAGACAATTAATTAAAGCTGGAAAAGCAGTCCATATGTTGCATGCCTCCCCAACACTATTAGCTGAAATTGTCAAAAAGCAACACCCAGATCAAATTCACCAAGCTGCGCCTAAAAACTGGGCTGAAATTATCAGCAGTTTTGATGCATCTCATGAAGCAGAGGAGATGGGACCCAATTTATTTGCTAATTTAGGAACTGGCAAACGTATTATTGTCCTAGGCGTTGCTGTAGAGATGGATATTGCCTCAATGCATGCGCTGCATGATTTATGTCAAGCTTTCGAAAACAAACAACTCACAGTACAGCTTGGCTTTGCCCTTAATGGAGCCAACGCCACTGGCTCGGCCATGCTCAGCGCTCAATATCCTTCAGCAAAATTACTTGATGCTGTCAGACAAGAAAAAATTGAAACCTTACTCGTCTGCGGCGCCGATCCCTTTGGTTTTGGCGCAGCTGATTGGCTGCCCACTCGAGAGCACATCAAGCAACTTATCGTATTTGATAATGTCAATTCACCCACATTACAAATTGCCGATGTCATCCTACCCCACGCCACATGGTCAGAACGTTCTGGAGTCAGTATTAATTATGAAGGCAGAATTCAAGGGTTTAAGACTGCTTATGAACGGGAAGGTACACTGACGGCAATAGACTTAGCCACAGCATTAACTGGGATTTCTCCTCAAGATTTTCTTCAACAACAAACAGACAGTATTGAAACCAACACAGAGTGTGAGTCGCTCAAATACACTGGAGAACAATGTCTCAATTTACACACTCTCTTTGAAGGCCGCGCCGAAGCCAATCAAGTCTCAATTGATACTAATATCGATGGCCTTCAAGTTGTTCGTCTCACTTGGCATGGCGGTAGCAACAAAGCCAGTTACGCCACTGAAATTGCTTCCATTAAACCTTGGCAAGACAACATTATTTACTTACATCCTGATACTGCCAAACGTCTCAATCTTAATATCAAAAGTAAATTAAGGCTCGGAAATCCCAGTCATAGTCACGACAGTCCAATTTGCCATTCAAATATGGATCATGCTTTTCCCATCATATTCAATAATGATGTTGCACTCGATTGCCTAGCCCTCACCCGTGCAACGCTTCATCATGTGGGCCACTTAGTGAATGCGATTATTTCAATCGATAACCTCAGCATCATAGCAGAGGAACAATAATCTCATGAATACTGAGCTATTGATTTACTGGATTATCGCCATCATTGGCATGTTCATTACCTGTATTGTCTTAGTGCTGGCCGCAGGATACATGGTCTTCTTAGAGCGTCGAGGCCTAGCCTTATTTCAAGACCGTTATGGACCTAATCGTGTCGGACCTTTTGGGCTATTACAACCCATAGCCGATGCCTTAAAATTACTAACAAAAGAGTTTTTCACCCCTCATTTCGCCGACAAATGGCTGTATATGTTAGCGCCGAGATTAGTGGTTTTTTCTGTTTTAGTCAGCTTTACAGTGATCCCATTAGCACCAGGAATATCTTGGGCATCGGGATTAAATATTGGCTTATTACTCATATTAGCCTTAAGTTCCTTACACATTTATGGCGTTTTTCTTGGTGGCTGGGCTTCACACAGTCAATACTCTCAGCTTGGCTCAATACGCACTATCGCTCAACTCATCAGTTATGAGCTAGCCATGGGAATGTCTTTATTGGGCGTCGTGATTTTAGCGGGTTCCTTTAGTTTAGATGACATCATTCTCGCACAAACCATCCCTTATATCGTCTTACAACCTTTAGGTTTTATCGTGTTTTTTTTAGCGGGTATTGCTGAAACTCACCGCCTTCCCTTTGACATGCCTGAAGCTGAAAATGAACTCGCAGCAGGCTATAACACAGAATATGGTGGTATGGCATTTGCCATGTTTTTCTTAGGTGAATACTTGGGCATTATTCTAATCAGTGCATTAACCACAGTACTTTTTCTTGGGGGTTGGAGAGGCCCCTTTGTTGATGAATTACCTTGGCTAGGAGCGGTTTGGTTTTTATTAAAAGTAGCCTGTATATTGTTCTTTTTTGTTTGGATGCGAGCAAGTGTTCCACGAACCCGCTATGATCAATTAATGAACTTTGGCTGGAAATACTTACTACCTTTAAGCTTACTCAATGTCATTGTCACTGCATTCATCTGCAGTTTCTGGCTAACGTCTTGAAATAGGCAAAAGGAGGGAGCATGTACAAAATCATTCATGAAATATTTGATGGGTTTATTGTGACCTTAAAACACGCATTTCGTCCTAGAGACACTATTCAATATCCAGAGCAACGAAAAGCACGCAGTGAACGCTTTCGAGGTCGCATCGTGCTTACCAAAGATCCTGACGGACAAGAAAGGTGCGTTTCTTGCTATTTATGCTCATCGGTTTGTCCAGTCGATTGCATTGATATACAAGGCACTGAAGATGAAAATGAACGCCGATATCCTGCAAAATTCGATATTAATTTTAGTCGCTGTATTCTTTGTGGCCTGTGTGAAGAGGCTTGCCCAACCTTAGCTATTCAATTAACACAAGACTATGAGTTTTGTAGTGATAACCGAGAGAAACTCATCTATAACAAACAAGATTTACTCATTGATGGTACAGGGAAACATCCTGATTATAGTTTTTACCATCACGCAGGTGTGCCTATTAAAGGCAAAGACATTGGTGATAACCCTGATGAGCAGAAACCCGTGGATGTCTATACTAATTTACCCTAACCATAAAAAGTCAGTTTCCATGACAATGAAATAAAAACGAGCCATTTAGATAACTTTTACTTCTGGGAATATAAACAACATAACGGATGTGAATATGGAAAGCTCAATCTGGGATTTTATTTTTTACCTCAGCAGCGGCATTGCTCTTGGGACCTCCATCGCCATCATTTTTGTTAAACAAGCAATGCATGCCGCTGTATATCTCATCATTTCATTATTAGCCCTTGCTATCGACTTTTACTTGCTAGGCTCTCCTCTACTTGCCGTTTTACAAATTATCTTATACATCGGTGCTATCATGATCCTCTACGTGTTTTTTATTATGATAAACCCTCAAGATGATACAGCTTATATTCACAGGCCCCACCTCACTTTACCCATAATTCTATTATCTATTCTCATATTAGAAAGCTGCTATTTAATTCTTATAAGCCAACTCAATACACACAATATTCCCATTACAGCCTTAGACCCCAAAGTACTCGGTTTAGCCTTATTTGGTCATTATAAAATAGCCGTAGAAGTTGTTTCCAGTTTATTACTCGTTGCCTTAATTGCAGTGATGTATCTGGCTAAACCTTTCATTCCACCTAAATCTAAACTGAAATGAGGCAAAATAAATGAATCTTCCCATTTGTATCAGCCTATCTCTTTTATTATTTTTTATCGGCTTGAGCATTGTGCTGGTAAGAAAAGAACTGCTTTTTATTTTAATGGGAATTGAGATCATGTTTAACGGTGCTGCATTAGCCGCCATTATCGGTGCCCAACACTGGCAAGATCCTTTCGGGCAAGTCTTAACCCTCTTTATCATGATCATCGCAGGTGCTGAATTGGCAGTATCACTACTCATTGTGATGCACTGTTATCGAACACTAAAAATCAGCAATATTGATGACTTAAAACATCTGCATGATTAACTTATTTCATAATTAAGGGCATAAATATGAATAGTCTGATCGCCTTAATACCAGGGGCGCCCCTTATCGGCGCGGGCTTTATTATACTCTTAGGTCATCGTTTTTCTGCCCAAACTTGTGCTCGCATTGCTGCATTCATGGTATTCATTTCAGCCATATTGGTTATTTGCCTCTGGGGCACATTAATCAATCAGCCTCACGAAGTCAGCTTAAAAACCCCGTTGTTCCAACAATCATTATTTACTTGGATGTCATTGGGTAGCTGGCAAGTCAACTTAGTATTAACCGTTGATAAAATCAGCCTAATTATGATGACAGTTGCCAGTTGCGTGGGGTTTTTAATCCACCTCTTTTCTGTTCAATTTATGAAAGGTGAAACAGGCGAAAGACGCTACTTCTTTTATCTCAATCTATTTATTTTTGGCATGCTCAGTTTTGTTATGGCCCATGATCTCATTTTACTTTACCTAGGCTGGGAAATAATGGGGTTGTGCTCATATGCATTGGTTTCATTTTATTATCAAAAGTCCCATTATGCCTATTGTGGTCGAAAAGCATTTGTTGTCACGCGTATAGGTGATACCGCTTTAGCGATTGCCATTATGGTCATTTTTGCCCATTTTCACTCTATCGAACTGCCCATTATTAGCTCACTTGTTGGCGCGCAATACATCGCTCCCATCAATTTAACCTTAATAGGCTCATTGCTTATTTTAGCGGCCATAGCAAAATCAGCGCAATTTCCTTTACATGTATGGTTACCCGATGCCATGACTGGCCCAAGCACAGTCTCTGCACTCATTCATGCGGCCACTATGGTGACAGCAGGCGTCTATTTACTCATACGCTTCCATCCATTATTTGAACTCTTACCTGATTTACAAATTATAATTGCTTTTATTGGTTGTATTACCGCTTTTTTTGCAGCGTCAGCAGCACTCGCCCAAAACGATCTGAAAAAGATACTGGCTTACTCCACAATCAGTCAGATTGGTTACATGTTTGCCGCTGTTGGTGTAGGTGCATATGGTTTTGCCCTGTTTCATTTAATCGTCCACGCTTGTTTTAAAGCGCTCCTTTTCATGAGTAGCGGTGTCATTATTAAAGCCTTTAATGATCAACATGATATTCGTCAAATGGGTGGTTTAGGACACACAATGCCATTTATGCGTTATATTTACCTTATTGGCTCTTTAACCTTAGCAGCTTTACCTTTTATTACTGCCAGTTATTACAGCAAAGACCCCATCATTGCTGCCACTTATACTCAAGATTTTGGCTTTTACTTAACAACCCTTGCCCTCTTAGGCGCATTAATGACAGGCCTTTACTCAATGCGCATGTACTTAATAGTTTTTTCCGGCCAACCTCGCAGTGAGATACAAGTTACCCCATTCACTTTTAGTATGAAGGCCCCATTAGCTATCTTAGCTTTTCTCAGTATTACCATTGGCTTTATACAGACGCCTTGGAATTGGGGACCTGAGCTACTGATCCCTTGGCTCGCTAGCGATCTTGGTCTCCCTAAGCTTCCCCATGGAAATACTGAATTAGTCATTAATCTCTTAGGGATTGCAGCAAGTCTTATCGGCATTGCTCTTGCCTGCTATTTCACCCCCAAAGAACTCAAACATCAACAAGGCCTCGGCAATGTCACCTTTTTAAACCAAGCTTGGTATATCGATACATTATCCATGAAATGGATTGTTAGCCCGTATTATTATTTATGCCATTTGTGCCGAGTATTCATAGAGAAAATAATATTATTTAAAACAATAGAATTAAACATTGTAGGCGGATTAAATCAGGGACATCGCGCGTTAACTCACGCACAAGCTGGACTGATAACTCGCTATTTATATTTCATTTGCATTGGCGCCATTGGGCTGTTGGCTTACATTCTAATCACCCTTTACCCTATTTATGAATAAAGTAGAGAACTTAATATGTTAAATATCATTCTATTTCTCCCCTTTATCGCCGCCATTATTATTGCCATCTTTTGTCATCAGAAAAATGGCATCGCTAAAATAGCTTGTCTTAGTATTTGTATATTAACTTTTTGTTTTATTTTGAGTATTGGGCTTTCCCTCAAAGATATTATTTCAACCGTTTCAATTTCTCGCCCTTGGATCCAAAGCCTTGGGGTCACTTATCAACTCGCATTAGATGGTTTTAGCCTGATTATGATCTTAGTTTCAAGCTTCATTGCTATGATGTCTGTTATGGTTGCTTGGAAAAGCATTGAGCGTTGGGATAGCTTTGGTCCATTATTATTAATGAGTTTAAGTGGGTTATTGGGCGTTTTCCTTGCTCGAGATTTACTCCTATTTTATGTCTTTTGGGAAATCATGTTGATCCCGCTTTATTTCATGCTCACTCAATGGGGCAGTCAAAAAAGCGCTTATGCCGCAACAAGATTCTTAATTTATACCGTCAGTGCTTCTTTATTCATGCTCATCGGTATCCTATGTTTATACATTCAAGTTGGACGAGAAACCGGCGTATACAGTTTTGCGTTTAATCATTTATTAATCACACCTATTATCAACAATAGTTTATGGATTTTTCTGGCTCTACTGGTTGGCTTTGCAGTGAAAGTGCCTTTATTTCCTCTGCATTTATGGGCACCAGAAACCTATAAAAACGCCCATCCTGCCGTCACAATTTTACTCTCAGGAGCAATGGCTAATGCGGGCGTTTATGGCATTTTACGTATTTGTACCTATGTTTCTCCGTTAAGCCTTGCCACCTTATCTCACACAATGATGGGATTGAGCGCGATTGGTGCGATTTATACTGGCCTGATAGCTTATCAACAAAATAACCTTAGATCCGTTGCTGCCTATTCCAGTATTAGTCACATGAATTTAGCGGTTATGGCCATTTTTGCTATGCAGCTACAAGCCATTAATGGCTCTATTTTACAATTAGTCGCTCATGCACTTTCTATTACAGGTATTTTTGCTCTTGTCGCGATGCTATCCGTAAGAGGATTTGACGGTGATTTGAATAAAATGGGCGGTTTATTTAAACCCATGCCTAAATTAGGTGCAATGTTATTATTCTTCTTTGTGGCCAGCGCTGGGTTACCCGGGTTAGGGAATTTTGCTAGTGAAATTCTCATCCTCGTTGGAAGCTATCAAAGCTCACCTTTATGGGCCAGTTTAGCCGCTTTAAGTATTGTTATCAGTATTGCTTACTTTTTACGTTGCTATGAGCGGGCCATGTTAGGCCCCTATGCTGCACCATCCTCCAATAACGAAAATCAACAACAAGCCAAACTCAGTGATCTCAGTTGGCGAGAAATGATGCCTTTATCATTGCTTGTCGTTGCCGTTTTATGGTTAGGCATTTCTCCAGATACGTTTCTACAACCTCTTCATCACGCTGTTAATCATATTATTGATCACCATTTTCATGCATTAAGGGGAGGCTAACATGTATTTTCTCACGCACATTAATACGGCCAATATTAAACTTAATAATAAACGCCTTGTTACCCATTTTTTGCCTCTTATTTCCCCTAAGGAGGAATAGGCATGCCATTATCCGACTTACTGTACTTATCACCCTATATCACCTTAGGTTTAGGCGGGTTAGTCATTTTACTCACAGGGCTATTACCGGGCACCCATAAAGTACCACTGTTTTTTACAGCATTAACCTTCATATTGACCATTCTTTTATCTGCCCAACAACTCAACGCACAACACACTGTAGAGAACTTTGTTTTAATCAATCGATTTACTCAATCTTGCATTATCTTTTTTTGTGCAATAGGACTCATCACCTTATGGATGTCAGTAAATTCACTCTCTCTTTTACGTCAACTTGATGAAATATTTTACAGTTTACTGGTGTTTTGCGTATTAGGGATGAGCATTATACCCAGCAATAACCTTATCGCTTTTTTACTGGGTATTGAATTAGTCACTATTTCCAGTTTTTGTCTCTGTATTTGGTCACCTAATCGCTATGGCGCTATTGAGGCAGCAAGTAAGCTCACTATCATTGCTGGTGTTGCCTCGGCCTTTTTAATCATGGGCATTGCCATCACCTATTTAGGTGCGGGAAGTTTATTATTTTCAGAAATAGCCAACGGCATGAATAGTGACAAAGGCAATGACATCATTACATTTATAGGGTTAGCATTCATTATCATTGGAGTAGGTTTTGAACTGGCTATCGCCCCTTTTCATAATTGGCTAGCTGACTTTTATGAAGGTGCCCCGCTGCCCGTAGTCAGTTTTATTGGCACTATCGCTAAACTCGCCATTCTGGCATGGGCTTTACTGCTCCCATATTGGTTAGGTGAATCACTTTGGCAATATTTGTCGCCAATTCTCACTGCTATCGCTATTATCAGTATGATTTTTGGTACATTACTAGCATTAAAGCAAAGTAATATCAAACGCCTATTAGCCTACTCATCAATCAGTCATTTAGGAGTAATACTAATCCCATTAGCCTTTTATCAGTCCACCAGCTTCACCGTCGTGATCTATTACAGTGTGAGTTATACTTTAATGACATTTGCCGCTATCAGTATATTAAACAGTTTAGAAAACCATCAAAAGGTCATCACACGTGATAGACTTTCTGGAATCGGGAGACGCCAACCTATTGTTGGGCTTTGTATGACGCTAATCATTTTATCTTTAGCAGGGATCCCACCTCTAAGTGGTTTTTTTGCCAAGTTATTAGTATTACAAACCACACTCAATAATGGTCAATATGCTGTTGCCATTATCATTATTCTTAGTAGCGCTGCTGCATTATATTATTATTTAAAATTGATCCTTGTTATCTATCAACCTATTCAAAACAACGCTGAATTAAAGCTAGAGCGCCCGATTTTAAAACACTATCACTTGCTGTATTGGAGTAATCATATTTTCATTATTCTCACAACCATCATTGTCATTGCGCTTGGTATTTGGGCTCAACCTTTGATTAACTACGGAATGGGAATACGCTAACAACTCTCTTTATTAAATAGATAGAATAAGAAGCGACGATTAAGCCGCTTCTTATCAGTATTACAACGCCCCCCATAATTGAGCCGCAATAATAATCATCCCCGCAACACCAATCAAAAATAAGCCTATATTTCCACCAGATACCTGATAACCACTAACAACCTCCTTTCTCTGCTTCAATGCCATCAATATCGGTAAAAAGATAATCATAAAAACAAGTGGAATAGCGGCAAAGCCTAATACTGCCACAAAGCCATCAGGAATATATAAAGCACACAATAATGGAGGAATAAAAGTAATCAGCCAAGTTCGAACGCGATCAAGTAATGTATCATTTGCTCGAGTGAGTTCAGCAATAAAATCATATAAACTGAGTGTAACACCTAAAAACGAAGTGACTAATGCAAGATCGGCAAATAAAGCGATAAATTTACTGATCCATTCTTGATTTGCCATTTCTTGAAGCGCGCTCACCAAAGCAGGTAAAGAGCCAGCAAAGCCGTAAATTGCCTCGCCACCAACCGTACCTAAACTCACAGCAAGCCAAAGGATATAACACACTAAAGGCAAACTGGAACCAATAACTAATACTTTGCGTAACGCAATGGCATCCCCTTCTAGATACCTCACCAAAGTGGCAATACACACATGGAAACCAAAAGAAGTAAATACCACCGGGATTGCGGCCATCCAAATAGAAATATGAGCGTCTTCGGTCAACACTTCCATGGCCATTTTAGATGGACTCACCTCAGGTAATAACACGCCCACCATTACAACCAGTAGTATCACCATTAGTGAAAACAAAAATCGAGAGACTTTATCAACCCAAGCAACACCAAGTGCTGCGAACAAACCTAGGCACACAGTAAAAAGAATGACCGCTAACTGATTATCAAGCACGACATCAAACATCGTACGCGCTTTTAACACCAATAAAGATGAGCCTCCAGTTAAATAGGCCGCTGTTAACGCAAAAAGTAAACTTAAAAAAGATAAACCTTGAATAAATTGCCCTTTTTTTCCAAGTAACTTCCCCGTTATTGCATGAACATTATCCCCCACACCTGAGCGTAAATTAACTTCTAACATTAATAGGGAGGTATAAATCGATATTCCCCAAATAGCAACAAGTAATACTACTGCGGGAAACATTCCTAACGCCGCAGTGGCTAATGGCAAGGCTAACATTCCAGCCCCAATAGCCGTACCTGCCACTATCGCAATTGAACCTAATATTTTTAAATTCACAAGTTCATCCTGTTTATTATATTTTATCGTTATGGCATCAAGATAACCTAATCAAAAAAGCAAAAGCAAAATAAATCTATTCACCACTCCAGCAAGTCATTGACGTCAACATAAACTACCACCTTGCCCAGCCGCAAAACAAATAAGGTTTAACTAAAACACAAAGCAAAAACAAAAAAAAACATTAAAGTACCATTGCAGTAACCTAAATACCTAAATCATTTCGCCCCCCCATTGCATCCATTGATACTCATTGCACTTTACGCATATCACTTTATAATGCACAGCCTACTTCAGGGGAGTAGCTAACAATTTTTATGTATTAATTTCATAAAAATTGGGTCCGCATCAACATACTTGGCCACATGCCATGGTGCTGACAGCAAGTCTTATATCAGGACATTTCTGTTTGAGGCTTTCCAGCAAGACCTGAGTACAATAACCACACTTCGGGGTGGCGGTTTATTGTATTCAGCCGTTTTTGCCGCCCCTAAAGGATCACTATCTTGGAAGCGTTAATCACATCGACCTTCAGTATTGCCATTGCAGAAATTGGCGATAAAACCCAATTATTAGCTCTTATACTTGCCGCTCGATTCCACAATAAAACAGCCATTATTTTAGGCATGTTAATTGCCACACTGTTAAATCACGTTTTAGCCGCGTGGTTAGGTGAATGGTTAATGAGTTATATTAGCCCAACCACTGTCAAATATTTAGTTGCGGGCGCCTTGTTCTCATTAGCCTTATGGATATTAATTCCTGATAAAGTCGATACAAAAGACAGTAATTTATATAAATTTGGGCCATTTTTAGCAACATTTTGCTTATTTTTTCTTGCCGAGATGGGAGATAAAACACAAGTGGCAACTATGATACTCGCCGCTAAATATCAAAATTTAACCTTAGTGGTGGTAGGGAGCACATTAGGCATGATGATAGCTAATGTTCCTATGGTCTTTTTGGCACGATTCAGTAGCGAGAAACTCCCGATGCTATTGATCCATCGATTGTGCGCCATGTTATTTGTACTACAAGGTATTGCTACCCTATTATGGCCTTAGCTCGTCTAAACGATATAAGGGAAGTATTCACTTCCCTTATATGAGACATATTATTGCCAGTTACAAACCCAATGCACTTTTAATACGAGCGCCATAATCACTGTCTGCTTTTTCAAAATGGGCCAACATCTTCTGCTGCGTTTCAAGTGTGACTTGTGACAGCGTATCGGTAATCGTTGCCACTAAACGCGACTTTTCTTCTTCTGAAAAAATACGATACAAGTTACCCGCTTGTGTAAAATCATCTTGATCGTAACGACTATAACGATCGGCCTCACCTGCTAACCTTAAAGGTGGCTCAGCAAACTGTGTCGCATCTTTTAAGCCTGCTAATGAATTGGGTCCATAATTAGGACTATTATCACCACCTGTTTGATTGCCATTATAAGGACACTGGGTCCCCGCCATCGCGCCGCCACGTTGATGATGATCTGCTTTTGCCGCATGAGGACAATTAACGGGCAATTGATTGTAGTTAGCCCCAATGCGATAGCGCTGCGCATCAGCGTATGCAAATAGGCGAGCTTGCAACATTTTATCAGGTGAAGCGCCAACACCCGGTACCAAATTACTCGGAGCAAATGCAGCTTGTTCAACCTCTGCAAAATAATTCTCAGGCATTTTATTCAGCTCTAATTCACCAATTTCAATCAATGGGTAATCTTTATGAGGCCAAATTTTTGTTAAATCAAATGGGTTAATATGATAGGTATTTGCATCGGCTTCAGGCATGATTTGTACTTTAACAGCCCATTTAGGAAAATTACCATCACGAATAGCAGCAACCATATCTCGCTGAGAAGAATCAGGATCGATCCCCTTTAAAATATCAGCTTGCTCTCCGGTTAAATTCACCACTCCTTGTAAACTTTTAAAATGAAATTTCACCCAAAAGCGTTCACCGGATGCATTCCAGAATGAGAAAGTATGTGAACCATAACCATGCATTTGTCGGTAATTGGCAGGAATCCCCCGATCTGACATCAAAATAGTCACTTGATGTAGCGCTTCAGGGTTAAGCGACCAAAAATCCCACATGGCTTGTGGATCTTTTAAATTAGTTTCCGGGTTGCGTTTTTGCGTATGAATAAAGTCTGGGAATTTTATCCCATCTCTTAAAAAGAAAGTGGGAGTATTATTCCCGACAATATCATGGTTTCCCATTTGAGTATAAAAACGTAACGCAAATCCTCGAGGATCACGTTCAGCATCCGCCGACCCCATCTCTCCACCGACAGTAGAAAAACGAAGAAATGTAGCGGTTTTTTTACCAATGCCATTAAAATGCTCAGCAAGGGTATATTGGCTCAAATCCTTAGTTAATGTAAACACTCCGTATACCCCAGTCCCCTTGGCATGTACAACCCTTTCAGGGATCCGCTCTCGATTAAAGTGCGCCAATTTTTCAATTAAGTGCCAATCTTGCAGTAGTAGTGGACCACGCTCTCCTGCAGATAATGAGTTTTGATCATCTGCAATTGGTGCACCATTTTGTGCTGTTAAATAACCCTCTTGATCGTTGATCTTCATTATCTTAATCCTCATTAATTAATCGACTACAATAGTGAAAAAGCTGTGAATGAAAGCACTTTTACAGCACAATCCACTTTTATTTAGCGCTTAGGTATACGTGATTTACCGATAAACTAATACTAGTCGAATTAAATTAATTTTTATAACGATTAAATACAATCAAACTAATCGACTTAAGCTATTAAAAAAAACAAGACTAACACATAAAAAAAACGATTAAGAATCATAAAACCTACAATAAGACATAGACAAATTCCTTTCAATTCATTATCTGTTTAACTGATTTATATGCCATTTAAAATACTTCAAGACACAGAATTCATCTGGAATAAAAAGCCTTTTAGAACAGGCATCTTGAAGTATTACTAGAATAATTACATATCCCCATAATCTCGGCTAACTTGCGCCACTCTTATTCGATATGAGAAAAAAAGATCATTTTTACCTTTATCCTGTGCTTTACGATGTAAAACGTGGCTCCGCCATTGTTTAACAGCAGCTTCATTTTCCCAGAATGATAAAGATAAAAACTTATTTGGATCATTGATGCTTTGAAAGCGCTCTATAGAAATAAACCCTTGTATGTTAAGTAAATGACTTTTCAATTCTGCCGCAATACTAAAATATTCATCTTTACCTGCCTCATTAGACTGAACTTCAAAGATCACCGCAATCATCTCTTTTCTCCTGCACTTTTTAAGTATGTTTCAGGAGTAGTCATCAGGAATGTACGCTTTTCTTCCAAAATAAATTGTTCTTGCTGAACAAACAAAAAATTCTTACCACCTAATTCATCTTTTTTGAGACGCTCTCGATATTGTTCATAATCAGCCAAACTACTAAAACTAATCAAACCAAACGCCACATTATTTGTGCCTTCATGGGGTAAAAAATACCCGACTAATTCACCGCCACAATTTGGAATAATACTTCCCCAATTTTTTGCATACTGTTGAAATAATTTTATTTTAGTAGGATCAATCTTATACTCAATAAAACAAGTGATGGTCATCATCAGCCTTTCCTTCTTATTTGCGTTTTGACTTGTTATTTGTATGAAAAGAAGTATAAAACTCATAAAATCGTGATGCTTCGATAACCATCGAAGCATCACGATTTTATGTCAAAACGAATAATAGAAAGGAGAAGAAAGGAGAATGACGCCTAATATCGCTTATATCGCCGCACTCATAGGCGATCCAACACGCGCTAATATGCTAACGGCATTACTATCGGGTAAAGCCCTCACAGCCACTGAATTAGCTATAGAAGGTGAAATCAGTACCTCGACAGCAAGTCACCATTTAAATCAACTAATTGAAGGAAAATTGATTCGAGTCAGAAAACAGGGCCGACATCGATATTTTCAATTGTTTGATCACAATATTGCCGCGTTACTCAAACAACTCCTTAATATCAGTTCAGCTTTGTCACTCAATAAAGTAGCGACAGGTCCCAAGGATCCTCGATTAAAACAGGCAAGAGTGTGCTACGATCATCTGGCGGGGACATTAGGCGTCACCTTATACGACAGCTTAATACTCAACCAATATATCATTGAACAGGATAACAGTACGCAATTAACAAAAAGTGGGCGTCATTTTTTCGAAGCTATGGATAACGACATTTTTACCTCCAACACCAATCAGCGACCTCAATGTAAAACCTGCTTAGATTGGAGCGAAAGAAGAAGCCATATGGCAGGCCAACTAGGGAAGTGGATATTAACCGATTTACTCAATAAAAAGTGGGCTGTCAGAGACTTAGACTCAAGAGCCATTGAGTTCACGCCACAAGGACTCATTCAATTTTCAAAACGCTATGGCATCTAGTGCTTATCGGAATAAAAAGAGAAGGCATTAAGCCTTCTCAACTTTATTACTCATTACACTGACAATCGGCGTCTGACGCCCCCTAATAACGCTAAAAAAGCAATACCGATAAACTGTAAACTACCGCCATCATCTTCTTCTGCTTCAGGGGTTTTTTCTGGTATTTCAATACTGGTCACATCTGGATAATAAAGGTCAATCAAAAGAGGATCATGGTCTGATGAAGAATACACATTCGATGATTTTTCAAGCTCTCCGGTATATTGGCTCGAATATTCAAATAAACTCGACTCAGGCGCATTAATATGCCAGTTAATGACATTGACTACTCGTGTCGTTAGACTCTCATTACCTATGGCATGATCTAAACTCCCCACTTCACCATTGTAATTATATGAATAAGTCGATAAACCATTTTTCAGCGTATTAAGGTTAACCAATCCGTAACCTTTTTCAATTTCACGACCATGCTGTTCATATACATTCCCTTCCAAGGTTGTCCATGATGCCGTGCAAATAGGCTGCGCTGTCACAGAACTAGAAGTGGTTGAAGTGAGAGGGCAAGTCTGTGCATTTTCAGCACTACCAAAATCTAATTCTGATGCATCATAATCAGTTAATACTCTAAGAGGATCTTCCATACCATAACTGTTAAAATCACCGATTATCAGTAAATCATTCTCAATATTTTGTACTGACTCAGCTAATACCTTAGCCGCGGATACTCTAAATTCATTACAATGCCCTTGTAGATCACTGGGCTCTGTATATTCACTGTTATCAATCCAGTCTTCAAAACAAGCCGATCCTTTTGATTTAAAGTGATTCACCACAATCGTTAATGACTCTTCATTAATACTAAACGATTGCCCTAAGCTATAACGCTGAGACTTATCAAAAGCCGGGTTTAAATCAGGTTCCGCTTCAATCCCATTTTCAGGATCAGCTTGAATGCCGCGATCAGCTATTCCCTCAATCACATGTTGCTCTGGCATTTCAATCACAAACGCATCATCAAGGGGTGACATTTTCTCGGGTCGATATAAAAGCCCAACCATGATGGAGTCAGTACCTAAATAACGCCCTTGATATTTATCATTATCACTGATTTCAATAAACTGATAGGCTAATTCTTTTGGAAATTCTTTATTAAGGGCATTCAATAAATTTTGTAGCGCACTTTTATCACCAAATCCATTATTTTCAATTTCCATTAAACCAATAATATCGGCATTCATCTCCACTATGGCATTAACGATTTTACTGCGCTGTAATTTAAAGTCATGCTCTGTTTTAGCCCCTCGAATGTCACTCCCTTGAGTGGCATTTTCATCTCCACCAAAAGCAGAATTAAAAAAATTCAGCACATTAAAACTCGCCACACGGATATCGGCATTCTCAGCAAGTTCGGGCGCCGCGGCTCTGTCACTCAAGTGGGTTAAGTCACTCATCGCAATTGAATTGGTCACCACCAAGCGATATTCGCCGTCACTAAAAGTCACCATGCCTTCAAGGCCAGTGATACGATCGTTAGTGCGAATATAGCTCAATTCGGGGTCAAAATCGGTAAAATAAGGAATTATACCATCTGGGGCTGACAAGTCTGATTCAACAATTAATCGATTCGCTTTATTCTTAACTTCAAGGGCTATCGCCGAATTGGATAACGCAGAGTACACTTGTGTCGCTTTCACTAATGTCCCTTTATGGGATAACATTAAATTATTGCGCCCCACACTGCCATCATAACCAAAGTTACGTGACACGCGTAAATCACTCTGCTCATCAAGCGTAATCTTCATTCCCTCAACACGCTCAAGGGCCGTTGCCAAACTCTCTCCATCACTGACTGACAATAGCCTTGGTTCAGGCAAGGAAGTGCTCTCACCTATTTGCATTTTAGGCTCAATAGTTAAATCAATTTGAGTTAAGCCGTTATCCTCTTTTACTTTCCCCTGAACACACACTTGAATACCAGGTTGAATACTGTCTGGTGCGACACCACTTAAGGCCACAAAAATGCCATTTGAGCTAAATGGTGAATTAACGCCATTTATTTGTTGTAGGTAAAAGCCTTTTAACAATCCCTCACCTCGGGCCGTTACCACCCCTTTTACATAAAGTTCATTCTCTGAATAAAGCACCCCTGACTCGTCCCCTTCTATAGTGGCTAAAGGACTCACAGCCTCTGTTCCCTGAATATCATCGATGGATGTGATAACAGACTCAGTGCAATCAATTGCTTCGATTGCAACAGCATTAGTCACCCCTTGGCTGGCAAGGGATGCCTTACTTATGTCTGCTTGTGCCATACTTGGCAGCATCGCGGCAAGCGCCAACGACGTCATAGTCAATTTTGTTCTACAAACCATGTTATCAACCTTATTTATCAAACTTATTTATCAAACTGGCCAATTACGCATATCCCTATGATGAACACGTTAATGCACACATAAAATTCAGGTAAAAGACGAGCAAGAGGGATAGAAAAACACAACAAATAACAAATTAAAAACAAAAGTAACACAAAGTTACTTGCAAGATAAAGCCTCTTACCATTAATGAAATCAATAAATTAAAAGATAAACATAAAAAAGGGAGCCTAAGGCTCCCTCCTATCGAGATGTGATTAACTCAACACTACCTTGATTAATTATTCAACCAGTTTAAATAGTCTCTCCTTAAAGCTTGCCTATCTTTTTTCCCTGAAGGCGTTAATGGAAAACGCCGTATCATCTTAAACTGCTCAGGGATCATAAAGTTAGGTAACCTTTCTCTTAAATAATTTGATAACACATTACCGTTTATCCCCTCACCTTGAACGGTTATGAATGCGATAAGCTTCTTGGAATCAGCGATATTAACTTCCATAGTGCAGGATTCAACAACCCCTCTATAAGTTTGTAATACACTGTCTATTTCTCCCAACTCAATGCGAAAACCTCTAAGTTTAATCTGGTCGTCTTTTCTGCCTATATAGAACAAGTTCCCCTCATTTTCATACCGAACCAAATCACCTGTTTTATAATAAATAACGCCCCGACTATCTTGTACAAACTTTTCTTGGGTAAGTTTTTGGTTATTCCAATACCCTTTCGCTAAACCATGCCCAGATAAATACAATTCACCAGTGAAATAATTGGGGACTTCTCTACCATCACTATCACATACTTTCGCTCCAGTACCATTGATAGGAGAACCGATAAAAATTTTATTATTAATACAATCTTTAACCAAAAAAGCCGTTGAATAAGTGGTATCTTCACTTGGGCCATATAGGTTATATAAGCGTGTTGCTTCTGAATTTTCCATAATATTCTGAGCAAGAGATTTAGATAATGGCTCTCCAGCCAAATTGACCACTTTTAGCTTGTCCGGAAGGTCAATGAACCTAAGAACCTCATTCAACAAAGAAGGTACAGTGTTAATCAATGTAATTGGCAAAGTTTCGACGTCATCTATCAACTGCAATATATTACACGCAAAGTGGAATCTTCCACCGAGGCTCCAAGTGACTAAAATTTCAAATATGGATAAATCAAAGCATATTGAAGTGCTTGCATATACACATTGTAAATCACTACCTGAGTATGTTTGTCGAGCCCAATTTTGCAATGCGGTAACACCTTGATGAGAAATTACAACACCTTTTGGCCTACCTGTTGAACCTGAAGTATAAATAATATGTGAAGTGTCATCGCCGAAGATCGCAATGGGTTCAAAACTGAATTCGCTATTTGTCGTTTCAATTTCAGCTATATTTAGCCAATTAATCTGCTCTAAATCAGATACTATCTCTCCGTTATGAATCCCCAAGTGGACATCTGCATCCTCTAAAATATACCTATTCCTTTCCAACGGATAATCAGGGTCAAGAGGAACATATGCAGCACCAGATAGCAAGATCCCAAGCAGAGATATCGGTAACTCTGCTGTACGCGACATCATAATTGCAACCCTATGTCCCTTTCCAATACCAATAGACTGAATATACCCAGCAACTCGAGTCGCCTTCACTTTCACTTCCTCGTAGCTAAATTTTTCAGCTCCTACCGTCAGCGCTAAAATATCGGGGTAATGCTCAGCCATTTGAATAATTTGATGAGGCACGCTAATCCACTTATCTTCTAAGGTCAGTGCCACCTGAGCCTCAATGATAGGCTTACCTTTAACCAGTTGAACTTGATTTAAAAGAAGTCTCGGACATTCAGATACTTGCTCTGCCACATAAACCAATGTCGCGAAAAAACTCTCAACGGCATTTGCACTGTAAGCACACGCTCGATATTCAAACTCTATTATTGGGGAACGGGTTTCCAAATTCATCGTTATAGCAAAATCAAACTTCACCCCTTCATTTCTGCCTACGGCTAGATTTGAGTAGGGAACGTTTTGAGAAAGACTAAATAGCACTTCAGAAAGCCTCTCTTTACAATTCAATACCTGTTTAATTTTATCGTAAGAGAGCAATTGATGACAAAAGTCCTCAGTTAATTCCAGCTGTCTTTTTTTTATAAACGCTTCGAAACTATGAGTTTCCACCCATTGAGAAAACAAAGGGATCGTATTAGCAAAAAAACCAATACTGTCGATTTCGGTGTGATTAACTCTCTTAGCAACGGGTGTTAATAGAGTCACAAAATTACTTTGGCTTAAACGGCCTATCACCAGAGAAACAATACCCGACCAATAAGTAAACTCACTGACTCCTAGTGTTCTGGCCATTTCTCGACACCGAAGAACTAACTCAGTAGAAAGAGAAAAAGTAGAGTACGCGCTCGCTTTAGAGTCACTGGGGGTCGTTAGATATGGAACGACCGTTGTACCATCTACCAAATTAAATCGATTTTTCCAATATACAATCTGCTTACTAATTTCCAAATCATATTCTTGAGTTTGTTGCCATAAAGCATGGCGAATAAAACCGTCATCTGTGGAAAGTTGTTCACTTGCTAAAGCTTTATTTAACGCTTTCGTTAGCGTATCAATGGATTGTCCATCAATAGCAATATGATGGACATTAAGTACTAAAACAGATTCTTCGCCTTCAATTTTTACGAAATATATGTTGCAGACCCCTTTTTCCAGATCAACGGTTTCAATACTCAATCGCTGCTGCAAACAGCTCCATTCCAATGGATGAACTGAAATCTGACCAATATCAATCTCATCTGAGTCAAGTAACTGCTGTTTTATCTCACCTTGCTCTTCGATAAGTCTCATTCTTAGTGCAGGATGAGCTTGAATAACGTTACGAACTGCTTCTGTGAGTTGTTCAAATAATACGTCTGGCGGTAAAGTAAAGAATAACGGTACATTGTAACAGTTTGATTGTTCAAACATTTGAGTCAGGTATATTCGAGTTTGTTCATTAGTTAGAGGGAAGCTAGTACTATTTGAAAGTGGAACACTCAGGGGGACGCTATTGTCACTTTCACTACCATTTTCAACAGCTTTGGCTAAGTCCCTAAGGAACGGTCGTTTAAATATCAAGCTAAGCGGTAAATCAATGTGAAATCGTTCAAATATTAACAGTTGAATTTTCAATATTAACAGTGAATTACCACCCAATTGAAAAAAGTGGGAATCGGATTCAATAACGGTATCTTCACCCAAAACTTGTTTCCAAATACC
>NZ_CANMWS010000002.1 GCF_947501665.1 uncultured Shewanella sp. | reverse complement strand
ACAGGTTGTTTGGAAATAGAACGGTGAAACAGCTGGTTGCATTCATGGTTTTGCTTTTCCATCAGTGTAAGTGAACTCGAGGGCTTCGATTTCAAGGATGAAATCGCAGAGTGCCCAAGGACGGGTTCACAGCGTCCGGAAAGTTACTTACACATAAGCCCGCTGCAAGGCGAAGGTCATAACAATGATCGCTATAAGCGACAAATAGGGACATTTGGCTGGCGGTTGTATAGGGATATACTTTATTTATTCAATGAATTCTCAATGTGTTGATGAATTCATCATTTCAGCACTGCCACACAGGCGGCTTAGAAATAGCAAAAAATAACAGCGTTTTTTTGCTATGAGTTTCGTGCTTTGCACGAGAAAAGAAATGTTTTTTAGTTTATTGATTTTGTGTGCAAAATGAGTAAACCATCATACTGAAACTTGTTACAGTATTTCATTGCCGTACAGGTTGTTTGGAAATAGAACGGTGAAACAGCTGGTTGCATTCATGGTTTTGCTTTTCCATCAGTGTAAGTGAACTCGAGGGCTTCGATTTCAAGGATGAAATCGCAGAGTGCCCAAGGACGGGTTCACAGCGTCCCGAAAGTTACTTACACATAAGCCCGCTGCAAGGCGAAGGTCATAACAATGATCGCTATAAGCGACAAATAGGGACATTTGGCTGGCGGTTGTATAGGGATATACTTTATTTATTCAATGAATTCTCAATGTGTTGATGAATTCATCATGCTACCACTGCCACATAGGCGGCTTAGAAAATTAACGCTGGTCAAGCATTGGAATACATTCGATAATGTAGACATCACATTGTGCTGGTTGGATATACTGGCATAATGTGAAAGGTCAGCGATGTTAACAGCGATTATGTCTCACACGTCATTAGTATTAAAAGGTTGAGTATGTCAGATTATTATGAAGTGCGATGGGCGCAGCGGTTTCAGAACTTTGAACGAGCATTTTTATTATTACAGCAAACGGTAAATATGCCGAGTTTGTCGGTGATTGAGCGTGCGGGCATGATCCAGTTTTTCGAAATGAGTTTTGAGCTGGCTTGGAAAGTTCTTAAAGATTATCAAGAACTCGAAGGCTTTATCATTAAAAGTCCAAGGGATGCCATTAAGCAGGCGTTTCAATATCAGCTGATTGAAGAGGGTGGGCTTTGGCTTGAAGCGCTAAAAGATCGTAATTTAACGGTGCATACCTATCAAGAGCAGACGGCTAAAGAAATCGAAGAGAAGATTAAGCAGCAGTATTACCCACTATTACGTGACTTGCATCAAACCTTTAACATCAAATTGGCTGACTTGAAATGAGTTTGGTCAGTGCGGTACAACTGGGGCTGACGGAAAATGAGCTTAAAATGCTACTGCGTGAGATTGAGCTGTTTCCTGTTTTTACCCAAGTGGTGTTATTTGGCTCTCGCGCTAAGGGAACTTATAAACCCGGCTCAGATGTTGATTTGGCGGTGATGGGGGACAAGGTATCGAGTCGTGATGTGAGTGCACTCAATTATGCGTTGAACGAAGAGACGTGTTTACCTTATTATTTTGATATTGTGCACATGACTCAAGCAAGCCCAGAGCCGCTTCGTCGTCACATTAAAGAGCACGGTATTCTGTTAGCGAGCAAAGTGGCCAGCTAGATACTAAGATACTAGCGTTGCAATCGCTGTCAGGGTGACGATAGGTTCCTTTAGCGGGTCGATTTTATCACCCTTATTTTACTCTCGTTTTGTATGATAATATTTCATGTTCACTACCGCACAGGCAGCTTAGAAATGTGGTCATAACGGTTACAGCAGAAGATCAAAGTTCATTGCCACACAGACAGCTGATTTGCTTTTTATCCCGTGTGAATACACCTGTATGCCTTCGAAAATAGGGTGAATATGACAATGTCATGAGCTCATGAATGAGAAGCATGGCCGTTCCATAGCATCTCTGCTATCACGGCATTCATAAATCCATTTATATCGATGCTGAACTGGCTTTGAATAGGGATATTCCAGATAAGGACGAGCAGTCTTCCTAATCCCAGTCTTATTACAAGAAAGAGCGTGTACTTATGCTCTTATTTATCTGTATAGGTCATTTATTAATAATGTAGGTTTTTCATGTAGTTGTGTGGTAGTATGCTGATCCTTTTTCATGTCAGGAAGACAGAAAGTAATGAGGAACATTGATATAGGTGGTAATGTTCAGAGGGATGAAGTGGCTAAGGAGTTCGCAGAAGCACTTCGTGAATCAGGGTTTGTTATTTTAACCAATACAGGGATAGAACAAGATGAAATTGAGCGTTTATATGCCAATTGGTTACGCTTTTTTTATCTGAGTGAAGAGTCTAAACGACAGTTTTTATATGAAACAGGTAAGGTTGCGGGATTTATTCCTCGTTCCATATCGGAGACAGCTAAAGGGTTTACTAAAAAAGATTTAAAAGAAATTTATCATTATTATATTGGACACCAATGTCCGCCAGAACAACAACAAAATAGTGATGAAATTAGACAGCGCCTTTTAGATTTGTCGGAAATATTGCTCAGCTGGTTAAATGAATACTTACCTGAAGAAATAAAGAGTGAATTAGATGAACCTTTGCAAAATATGGCAAGTGGTTCACCTGAAACGTTGTTTAGAATGAATTATTACCCTCCATTAGATACTTTCTCAGAAGATGCTAAGGCTGGTGCGCAACGAGCTGATTCTCATGCTGATATCAATTTAGTGACATTGCTACCAAATGTTTCTAGCGCAGGTTTAGAAGCCAAAACAAGGGAGGGTGAATGGCAGTCTGTTCCATATGTACCCAATAGCATAGTGGTTAATTCCGGTGATATGTTAGCAATGCGTACCAGAGATTTTTATCCATCTTTTTATCATAGAGTAATACAAGCAGACAGTGCCAATGAGGAACGTATTTCGCTTGCTTTTTGTGTCCATCCTAAAAGCGAATGTACGTTATCAGAAACGCATACCGCGCATAGCTTCTTACAGGAACGTTATAAAGAGTTAAAGGTTAAATAATATGACGCGTATCATGCCCCTACTTGTTGCTGTGCTGATAGGCGTTGCTTATCAAGTCTTTGTTGACATTTATTTAGTGGCACTGCCTGATATTCAAGTCGCTTTGAATATGAGTTATATTGCCGCAAATGCTTCGTTAATCTTATACCTTGGTGCTAATGCGGTTTTTCTATTGGTGGCGGGGATCTTATCTGAACAATTAGGACGCAAAAATATCATAGTGATGGGGCTGTGCATGAGTGTGTTGGGTACAGCAATCATTTTGTCATATGAAACCTCGACGAGTTTTTTAGTGGGCCGAACGTTGCAAGGGGTTGGATTAAGTGCGTCAATATTAGCGACTCCTTTGCTCATGGATAACTATCAAGGTCAAAACTTGACTTGGGGGTTTCTTTGTTTTGAATTTTTTTATTCCATTACGCCTATTATTGCCCCTTATGTTGGGGCCACAATGACCTTTTTTTATTCATGGCAAAGTATTTTTCTTATTTTGCTGGTTTATCAAGTCATATTGTTGTTATTAACATTGAAACTTAAGGAGCATAAAATCGCCCAGAAGCGGTTAGATTGGAAACGTAGATTAGTGATTTTTAGGCGCATATTGAAAACAACTCAATTTACGGTATTAACTTTGCTGATGACGTTATTTTGGGGAGGAATGGTGATTGCTCATTTGCTGTCACCGTATATTTTTCAAAATGATTTTGGTTTTTCAACTTATGAATATGGGCTGTTTGCGTTAGTGATGGGCGGGTGTTATGCCGTCGCTGCTATGAGTAATATTGTTTTATTAAAATACTACTCTGAAGAAAGTATTATCGCTTTTTCTATATGGGCAAATACAGGATTAGCTATGACTTTTGTCATAAAACAATGGCTATTACCCCATTCCGTTTGGGACATCGGAGTGTACCTGTGTTTGATGGCGATTTTATGCGGCTTATTTTTCATTAATGCAATGGCAAGATCGTTACGCATATTTGCTGATTATTATTCAGGCTATGCAGCGTCTTTACAAGGTTGTATCTGTATTGGCTTTTGGAGTGTACTTAGCTTGTTAAGTTCACAAATTCAGCCAAGTGAAACCATGCTTATTTTTGTACTTGCTGGGATTGCCGCACTGTCGGCTGGCTTGTTAATGAAAAAAAGCACATTGATTTGATCGTGGTATGAGATAGCCTTCCATAAAAGGTTCATTTTTATGGAAGGCTTTTAAGGCCTTTCTGCTATCCATGTAGCTCAGATATTAACGGCGAGTTATTTTTGTATTTATACAACAGCCCGCTGCAAGTCGAAGGTCATAACAATGATCGCTATAAGCGATAAATAGGGAGATTTGGCTAGCCGTTGTATAGGGATAACTTTATTTACTCAATAAGTTATCAATGTATTGATGAGCTCATCATCTTACCTACACTGCATCTAAGCCTTTAGCGCATATTCCTACCCACGTTTAGCTATCTCTTTTACTTTGGCGACTTATTTCAGTGATTAATAAAAGTGTTTATTACATGTTTTAATGTCAATGAAAGATCACATATTGAGTGGGATTAGTATAAAATCGCGACTGTGTGTCGGTTACGCCTAAAGTGGTAGAAAGACTGCTATCTTTAGTGGGTCGTCAATTGAATGAATGCATTAGAAAAAGAATGAGAATAGCCTTGTGAAAACCACCCTTAAACCCCTTTTATTGTTATTGATAAGCGGCTTTTTATTAATGCTGGGCTATGGCCTCAGTAATATTTTGTTGCCTGTGCGCATGCAAAGTGATGGGGTGAGTCTTGATAGCATGGGCTTAGTACTGTCTATGCTATATGTAGGATTTGTATTGGGTGCCTATTATAGCCGCAGCTTGTTACAGAGTGTGGGTCACATTCGAATATTTGCCATGTGTGGTAGCCTAACATCCGTTGCGATTTTACTGTCTGGCTTGTATCCAGAGCCGATTATGTTGGCATTGATGCGGATGTTGACGGGTTTTTGCATTGCATGTATTAATGCCACATTAGACAGTTGGCTTAGTGATAGCGCCACCGAAAAAAATCGCGGTAGGATTTTATCGATTAATCAGATGATGGTGATGACGGCATTATTTGCTGGACAATTCTTATTAAATGTCGCGCCTATTGAAAATATTACCCTTTTTGTTATTTGCGGTATTCTCTTCAGTTTGTCCATTACGCCCATTGTCATCAGTCGACAAGTGGGTCCGCAGATTGAAGACAGCCAATCGATGTCTTTAATGACAGTGTTTAAACTGTCTCCTTTAGGTGTGGTGAGTAGTTTTTTCAGTGGACTCCTGTATGCGGGACTAACGAATCTCTTGCCTATTTTTGCACATAAAAAGGGGCTTTCAGGCATTGATTTATCTGTCTTTATGGGGGCTGCTATTTCTGGGGCGATTATTTTACAATTTCCCATAGCTTATTTGTCGGATAACTTTGACCGCCGAAAAATCATGTTAATGATGGTGGTGGCATTGATTGGATTGTGTTTGGCGCTTCCTTTACTCATGGCAAGTGATCTGTTTATATTAACCTTATGCGTGATTGCGTTAATAACCGGTTTGGTGGCGTGTTTTTATCCTATGAGCATGGCTGAAACCTTTGAAACCGTATTAAAAGAGCAAATTTTATCGGCGATGAGTTCCGTATTGTTCATTTATGCGCTTGGCAGCATTGTGGGTCCTTATTTTGCTTCTGTGACCATGAATACTTTTGGTGATAATGCCTTATTTAGTTTTGTGAGTTTTGCTGCTTTTAGTTTGTTAATCTTCATTGGTATTTTGATGAAGCTGCGTCAAGCGTTACCGATAGATTCTCAAGAAAGTTTTATCATGCAAACCCCCAGTGGTGTGGTCTCTGAGCTGGATCCTCGCACCCAATACGCTGAGGCACAGTTTGAGCCTACCGCTGAAGTTGAAGTGGCGATTAACTTGGCAACGAAAAACCCATCGGCTGCGGTGAATATGGCCAAAGCTTTAGTATTGCGGGATCCTGCCAATGCATCAAATTTAGCCGCGGCATTAAGTACGATTGATGCCATTGACATTGGAAGATTATATGCGGCAATCACTTCGGCAGCGCCGCAAATGAGTATTCATATTGCCCAAGCATTGACCAATGCCTCACCGGAGCAAGCGAACCAATTGGTTGATTGGATCACAACAGAATATCCTGATCAATTTACCAATATTGTCGTGGCTATCGCCAATGCCATGCCTGATGATGGTATTGAATTGATGGCCTTAGCTGCTGAGAATATGGTGGAAGCATATCCCGGTGAATTACTGGAAATGACGGAAGAGTATGTGACTCATTTATCTGACTCTTTAGATGACATGCGAGCGGTGGATAGGGTGGCTGCGGCGCCAGAAAGTACGGCAGCAGAACTTTATAATCGCCTAACGGATGTGGCTCCTGAGCAGTCTGCGGAACTGGCATTTACAGTATCAGAATCTTTGCCTGAATCTTCAAGTGAAGTGGCTGAAGCCTATGTGCAAAACTTGATTGAAAGTGAAAGTGATTGTCATAATGATGAGTCTGGAGAAGCCAGATTATCCGCTGATGCGTTAGATCATATTGAAACTGCGGTTAACACTTATGTGAACCACATTGTTGAAAGTGTCCCTGAGCAAGCCGTGGACGTTGCAAGCACCTTTGTGGACTCCTTTCCTGAAGTGGCATCGGATATGCTAGAAATATTGCAAGATTCAAGTGAAATTGAAGATAGCGAGTTAACTGCGGCGATAGAAGATAAGCCATTGTCGAGTGATGTTGAGCAGCAATTACAAGATGCCGTGCAGGTTCAATCTGATCTAACGGAATAGAGCACTAGCTTAAATATTAGGTGCTTTTACAGACTATGAAAACATGCATCTTGAAGTATCACGGGTATCGCTATGGCAGCCATTAGCATTCATGCTTGAGTGCTAATGGCTGAGTCTTTTATTTACGGCATATTTTTTCTCGTTGGTGGGCCCAAATATTCCAAAGGTGTATTGTTTAAATATGCATCTGAGATTTGTAGCTCTGGTACTGAGTTGTAAGGTGATACTATATTGTACATAGCCATAATGTCATTAATGGGTCTACCGTAAATTTGATTGAGCTTATTTTTACCCGGCAGTGGATAGTTTTCGATAGGAATATCCAAAATAGCGGCTATGGTTGGGGTAATGTCACGTTGGCGAATGATGCTTCGTTGTCTCATGGGCTGACTCAGTTGTGGCAACCTTTGTTGGGTGATTTTATTGCCCCAAAACATTAATTGAATCGCACTGTCATACCATTGGGCTGTTCCGTGCATTGCGGCATCCTTTTCACCTTGGTAGAAATAGGTGTGGGGAGCTGGGATAATGGTAATATCCCCTGAACGACCAGTGGTGATGGTAAACTGGCGACCATCATCTGCAACCACTAAGGCACCATTGATGTTATTGCGATCTGTGGTGAGTATAGCTTTTCTGAGTAACGCATCTTTTTTGTAATCAAGACTGGCTAGTGCTGTATTGCGTAACTTGAATGCTGAGAAATAAGCATCGATTTGCTTAGGGTGCTGTTTTTGAGCTTGTGCTGTGAGTTGAGTGATCAGATCATCAATAAAGGTTTGATAACCGGCTAAAGTTTGTGGATAGCCCCCCAGAGGGAGGCGTGAGACAATTTGCTGTCGATTGAGGAATAGACCTGGATTAGTGACTTCGGCTACATAGTTTCCGGTTTGATTGAGCAATTGGCCGATTATGTTATTAGTGGTATCGAGAAAATATTGTTGTTTGGGATTATGACGTTGCTGACATGCTCCAAGCCCTGCATTTTTATGAATGCATAATCGATTTGCTTGCCGGTTGAGTTTTTCGACGGCTTCCTTGTCTATCGCCTTGTCAGCTTGGGTATAAAATTGGGCCAATTGTTTAAAGCGTTTTTTATTTTGATAGCTGACACCGGCACCGTTTTGAAGTAACTCTGGAATAGAGTCCATTCCATGATCTGCACTGAATACCACGAGCGCATTGTCTTTACCTATTTGCTTATCTATAAAATCAAGAAACTCGCCAAAGCGTCGATTAATAAAACCCAGTGTTTGTTCATGTTCAATACTGTCCGGACCATACATATGCCCGACCATATCTAACGCACTGATGTTTAATATTAATAAGTCTGGCGCATCATCTTGACCTAAGTCTTCTTCAATGATGAGTTTTTTGGCCAGCTCAAAGTTACGCCCTTCTGAAAAAGGTGAGAAATAGGCTTGTTGAGATAGGGTTAAAATCGATTGATTTGAAAAGTAATGGGGGTAGTTAGCGCTTTGTTTAATGATTTTTCCCTGAGCACTGAGTGCAACAGGTGGTTCTATCCAAGCGGTATTACGTGAGTCTTGCTGAAATTCGGCATTTTTATAATTCTCTGCACTATCAGGCAAGATCCAGTTAAAGCCTGATTTATCGGGTGATAGGGTGAGCATAGGCTCGTTAGGATCTTGGGATATTTTTTGGTAATAATCGATTAAGTTATTTTGCTGATTAAATGTTTTTAGCCAAGTCGGTAATCCGTTAGGGTAGAAATAGTTAGAGCTAGTGTATTGCCCATTTAAGGCATTGACGAACAAGAAGCGGCCGCTTCGCCCCATCATTGTGACACCAGGTTCATCCCAAGTTCCAATACCGAAGACTTTGACTTCATTCTTCTTTTTACGATGGCCATTGTGAATGTTATTCGCATTATAGGTTTTATAAATCGCATCACCTAAGGTAATGGGTGGCTGAGATAACGCTGCTTTATTGCCATTTAGATAAGAAAAGTAATAGTTGTTATCGACAGTTTGTCCTTTTTCGTTCACGACGTTAGTCGGGAAACTACAAGGCTGAGCTTGAATGACTTGATTTTTAGTGTTGAGGGTTTTTTCTTGAGTAAAGGCACATACCATAGTGTAGCTTGATTGACAGCCCATGTAAGCATTGGCAATATCATTGTTTTTTTGGGGGACACCAAACGTTAGGTAACGACTATCTGCACATTCATATTGTTTAGGGCTTGGTTTAGCGCCATTAGTATCGTAACGGGTGTAATTAATGCTTGGAAAACCATGTTGCCAAGGGTTTCCACCCGTATTGATGGTATGGTGGCCTTGAGGGGTCAAGGTTGAACTGTGCTCAATCAGCGCAAAGTCGGCGACAAAACCTTGTTGTTTAAATTTAGCGTATGCGGAATTGGGATCTTTTTCGGCTAAACCATATCCAGTATAGCCAGATTGATTCTCATCGTTTTCGAGGGTATTTTTTGCTGCTAAAGGGTAATCGAATCGACCTTGATCTAACGTGACGAGTACGACTAATCGAGGTTTTTTTACGGATTCTGGAGAGTCATTGCAGCCCCAGAGTAGTATAAGCAGTAAAAGAATGCATATTCTTTTAAAAAAATGAGATTGCATCAGGGCGTACCTTTATATTTTAACATGATGGAGATTATTGGGTCATTGGCAACCGAGGCCATTTTGCATTTTGAATTCATTCAATCTCTTTGCCTTACCACTAAGATTATCGAATATATATTAACCATAATTAATATACTAACAATAATTAAGGGATAAATACCCCCCAAAAAAGGCCTACTGATATACTATACATTCATATGATTAACAATAATTAACGTATATTAATGTTTGATTTTACTTTTTCGACTACCTATTTCTTATAAAAATACACATTTATCCCCGTGATTGGGAAGCCTTCGCTCACGAGTATAGGTGTCGTTTTCTTTTATTGACGGTTTTCTTAACCTTAACTGAGATGGGGATAATATTTTTAACTTAAAAATCAGTTTGTTAATGATTTTAATATGCTGAGTAGAAAGCACTATTCGGTGAATGAACATGAGATTTAAAGGACGTAAAAACATAATGAATGACATGGATAAGGTTGCTACCGCGGGATTAAAACGAAAAGCCATAGAGCCGAAGGTTATAGGATTAGGGATTGTAGGTTTAGGGACGATGGGGCAATTTGTACTGGATGGTGCACTGGAGAATCCTGCCTTTAAGGTGATGAGCATATTTGAGCCAAACTTGATGCCAATACAAAAGAGCAAACCGGAGTATGCCGATATTGATTTTGAAGGATCGACCGAAGCCCTTTTTGAGCGTGATGATGTGGATGTGGTGTATATTGCCAGTCCGCCTAATACGCATATTGATTATTGCCGATTAGCATTTAAGGTGGGTAAAGCCATTTGGTGTGAAAAACCCTTGGCAGTGGATGTGAATGAAGCGGCTTCTTTTGTTGAGGACATGGAAAATCAGCCCTTGAGCCAGGTCACTAAGGCTGTGGTGAATTTGTCATTGGCCACTAGCCCTGAACTAACGGCTATGCAGTCGATTATTGACAGTGGTCAGCTAGGCACACTGTCCCATGTTGACATTAAATTGCAATACAGTGCGTGGCCAAGACATTGGCAACAAGATGCCTCAAATTGGCTTTCTTTGCGGGAACAAGGAGGCTTTATTCGTGAGGTGTTTACCCATTTTGTGTTTATGCAACATAGATTATTAGGTGAAATGAAACTTAAGCATAGCCATGCACATTATCCTATGGACAATGAAAACCATGCTGAAATAGCCGTAATGGCCGAATATGATTGTGGGAATATTTTAGTGAGACTGATTGGCTCTGTAGGGGGCAATGCACCGGATGAAAATGAATGGACATTATATGGTGAGCAGGCCTCATTGCGTTTTAAGGATTTCTCCATGCTTGAATTAGGCTCCCAATCGGGATGGAAAGTGATTGAGTGTCCTCAAGTGCATGGTTCAGTCAGGCTACAATTGGACGAGCTGAGTTTGATGATGCAAGGACAACCCCATCGATTGGCGAGTTTTCAAGAAGCGCTTTTGGTGCAAAAGGTAATAGAGCAAACCTTACAAGGAAAATAGTCTTATATAGGGTTTTTGTTCCGCATTGAGTTAGGTAATAGCGTAAGATTAGTTTTATTATAAGAAAGGTTGTTGCAATAACAGTCTTAAAACACATGGAGTTTTTGAAATGAAAAAAATCTTGATTGCAGGGGCCATTGTTGCCGCTGGTGCACTGGGATATTGGCTGAGTCAAGACAAAGAAAATAACGATCAATTTTTGCAAAATACTGCGCTGAACTATATTCCTCAAGAAACGCCGCTTTTTTCTGCTCAGTTAACGCCTTTTCCAATTAAGACTTATGTTAATTCTTTATCTGATGCGGATAAAAAAGCGACGGCTGAATTATTTGAAGGCTTACCGATAACGGATGATCCCCGTGGGCAGTTTTTTAATGTGTTATTTAATGAATATGTCACCAGTTTAACTTCTGGTGAACAGTTTATTCAAACTTGGGGGTTGGCTGAAGCCGTTCATGGCTATTTTTATACTTGGGGAGCAATACCTGTTTTAAAGGTCGATATTGCTAATGAAAAAGCTTTTTGGCATCAACTCGATAAAGCTGAGTCTCAAAGTGGTATGACGCATACTCAAGGTCAATTACAGCAGGTGCAATATCGAATATATGCGTTAGGGGATGAAGCAACGAAGTTAGATATGTTGGTTGCAGTGAATCATCACAGGTTAATCGTGACATTTAATACGGCACTAAATGATGAAGACTTACTGACTTCAGCACTTGAAATATCACCTATTTCAGATGCGTTATCAGATTCAGTGATGTTAGACAAAATTATCGATAAGTATCACTTTTCAGATTCAAGTGTGAGTTTTATCAATCATGAGGCCTTGATCAAAGGGATCACAACACTTGATGGTAACCGTTTAGCCACGCAACTTGCTCGTTACGCAAAAATTGAAGGCGAAGATGGATTTGCAGAGTTTAAACAAGTGCAATGCAGTCAAGAGTTGCAGGGAATAGCGGCTAATTGGCCTCGAACTGTCATGGGATTAAAAGGCTATTCGGTGACAGAAGAGTCGAGCATGTTTGATTTAACAACGGTTATTGAAACTAATAATACTGTGATCCTAAATGCCTTGGGGGCGATGCGAGGTTTTATACCCCATTATGTTCAACATCTCGATGGGGCTGTTGCGGCTTTGGGGCTGGGACTTGATACGTCACAAATTGCATCTTCATTAGCCGATATTTGGGATGATTTGCTGACACCTGAGTATCAATGTGAGTCATTAAAGCAGTTTCAATTACAGCTATCTCAGAGCGATCCCGCCATGCTGGGTATGATGACATCAATGGCAAAAGGGGTGATGGGGGCCAGTGTGTCTTTACTTGATTATCAGTTGACTGAAAGCGATGGCGGAGCTGTCCTTAAGTCAGCTGATTTCATTGCCAGTATAAGCAGTGATGAGCCAGTGCTATTGCTGAACATGGCCAAAATGTTTTTGCCGAATTTTGCCAAAGTGACACTTCCTAGCGATGGGAGTGTGGTTGATATTACTGACTCTCTGGGGCTACCTTCTGAATGGCCAATAGCATTAAAGTTAGCGATTAAGGGGAAACACTTAGTGATTTATAGTGGTAAAAAAGGTCAAGCCGCTGCAGAACAATTAGGCCTTGAGAAACTGGTGAAAAATGATTTAGCCATGGTGGCATTTGATTCCAGTAGAATGTTGGCGCCATTACAAGCTTACGCCAAAATAACGGGGGCCCATGATGTGGTCGATTTGTCTAACATTGAGCCACAAAATATGGAAGTGAAAATTGCCCTAAATGTGGATGAGGGAGGGATTATTATTGATTCTTTTGTGAAATCATATAAAAACAATGAACAGTAGATTATTAGAATAAACTTGCGAAAAAACAGCCCTTAAGGGCTGTTTTTTCATTGGATATATCCCCAGCATCTTCAAGTATCACGGGTATAGTATAAAAAAGGAGACATCAAGTGGTAGTAGCAGGATTATTATTAAAGTCTAATGATGTGAGAATAGTGACTTTGTCTGGCACGAGAACAGAGCATGTGTTATTGGCACCTAAAGATAATAAATTGAGCTTATCTAAACATCCTACTCAAGAGGATGTGGTGCAATTTGTGGCAAACTTTCACGCCTATTGCCAAGCTTATGGTATTGAGAAAGTCATGGTGAATCGCCGAGCAACTACGGGACAAGGCGCGGGAGGGGCTGGGACGTTTGTTATTGAAGGCATTTTACTGACTGTGGCTCAATGTGAAGTGACGTTTATTCATCCTGCGACATTAAGAGCGACGGATAAGCGTGAACAAGGAAATAAAAATGCACAGCCGAAAACGCAAGATCTTGCGAAAGCTTATGATCTTGCTTATGAAGGTTTGAAGGCTTAGTCAAATCATTAAACCATGAGGACTCTATGATGAAAAAATGCAATAAAGTTAACATCGTGTTGGTGTTATTTTTATCTATGATGAGCTGCATCGTTAATGCGGCATCATTGAAAGTGGGTGACAAGGCGCCTAATTTTAAACTTCAAGCGACTAATGGTAAGTTTTATCAGCTCAGTGATTATTTAGGAAAGGAAACGGTAGTATTAGCTTGGTACCCAATGGCCAATACTAAAGTGTGTACTCAAGAATGCCGTTCTTTAGTACAAAAAGGGAGTTTGATCCGAGCTTATAATGCGGTGTATATGATGGCCAGTGTGGATCCGTTAGAAGATAATCAAGATTTTGCTAAAAAAGAAAATGTTGATTTTCCTATGTTAAGCGATCCTACCAAAGCGACGGCAAAAGCTTACGATGTGCTGAATTTTTTAGGCGTGGCGAGCCGAGAAACCTTTTATATTGGTCAAGATGGCACTATTTTAAAAATTGATGATGATATCAATGCTAATACCGCTGCTGAAGACATTGCCAAGAATTTACAATCTCTTGGAATCGAAAAGCGTTAACACAACGCCTTTGGCCAAGGAGGCGTTATGCAAACATTCGATACCATTATTATTGGCGCCGGCAGTGCTGGATGTTTGCTGGCTAAGCGCTTATCTGAAAACTCTCAGCATCAGGTGTTATTAGTTGAAGCCGGTGGAAAAGATAATTGGCACTGGATCCATATACCAGTAGGCTATTTGTATACTTTAGGAAACCCTAAAACAGATTGGTGTTATCAAACGGTTCCCCAAGTGGGTTTAAATGGCCGTGTTATTCCTTATGCGAGAGGGCGAGTGCTGGGAGGCTGTTCCAGTATTAATGGCATGATTTACATGCGTGGGCAAGCAGAAGACTTTAATCGTTGGGGTTTTGATGAGTGGCGATGGGAACAAGTGTTACCTCGTTTTAAGGCATTTGAACGTTATCATCAGGGGGACAGTGAGTTTCACGGTGGGCAAGGTGAATTAGATGTCCAGCCTCAAAGGTTGAATTGGACGGTATTAAATGATTGGCGACAGGCTTGTATGGATTATGGCATGCCAGCCTGTACCGATTTTAATACCGGAATGAATGAAGGTGTGGGGTATTTTGATGTTAATCAACGTCAAGGTCTGCGTTGTTCAGATGCTAAAGCATTTTTGCATCCTGTCATCTCAAGAAAAAACCTAACGGTATACACTCATTGTTTAGTGGATAAATTAATGCTTAATGGTACAGAGGTGACCGGAGTGCATATTGTGCACAAGCATAAAAAGCAAGTGGTGCTCGGTAAACGTGTGATTTTATGTGCTGGCGCGATAGGATCACCGAATATTTTAGAGCGAAGTGGTATTGGGCAAGCGTTGCATTTGTCACAATTTGGAGTGCCATGTCATTTGCCACTTGAGGGAGTGGGTGAAAATTTACAAGATCACTTACAAATTCGTGTGTCATTTAAATTGAAACATGGACAAACATTGAATCAAAAAGCGGCACATTGGTGGGGAAAGGCGTTAATGGGGTTGGAATATGCCATTAAACGTACAGGACCTTTGGCGATGGCTCCTAGTCAGCTCGGTGCTTTTTTTAGATCCAATGATAGTGTGACTCGTCCTGATCTTGAGTTTCATATACAACCTATGACGGCAGATAAACTGGGGACTCGATTACATACTTTTCCAGGATTAACTGCCAGTGTGTGCCATTTAAGACCACACAGTCGTGGTAGTGTTCATATTCACTCTTCCAATCCATTAAGCATGCCTGATATCAATCCAAATTATTTATCGGCGCAATATGATAAACAAGTTGCCATTGATGCGGTACGTCTTACGCGAAAGATAGCCAGTGAGCAAGCATTGGCACATTATTTTCCTGAAGAATTGAAACCTGGAAAGGCACTGGTAGATGATACAGCTATCCTCCGTGCCATTGGGGATATCTCAACCACCATTTTTCATCCTGTTGGTACATGCCGAATGGGGGATTCGCCTCAAGATGGTGCGGTGGTGTCTCCTAGACTTAACGTGCATGGTATGGATAACCTTTATATTGCCGATGCGTCAATTATGCCTAAGATCACGAGTGGTAATACCCATGCTCCAACCTTGATGATTGCAGAGTCTTTAGCTCAATGGCTCACATAATACCCATAATGTTAGCTATTGAAGAGTCGTGCCATATTACTCATCATTCGTTGAAAAAAGTTCATGGGCACAATGATAAAACGTTCAAAGATTAGCGGGGTTATTTCATTATTACTTTCATTATGTTCCTTAATATCGTTGCCTTGCTTTTCATGTAAATGTTGATTGAGCACTGCATTTAATGCATGTAAATCACTCAAAGGTAAATCTAATGGGGATTCATTTGGCTGATATTGGGTGCCAATGGGGTAGTATTGACCGGCTTTATTTTTCATTTCAATATGTGCACCAAGAATGGCTTTAACTGGATATTGTTCTGAAAAGTCAGTGAGTTTTAGAATACTTTTCTTATAGGATTGCCAATCTTTGATATAGATTTTACCGGGATAGAGGCTATCGCCGGTGAGTAACCATTGTGTGTCAGGATCGTAAACAGTAATGGCTTCTTCTTGATGCCCTGGAGTGGGAATAATACTGAGTGTTCTTTGGCCTAATTTTAGTTGCACAATATCATTAGGCCAGTCATTAAAACCGAAGAAATTTTGAATGTCTTGAGCTTTAGTGCCAACAAGGGTCACATTTTTTTTTGCTGAAAAAAAGTGATCGCCAGCAACATGATCCCCGTGGGAATGGCTGTGGATGACAAGCCACTTTTTATCTTGGTGTGTGAGCCCTATGGCGGATTTGATTTGTGTGTACATTGAGATATCGGCATGCTTTTCGATGTCTCCAGTATCAATGATTAATATTTTATCTTGTCCAATGAGCACATAAATAAAAGGGGCTTCATAAGTTAAGCACTTATTTTGTCTCATAATAAAAGTATTGGCATTATGTTGGTAAATATCTAATGTGGGTTGTTGATGATGAGTACAATCTTTAGCGCCATGTGACCATTGAGCTTTCATTAATATAGACGTGTGTTGTGGTGACTTTTTAAGCGTCATACCGGTATTGTCATGATTGTTGCTTGCTTGAGGAAGTGAGCTACAACCCCAAAGAGAGAATAAGAGTAATAGGGAGAGTTTATTGTTCATGAATAGGCCTAAATTGATTTAGAAATAATTATCTGGTCTTTATTCGTTTATAAATTATATGTTTTTATATCAATAAGATGCTAAATATTTTTGAGTTTGTTTTTTTGAGTGTTTAGGTTTATTTTAATCGAAATATTCTTTTAGGGGTTATGTTTTTAATTAGTTTTGATTTAGATTGTCATTTCATTTGTCATCTTATTTAAATGTGTGCAGGAGTATAATTGTATGAAGAATGTTTTGTCCGTGATTTGTGCGGTTTCCATCGGCTTGGCCTCACATGCTGCTGTGGCAACAGAGCAAACTCAATGGGGTTATTCAGGTGATATTGGTCCAAGTCATTGGGGGAAGTTAGCCCCGAATTTTTCGACTTGTGTTAAAGGTGTCAATCAATCACCGATTAATTTAACGGGAATGATTAAAGGTGACTTACCTAAGTTGTATATCCAGTATCAAGCGGGTGGAGCAGAAGTGCTTAATAATGGTCATACGATTGAAGTTGTGTATGGAAAAGGGAGCAGTATTAATGTTGAGAATACTCAGTTTGATTTGAAGCAGCTGCATTTTCACTCTCCCAGCGAAAATACCATTGAAGGCGAGTCTTTTCCGATGGAAGTGCATTTTGTCAATGCCGACAAAGCCGGTCATTTAGCGGTAGTTGGTGTGATGTTTAAAGAAGGTGCTTATAACCCAGCATTGGCAAAAATATGGGATACAATGCCGAAAAAAGTGGGCCAAGAAAATCGCTTAAATACGGCTGTGAATATTAATCAGTTACTGCCTAAACAAGATGAGTATTATCGCTTTAATGGTTCGTTAACAACGCCACCCTGTAGTGAAGGTGTGCAATGGTTTGTGATGAAAGAGCCTATCACCGCTTCAAAAGCGCAAATTGCGCAATTTACTCAATTGTTCCCTCATGGTAATAATCGCCCTATTCAATCGGTCAATGCGAGAATGATTTTGCAATAATAATCCATACAGCCCTTAGGGGCTGTTGATCTTATTCTTTTTTTTCCCTTAATTGCCTATTTTTGATTATGAAAGGGGTCATTTCCTGTTAATTTAGCTCATCGGGTGAGTAAAGAGGGGGTTTTGCTGTATACTTCGCGGCTATTTTTTGATTTATATTAAGTGTTAATAAGCAATATGTTTTTAAGTCCTTATTTTAATAAAACAAATCAAGTTATTTCGGTTAGCCAGACTCAAGCGAGCAGCTTCGCTAAACATGTGGCTCAAGATTTTAATCCCATTCATGATGTGAATGCGAAGCGATTTTGTGTGCCTGGTGACTTACTTTTTGCCTTAACATTGGCCGAATACGGTTTAAGTCAAACAATGACCTTTAAGTTTGAAGGGATGGTGGGCGATCATGTCCCGTTAGTTTTTCCTAAACATGAAGCGCAAGATTTCAATATATGTGATGAAAAAGATAAGTGTTATTTAAGCGTTCATCGCAGCGGTGAAACAACCCGTTGTTTAACCCAAACTGAAGCTTTTATTCGCAGTTATGTGGCGTTTTCTGGACTTAATTTTATTCATGTGCTTGTACCTATGATGAGAGAGCAAGGGGTTATGGTTAATCCTGCGCGTCCGCTCATTATTTATGAAAGCATGTCGATTGATTTGCATACCTTAGTGTTTTCTGATGTTCGTTTAAGCCTCGTTGAGAAAGAGTTGCACATTGATGGAAAGCGTGGGGATGTGACATTAAAATTTGAACTTCATTGTGGTGAGCAATTGATTGGTACGGGTGAAAAAACATTAGTGCTAAGCGGGCTAAGGGCCATTGATGAAGAACAAATGCAACTCATGTGCGATCAATATGAAGGGCTTAAATTAGCAGTCAGTGCATAGTGATATAACTTTACACAAGTGGGCGCTTGTTCACTTGTGTTTGTTTTATCGTCTTTTTTATTACTATTTCTGTCGCTTTGATTTCTAATAGGTTTGCTTAGCGCGTCGTTTTGTTTTAATTTACCCTCCTCGATTATTACTCATTCAATCTCATTTTACTCAACAAACTCTCGTTGAGCCAAGGTTTCGCTGCAGTTTTGCAGGCGTTGGAAAAGGAAAGAAATGCCAAGCTTACATCGCATCATACTCATAGACACCCATTTACCTGGCGTGGTCGAACTAAAGTTGGACGGCCATACCAATATTTGTGGTACCAATGCATCCGGTAAAACCACATTACAACGTCTCGTGCCCGTTTTTTATGGAGAATACCCCAGTAGAGTGGTGCCCTCAACAAGAGACAGTTTTGAGCGTTGGTACTTACCTCATGAATCAAGTTATATCATTTTTGAGTATGTCAAGTCAGATGGATTACTGTATCAAGGGATATTAGCGTCAGCAGGTGACGGTAAAGGGGTGAACTATCGTTTTGTGGCAAAAGGGTTTCAACTTGAAGATTATGCGAAGAGTCATGAAAACAGTCAATTGATTTGTCATACCATGGCTGAGCTGGGTAGAGAGTTTAAGCGAGCAGGTGTTAGTACTACTAAGTTACTCAATACTAAAGAATATCGCGCAATCATTCAAAATGATAAAGCCTTGTTGAGTGCGGGAGGGCAAAGTGGGGAGTTGCGGATTTATGCGAAGCAGTTTTCGTTATGTGATCCTGAATATGGTTTGCGCCATATAGAAAAACTGGCCAAGGCGGTGCATTCTAAAGAAGGTAAGATGGAAACCGTCAAGTCTATGGTGGCGGCTATTTTAGAAGAAGAAGGCGTGATGCCGCCCAGTTCACGATTAAATCCGCAACATGTCGAAGCTTGGATCCGTGAAAGTCAGCTCATTCAAGGTTTTGAAAAAATTCGACCCGAGTTTGACAAACTTGAGCAAGAATTTGATCAGTTACTGAGTACAGAGTTACGCTTGAGTGGCTTAAAGCAAGGGTATGTTAAAGATGAAAGTACTGAAATCGAGCGTCAAGAAGCGAATCAAGCATTATCGAAAGAATATAATTATGCGTTGCAACAACTGGATAAGGATTGGAAAGCTCAGAGAGATGAATTGAATTTAGACTTATCTGCAGCAAAAGGAGATGCGGCCAAATGTGAAGATGAGCTTGAGTCGATTGAAAATCAATATGAAGCTTTTCTTGAAACGGATATTGAACAGGCAAAAGCGGATTTAGAACAATTGTCGACGTGGCAGGCGGATAAAACGGCTTTTATCGAGCAGCATAAATTGCAAACTGAGCAACATCAAGATGTTGAGGCGGCCTATAATGCGAGACGTAGCCAAATAGGTGAGCAATTAAATAGTGCACTTGAGCAATTACATATAGATCAAGAACATCAACGGGCACAATTAGATAGCCAAAATAATCAAGCTCGCAGTGATATCGATGCCTTAGAGCAAGAGTGGCGTCATACCTTTGATAAAAAACAAGCTGACTTTAATGAACAACATTATCAGCTTAAATTGAATCAAGCTCAGTTGTCTTTGGCGGTAAATAATGTGGCTTATACCGAAGATGAGAAAATAGCCTTAGCGGTGTTTGATGAGCGTATTATGCGAGCGGATGAAGAACAAGAAGCTTGTAATGCGCAATTTGACCGAATAAACCTTGAAGAGCGTAAAGGTCAAAAGGTCCGTGAACAAGCAAATGAAGCACTGCGTATTGCAACACTGAGAGTCAGTGAGCGTCAGGTTGAGCTTGAAAAGATTGAGCAAGTTTTATTTCCTGAGTCACATACTCTGCTTGATTTTTTACGTAGAGAGGTGACAGATTGGGAAACCAATATTGGAAAAGTCATTAATGAATCTTTACTACATCGTAGTGATTTAAATCCTGAGGCGCTTAAAGACAGTCTAGGGGGGATTTATGGTGCGACAGTTGATTTAAAAGCGATTGAATCGCCAAGCTTTGCTCAGTCTGAACAGGCGTTACGCCTTGAGCACAGTAAGGCAGAAGACGCCTTATTGAGTGCAAAAGAGAGGCAAAACGATGCAGAAGATAACATGGTTGCCGCCACAGAGCGATTAGATAAGTTAAGCCGTGAACAAACTGTTGCCCGAACGGCTTACCAAAATAGTCGAGAAGATTTACGCCGTTTACTTGATGAAAAACGCACTGAACAACAACATATTAATCAAGTCTTAGCACAGCGAAAAGCGGAGGCTAAAAAACAGTTAACTGTGCTTGAAACAGAGATTAAACAATTAAAGCAACAAGAGTTAGACTGGCAAACGGAGCATAAAGATCAAATGCTCAGCTTAGTGATGGAGAAAAAAGCCTATTGGCAAGATGTCATTGGTGTGGTGGAAACTGCGCTTAGTCAAGTCAAAGGAAATATTGAGCAACGCAGAGTGGCGGCGAAAGAGGACAGGCAAGCCTGTGATCTATGGTACAAAAATGAGCTGAAATCTCGTGGGGTTGATGAAGGGCATATTCTTAAGCTTAAACAGAATATTGCGAAGCTTGAAAAAAACATTGCTAAGGCGGAGCAGCGCCGCAGTGAGGTATTACGTTTTGATGATTGGTACCAACATACTTGGTTAATGCGTAAACCTAAATTGCAAACTCAACTGAGTGAGGTCAAAAAGGAAGTCACTCATTTAGATCAAGCATTAAAAGCGCAAGCTAAAGCGGTGAAAATCGAGCGAGATGCCTTAGATAGCCAGCGTAAAATATCAGATTCAGCTCAAGTTGATGCTTCTGAAAATTTAAGTAAATTACGGCATTTATTACGTAAACTGACAGAGCTTAAATTACCTAAAAATAGTGATGAATTACAAGGGCAACTATCTGAGCGATTAAGGCAAGGGGAAGAGTTATTATTAAAACGAGATAATTTACTGCGCTCGGTAAAGCAATATGTGGAACATTTTGATTCGGTTATTGCCAGTAAGTCAGGCTCAGGGTTAGCGGAATTTTGGGAGCGGGCGCGAGAAGAGTCAAGTTTTATTAATGAGAAATCGATTCGTTTACTTGACTATCAAAAATTAGTGCCGCAATTGGCGCAGTTACTGAATGTGATGGTGCCCCAGTCTGTGATGGCGCTTCGTGAGCAAGGCAGAATGTTTGGGGTTGATTTAACCGCATTTTACGATGTGTTGGTGGATATTGATAGGCGAATTGTGACCCAAAGTGCGCGGATCACCCGTGAAGTCAGTGAAGAGTTATTTCTTGATGGTGTTTCCGGATCAGAAGTGAAAATTCGCTCGCGTATCAGTGAATTAGAGTTTTGGCCAGAATTGGGTGCGTTTGTCAGTGCCTATACTCATTGGAAAAATGATGGGTTTATGGGGCTGCCAGATGAAGATTATATTGTCAGTATGCGTCGAGCACTGGATATTATAGGCCGTTCTGCGCTCACTGGTGGAATAGCTAAATTGTTAGAAATTGAACTGCGCCTAAAAGAAGGCAACAGTGATTTGATTATACGTACCGACAGACAGCTCAATGAATCTTCAAGTCATGGTATGGCTTATTTAATTTTATGTAAGTTCTTATTGGCTTTTACTCGGTTATTAAGAGGCAAAGCGGATGTGGTGATCCATTGGCCAATTGATGAGTTAGGCACCTTGCATCATGGCAATGTGAAGAAAATCTTTGATGCTTGTGAGAATAATAATATTGCAGTGTTAGGTGCGTTTCCCAATCCGGAATCAGAGGTACTTAATTTATTTTCTAATCGCTATATTATTAATAAACAAACGCGTAAGTTGCAAGTTGTGAAACCGCAAGTGAATGCCATCAGTGAAAAATTAAAGCAGAAAACAGCCATTAATAAGGAAGCAAGCTGATGCATGACTCAAATGAAACCGTGTTAGTGGGTATGAGCGCCGTGGCGGAATTATTACTGCAAGGTGAGTTTATTTGCCGAACAAGCGATGAAGAGGCTTGGCGAGCACTGCAAAATCCCACGATACGTGACAGTGTCGAGGCTTACCTGAATCAAATTAACCGCACATTAAGTGTTGCGGCCGAGGGAGAAGTCTTTTTTTGTGGTTATTTACAATTAGGTGAGAAAGAGCGTAGCGTTATTTCCAATCAATTTAAAACCATTTGTACAAGCTTAACGCCATTGGTTGAATGGTTAGTGTTAGTGCAAGAGTCTAGCGGCCAAGATGCGCCTTTAACCCAAGGCGCGACTATTCGCTTGGCTGAGTTACAAGGACGTATTGAAGATACCCCTGCATTTCGAGAGCAATTAGCTAGGATCAGTCATTATCGATTATTTGGCTCGACCAGTGTGCAAACGGATGTACAGCTTAAACTTGTTTTTAAGCGTTTGGTTGAACTGGGCTATTTGGTTAAACCTAATAAAGAAAAACAAATTTATATGGCAACGGGAAAGCTAGATTATTTGTATGAAGTGATACGTTTTATTGATGAAACGGAAAGCTTAAGTTTGGAAGCGCAAGCCGAAACAGCGACGCAAAAGGACTTATTATGATGCGCGATGTTGCTGTATGTTTTATGCAAGGAGCGTTGAATGAGTGATCACTTGCATCAGGCCGGTGTGAAATTGCTAAAATTACTTAGCAGGCACAGTGAGCTCATTATGGATGTGTATCAACAAGGTGAGATCTCCCTTGATCAATATGATGCCAGTGTACTGAATAAACTGAAGGATGCGGGGGTATTGTGGCGACCAGATATTGAGCAAGGCTTACGTCTTAAAGGCACAATACGCTCCTTGTTAGAAGAAGGGCTCAATGATGAACGAAATCGCCAAATTGATGCCAATACAGGTTCAGCGATTGCCAGCATTAAAACGTTAGCGGCTCACTATAAAGAGGCCCGTTATCAAGCAGATTACAGTCGAAGTGAAGCTTATTTAAATGAACTCAGTGAGCATGTTTATCGATTTTGTGACAGCTTAGGTTATGCCATTCGTGTTCTTTGGGGACGGATCAATAACGAATTTGGTTATGTAGGTAGTATTGGCGCCAAAATTCGTGAGAATGAATTAGCGCAAGAGCAAGTGACGCAGCTGTTGAATGACTTATCTTTGGTGCTATTTAGTGAACTGACCGATATTGCGGGCGATATACGTGAGTTGCGTAAGTTGCTGGTGGTTAACATGCAGCAAACTTTGAGTGAATGTACTCAAGAACTCAGTGTGGTACAGGCAAGATTATTAGAGTTATTAGGCCGTTTCAGGCAAATACGGGGTCGCACGCGTTTATTAAAAGGTTGGCTGTTACACACCAATTTACATCCAGATTATCGTCCGCTTGAGCATGTGGCGCACAAACAAGTCCCTGTGTTGTTTAATCACGCTGAGCCATTATTATCACCGGCTTCAGCTGATATTTATAATGCGAGTCAAGAGTCTGAGTTATTGGGTATCGTGTCAAAGATTAATGCAATTCGCCATATACAAAACGTGGAGCCAGTATTAGCGCCTCAAGTGCCTGTATTGCTCAGTGAGAGTGAGGATTTTGCAATCCCGAATAATCCGTTTAAGCAAGCAGTAGAGGGCTACTTTGTCAGTGTTATTGACTCGGGTAAAGCACAATCAGCTCTAGATTATTTAAAGTCTCAGTCACTTCCTTGGGAGCATGAAGCTTGGTTATATCAAGTGATAGGAGGCTATGAAGCTTTGTCTGAAGAGCACAAACATTATTTTGAGTTAGCCCCCATTGGTGAGCCAGATCCGGTTTATAATGGCAACTTTATTATTCGTGATGTGGAACTGTGGTTGTCTTAGTATAAGTTGGGGTCTTATTACACTGAAAAATAAGATCCCCTTTAAATGATATGGTAACGTTTTATTTGTTATTCAAATGATGTTGTTAAGGTTTTTTTGTTTGTTATTGGTATCAATTAATCTTTATATTTAACTTTTTACACATTCTAGTAAATATTCTGTTTTTAGAATATTTGACTTTATCCCTATCTTAACGTCAATCGATGCTTTTTATTTGTAATTTTGCTCAGCATGTTTCACTATTTGCGCTCACAAATTGAAGGGAGGCTTTTTGCTGCGATATTTAGTCGTAAAGAGCAACATTATCAGGGTCGATATCATTAAAATTGGGCAAGACTATTGTGCCCAATTAACAAGACATGCCTCAAGGTATGCTTATTGATTTTTTGAGTTAGGTAAATATATGACAACATCACTTTCAACACGGATCTTTATTGGTTTATTTTTAGGCCTCATTTTGGGATCGTGTATTCAATACTTTTTTAACGATGTCGCTTTCTTTTCGCATACCTTGGTGGAAATTGCTTCTGGCATAGGTACCATGTTTGTGCGTATGATTATGGTGCTTGTGGTGCCATTGGTATTTGTCAGTATTGTATGCGGCGTATGTGATTTAGAAGAATTAGAGAATTTTGGTCGCCTTGGTGGTAAAACATTTGGTTTTTATTTAATTAATACTGTTATTGCCATTGCAACCGCTGTGACAGCCGCTCTTATTTTTACACCGGGTGCTGGCATGTCTTTAGCGGGCAGTACAGAGGTTAAAATCACGACAACGGAGTTGCCTAATTTACTGGATTTACTGGTGAATATTGTACCGAGTAATGTTATCACTGCATTCAGTTCTGGTAATATGTTACAAGTGATTTTTTTAGCGTTATTGTTAGGTGGCGTGATTAAATCCTTAGGTGATAAAGCCGCTGGTGCGGTGTCGGGTTTTCAAGTGGCTAATGCCATTATGATGAAACTTATTACTGTGGTGATGAGCTTAGCCCCCATTGGTGTTTTTGCGTTAATGCTAAAGCTAGGTGCGACATTTGATGCAGGTATTTTTGCGAGTGTATTAGGCTATGTCGCGATTATTCTTTCGATTTTAATCGTATGGATTTTTGTGGTTTACCCTATTGCGGTTAGTTTATTTACCCCTGTTTCAGCAAAAGAGTTTAGACAAAAGACCCGTGAGCAGATCATGTTCTCTTTATCGACAGTGAGCTCTAATGCCACTATTCCTGTGACCATGAGAACATTAACCGATAAATTAGGGGTGAGTCGCTCGATAGCAGGGTTTGGGGTACCATTAGGCGCGACCATGAATATGGGCGGCGCATCCATTTATATTACGATTGCCGTGTTCTTCGTGGCCAATGCTTTTGGTACACCTATCACTTCTGAGCAGTTACCCACGCTCATTTTTAGTGTGTTTTTATTGTCTGTTGGTGCTGGTGGTATCCCTGGTGGCGCATTAGTCATGATTGGTGTACTTATTCATCAGTTGGGTTTACCCGTTGAAGCTTTTGCGATTATTGCAGCGCTTGATAGGTTACTGGATATGGTGCTGACGTCTTGTAATGTCGTAGGTGATGCAGCGGTGTTGACGATTGTGGATGCCACCGAGAAAAAAGCAGGCCATGATGGAGCCGTATCTTCTGCGGTAAAAGATGAAGCTTAACAAGCCGTGTGATTGTTATTGATGATGAAGTCGCTTAACGGCGACTTTATTGCTTTACCCTGTTTGAAAGGAATGTTGAAATGCAGAAATAAGGCATTTGAGAGATCCCTAACGCAACACACCTTAATGTATTTCCAGCAGAATAAGATTTACAACAGACATTAGCACTATTAAAGAGACCATAAAAGCGTGATTAAATCACCCTTTTATGGGGAATTGCGAGCGAATGATTACACTAACGAAGGTGCAACTTGAGTATTGAGTTCATCAGAGTTATCACCCTGATGATGTCGCAAGCAGATATCGACTTCATTTGGCGAGCCTAAAATAACAGCCACTCGTTGGTGAATATGGTTTGGCTCTATATCCAAAATATTTTCATAGCCTGTCGAGGCTTTTCCGCCAGCTTGTTCTACTAACCAAGCCATTGGGTTCGCTTCATACATCAAACGCAGTTTAAACGGTTTGTTTGGATCTTTGTGATCGCTTGGGTAGGTGAATAATCCCCCTCGTGATAATACTCGATGTACATCACCGACCATGGCTGCTATCCAGCGCATGTTAAAGGCTTTTTCTCGTGGGCCTATTGCCCCAAGCAATAATTCATCAATGTAGTTTTGCATTGGCTTTTCCCAAAAACGCTGATTTGACATATTAATGGCAAATTCGTTTGTGTCTGAGGTGATAGCAACTTTTTCATTGGTGAGCAGGTATTCTTGGGTGGAGGGATTTAACGTAAAAAACTGTACCCCTTGACCTGTAGTTAATGCCATCATAGTGGACGGACCGTATAGCATGTAACCTGCGGCGGTTTGCTGACGACCTTTTTGTAAGAAAGCCTGCTCTGTGAGAGCGCCTTGAGGGACTTTTTCTTGTTGGGGTAAAACTGAAAAAATAGTGCCAACAAGCGAGTTTATGTCGATGTTTGAAGAGCCATCTAAGGGATCGAAGCAGACTAAATATTGCCCTTCGGTATTGGCTTCAACAATATTATCCTCTTCTTCTGATGCAATACCTCGTACGGCCATATTCGCTTTTAGTGAATCTTTAAGCATATCATTGGTGATGATATCTAATTTTTTTTGTGTTTCACCTTGCACATTTTCTTGCTCTGTAGCACCTAATACCCCTGCGAGGGCTCCATTGCGGACAGCGAGACTAATGGCTTTTGAGGTGTCGGCTAAGGTTAAGATCAGGTTTTCTAGGCTTGGGGTAAGCGATTGTGTCTTGAGGTACTGAGCAAGGGTTTGCATGGTTTTTCCTATGACAGTGTCGAGATAAACTCGAGTGAGGGATAACTTTTTGTTAATCATACCCGAGATTTAACCTTTTTTCAGTTTAGAATGAGTCTCAATATAAAAACACTGATTTTGTTTGTGGCATTTTGGCTGCTTATTTAAATGAAAATTAAGGAAGAAAATGAAAATAAAAGGGGTGAATGTACCGAGAGCTGTTGTGTTTATGTTTGGGATGTGGGGCGTATCGGCTAATCTTTATGCAACGCAAGAGCAACCAGTTAATCAATTTTTATCGGCAGAAAAATCTTCTATGAATAAAATAATGACAATGAAAACAGATGATAAAAGTACAATCCCTCAAGGTGGGAACAGTGCCTTAACCATTGAACGCTTTAATGCTTCCCCGGCATTGGCTGGAGTGACACCTATGGGGGTGAAACTCTCACCTGATGGCTCACGAGTGACTTATTTGGTTGGGCGGGCTGATAATCAACATTTTTATGATCTATGGCAAATGGATGTTAAATCCGGTCAAAAGAGTCAATTAATTGATGCCGACTTATTAGTGGCATCAGAGTTGTCTGATGAAGAAAAAGCTCGCCGTGAACGCCAGCGAATTTTTGGTCAAGGGATCATGACCTATTTTTGGTCGCAAGATAGTAAAGCTATTTTATTGCCCATGTCTGATACCTTATATTATTTCTCTGTGACAAGCGGCAAGGTGAAATCGTTAGATATTGGTAAAGGCTTTATTACGGATGCCCGTCTATCTCCCAAGGGGCATTATGTGTCGTTTGTTCGTGAGCAGAATTTATTCATCTTTGATTTAAATAAAAATCAACTCGTACAGCTTACTCACGATGGCGAAGGTGCTATTAAAAATGCCATGGCAGAATTTGTTGCTCAAGAAGAGATGGGTAGAATGACAGGCTATTGGTGGGCACCGGATGAATCTAAGATTGCCTTTACGCAAATTGATGAGTCAGGAGTCGAGCTTATCACTCGAAATGAAATTTATGCCGATGGTATTAAGTTAACGAAGCAGCGGTATCCTTACGCAGGTAAGAGCAATGTTGAGATTTCGCTCGGGGTGGTGAGCATTGAAAGTGGCGGGATTAACTGGGTGTCTTTAGGGGAAAATAAAGACATCTATTTACCGCGTGTAAAATGGTTACCGGATAGCGAAAAGTTATCTTTTCAATGGCAAAGCCGAGATCAGCATGAGTTGAACCTAAATCTTGTGTCTATGGCTCACTTAGCTCAGCCTCATATGATTATTGAGGAGCGAAGTGATGCTTGGATTAATGTTAATGATGATCTTCTTTTCTTGAAAAAACAACCATTATTGATTTGGGCTTCAGAACGTGATGGTTTTAAACATCTGTATTTATATGATTTAAAAGGCGGTATGAAGCGTCAGTTGACTCAAGGTGAATGGGCGGTTGATGCACTGGAATACCTAGATGAAGAAAATAACTGGGTGTATTTTACGGGGCGCAAAACGTCGGTTATTGAAAAACAATTATATCGAGTGTCGTTAAGTGGAGGTGATATTGAGGCTGTGACGCATTTAAAAGGCGATCATGAAATTACTTTCGCGGAACATAGCCCTATTTATTTGGATGACTTTAGTAGTTTGTCACAGCCCCCCCAAGTGAGTTTACATGATGCAACAGGTAAGCGGTTGATGTGGATTGAGCAAAATAAAATAACTCCCTCTCATCCTCTTTATGCTTATTTTGGTCGTTGGCAACTGCCTGAATGGGGAGATATTGAAGCGGAAGATGGACAGAAATTGATTTATCGACTATTCAAACCGACTGATTTTGATACAAAAAAACAATACCCTGTTGTGGTGCGTGTTTATGGTGGTCCTCATGCTCAATTGGTGGTGAATGCTTGGAGTGAACAAGACTATTTTACTCAGTATTTATTACAGCAAGGTTTTATTGTGTTCCAGTTAGATAATCGAGGCTCTGCTCACAGAGGGACTCAATTTGAGCAGGTGATTTATGAACATTTAGGGGATGCGGAGCTTAATGATCAATTATTAGGTGTGCGTTATTTAAAGAGTTTGCCTTTTGTCGATGGAGACAATATTGCGCTTTATGGTCACAGTTATGGTGGCTATATGGCATTAATGGGGATATTTAAAGCACCAAATGACTTTAAGGCTGCGATTGCGGGGGCACCGGTATCGGATTGGGGATTATATGATACGCATTATACTGAACGCTATTTAGGCTCACCGTTAACGAATGCAAAAGGTTATGAAGCCAGTAGTGTGTTTCCCTATGTGCAGGACTATCAATCAGGTTTATTGATGTATCATGGCATGGCGGATGATAATGTGTTATTTGAAAACAGTACGCGAGTATATAAGGCCTTGCAAGATGAAGGTAAACTCTTTCAGATGATTGATTATCCTGGCTCTAAACATTCGATGCGAGGAGAAAAGGTTCGCAATCATCTATATCGCTCGTTAGCTGATTTTTTAAATAGGCAACTCAAGCAGTAAGATAAAAAAGCCAGTCAAGAGACTGGCTTTTTAATGATGAATAAAGAAGTAATTCATTCAGTGAATATGATTATTCGTCTAAGGTACCGCAGAAACGGTAACCTTCACCGTGGATAGTGGCAATGATTTCAGGTGTATCAGGAAGACTTTCGAAATGTTTACGAATGCGGCGAATCGTCACATCAACTGTACGGTCATGAGGTTTTAATTCACGTCCGGTCATCTTCATCAATAAGTCAGCACGACTAAGAATTTTTCCAGGGTTTTCAACAAAATGTAACATAGCTCTGAATTCACTACGTGGTAATTTGTATGACTCACCTTGTGGGCTAACTAAAGAACGGCTATTGATTTCGAGACTCCAGCCATTGAATCGATAATACTCAACGGCACTCTTTTCTTCGGACTCTTCACCTGTGCTGTTAACGCGAGTTAATAAGTTACGTGCACGAATGGTCAATTCACGGGGATTGAAAGGCTTAGTGATATAATCATCAGCACCGATTTCAAGACCTAAGATTTTATCGACTTCATTATCTCGACCTGTAAGGAAGATAAGGCCGATATTATTAATTTCACGTAACTCTCTAGCTAATAGTAATCCGTTTTTGCCTGGTAAGTTGATATCCATGACAACTAAATTAACTTTATTTTCTTGCATCGCTTTATGCATTTCAGCGCCATCATTGGCTTCACTTACCACATATCCTTCAGCTTCAAAAATACTTCTTAGCGTGTTTCGGGTTACAGCTTCATCTTCAACGATCAGAATGTGCGGGTTTTGCATATTAATTTACCTAATTTCTGTCAAATCTATTCTAACCATGAGCGCCTGCTACTTAAAGTGCGCCCGAGCTCATTATGCTAATAATTTACTGTTTCAAGACTAATCTTTTTCTGTAATTATTCTTGAAACGGTAACATACCTTGTGTCGAGTAAAGTATGGGTATCTCACAAAAGAAAATGTGAACTGTATTACTGTTACTTCGATAAACAAAAGTAAAGAAAAGTTCCTTAGCAATTGTTTTTTTTTAAAGTTTAAATGTTAATTTAAGCATAGTTTACATTTAATACAAGAATACAGTTATATAGCCAAAACCTAATTTTATTCCTTTGGATACTTGTAACTTTTGGTACCCCAAATAGCATTAAGTTGATCGGCTTACATTCCTATTGTACTCGTTTTAGGCATTTGTTAACAAATAAAATGTTAAAAAAATCTGAGCTTAGCTGTCAAATATGCTCTGATTTTATTGTAACTTATTGATTAATAATGATTGTAAATTTAAAATTTAATTGGCCCAACCTCTTGGGTGATTATAATGTGTACTATTGCTATAATAAATGGGGTTAAATTATAGAAAATTATAATTATGAATAGCTTAGTTAATAATCTCTGGCGGAGTTATCAAGAAACCGAATTTTTCTTCACTCAAGCACTTTCCCCCCATTTATCTTTTGCTATCATCACTGCGCATAACCCAAAAGGGATCCTTTTATCCTCGAGTCAAAACCGTTTGTTAGACAAAAAATTGCAAAGTGAAATTGCGTATTTAGCACGGCCTTATCGAGCACTAATGGGGGGATCTGCGGATTTGTGTTATATGGAAAAGAGCTGGGCTATTGCCGTTGATAGAAAAACGGGCATTGAATTAGGGGTGAAATTTAATCAAAATGCCATTTATTATGTTGAAGCAGATAAACTTATGCTTATTCCGTGTTTATTTCAAAAACAAGCAATCAGTTTAGGCTCATTTTCTAAAAAAGTAACATTGGTTTCTGAATTACCAGAATTAAATGAATGAAACTTGTTTATTTCTCATAAGTGTTAACTTTACTTTGTGTTAACTTTTTATTTTGTTTGTTTATTTGTTTTGAAATGAGTGCTCGATGTGAATTTAATGTTTCATTTTTATATTTTGTTTTTATCTTTTTTATTTACATTGACTTTATCTTATTGCATTTGGTACTTATTATCTCGCTTAGATCGTATTAAAGATTTAAGTTTCAGAAGAGGAGCGTTAACTAGGTAATAAGTTATGGGTGAACTAACACCAAAGATAACTTATGAGGGAGATTAACGCCGAGGTAATGAATGTTTAGTGATATTTATTATCGGTTGTTCAGGCTGAATCCTGGCAATTGTCACCTATACTCGCATGGGGTTGAGTATAAAAGGGTGGAGGGCTTCTGGTGATGATCGCTATTTCCCGTTTTCGAGAAACTCGTCTTACACCAGGCTCTTCGAACAAAATTAAGTTCGGAGCTTTTTCATGTTGCTTGTGTTGTTTATATTTTCTTTTCTCTTTTTTTGTGGTTTGAATGTGGAGAGAAAAGCATGTCTATAGTCGTTGCTAAATTTGGTGGGACCTCTGTTGCTGATTATGAAGCAATGCAGCGTTGTGCCAATATTATTATTGATAATCCTCAGACTCGACTCGTGGTGGTGAGTGCCTCTAGTGGTGTAACCAATTTGCTTGTTGAATTAACCCAAGCAGATACTCAGTTAGAAAGACGTCACAGCTTAATTCAACAAATTACCGCTATTCAACATCATATTTTAGATAAATTAGGACAGCCGAATGAGGTTGTTGCACGTATTGAGTCCGTCCTTGAGCGCATATCGGTATTGAGTGAGCTGTTATCATTGAAGCGTTCTAAAGCCATTATGGATGAATTGTTAGCTCAAGGAGAGCAATGCTCATCTGCTTTGTTTGCGGCAGTGTTAAGAGAAAAAGGCGCGAAAGCCAGTGCATTTGATGTGAGAGCCATCATGAGAACTGATAGCTTTTTTGGACGAGCAGAGCCTCAAATAGCACAAATTTCAGATCTGACTCAAGCTCAATTAGCACCTAAGTTGATTAATGAAGTGATTGTGACCCAAGGCTTTATTGGTTCAGATTATAATGGTTGTACGACGACGTTAGGGCGAGGTGGAAGTGATTATTCCGCCGCTTTATTAGCAGAAGCATTAAAGGCTGATGCGGTGCAAATTTGGACCGATGTCGCCGGGATTTATACAACCGACCCACGGCTTGCACCTAATGCACGTCCGATTAAGGAAATTAGCTTCAATGAAGCCGCCGAAATGGCCACATTTGGTGCCAAAGTGCTTCATCCTGCAACGATTTTACCGGCGGTGAGGCAAAAAATTCAAGTGTTTGTCGGATCGAGTTGGGCGCCAGAGCAAGGAGGAACATGGATCCGTCATCAAGTGAGTGCTGAACCGGTTTATCGCGCGGTTGCTGTTAGGCGAGATCAAACGTTACTGAATTTGCACAGTTTGCAAATGTTACATGCTCAAGGTTTTTTGGCGGAAACTTTTGCAACCTTAGCGAGACATAAAATCAGTGTTGATTTGATTACAACCTCTGAGGTGAATGTGGCGTTGACATTAGATAAAACAGGGTCCGATTCCAGTGGTCACGGATTATTAAATGAGTCTTTATTACAAGAGCTGTCCCAGCATAGTCGAGTGAGAGTTGAAGACAACCTAGCTTTGATTGCTATTGTAGGGAATAAAATTGCGACGACAGCTGGGGTGTGCCGTCGTGTATTTGAAGTATTAGAACCTCATAATGTACGTATGATTTGCCAAGGCGCTAGTCCTCATAATTTATGTGTTTTGGTCGCTGAATCAGAAGCTGCGCAAGTGGTTAATGCCTTGCATCAAGACCTTTTTGAAGCGTCTTAATGACCCGAACAAGATGTCATGGAGTCAGTGATGAAGTATTGTCAAACACATATACAAGTGGGTGAACTCGCGACGGGTCAAGCATTAAAAGTGCCCGTTTTTGACATCAAAGGGCGAGATCTTGCTGCGCCAAGTGTGTTTATACAGGCGAATGTCCATGGTGCAGAAGTGCAAGGTAACGCTGTTATTTATCAATTAATGTCTATGTTAGAGCAATATGATGTTTTAGGTAATATCAGATTGTTACCTTTGGCCAATCCATTAGGTATTAATCAAAAAAGTGGTGAGTTCACTTTAGGGCGATTTGATCCCATTACCGGCGTTAATTGGAATAGGGAATATCAAGCCCCTGTGATTGATATTCCTCACTGGGTCAAGCAAAATCAAGGGTTAACTGATGCCGCGCTCATCAAGGCTTATCGACAGGAGTTGATTAATATTTGTCGTAATGGATTACAAAATGAATGGGGTTTAAGTACGGGTAAACGTTTAGCACTAACGCTTCAATCATTGGCTTTGGATGCTGATATCGTCCTTGATTTACATACTGGCCCTAAGTCCAGTAAACATTTATATTGCCCTGAATATGATATTAAAGCGGCACGTTATTTTTCTATTCCTTATACCTTGGTCATGCCTAACGAGTTTGGTGGGGCGATGGATGAGTCTATTTTTTGCCCATGGTGGCAATTGAGCGATTTTTTATCGTCGCCAGAAAAGCGTTTTGATGTACCAGTGTCAGCTTTTACCTTGGAGCTTGGTAGTCAAGAGCACATTGATCTCGCTGAGGCTAAGGTTGATGCTAAAGGTATTTTGGCTTATTTGAGTCATCGAGGTGTGATTAAAGAAAAAGTCATGCCTGACGTGATGCCTAGGTATGCTTGTTATTTAAAAGATTATAAAAAGTATCATGCGCCTTTATCTGGACTTGTGGAGTACAAAGCGCCTTTAGGTAAAGTGTTACCGGCAGGACAACCTTTGGCTAATATATTGAGGCTTGATTTATACGGTACCGATCAGGCGTTAACCTCGCTGAGATTAGATCAAACCTGTGTGCCCATTTTACATTTTGCTTCCGCATCTGTTCATCAAGGAACAGAATTGTATAAAGTGATGACTCAAGTTTTTGAATTATCATATTTGGTATAGCGATAGGGAAGCTTATGGAGCAGGCGGTTGGGTTTTATGTTGTAAGTTATGCTCATTGATTTAGCTATAACAGCTGCTTAACTCCTGAGTTTTGAGGGAGAGAATTGAAAATATAGGCATAAAAAGGGCATTGTTTCGATGCCCTTTTTATTGGTTATAAAGATAAAATAAAACCTGCGATCGCTGCGCTCATTAAGTTGGCGAGGACACCAGCGGTGATAGCACGAAAACCATAAGTTGAAATAAAGCTTCGTCTTTCGGGGATGAGGCTGCCTAATCCTCCGATTAAGATGGCCATAGTTGAAATATTAGCGAAGCCACATAAGGCGAACGTAACAATGGCGACAGAATGCGGAGCAAGTTGATCTTTAATATCGATGAGTTGAATAAACGCCACGAATTCATTGACGATAATTTTATTACCAATTAATGAACCTGCCATAATCGCATCATGCCAAGGTATGCCTAATAGCCATGCCACTGGTGCAAATAAATACCCCAAAATAAGTTGGAAGCTTAATTGCAGACCAAATAAATCGCCGACATATCCTAGCAAGCCATTTAATAATGCAATAACACCCACAAAAGCCAATAAGGTCGCACCGACCGCGACAGCAATTCGTAGACCTGACATTGCACCGTCGGCTAGGGCTTCAACCACATTGGTGGCCCTTGGAATTTCAACAGAGGTGATTTCGTCTTGATGTTGCTCCCCTTTTTGAGGGGGAAAGAGCATTTTAGCCATCAGTAATCCCGCTGGTGCAGACATGAAAGCCGCTGCGATGAGATAGTTTAAATCGACGCCTATGGCGGCATAACCGACCATAGTCCCCCCTGCAACAGAGGCAAGGCCACATGTCATGACGGCAAAAAATTGCGAGTCACTCATTTTTTTCAAATAAGGCTTTATCACTAAAGGCGCTTCAATCAGGCCGACAAAAATATTGGCTGTGGCAGATAAAGATTCAGCGCGCCCTGTGCCAAGTAATTTTTGCAATCCTGCACCAATAATATTAATGACTCTGGGCATTAAACCTATATGGTAAAGCCCTGAAATTAAGGCGGAGAAAAATATGATAATCCCTAGGACATTAATCGCAAAGACAAATCCTACATTCCCAGTTGCTAAGCCACCAAAAAGAAAATTAATGCCTTCTTGTCCATAATTAATGATATTTGATACGCCGTGTGTGGCGCTATCTAGTGCTGCTTTGCCTGATGGAATATATAGCACTAATAATGCGAAGGTGACTTGTAAAATAAAAGCCAATGACACAGTGCGAAGTGGAATGTGTTGGCGGTTATTGGATAATAGCCAAGCAACAAGCAAAATGACGGCAATACCGAGCAAGGATATCATGGAAGCCTCGATGAAAAATAAATGAGAGGCGCATTTTAGGCTTATGGAATGATCATGCAATTCTATTTTATTAATTAAATGTAATAGAATATTAACCTTTTTTTATGAATAAAATTAAAGTATTTATTTACATATAGTTAAAGGTGTAGATGATTTTATATTTTCCGTAAGGAAATAATACTTTTCTCCATATAAAAAATAAGCCTGTTATTTTTAGAGGGACTTTTCAGATTTTCACGAATGGTCTTAAATTCTTATCCCAGTATGGTTCATGCCCAATTTGTTTTTTAAAGAAGTTTAATGCAGCTGAAATTTTTTTGGGTAAATGCTTTCTGCTTGGGTAAACGGCATAGAAAGGCATGTGTTGATCGGCTTTCCACTCAGGTAAAAGTTGCACCAATTGACCGTAACGAAATTCGTTATGCAGTAAGTAGCTGGCTAAATATGCGATCCCCCAACCTGCAATCGCTGCATCTCGAACAGCTTGTGCTAAATCGACACGATAATTTCCTGATACTTTAATGCATAGGCTTTCATCTGATTTTGAGAAAGACCAATGGTTATAATTTCGTAGGCTGCTTTGGTAAATTAAGCAATTATGTTGGAGTAGATCATTAGGGTGGCAAGGGGTATTTTGATTAATGAGGTAATTAGGGGAAGCTGCCAGAATAAAGCGTGTATCGGCTAATCGTTGAGCAACATAGCCTTCGGGGATATCTTCAAAATTAGTGAGCCACAGATCCAGGTTTTCTTCTAACATATTGGCTCTGTGATCAAATAAGCGTATTTCTACAGTTAATTCAGGATATTGCTGGCGTAATTCCTCAATGGCAGGAATGATGTGTAATGTGCCAAATGATTGGGAAACGCCTAATCTTAATATACCCGAAACATCATCGCGGATATCATCCATAGAGGCATTGGCTTCTTGAATATGGTAAATGATTTGTTCGCAGTGTTGGGCAAAACGGTGACCCGCTTCTGTCAGGGTGAAGCTACGGGTGGTGCGCTGGACTAATTTTACATTGAATTCAGCTTCAAGCAGAGACAGTTGTTTACTGACATGAGAGGTGGATACTCGTAGCTTTTCTGCGGCGGCAGTGAAGTTTCCGATTTTAACTAAGGTATGAAATATGGCCATTTGACTGGCTCTATCTTGGATCACAAATGCTCTCCTTATTGAGAAAACAGTGTTTAACGTTAGAGTATGACCAATTTAATTAGAAAAACCTATGGGCATTTTGGCGAAGGGTAAAAACTTAAGGAATACGATAAAATGTTTTTGCGTTTTCGTAAAATACAGCATGTGCTGCATTTTCACCAAGTGTGTCGATGATGGTTAAAAAATCCTCATTTCTATAGGGTCTTGATGCTCGAGTAGAGGGTAAGTCAGTACCAAACATGAGGGCGGTTGGGTTGGCTGAATATAAGCTTTTTAATGCGGTTTTGATATTAAAATCGACCCTTCCAAAGCCAGTGGCTTTGACCTTTATCCCTTTTTCAACCAACTTTAATAATGTATTAAACCCTGCTTTTTTGAGGCCTAAATGATCAATACTGACAGCGGGAAGCGTCATTATTTGAGGGAACAGATCAAATAAATCTTTACTGTCAATATACAGTTCAATATGCCAACCTGCTATTTCGTTCACACGATGAGCCATCTGGCTTAAATGGGCAATATTTTCAGAGCCTCCTCGTTTGAGATTAAAGCGCAATGCTTTAATACCTGCTCTATTTAGCTTGAGGATGTCTTCATCTTTAACCTCAGCTGGCAGCTGAGTCACACCGACAAATTCAGAACCTAGTTGCGCTAATGCGTCAATTAAATAGCCTTGATCAAAGCCTTGAAATGAGCCTGAAACAATAGCGCCACCACAAATATTATAATGGCTGGTTTGTTGCTGGTAATCCTGTACCGTAAAAGGGGCGGGCAAATACCCTTGGTTGGGGATCAAAGGGTATTTGCAGTCAATGATATGAAAGTGGCTATCAAATACAGGGAGAGTGTTTAGCATTGATGATGCCTTAAATGAAGTGAATGTATTTTATTCTAGTGTATCTTAGCGCTAAAAAGGCACTGTTTTACAATACTGTTGTTAGTGTGATTGGGTTATTTACTTGAGATTACTTATGTTGTAGGGTAAAAAATTATCTTTAAATAAGTTAGGGGCTGAGTCTTACCTTTTCTGGCAAGTTTGTCATGATTTGAGAGGCACAGCGAAATGAACTTATATGAATCAAGCACTTCTTCTATTCCAACAAGGTTTCATTCTGACGACTACACATTACTTGATAAAATAGGTCAAGGTGGATTTGGTCAAGTTTATCGTGCGCAAAACCGCAAAACGGAGCAAATTGTCGCGATTAAGTTTTTGACTTTAGCGTCTGATTTTGATGAAGAGAAACGTCATCGCTACCTTGCCAGATTTCACCGTGAAACTCAGCTAAATAGTCGTCTTTCTCATCCCAATATTGTTCGTTTGCTTGATAAAGGCTGTATTAATGATGATTTAATTTACGCTGTATTTGAATATATAGAAGGGCAGTCTTTAAAAGAAGTGTTATTTGAGCAGGGTCCTTTGAGGCCGATGCAAGCGGTTAATGTGATGTCTCAAATATTAGACTCTTTGTCCCATGCTCATGAGCGAGGAGTGATCCATAGAGATCTTAAACCCGCGAATATTATGTTAATGAAATCAGATGTTAATCATCACGTTAAAATTCTTGATTTTGGGATCGGTGCATTTACCAATGAGACACGTAAAACGGATGAATTAAGTCTTACATTAACTCAAGAAACCTTAGGGACGCCTTCTTACAGTGCTCCAGAACAATTAAGGGGTGAGGCACCCACTGTAAAAAGTGATTTATATGTATGGGGGTTAGTTTTTTTAGAGTGCATAACGGGGCAAGCTGTTATGGGGGGGACAAATTTAGCTTCTATATTTCATAAACAGTTAAGTCAGTCAAATGTCCCCATTCCTGCGGCTCTGGCTGGTCACCCTGTAGCCAATTTATTGCGTCGTGTGTTAAATAAAAAAGTACAAGATAGAGCGGGGATTGCGAGTGATATTTATCATGAATTGAATCAATTAAATTTTTTGTCTTTGGTTGGTGAGTTGGGTGCATCAGTGGGGGACAATAAAGAGCCTAAACTTTTAAGGGAGTTACAGTTAAGTCGGGAGCATGATGAAACGCAAGTGAATCTTGATGTATTTGTGTTTAGTGGATTGATTGAACGTAAACAGATTTCCGTTTTGTGTTTATCTTTGAATGTTATTTCGGTGAAGAAAGATAGCGTGGATTTAGAGGTGATTGATGCTATTCACCGGGACCAAAAGTCTCAGTGTTCAGACATTGCGGTCAGTTATGGTGCTTTTCACGTGGGGGATCTTGGGGACACTCAGCTGTTTTATTTTGGTTATCCCACCGTGAGCGATAATGATAGCCGTTTATGTGCCCGTACGGCATTAGAAATTAATAGTCGATTGAATAAATGTAATGCCCTATTAAGGTTGAGTGTTGGGATTGAAGTGCAAGTTAGGATGGCAATGAATACTGGTGTGGTGACACATTATCAAGATTCTGTGCCAGAAGGAGATACGATTAATCGTGCTATGGCGTTAATGCGCTATGCTCAGCCACAGCAAATATTATGTACTCAAGCGAGTGAGCAACTGCTTGGAAATCATATTGAGTTTGCTGCAAATACAGCATCAACACAAGATGGCTTTTTTAATCATAATATCTCTTTTCAACTTATTGCAGAGAGAAAGGTTGAAGCTTTTAGTTTTCTTAGAAAAAATGATCAATATCATGAATTTATTGGCCGTGAAGACGATATGGCATTGTTATTGTCTCTATTTGAGAGTGGGGGAAGAAAAGCCGCTTTTATTTATGGCGAAGCAGGAATTGGAAAATCTAGATTAATCTTTGAGTTAAGGCAAAAAGCTCAATCACACCAGCATATGATGGTTCAATGTTTACCAGAACATCAATTTAATGCTTTATATCCCATTCTATCATTGTTGAAGTATCGTTACTGTGTTGAAGGGGAACTTACAACTGATTTAGTTCATAAGTTTACCTCAGTATTGGATGATTATGAGCATGTTAATACGGCACAAAGCCTTTTTGTGTTGTGCATTTGGCTAGAAATAACCTTGTCTGATCAGCAAGAAGTGATGGTGGTCGCTCCTGATAAACAGAAAAAGATCCTTTTTGAGGCCTTGGCTATTTTATTATTTCATTGTCAAGGTGAGCAGAGTAAGTCCGCTACTTTACTGATTATTGAAGATTTACATTGGAGCGATCCCACAAGTGTTGAATTTATCACTTTTGTTTTTCAGCATCGTCTGTTTCAGAATGGTGAAGTCATTGTATTGATAACCTCTAGAGGAAACTTACCTAGGGCCCTGAATAAAAACATAATTACGCCAGTAAAATTAATGGGACTGACCCAAACGCAAACCCATTATATTGTTAAAAGTATATTTGGGCGTGAAAATGTGGCGATGCGGGTCTTAGCACTTGTTTGTCATCGTACCGATGGCATTCCTTTGTTTATCGAAGAATTGGTTAATATGCTTCGTGACAAACATTGGATAGAAGTGCTAAATGGTCAAGTTGATTTTGTGAGTCATGCGGCATTATCTGAAATTCCTCATACGTTATTAGATTCTTTGCAGCAAAAATTAGACAGCTTAGTGTATGCCAAAGAGTCAGTGCAATTGGCGGCGTGTATTGGTAGAGAATTTGATTATGCTTTACTCGTTGCGACGTCAGATAGCACTGAAGAAAAAGTACAAAATGATATCGATGAATTATTAAGCCAAGAATTGATCTACCGTTTAAGACAAGTAAAAGGGGATCGTTATATTTTTAAGCATGCCTTAGTTCGAGAGGCTGCCTATGCCACTATTGGCCATCGAAGTCGACAGTATTTTCATGGCTTAATTGCTCATGAATTACTTCAAGCTGAAGAGTATAGTGCAATGGAAGTTGCGCTACATTTTTCTTATGCACAGGAATTTACTCAGGCAACAGCTCAAGGATTAGTGGCTTTGAAGCATCTGTCAACAGCAGGAGCAAATTCAGAAGTATTAAATTTAACAGCACAATTACTGGATTGGATAAAACATATACCTGAAATTGAGGGACGAGATTATTCAAGATTAATATGTTATGAAATGAGTATTTCTTCTGAGCTTGTGGTGAATAGTTATACCTCTGAGCGAGCCCATCAATGGAGCAAAGATATTCAAAAAACCTTGTTAGTGCTTCCAAGTCATATTCAAGAAGATAAGAAGGAATTGTGTCATCGTTTAAAAATGACCAGTGAATTTCTCCATTTTTTACATTTGCATCACTCATCTCAGTATCAACTCGCAAGAGAGTTCGGTGAGGCACTATTAACGCAATATAATGTGGATGATTATCAAGAATATCATGTGCCAACCTTGTGCTTCTTGGCGCAAAATTATCAGTTAACGGGGGAATTCCATCATTCGATAGAAAAGTTCGAAGCAGCCATTAGTTTATATGATGCTGCACCACAACAATTGTTTATGGAAAATAATACCGACTTTAAACCTTATTGCTTAGGCATGCTATCTCTATCTTATTTACATATTGATCAATTAGATAAAGCGATAATACTGGCACAATCAGCGGTTGATTTATCTTGCGACGGTCATTATTCCGTATCTTGTGTAGCTGCTCATATTTTTTATGCTTTATGTATGAGCTTTAAGGGGAATGATGATGAGGTGATAAAAATCTGTGAAGACTATTATCAGCAATATTATCAAGCCGATAATCCGATATTTTATACCCTTTATATTGATATTTTACTTGAGACAGCAAGGGGAAATTTAGATAAAGCCAAGCAGAGCGTAATGACGTTATGTCATTCAGATTATGATTTTGCAACAGGTTGGTATATTCATTTTATTGCTAAAAAACTGTTGGCTTTATCTCGTATTGATGAAGCACTATTTTTGATGGAATTATCCTATGAAAAGTCAATTAAAAATAATGAAATGGCAGCCTTACCTATCGTTAATAACACTTTGGCGTTGGTATTGCTAAGCCAAAAAAATGGTCAGTGTGAGAGAGGGGAGGCACTTTTACAGACATCCATTCAGCTAGCAAAAAAACAAAAAGCGTATTTATTTTTAAAAGAAGCATTATTAATAAAAAAACAGTGGATGAAAAATGTTGATCTTATTCAATAATATTTAATTTAAAATGAGAAGGTAAGTAATGAGTAATACTATTCTAAGTTTCAAAACAGCCTATTTGTCTGCAGTGGCAAAATCATGGGTTGATCCTCAATTTGCTGATATATTTCATAAAGAGGGCGAAAGCAGTATTCTCACTTTCTTAGAAAACAATTCTGGCTCTCCTAAGCAGTTTATTAATCCTTGGAAAAATTTAGTGATTAACTTTTTAAAGGATGATGGTGCCAATTTACATTGGGATCCTATTCAAACTGGACGTTGGGTAGGAGACGATGATCGCTTAATCATTTATTTTCCAGAAGATCCTGGCATTGAATATAGGGTGGAAGCTTTAGCAAAGTATAATTTTATTTTTCCTACTTTTATGGGGAAAATAAAATCGAATTTTGAAATGTTGTTTGATGACGACAGTCAGCAATCGATAGTTGATTTACTTAATGAAAAAAATATCCCTATCCCCAGTATATTAACAATGGGAGTCGCAGATTTTGATTTACTGGATTTTTCCGCTGTAGTATTACGAGCTATCTCACTTTATTGGGAGGATGAAAGTTTTAAAGCAAGCATTATTAATAAAAATGGTGATAATTCAGATAAAACGCCGATTTTATCGAAGTGGTTTGGTTATAATAACCCATGGAATTTTTTCATTAATTTCAAAGATAACAAACCTTTTAAACTCAATAGCACTTGTGATTGTGTTAATCAATATCCGGCCAATGTGATTTCACTTGGTAAACCGAAAAAACCACATAATCCTAATGGCAACCAAAATGATAAAGCTGTGTTGCCTATTGCGTTAGCTGCATATAATGATGATGGTAACTCTTATCCTTTTACTTGCTGTTAATGGCTTTATGATCTGCGGCATTTTAGTACATTGCTAAAAGGCCTTTTTTATTCGCTTGTAAATTATCAAAGAACAATAGAATAAGGATGTTATTAAGATGATTCTCTATGATTCGGACAGGCATTTAATTGAACCGATTGAAATATGGGAAGAATATGTTGATAAGGACATATTTAATCAATTTCCACTCCACTTAATTGATGAAATAGTTGAATCACCTTCTGTGAAGGGAGCCTGTAATCAAATTCAGCCGGTATTACCAACCTATGCTATTGGACCATTTCCTTTATTGTTTCACTGGGGGAGTGCACTTAAGCTTGCGAGTAGCCAGCGTAATGCATTGAGTGTAGAGCAAAGAAAGAAAGCCATGACAGCTATTGAGCAATTAAATAGCATGGATGCAGCCAATATCCAGGTGGCTTGTATATTACCGACTTTTGCTATGTATATTGTTAATCACGCGTTGATCCCTGCAGAGGTATCCTTGGCTTATGCCGATGCTTATAATCGTTGGCTAAAATTTTATTGTCAAACGGATCCTATACGCTTAAGAGCGGTAGGATTAATCAGTCGACATCAACCCCAATCATTGGTCATGCAATTAACTAAGGTGATAAAAAATAATTGGACGTCAATAATACTTAGACCGGAGGTGATAGCAAAAAGAAGTTTAGGGCACAGTGATTATAATTTATTTTGGGCAATGGCTGAGCGATATAATATTGCGATAGTGATCCACGGTGGAACTAACCTGCATGCGTCAACGGTTGGCAGTGATCGTTTTCATTCTCGATTTGCGTTACATGCGTGCTCTCATCCCATGGAAGCACAAATGGCTTTCGTGTCTTTATTAGAATCGGGTGTGTTTGAGCGGCATCCTCAGCTTAAGTTTGGCTTTTTGGAGGCTGGAGCGTCATGGGTTCCCCATTGGTTATGGCGTTTAGATCATATCTGCTTTCCTGAATTCCCTACTTTAGTCAATGACAATATTAAGATGCGACCTTCAGCTTATTTTAAACGTCAGTGTTGGGTGACACTGGAATTGGGAGAGCCTTGTCTTCGTGACGTGATTAATGTGATAGGGCATAAAAAACTTTTGTTTGGTAGTGATTTTCCTCATCCGGATCATCAGCAATTTTTAGCACTTGATATTCATAAACAGCTCAATGAGTTAACTGAACTAGAGTGTATGGATATTCTTGAAAATAATGCGAGAGATTTTTACGAAACAAAGATGAGTGCTATGGAGGTGGAAGAGCATGATAAGGTTGAAGTGCAAGGTGTAGAAAATGACATGCTAAGTACAGATTTACTTGAAGGGACATTCGATGATGTTTGATACCGTAACGAATGAAAAAAAGGATAATATTGCGACATGCTTATATGAGTCGTTAGAGGAAGGTGTTTTTCATTTTGTTCGGTGGCATTCCAAATTTAATGTGTACACATTAAATACTCATGATGTTTTTTTAGTGTCATCATCCCAGCAATGGCTATTAACTTCTCAGCAATTTCCTTTTTTTTATTTAATTAATAATGACCGTAAAATCAGTGATATTCATGAGTGTATTCAGATGCATTATGCGTCTATAGAAGATCAGTTTGATGACTCTTTTACTCGTCAAGCAATGACTCGATTTGTTGAACAAATGACTCAACTTATTGAGCAAGGTTTACTGCTGGTAAAGGGGGAAACTGTTTTGTATTGCTTGCCTAACTATAAAAAAAATGACAGAGCAGATCCAAGGGTTAAACACGTTTCTATTGATCTTCAACTTATTATTTTATCAGAATTACCTGAAGCGATACTTGATGAATGGGTGACAGGATTACATACCGCGTTACAAATGTTAAAGGCAGTTCCACATTCAGGGATAAGCCTAGTTTTAGTGGATGATATGTTGGATCCTCAAGTGGAGCATTTACACTTAAAACCGTCTTTTTTTGTCATACAAATCGATCCTGAAAGAATTTGGTTGAGCCCTTGCTTTGAGCGAGACAATATTGGCTTTTTTACTCGCTTTCAAAGAAGATTGCTCAGTAATCAACCCGTTAAGGTGTGGCTGGAACGTATGTGGCCTCATTCTTCTCACGCATATCCAGTATTAGCTGAAATTCCTGAAGTTCATTCGTCTGCTGGGCAAGACAAGGTTATGGCTACTATATCGCTGAATATTAGACTGCTGATGCAAAAACAGTTAATGATGGACGAGGATGTGCTTTGGGTATATGACCCTTTAGATAATCTTAGTACGCCTCACCCTGTTAATCGCGAATTAAAAACTCGTGTACTGTTTTATCCAGAGCTGCAAATGCCAATAAAGTTAGCGCAAGATACGACTAATCTTACCAGCGAAGGGGGGCTAAGGGTGGTAAATGTTCACGATACAGTGAATAATTTAATGACATTAGTGAGTCCGATAACGGGGGTAATTAACCATATTACTCGGCTTGTTCAAGATAACAGCAGCCCTATTCATATTTATAAAACAGGTTTTTTTCGCCCTTCCAACACCCCACAGCAGCAAGATCATGAACGTTTTGTGCAAATTTGTTTAGGGAAAGGGATCAGTATTGAACAGTCTAAAGCCAGTGGGTTGTCAGAAGCCATAGAGCGTTATTGTGCCATTTATCAAAAAGAGTTGCCGTTGCTTTTGTGTTCAACTCAGGTATTAAGATCCGCTAAATTACGATATTTTGATTTTCAACGCTTAAATCCTTTGAGTGAAGCCCAATATGCATCGTCTTACGCTAACAAAAGGCCAAGAGGAGCAGGCGAGCATAAGATTAAACGTTATCATGGTAAGCCTATTCATTGGCTACCCAGTTGGTCTTTAACTTATCAAGAGTGGGTCTATTTCCCTATGAGTTTAGGAGCGAGTCAGTTACCTTTTGATGATATGCAATATGGTCGTTGGCAATCTAATGGCTGTGCTGCTGGAAATACTGTTGAAGAAGCGATTTTACAAGGCTTGTTTGAAGTGATTGAGCGAGATGCTGTGGCAATCTGGTGGTACAACCGATTGGTGTTCCCAGAATTTGAACTATCGCGTATTGATGAGAGTAAGTTGAGTAAAGTCAGGGAGGCATTATTGCCAAGTGCGAAATATTGTAGTCAGGATGAAGGGTATGAATTTTGGGTACTTGATTTGACTCATGACATTGGCATACCCGTTATGGCCGCGATTGGTCAGCATGTTATTACGGGAAAGTTTATTTTAGGCTTTGGCTGTCATTTATTGCCTGAAATAGCCGCTGAACGTGCTTTAACTGAATTATGTCAATTGCAGCTGATTGCTCATAGGCACAGTGCCCCTTTTGATTTTAATACCATTGTCGAGGGGAGCTATCTTTTTCCCGATGATGAAGTTAAGCCAATCCAAAATGGTTATCGTTATTCTCCCCCTTTTTGTGAACAGCATCATCAAACATTGAATGTAATCATTGAAGAGCTGATGATGCACTTGAAAACGTTAGGGTTTGAGATCTGCGTGTATAATTATAGCCAAGGGGACATTAAGCTTAAAACGGTTAAAGTTCTTGTACCTGGTTTATGTCATATTTGGCCACAGCTGGGGAACCCGCGATTATATACATTGCCAGTCCAATTAGGTTTTAGGGCGAAAATGTTGGATGAAAATTCGATAAATCAGCATTGGTTATATATCTAAACCTCAGGCTGCTGTAATAGAGTGTAATAGATTCGGTATCATGGATATCTCACAATAGAGACATAACCTTGTTAGAAAAAGTCATTAACTTTGAGGGAGAGATTATGGCGACCATGTTTAATCAAGCCACAGGTCATAGTGTACTATTACAACCTCAACATATTGTTGGTCGTCATCCTACCTCGGCAACACAATTGACTAATTTAGAAGCGTCTCGAACACATGCTGTGGTTATTTGGAATGGTGAAGAGTGGATCTTACAAGATACCAGTACTAATGGCACTTTTGTGAATACTCAGCGGCTTGAAAAAGGCAGTAAAGTATCATTAAGTCAAGGGGATAATATTCAATTTGGTCATGTTAATGCTGACATTTGGTTTATTAAAGAGTTGAGTCCACCTAAGAGTGTGTTATTGCCTATCACCTTAGGTTTGGAGACGATTCATCTCAATACGATTACTGTTTTACCATCGGAGGACTTGCCTGAAGTGTCTATTTATCCTTCGTCGCAAGGTCAATGGTTATGTGAAACGGATAACGGTACGATAGTATTAAAGACGGGGGATCATGTTGGTACGGCTGAGTTTCAATGGCGCTTTGTTGATGCAACTGCCAGTATTGAGACCAATATTCTAACGGATAAACAGCCTATGCTATTTGATGATATCCGTTTAGTATTTGATGTGAGTCAAAATGAAGAGCATGTGTCAGTTACCCTGTTGTTGGATGAGACACCAATTGATTTGGGTGAGCGTAATCATCATTATGTATTACTTTTATTGGCGAGAAAATCATTAGAAGATGGTCAGTTGGGTGTGTCCCTTTCTGAAAGAGGCTGGTTGGATAAAGCATTGCTATGTCATATGTTAGGCCAAAGTGAAAACCATATGAATATTCATATTTATCGTTTTAGAAAGCAATTATCTGCACGGTATCCTGATGCAGAACAATTATCGACATTGATTGAGCGTAGAAGTGGAGAAATTCGCTTTAGTCCAATAGCGATAGATATTTTTGGTGGACTAACAATGGAGCCTAGTACCCAGAATAAAAGAAAACCCGCTCGATTGAATTAGATTTATTTATCAATTTTTACAGTAGAATAATAAGTGTTTGCTTATTACTTTAATATAAACTTGAGGTTTATAAATATCTATTTTTTAAATAGCATAGATATATTGTTACTCCTTATTAACACAGCTTTAACTATTGATATGGAGTTTAAATAATTAGGGTTGTTTTATTGGGGAGTAATTAAATATTGTCAGTTTATATTATTTGGTTGTTAATGTATCTGCTTATCTGGTCGGTTTTATTCTTAACAAGGAGGTGTTAAATTTTATAATAATTTAAATTTAAATAAATTGATTCAGAATATTTGATTTATTTAAATTTATTTTTATAGATGGTTGGTTTTTTAATTAAACAATATGGATATTAATAATGAATAAACGAATGAATAAAGTAGCACCATTAATGTTGCTGTTACTTTCTGCTTGCAGTAATCATGACGCAATTGATACAAGTCTTGATAATACTCAAAAAGAGCCAAACTCGGTCACAAAAGCCTTTAATGATGACTTTTTAGCTTCTTATTCTTTAGATGATACTAATAATGAGGATTTTGATAACGCTGATAAGGGATTTATTGCATCGATCCCTGATGATAAGATGATTATTTGTAAAGGAGACGGGAATACTGTCAGTACAGTTACTGATTGTAATGAAGGAGTCGTATGGAATTTACAAGCTTATCAAGAATTACTTGATAATCATCCAAGTGAAGCCCCTGATTCTATTAATCCAAGTCTGTGGCGTAATTTCAGCCTCAATATGAAACACGGTTTGTATCAGGTGGTCTCAGATCCAAGTGCGACTTTGGGTGATAAGAATATCGTTAGCGGTATTTACCAAGTAAGAGGTTTTGACTTATCTAATATTACCTTTATCAAAACGCCAGATGAGGATGCTTGGTTGGTGCTTGACCCGCTAATTTCAAAGGAAACGGCAGCAGCAGCACTTGAATTTATTAATTCAAGCTTAGGGGTTGATTATCCCGTGGCAGGCGTCTTGTATAGTCACAGTCATATTGATCATTTTGGTGGTGTGAAAGGGCTATTTACAGTGAATGACCCAAACGGTACCCCCACTTCTAACCCTATTATTTTTGCCCCTGAAGATTTCACCGAACATGCCGTATCTGAAAATGTGATTGCGGGTAATGCTATGGGAAGACGCGCCATTTATATGTATGGGGCATTAACAGGCGTGGATGAAGAAGGGAAAACAGGCGTAGGATCTGGATTAGGCTTGACTAACTCAACAGGGGAGTCAACGCTCATTCCCCCCACTCATATCATTACTCAAACAACATCTGAATGCCCGCCTTGTATTTATACCGAGTTAGGTGGACCTCGATTAGTACAGGATGACATCGTTATCATTAATGATAACATCGAGTGGAAAGGCCTTAAGATGCAATTTCAAATGACTCCTGGTACTGAGGCGCCTTCTGAAATGAATACTTACTTCGCAAATTGGGATGCATTATGGATGGCCGAAAATACGACCAATACTATGCATAATATTTTGACCCTGCGCGGGGCATTAGTACGAGATCCGCTTATTTGGAGTCAGTTTTTAACTGAAACAATTGATCGTTGGGGCGACTCTGCTCAAGTCAAATTTCAATCCCATCATTGGCCATTATGGCAAGAAAGTAATATTACCGAATATTTGGAAAAGCAGCGAGATACCTACAAATATATTCATGATCAAACGGTGCGTTTAATGAATGCGGGATATATTGGTGAAGAGATATCCGAACAATTAACCTTGCCTAGCAGCCTAGAGCAAAATTGGGCGACTCGAGGTTATTACGGTACCTTAAGTCATAATAGTCGTGCAGTTTATCAACGCTATATGGGTTGGTATACGGGAAACCCTTCTGATTTAAATAACTTACCACCTGAATCTGTGGCGGTAAAATATGTGGAATACATGGGAGGGGCTGCAGAGATTATTGAACGAGTTAAGGATGAACATGAAGGGCTTATGGTTAAAGCCGTAGTTGACCTTCCCCTTGCGGTGGATACTTATCGATGGGCTGCAGAAGTATTAAAACACGTTATTTTTGCGGGTGACACAATATCAAGCGATAGTGAGATTCAAGAGGCTAAGTATTTACTTGCCGATGTGTACGAGCAATTAGGCTATATGTCAGAATCGGGACCTTGGCGAGCCGAATATCTTCAAGGGGCTTATGAGCTGCGTAATACCAATTTTGGTTCAGGGGGGTTAACAACGGCTTCTGCAGATATTATCGCTAATATGTCATTACCTATGGTGTTTGATTTTTGGGCCGTGCAATTGGATCCTGATAAAATTAAAAATTTGTCTTCTTCTGACTATCCAAATGGCATGATATTTAATTTTGAGTTGATTGATGATGTGGATGAGGAAGATAATAATATTTATACATTAACAGTGAACAATGCTGTTTTAAATTATACGCCGAATGAAAAAAATGTAGTTACAACGGTAAAAATAGATAAAGATAATTTAGATTTTTTATTAGCGGGTCATAGATTATGTGATCCAGGCGCTGCAAGTGATCCCTCAAACCCCTGTGCTGTAAATGATATTGATGGCACAAATCTTGATATTATGGATGATTTTATTGGCTTGCTAACTCCACCTCAGTTTTGGTTTCCAATTGTAACTCCTCGTAGTGAGGGGATTATTCCTCCATCACAATCCACTACTGAATCCATTTCTGCCTCATTGATAAGACATTAGTTACTTGTTATTAAACCAATTGAAGGTGACTTCAATTGGTTGGAGTTCTATTTTATACATTAAGGATAATTCATTATGTCTCAACGACAAGCGCAACCCAATGTATTGATGATCATTGTGGATCAATTACGTTTTCAGCCTCAGTATGGTGATCAACAAGGCTTTGTAAACGCATTGAAGAATGTGTTGAATTTTGATCAAAATGGGGAGCATGCCGATCTCGAAGGAATTGATTACGATAAGTTATTGCCTAGTTTTGCTAAATTACGTCAAAATGCAGTAGTGTTCAATCAACACCGCATTGCATCTTCTGCTTGTGTGGCCAGTCGTGCCACTATTTTTACTGGACAATACGGGACTGTAACAGGGGTCACTCAAACCGATGGTATTTTTAAAGAAGGGGCTAAAGAGGATTTTCCTTGGCTTGAAGGCGATGACTTTCCGACTTTAGTCGATTGGATGCAAGATAATGGCTATCGAGGTCATTATTTTGGTAAATGGCATATTTGTGGTGAAGAGACCCAAGATCTTATTCAGTTTGGTTTTGATGATTGGGAATTGAGTTATCCCGATCCCCATGGATCTTTAGTCAATAATTTAGGTTATTATCGAGATTATCAATTTGAAGATTTAACAACGGGCTTTTTGTGTCGGCAAGGGATAGGTTACCCTTATAGCCTAAATGTCGCTAAGGCAAATGGGGATAGTACAGATAATAAAACTGACTCAAGCATTGTTTCTAAGCCTTGGTTTGCCGTGTCTTCTTTCGCTAACCCTCATGAAATTGCTTCTTATCCTGGATTACCGAGTTTGGTATGTGATCAAATGTTTACGAAAGATGAAGTCGGTGTGTCTGATCCCGGTATTGCTATTCCTCCCATGTTAAAAGTGCCGAGCCTTAATACCTTAGGGGAGCCAGCACAGCAAGGTTCGATGAAAATCATGCTGAATGCGGGTTATGCTGATAACTCGAAACAACAGCCTTTTCCGCAGAATAATGCCTATCTCCCCCCAAAAGAGCTAGTTAGTAATAATAAACCTAAGTGTCAAGAGGAGTATCGCTATAAAATGGGGTTAGCGCTTGGCTCTATAACAGGGTTAGCGGCGGCTAATGATGCATTGCATAAGGGAGAGATCAATGAGTCTGAGCTACTCGATGTGGCGGCTAAGATCACCAGTGATGCGAATAAAACCGGGATCCCATTTCTATTAAGTCATTGCTCCGATGCAGCTCAGCTTGCCTTCTTACAGTATTATGGGTATTTGATTTATGAGGTGGATAAACACATTCATGCCGTACTAGAAGCGTTAGAAGAAAGTGGACAGGATGAAAATACCATTGTGATGTTTTGTGCCGATCACGGTGAATTGGGCGCAGCTCACGGAGGTATGATGGAAAAATGGCATAGTGCTTATGAAGAGGTGGTTCATGTACCTATGCTGTTTCGTTTACCTGAATATATGAGAGAGGAAGATATCACAGCGCCTGTCTATATTAATCAATTGACCAGCCATGTTGATATTTTACCCACCATTTTAGGTTTAACCCGTCCACAAAGTCTGCCGATTTCACTTATTGATTACTTGAAGATGTTATCCCAGAAACCGCAGAGTAAAGTCGCTGCACATAAACAGGTTTTAACACCTGTAGGCAGTGATCTGAGTGCATTGTTAAAAGAGGCTGCGACTTTAGGGCATACTATGTCGAATATCACGCATTTAGTGGATGATTCATTACGTGAAGGCATTTTGTTTATCACTTATGACACTATTACTGAGCCGCTAGATGAGTCAAACTCAATTAAGCCGTGTAGAGTGACAGAAGTATCGGCCTATGATGTGTATAACTTAGCTGTTGAGCAATTAATTAACCAAGAAAAAAGTAACATGGAGGGAATGACCCCCAGTTCTTTGGTTGGGCCGAATCAAATACACTGCGTTATGCAGCAAGATAGTGAGGGGCAGATATGGAAATTTGTGCGTTATTTTCAAATCCCCGCTGTGACTAAAAAAGGTAAACATAAGCATATTTGCGAAGATCCTCAGATAAATGAGTATGAGTTGTATCAAATAACGAATGATCCTATTGAGCATGATAACTTGCTAAAATTTGATGCTGGAGTCAATTATGGCACTGATAGTTTTAGTGTGAATGATGTCGCAATGCTTAGTTCATTAGTGGATAAAGAGCTTATAGTGACAAAAGCCAATGAAATGATGTTATTAATGCAGAAATTAGAGCAGAGTCAATTAACGATGGATCCGCTATGTTCATAATGCCATTTCGATATAATTAAAGTTAAAAAACAGCAGTATAGTGAAGGTTAATACTTTTTCTATGATTGGTTTTGATTTTGGTCAGTGTGATGTTGCCGCAATAAAGCCTATACAAGATAGCGCGTTATTGCGGCTTTTAACGCTTTACTTACTCATGCGCTTATAGCGAAGACGATGAGGTTCAACCACATCGGTCCCCATGGTCTCTTTTAACCAAGCAGAATATTCGGTGTAATTGCCTTCATAGAAGTTGACTTGACCTTCATCTCGATAATCGAGGATATGAGTGGCGATTCTGTCAAGGAACCAACGGTCATGCGAAATCACCATCGCGCAGCCAGGAAACTCTAATAATGCCTCTTCCAGTGCCCTTAAGGTTTCAACATCTAAGTCATTGGTTGGCTCATCGAGTAATAATACATTACCGCCCGCTTGTAGCAGTTTGGCTAAATGCACTCGGTTACGTTCGCCCCCCGAAAGAGTACCGATAATTTTTTGTTGGTCTCCACCTCTGAAGTTAAAGCGTCCGACATAAGCGCGGCTTGGGATCTCGGTATTATTAATGCGCATAATATCTTGCCCATCAGAGATTTCTTGCCACACCGTATTTTTATCATTCATGGAATCACGGAACTGCTCAACAGAGGCGATTTGCACTGATGTGCCCAGTTCAACGCTGCCGCTATCAGGCGCTTCAGTGCCAGAGATCATTTTAAATAAAGTGGATTTACCTGCGCCGTTAGCGCCGATAATGCCAACGATGGCCCCTTTAGGAACAGAGAAACTTAAATCATCAATCAGGACGCGATCGCCATAGGATTTTGTCAAGTTGGTCACTTCAATGACTTTATCCCCAAGACGTGGCCCTGGTGGAATAAATAGTTCATTGGTTTCATTTCGTTTTTGGTAATCATTGGTGTTCAATTCTTCAAAGCGTGCCATACGTGCTTTGCCTTTCGATTGGCGACCTTTACTGCCTTGACGTACCCATTCAAGTTCTTTTTGAATGGTTTTTTGGCGGGCGCTTTCGGTGGCAGACTCTTGTTGTAAACGGGCATCTTTTTGCTCAAGCCATGAGGAGTAATTTCCTTCCCAAGGGATGCCTTCACCACGATCCAGTTCTAAAATCCACCCCGCTGCATTGTCTAAGAAATACCTATCGTGGGTAATGGCGACGACGGTACCAGTGTAATCTTGTAAGAAGCGCTCTAACCAAGCAACGGATTCTGCATCCAAATGGTTAGTCGGTTCATCGAGTAATAACATGTCTGGACGTTCGAGTAACAGACGACAAATTGCGACGCGGCGACGCTCTCCCCCTGATAGAACGGCAATTTTCTCATCCCAGTCAGGTAATCGAAGTGCATTGGCTGCACGCTCTAATGCATTATCTAAATTATGGGCATCTTGAGCTTGAATAATGGCTTCGAGTTGACCTTGCTCTTTGGCAAGGGCATCAAAATCGGCGTCAGGTTCAGCATAGAGTGCATAAACCTCATCAAGGCGAGTGAGCGCATTCTTGGCCACTGACACCGCTTCTTCAACGGCTTCTCGAACCGTTTGTTCAGGATCCAGTTTAGGCTCTTGGGGTAAGTAGCCAATTTTAAGATCTTGCATGGGGCGGGCTTCACCTTCGATTTCGGTGTCGAGTCCTGCCATGATTTTTAATAAGGTGGATTTACCCGATCCATTGAGACCTAAGACACCAATCTTGGCGCCAGGATAAAAGCTAAGGGAAATATCTTTAAGAATTTGTTTTTTTGGGGGGACAATTTTACCGACCCGCAGCATGCTATAGACAAACTGAGCCATTTGAGTTCCATGGTAATGAAAGAGTAATCATATCATCTTCTCATACTGATAAGGACGGACTCAAGTACCGCTTAAAAAAGGGACGAGTAAGATGAGCCTCAATGATTTTTGAACGATGTGAGGTGAATGATGTTGTATTGCTTATCTGTCTTTATTTATTTTTAGTTATTAAATGGTATTATTTGATATTAATTATTTAATTTTATTGTGTTTATTTATATTCTTTATTAGCTGTTTTTTTTGATGAAATAGCTAAAACACCCCATTGTTTTTTGATAAGAATATTGAGTTTGTTATTTGATACACAACTTGAATCTAAATCAGGTTAACTCTAAGGTATTTTCATGTGTAAAGACTGGGATTGTGTTCAATTGCGGAGTAGAATAGCGCGCAACCCTATCAAGAGAATTGACAGCTGGAGTGAGTAATGCTGAGAAGAGACATGAATATTGCGGATTTCGACCCACAATTATTTCAAGCCATCGAAAATGAAACGCGTCGTCAAGAAGAGCATATTGAGCTTATTGCTTCTGAAAACTATGCAAGCCCTCGTGTGCTTGAAGCACAAGGTTCACAGTTAACGAATAAATATGCTGAAGGCTATCCTGGTAAACGTTACTATGGTGGTTGTGAGTATGTTGATATTGCTGAAGAGCTTGCCATTTCACGCGCCAAAGAATTATTTGGTGCAACCTATGCCAATGTGCAGCCTCACTCTGGTTCACAAGCGAATTCAGCTGTTTTTATGTCATTACTTGAAGGTGGCGATACTGTATTAGGCATGAGTCTTGCTCATGGGGGCCATTTAACGCATGGTTCTCACGTAAGCTTTTCTGGCAAACTGTATAATGCCGTTCAATATGGCATTGATGAAACGACAGGGAAAATTGATTACGCCGAAATTGAACGTCTGGCGGTTGAACACAAGCCTAAGATGATCATCGGTGGCTTTAGTGCGTATTCTGGCATTATCGATTGGGCGAAATTTCGCGAAATAGCCGATAAAGTGGGTGCCTATTTATTTGTTGATATGGCGCATGTTGCGGGTTTAGTGGCTGCAGGTATTTATCCTAGCCCGCTTCCCCATGCCCATGTTGTCACGACAACAACACACAAAACATTAGCTGGCCCTCGTGGTGGATTAATTTTATCTGCTATTGATGATGAAGCGATTTATAAAAAATTAAACTCTGCTGTATTTCCTGGTGGTCAAGGCGGGCCTTTGATGCATGTGATTGCAGCAAAAGCCGTGGCATTCAAAGAAGCGTTAGCGCCTGAATTTACCGTTTATCAAAAACAAGTGGTGGTTAACGCACAAGCAATGGCCAATACTTTTATTGAACGTGGATTTAATGTGGTATCGGGTGGAACAGATAACCATTTATTCTTACTTGATTTGATCAGTAAAGATATGACCGGTAAAGATGCTGATGCGGCGCTGGGATTAGCCAATATTACGGTAAACAAAAATTCAGTCCCTAACGATCCTCGTTCACCTTTTGTGACGTCAGGTTTGCGAATAGGTTCTCCAGCTATTACTCGCCGTGGTTTTAAAGAAGCCCAAGCGGTAGAATTGACTCATTGGATGTGTGATATTTTAGATGATATCAGTAATACGGCGACAATTGAGCGTGTCAAGAAACAAGTGATTGAATTATGCTCGCAGTTTCCGGTTTATGGTTAAGTCGCTTTAATGGTTAAATAAGTACCGTAAATAAGGTAAACTAATGTAGCCGCATTCATGCGGCTATTTTTTTACTTAACGCGGCTGATAAGCCGATGTATTTAGATTGTTAATAGGCAGGAGGCTTGAATGCATTGTCCATTTTGTAGCGCAACTGACACAAAGGTCATTGATTCACGATTGGTTGCGGATGGCCATCAAGTGCGTCGCCGCCGAGAATGTGTTAAATGCCATGAGAGATATACGACATTTGAAGGCGCCGAGCTGGTGATGCCTCGTGTCGTGAAACAAGATGGAAGTCGTCAGCCATTTGATGAAGAAAAGCTAAGAGCCGGTATGTTGAGATCGGTTGAGAAAAGACCCGTATCAATGGATCAAATTGAAAAATCGATCACTCAAATTAAGTCGACTTTACGGGCGACTGGTGAGCGAGAAATAAACTCGCAAATGATAGGTAACTTGATGATGGATCAGCTGGTGGATTTGGACAAGGTGGCGTATATTCGTTTCGCTTCTGTTTATAGAGCGTTTGAAGATGTATCTGAATTTGGTGATGCTATCGCCAAATTACAAAAATGAGTACGGTGAGATAAAGTTGTTAGGGATAAATAACGGTCATTGTGCTTAAGGTAAACTTTGATACTCATTCGTTAATTATCTTTGCGTATGGGTTTACGACATGGATAAAAAATGTGGTCTATTCAAGATATTAAGATGATGAATCGTGCATTAACGTTGGCACGAAAAGGCATGTATACAACCAGTCCTAACCCAAATGTGGGTTGTGTATTGACGCTGGGTGACGAAGTGATAGGAGAAGGATATCATATCAAGGCAGGTGGCCCTCATGCAGAAGTTCATGCTTTGGCTCAAGCAGGCGCTAAAGCCAAAGGCTGCACTGCTTATGTCACATTAGAACCTTGTAGTCACTATGGCCGAACGCCACCTTGTGCACTTGGATTAATCCAAGCTGGGGTGGTGAGAGTTGTTGTTGCGACAGAGGATCCTAATCCGCAAGTAAAAGGACGCGGCATTGCGATGCTAAAAGAGGCAGGCATTAACGTTTCAGTGGGCTTATTGGCCACAGAGGCGATAAAACTCAATAAAGGTTTTATGAAGTCGATGGCTAAAAAGTTACCTTGGGTGACAGTGAAATTAGCGGCGAGCTTAGACGGTAAAACGGCATTGTCTAATGGTATATCGAAATGGATCACAGGCGCAGAGTCTCGCCGTGATGTCCAAAGGCTTAGAGCAAGACATGGTGCTTTGGTGACAGGCATTGAAACCGTTTTAGCTGATAATCCAAGCTTAAATATCCGTTACCATGAATTGGGGGTATTAACAGACACTTTATTGGAAGATGATCTTATACAGCCTATTCGTGTGATATTGGACAGTCGAGCAAGATTACCAGGCAAAATGGCATTATTTGATATTCCAAGCCCTATTTTATTAGTTTCTTGTGCTACTTACCCTGATGATGTTATTCAAAGTTGGCCTGAGCATGTGAGTCATTTACTGTTACCTGCTATTGACGGGCGAGTAGATTTAGCGAAATTATTAGAGCATTTGAACACCTTATGCCATAGCGTGTTGATTGAAGCGGGGGCAACCTTAGCGGGGGCGTTTATGGCTGAAGGCTTAGCTGATGAACTTGTACTTTATCAAGCCATTAAAATTTTAGGGGATAAAGGACGTAATTTATTATCCTTACCTGAATATGGTTCAATGGCAATGTTGCCCTCAATGACATTAATCGATGAGCGAAAAGTAGGGGCGGATACTCGCCTTACACTGAAATTAGGATAATGACAGATAGCCATGATGTTTATCTCAATGATGCGTTTATCTGGAAACTGAGTGATTGATATGTTTACTGGAATTATAGAATCCGTAGGAACATTGCGAAAAATAGCACGTCGCGGTGATGATATTCGTCTCACTGTCGCCAGTGGTCAGCTTGATTTAAGTGATGTGAAGTTAGGCGACAGTATTGCCACTAACGGTGTTTGTTTAACGGTTGTAGAGTGCTTAGATGATGGTTATGTTGCTGATATATCCGCTGAGACTGTGGCATTAACCGGCTTTTCTCGCTATCAAGTGGGTCAAAAAGTGAATCTTGAAAAAGCGGTGACGCCCACGACACGTTTAGGCGGTCATATGGTCAGTGGTCACGTGGATGGTATGGCTCTAGTCAAAGATAGGCTGTTTAGGGGGCAAGCAATTGAATTTTGGTTGAATGCGCCAAAGGGGCTTTCTCGCTATATTGCTCATAAAGGATCCATTACCATCGATGGTGTGAGTTTAACGGTTAATGAAGTCACTGAGCATGATTTTCGCTTAACGATAGTGCCTCATACCGCTGAAGAAACCACACTTATTGATTTAAAAGTGGGGGAAAGTGTGAACTTGGAAGTGGATCTGATTGCTCGGCATTTGGAAAGACTCATGCAATTTAGCGGCGATAATGGGCAAGAAAATGAGGGCGTGACGATGGACTTATTGGCTCGCTCAGGTTTTTTAAGATAGTAACAGTATAGCAAATTAAGTATTTGCAATAGACATTGTATTTTTAATGACTGGTCTACGGCGATGAGAGATTATTAATATCGTGAAGATAGAGAATAACGCTTTGTTGTTTCGTGGCTAAATAACGATAAGGTTCGACTAATGGCATTACACAGTATAGAAGAGATCATCGAAGATATTCGTCTCGGAAAAATGGTGATCCTCATGGATGACGAAGACCGTGAAAATGAAGGCGATCTTATTATGGCTGCCGATTGCGTGACACCTGAAGCGATCAATTTTATGGCCACATACGGTAGAGGGCTGATTTGTCAAACATTGACTGAGGCACGTTGCAAACAGTTAAACCTGCCTTTGATGGTCAGTAATAACAATGCTCAGTTCTCGACTAACTTCACTGTATCAATAGAAGCTGCTGAAGGTGTCACGACGGGCATTTCTGCCCAAGACCGAGCTGTGACTGTTAAAGCGGCTGTTGCACAGGAGGCCAAAGCGGCGGATTTAGTTCAACCTGGGCATATTTTTCCTTTAATGGCACAAGAAGGAGGCGTCCTCATTCGTGCCGGTCACACTGAAGCGGGTTGTGATTTAGCTCGTTTAGCAGGGTTTGAACCTTCGGGGGTGATTGTTGAGATCTTGAATGAAGATGGCACGATGGCGAGATGTCCAGATTTGGAAGTTTTTTCTGAAAAACACGATATCAAAATGGGAACGATTGCTGATTTAATTGAATATCGTAATACCAAAGAGACGACCGTTGTTCGTGAAGAAAAGTGCCAATTGCCTACGCGTTTTGGTGAGTTTGAAATGATCACTTTTAAAGACACTATCGACAATCAGTTGCACTATGCCTTGATTAAAGGGGATATAAGGGACAATACCTTGGTACGTGTTCATTTGCAAAATACCTTTAATGATCTTTTGTATTCTGAAAGAAATCAGCAGCGTAGTTGGCCACTTGATAAAGCAATGCAGCGTATTGCACAAGAGGGGGGAGTGTTAGTATTATTGGCTGATCATGAAAGCAATGATGATATTCTTGCAAAAGTTAAAGCTTTTGCTGCCGAAGATGACGGTCAAGCGCCGAGTTCTGCTAAATGGACTGGTACCTCAAGACGCGTCGGAGTGGGATCACAAATTTTAGCGGATATTGGCGTGACGACTATGCGTTTGTTGAGCTCGCCCAAGCGCTATCATTCACTCTCAGGCTTTGGTTTAGAAGTGACAGATTATATTTCTGATTGATTTTTACTCGCATGAGACTTGATTTAAGTTGTTGAGGATTGTAAAAAGCCAGTTAGAGAATTTCATATCAATTGCATAAGGATCACTGAAGGTGGCTGTGGTATGATACCGCCTTCTCCGCCCTTATGCTGGGTAATTTAAGCTAAATTTAGGTAGAATGATGAACGTAGTGCAAGGTAATATCGAAGCAAAAAATGCCAAGGTTGCGATTGTAATATCGCGTTTCAACAGCTTTCTTGTTGAAAGTTTACTTGAAGGGGCGGTGGATACACTTAAGCGCTTTGGACAAGTTGCAGATGAGAATATCACTGTAGTGCGAGTTCCTGGTGCTGTTGAACTGCCTTTAGCGGCTCGTCGTGTTGCGGCAAGTGCTAAATTTGATGGTATTATTGCATTGGGTGCAGTGATCCGTGGCGGTACTCCCCATTTTGATTTCGTTGCAGGTGAATGTAATAAAGGATTAGCTCAAGTGGCACTTGAATATGATCTTCCTGTTGCATTTGGCGTATTAACGACCGATACCATAGAACAAGCCATTGAGCGTTCTGGTACAAAAGCAGGCAATAAAGGTGGCGAAGCTGCATTGAGTTTGCTTGAAATGGTTAACGTTCTGCAAGAACTTGAAGCACAGTTGTAAGATTAGGAACCAGTAATGAAGCCTTCTGAGCGCCGTAAGGCCCGCCGTTTAGCCGTTCAGGCTATTTATTCTTGGCAATTAAGCGGTAATAATGTTGCCGATGTTGAACATGAATTTTTAACTGAACATGTTGTAGAGGGCGTTGATGTCGCTTATTTCCGTGAGTTGTTCACTGGAGTTGCGACGAAGAAAAGCCAATTGGATGAGCTGATTGCTCCTCATTTGGAACGTCCACTTGAAGAAGTGGATCCGGTTGAAAAAGCCATTTTACGATTAACGACTTTCGAGTTAACTTATCGTAAAGATGTCCCCTATAAAGTGGCGATAAATGAGGCAATAGAGCTAACGAAAGCTTTTGGTGCTGAAGACGGTCATAAATTTGTCAATGGAATACTTGATAAATTAGTGGGACGTAAAAAATAAACGGAAACGGTATCTTAAGGATACCGTTTTTTTTAGCTATGATTTTATAAATGTGATTGCTATTGTGAAAGAATTCCAATTAATTGAACGTTTTTTTACCAGTCGCTCATCTGTGCGTCGAGATGTGAGTTTGGGAATTGGTGATGACTGTGCTTTAGTCGAAGCAACCGAGAATAAGTCGATTGCAATATCCTGTGATATTTTAGTTGAAGGGGTGCATTTTTATAAAGATATCCCCGCTCATGCATTGGGTTATAAGTCATTAGCGGTTAACTTATCTGATTTAGCGGCAATGGGGGCGGAACCTGCATGGATGACGCTGGCATTAACTTTGCCAGATGTTGATGAGTCATGGCTGAGTGAATTCAGTGATGGTTTATTTGAAGCAGCCCAATATTATGGGGTGTCTTTGATTGGTGGGGATACAACGCGCGGTCCTAGAAGTGTTTGTATTACCATTAATGGAAAAGTCAGCAAAGATCAAGCATTAACCCGCAGTGGAGCACGTAATGGAGATTGGATCTATGTGACTGGAACTTTAGGGGATTCAGCACTAGGTTTGGATATTTTACGTGGAAAACATGAAGTGAATGCGGCTGATAAAGCGTATTTAATTAACAGACACTATTACCCCACTCCTCGCGTATTAGCGGGTCAATCTTTACGTCAACTGGCGACCAGTGCGATTGATTTATCAGATGGTTTAGTCTCTGATCTCAATCATATCATTAAAGCATCTCATGTTGGTGCGGTAATTGATGTTGATACTGTTCCTTTATCCGCCTCTCTACAAAGTGTGATTTCTCATGATCAAGCTTTAAGCTATGCTTTAACAGGAGGGGAAGATTATGAGTTACTCTTTACTGTGCCTGAATCCCAAAAAGGGGCACTAGAAACCTCGTTAGCTCATGCGGGGGTGACATTTGCTAAAATTGGCCAAATCACAACCGGTGAGCAATTAAAATTACAGTGTAACGGAGAGGATGTTGACGTTACTCATTGTGGATTTGAGCATTTTTAAATGAATTTACTTTCTAAAGATAAAGCGTTATTACGTTTATCCTTACGCAACCCTATTCATTTCTTGGCGTTAGGATTTGGTTCAGGGTTAGCGGCGAAGGCGCCAGGAACCTTTGGTACCATTGCGGCCATTCCTCTTTATTTATTGATGATGCAGTTAAGCTTTCCTGTTTATATCTTGTGTGTGGCTGTAGGTGCCATTTTGGGTATTTATATTTGCGGTAAAGCGGCAAAAGATATGCAGGTGCATGATCACGGAGCGATTGTATGGGATGAGGTTATTGGGTTATTGATCACCATGATTGCTGCGCCGGCGGGTCTATTATGGCTCGGGATTGGTTTTGTATTATTTCGCTTTTTTGACATTATTAAGCCTTGGCCAATACGTTGGTTAGATAAACACGTCCATGGGGGTTTTGGCATCATGATCGATGATGTGCTGGCTGGGATCCTTGCTTTATTTTGCTTACAAGTACTGGCGTTTAATTTTTCATAAGTATCAAGGTATAAATCGACAATAGGGTTTATTAAACCCTATTGTTAGCTGTTGAAAATCAATGATGTTCATATTCATAAAATGACGCTTATTGAGTAATATTAAGTGTTTCAGATTGCCCCCAATATTGTGCAAATTCATTCACTGTTAAACCCGATTTATTCGTTAAGTTTTCGTCACATTGTTGAGTGTACAGTAAACGTGCTATTTTCACTTCGGCTTTAATAAGTGCACCCATAATGGCGGTATTGCCTCGCTTATCTTGTAGACATGCATTCGCGCCATGTTGTAGTAATAATTGTGTTGTATCGTATTGGCCGTTATATGCTGCAACCATTAGGGGTGTATAGCTTTGATTATTGACTTGGTTAATTGGAAAACCTGCCTCTAAAAATCGATTAATAACTTCATTATTACCGGTTCTTGCAGCGGCAAAAAAATAGTTAATAAGCTCGTTAATATCCGCACTATTATCGATTGTATTATCTACAGGACTATTGGTAGGTTTAGCTTGTACGGTGTTGCTTAAGCCAAATAATATGACATTAATGATGATAAGTATAAAAAAAAAGCGTCTCATAGTCGTTGGCCTTATGGTGTTGAGTAAAAAGAAAATGAAAAGAGCCATCAAACTTATTAGCTCTTTTCATTGGCCGGATTTACTTGCTCATTGCTTTGACTTTTGAAATGTCTTCATTGACAGCTTGAGTTAGGCGACTGCCAAAGTCACTATCAGCTTTGTAGAAATAACTTAGCATGGTGTATTTTATTGTTGGGTTGCTTACTTGACCCAGATCACCTGCTAAATTCGAAATTAAATCTGCTTTGTCTTGTTTTGATAAGCTTCTATACAAGATACCGGCTTGAGAGAAGTTATCTTGTTTTTTTATTGCTAACTGTTCAATATTGCCACTCACTGGTGTGTTAACACTTTTATAGGTTGCATCATCGCTTAGAGCAACTTGGCGGCTAGGTTGATAATTGATATTGGATTGCGTGTAACCGTTATTACTTTGTCCATCTTGATTATAATTTTTGACTGGCACTAGTGTTTGATTCACTGGAATTTGTGACAAATTAGCCCCTAAGCGGTATAACTGAGTATCGGCATAAGAAAAAATACGGCCTTGCAATAAGCGATCTTCTGAAGGCTCAATACCAGGTATTAAATTTGATGGTGCAAATGCGGCTTGTTCTGTTTCTTGAAAAAAGTTATCTGGTACTCGGTTAAGGGTCATAGTACCCACTTTCATTTCAGGAATATTAAGCCACATTTTGGTCGCATCTAATGGGTTATAGTCAAAATTATTTAAGTCTTCAGGTTTCAATATCTTGACGTATAGATCCCATTTAGGGTTATTGCCTTTATTAATTTCAGTATAAAGATCATCTGTCAGATGGTTAAAATTTTTCCCTTGTATTTTCGTGACTTCCTCACTATTTAAACCTTTAACCCCTTGCTGACTTTTCCAATGAAATTTAACATAATTGACTTGATTGTCTTTATTTATCCATTTGTAGGCATGAACTCCCCAACCATCCATTTTTCTGTAGCTTGCGGGGGTGCCTAAGTTTGTATAAACCCAAGTGAGCATATGAGTGGCACCGGGTTCATAACTAAAAAAATCAAAAAAACGATTAGGATCTTGTAAATTAGTTACTGGGGAAGGCTTTAATGAGTGAACCATATCTGGGAATTTGATGGCGTCACGAATAAAGAAAACCGGTAGGTTATTACCGACTAAATCCCAATTACCTTCGTCAGTGTAAAATTTTGTCGCAAAGCCTCTAGGATCTCTTAATGTTTCAGGTGATCCTTTGGAATGAATGACAGTTGAAAAACGAACAAAGACAGGTGTAATTTTACCTTTTTCAGCAAAGGGAGCGGAGCGGGTTAATTGGCTAAAATTGCCATCTGAGACGAATTCACCATAAGCGCCAGTACCGCGAGCATGGACAACTCTTTCAGGAATGCGTTCACGAGCAAAACGTTGAAGCTTTTGTATAAGATTGACATCTTGTAGAAGCACTGGGCCATTACTGCCTGCGGTTGTGGAGTTTTGGTTATCACCGATGGGGGCGCCATTGTCACGTGTGATAACATCAGCTTGCACACTAAATGTGAGTCCTATACAAAGACAAGTAATACTTTTGGTTAATTTCATCGTTATTCTCCAAGTAAATCATCTGTACTAGTTATGCAGACAAGTATTATCGAAATAACCAATTAATTGCAGCGACTTTTATCGATTATTTAAATGTGAAAAATCGATTAGTGCGCAGATTAAATAGAGATAGTCATCAATACGTCGGCAATTTTCTATGATGGAGGTTTTTATTAATAATATTTATATCAGTTGCTTACTAATATATTTTGGATGAATAAAATGATTTTTTTGATAAGGCGATGGAGAATATCGGGGGAAAGGAAACAAGGGATATAATGATATTGACAGCAAATTGACTTTTTTGTCTGGTTTTTATATGTCTATTTTGTTTATTTTTTGTTTTTATTATGGTGTTTTCTTGTTTATTTTAGAGCAGCTGATTGGCTGCTATCTCAGTATCCTCGTGCATGAGTGAGTTGCACGAGGAACATAGCCATATTTATTGAAGTAACTCTTTAGCATTGGCTAAGGTATTATTAGTGATCATATCCCCACCCAGTAAACGTGCTAACTCTTCAATGCGTTTAGGTTTATTTAACGGCACCATACTGGTTTCAGTATTCCCTGCTTTTGTATGCTTATTGACAAACATATGTTGATGTCCATTTCCAGCGACTTGAGGTAAATGTGTCACACAAAATACTTGGGTAGAGTCTCCTAAAGTACGAAGCATACGACCGACAACAGCCGCAGTAGGACCTGAAATTCCCACATCGACTTCATCAAAAATTAAGGTGGGTGTAGCCACTTTTTTTGCTGTGATCACTTGGATCCCGAGACCAATACGTGAGAGTTCACCACCTGAAGCGACTTTGGCCAAGGGTTGAAGTGACAGCCCTGGATTGGTGGAAACAAGAAACTCAATACTATCGCAACCAAGGGGAGACATATTGTCTTCATTAAATTGTATATCGATGGTAAATTTGCCTTTAGGCATATTTAATTCATGTATTGAGCGAGTCACTTTTTTATCGAGCTCTTTGGCATAACGACACCTGCTTTGGTGAAGCTTATTGGCATGCTCTAAATAATAGGTCTTTGATTGAAGAAGTTGCATCTGAATGTCTTCAAGTTTATCTTCATCTGAGTCAAGATCATTCAGTTCATTTAACAAAGCCTGATGACGCACATAGAGCTCATTAGGTTGCACTTGGTGTTTTCTTGAAAGCTGCATTATCTTAGACAAGCGTTGTTCTAGATGCGCAAAATGTTCTGGATCAAGCTCTAATCCATTGAGGTAGTGTGTTAATTCATTGCTGCTTTCTTGAACTTGAATAAATGCATCATTGAGCATATTGGAAATATTTTCAAGTTTGGGATCGAAACCTTCAAGCGTTTGAGCTTGAGTAATGGCATTATTTAATAAAGATTCAATGCTGGCTTGATCGTTATCTTGTAATAAAAATAATTGATTTTGGCAGGCTTGAATTAATTCTGTGCCATTAGCTAATTTTTTATGTTCTGCTTCAACTTGCTCAAATTCATTTTCTTCTATTGCGAATTCATTAAGTTCCTCAACTTGGTATTGCAGCAGTTGTTTTCTAGCGAGTCTTTGTTGTTGAGTTTTCTCTAATTGCTTGAGCTCTTTTTCCACTGTTTTACAACGTTGATAGCTTTGATTCACACTTTCAAGTAACAACTTATGATTGGCATAATTATCTAATAGGGTCAGTTGGTGTTCACTTTTAAGCATGGCGTGGTGAGCGTGTTGGCCATGGATCCCAACCAGTAATTGTCCAAGCGATTTTAATTGAGCTAAGGGAACTGGATTACCATTAATATAGGCGCGAGAGCGACCGTCATTACCAATAGTGCGTCTGAGAATGCATTCATTGTCGAGTTCAAGATCGTTATCTTCTAACCAACGTTTAGCAAGTGGTACGTCAATGAGGGTAAATCGAGCACTTACTTCGGTTTTATTGGCGCCACTGCGCACAGCATTGGCATCAGAGCGATTACCTAAGCAAAGACCCAATGCATCAATCGCAATTGACTTTCCTGCACCCGTTTCTCCAGTAATGCTGGTCATTCCCGCTTTGAAATCTAACTCGAGGAAACGCACAATAGCAAAATTATTGATACTCAGTTGGCAAAGCATAACGATGTCCCTTTCTCTAAATACTGTATTGATAGACAGTGGACTGTTTTTTTATACAGTATAGACTGTTTTTTTATACAGTAAATAGTTTGTCTATATCAAATGCCGTTTTTTTCATCCACTGAAAAAAATTTGCTTAATGTGGCGCCAAAAGTGTTTGCAGGCGTATGTCAGATAGGAGGGATTTTAGCCCTTGGTTAACAGTGTTTCAATTAAGGGCAAACTTAAGAAGCTGAGCAGCGTTCCGAGCAGTACTATTAAGGCGCTGCTTAATGTGCGTATTTGATAGCGCTGTGCCAGTAAGTAAACACTTGCTGCTGTAGGTAAAGCCGATAAAATCACCCCCATAATAAGCAGCTGATGTTCCACGTTTAAAGCGAAAAGTAAACAGTAAGCCAATACGGGCTGAAGGAGTAGTTTGACGAAGTTGATTGCACATAATTCAGTCACCTTTATTTTTTCAGTATTTGCTGTGCCCACTTGTCTTGGAGCTTTGGCTAGGGCCATTCCAATAGCAAAGAGTGCACAGGGGCTTGAGGTTGCGCCAATTTGATTAAGCATTAAGTTTAGAGGTGCAAATAATGTGAAAGACAGGCTTGATAAAGTGATACCTATAATACCAGCAATAACAATAGGGTTAGTGCCTAAAGCGCGCATAATGATGGTCAAGCCTGAACCGTGTTGTTTATTAAGCTGAAGCTCAATTGTTACTAAGGTGATAGCAAACATTAAGATAGAAATTAAACTGGCAACAGCGGCTGCGGTGAGCGCGTTATGCTGTTGAGGGAATAGCAACATCATTATTGGAATACCAATGAAAGCGGTATTACCAAAGGTGGCGTTGAGTGCTCTGATAGCGGCTAGGGAGTGGTTTTTAGGATTGAAAATTAACGAGACAATAATGCATAAACCGTAAGAAAGTAACATTGCCAAGGTGAGGCTGATAATAAAGCCCCATTGTAGAATTTCATCTATGGGAGTGTTTGATAGCGCGGCGATAATAATTGCAGGAAGAGCGACATAATAGACATATAAATTAAGACTTTGATCGGCATTATTAGGCAGAACTTTAATTTTTTGAATGATGGCCCCCAGTAACATGATGAAGACAATGGCCATGAGTGGGGTTAAAATAAGCGGCATAACGTTAACCTATTGCAGTGTTTTGATTTTTTCAATGTGGCCTCCTCCTTTTAAAATAAATTTAGTATTAGGCGAGCTTTTTATCATAATAAGGCAGCTAAGATTTGTGATAGCCTTGAAGGGGCTATCACTGAGTACACTCTTGGCGAAGAGATTATTCTTGTTATGGCGCGCTAATGCCGATATTAGAGATCCCTACTGCGACAATATCACGGCGTAAATCTTTGATGAAGTTGGGTGTGATTTTTACTTGTGCTTCAATAATATCTAATAATGTATTTTGCATATCTTTTTCTTCTTGCATGACTTCATGTTCAAAGATGTAATCGTCTAATGCTGATGCTTTATCAAATTCAATGTCACAGGTTGCTTCAATATAGTTCGCGACAGTACTAGAAGACAGTTTACTGACATTGACGATATCATCTTCGACTTTACTTTGCATGGCACTCAGTAAAGATGTTAATGCTACAGCGGCATCCATTGCTGGGTAAACGCCATACATATCAAAATCTTCAGGTTCAGGAGTATTCAGTTCAAGTCGTTCTAAATGAAGATCAATATTGAGTTTCAATTTAGCGTCATACATGGACTGCCAAAGAAGATTGAGTGAGGTATCGAGTACTTGGGGATCACCAAACTCAGCGACATCTGAGAATAATTGGTAGTTAGGCAGCATGCGCTGGCAAAGCGCAATGGCAAATAATTTTTTTTGTGGTAGTTCTAACGCTTTGAGGCGTTTGAAAAATCCCATTTTTTTTGTCATTTTATCGGTCCGAAGATAGCTGTGAGATAAGTTGAGCGACTGCTGATTCTACCTTAGTTAGCTCGTCAAGTAACTCAAGGATTTCTGGTTCGATGTCATCAAGCGCTACTTCTTTTTTCAAAGCAGATTCTATTTCGTGGCACAGCTTTTGTGTTCTGGGAACACCGCAGTAACAACTGGCACCATGCAATTTATGAACATGGGTTAGCATCGTTGAACTATTTGAAGTATCAAGTGCTTGTTGAATGTTATCTTGGGTGCCTGGTAATGAGTCGATTAGCATTTTTAACATATCGATTGCTAAGTCGGGTTTATTATTGGCTTGAGATAAACAGAGCTCCCAATTTAGGGTATTAGGATCAAAATGGGTAAACGTTGGACGTGTTTTCCACTTTTGGATGATATCTTTAAGCGCGGATTCATCGATAGGTTTAGGTAAATAGTCATTCATACCGCAAGCATTAATGTGTTCTCTCTCTTCTGCAATGGCATGAGCGGTAACGGCAATGATGGGGGTATTACGATTTAATGATTCATGACGTATTTGTTTTGTTGCACTAAGTCCATCGGTACCTGGCATTTGAATATCCATGAAAATAAGATCGAAACGTCTTTGTTTTGCTAGCATGACTGCTTTTTCACCGCTGTCGGTAACAGTGACATTAGTCACAAGTTCTTTTAATAAAGTATCGATTAATTTTAAATTAGCTGGATTATCATCTACTGCAAATACACTGAGTTTTTCTTGGGTGATGGTCGGTGTTATGTGAGGCTGAGCGGGTAAGTACTCCTGTGAATGGCTATTGGGGTGGAGTAAATTTTTTGCTAAACTTCTTTCACTTAATGGGCCAGGAAGGAGTTTATCCATTGAAGGATAGAGTTGTGTTAGGCTTTCTTGCTGATCCAACCCGTGAGCGATGACTAATACATAGTCACACTTATTGTTTACTTGTTTAAATTGTTTGGCTGAAAGCTCGGGCGCTAATAATCCGATACTACTCATGAGTGCAAAATCAAAATGTCTATCGGTGTGTATGAGTAAGCTTTCGAGTTCTTCTTGTGTGCGGACAAGCCTAACCTGTAATCCCCAAAGTTGTAATAGCCTGTCTGTGGCTGAATGAGATAAAGCTCTTGGTTCAAATAAGAGCAAGCTTTTATTTTTTAATGCCTTAATATTATAGGGAATATTTATTGGGTATTGGCTTTGTTGCAGATTAAAGGTAAACCAAAAAGTAGAGCCTGAATGAACGGAGGATTCACAGCCTATCTCTCCTCCCATTCGGTTGACTAGGCGTTTTGTGATCACTAAGCCTAATCCTGTGCCACCAAAGCGACGGGAAATGGATGAATCAGCTTGGCCAAAGGCCTGAAAAAGCTCAGCTTGTTGGTCAGGAGCGATACCTATTCCCGTATCGCTGACCTCACATTTTAAACATATTTGATTATCGATAAGAGTCGTAAGCTGAATTTTGAGAAGAATGCTCCCTTTATCAGTAAATTTAATGGCATTACCGATTAAGTTAGTAATGATTTGTCCAAATCGCATTGCATCGCCCGAGACATCTTCAGGAATATTCGGATCGATATCAATGACGAGCTCGAGATTTTTTTCATAAGCGCTATTCGCTAATAAGATAATTGTTTCATCGATTGTCTCTCGAAAGGAAAAAGGCATGTTTTCTAATGTCATTTTGCCCGCTTCTAATTTAGAGAAGTCCAGAATATCATTAATGATCCCTAATAAATTTGTGGCGCTACGTTCAATGGTTGTGATGTAATCTTGTTGGCTAGAATGCAATGGTGTTTTTAGCAGTTGCTTGGCAAAGCCGATAACGCCATTTAATGGAGTGCGCAGCTCATGAGACATATTAGCTAAGAATTCGGATTTAATGCGACTGGCTTCTTGGGCTCGTTTTTTGGCTAAATCGAGTTCCACATTTTGAATTTCGATTTGCTCCAAAGTTTCTCGTAAGTCCAGCGTGGCTTGATCGATATTTTGTTGCATTTCTTCATGATATTCGGATAAGGACCCCGCCATGGCATTAATACCACGTTTGAGTAAGTCGAGTTCACCGATTAAATTACCCGTTAAGCGGGTGTCGAGTTTTCCTTCTCGAATTTTTGCGACAACCCTGACCATTTCGGTAATGGGTTGAGTGACATTTTTCACCAATCTAAAGGTAAACAATAAATTGAGTTGGACACCTATAAGGACAATAATAAATGCGGCCACCGCAGCACGGTGCTGCTCTAAGAGTGCATTTTCTTTATTAATCAAAATGGCAATGTAACCTAATTTTTTTTCTTTATATTGTGGTTGCATTGATGGGTTATTATAGGATTGGATTAAATGATTTTTGGTGGAGAAAATGGGACTACGTAAAATTAAACTGTCACCTAAATGTTCTATTTCCGTTTCCTTTAAACGGTCTGCAGCCTGTTCAAATCGCATAAACTCATGATTTTTGTAATGATGAGAGGTAACTATGACGCGATTATCATTATCGAAAATGGCAATGAACTGAACCAATGAGGGTTTATTAAGTTGCGCTGAAGTAATGAGGCGTTTGGTTGTTTCAAAATCGTTATTTTCTAATCCCGCTTCTGCGGCAATCGCTAAAGGCTCAATAATATTGCTCGCTTGTTCTGTGAGCGTTTCTTCAAGCTCATAGAACCGATTTATGGTAAAATAGCTTCCTAATAGTATACCGACTAAAATAGTCGGCGCTAATGCCAGTACCAGAACCCAAGAGCGCAGGCTGTATTTGGCCATGTTATTGGCATTGTTCATTGAGTCGTCATTGACCGTAACTTAGTGAAATTATTTCATATATTGCCAGAAGTTGGGCCATGTTGGCCAGTTTTTTATCTATTTAGAGGCCTAAATGGCACAGTTTTTTAAAGCGACAACCCATAAAAAGAAACCCTTATCGAGTAAGCTTATGCTTGATGTCAGTCAATTGGATCACTTAGGGGCCGGTATTGCTCACTATCAAGGCAAGGTCGTGTTTGTTCCAAACAGCCTACCGGGTGAAAAAGTGACAGTGCAATTAACAGAGCAAAAAAAGACTTTTTCTCGAGCCAAATTACTTCATGTTGAGCAACATTCACTTCAAAGGGTTGAGCCTTTATGCGAACATTATCAGCAGTGTGGTGGATGTGATTTACAACATTTATCCACTGAAGCGCAAAGGGAGCATAAAGAACATACTTTGGTGGACTTATTTCAGCGTTTTTTGGCTAAAAACGGGCAAGAGCTTGGCGAACCCAAAGACTTAGCCGGTACGCTATTGGCGAAATCTCTATTCAATAAAGAGTGGCATTACAGGCGCAGAGCTCGGTTAGCCACTTTGTATAACCCAAAAACAAAGCATATTAGTCTGGGGTTTAGAGCCAAAAATACCAGTGAAGTGGTTGAGGTGCAATCTTGCCCAGTCTTGGCTAAAGACTTATCGATTTTAATTCCTTTATTTGCTAAGTTATTTAATCAATTAAATGCGAAAAAATCTTTAGGTCACCTTGAATTAACGCAAGCTGATAATGGTATTTTTGCTGTCATTCGAATAACCACACATTTATCGAATAAAGATAAGCAGAAACTGATTGATTTTGGACAAACACAAGCCATTAACCTCTTGTTATTAAATAATGAAGGAGAAAGTGAGTCTTTAACGGGAGTGTTACAGCCGTTTTATGCGTTACATGATGATAAATTACATTTTTCTGCGGGCAACTTTATTCAGGTAAATGGTCAAGTTAACACCTTGATGGTGTCACAGGCGATACAATGGCTAGCACCGAAAAAAGAAGAACGAGTGTTAGATTTGTTTTGTGGTGTTGGTAACTTTAGTTTGCCATTAGCGCGAACGGGTGCAGAGGTTATTGGAGTGGAAGGTGTACCTGCTATGGTCAAGCAAGCGCAAATGAATGCGCAGCAAAATGGTGTTAACAATGTGTCGTTTTACCATGCCGATTTAAGCAGTGACTTATCAAAAGAGCCTTGGCTTGGCAAAGTGGATAAAATATTATTAGATCCTGCTAGAGCGGGCGCTTATGAAACACTCAAGAGGCTCAAAAAGCTTAAACCCAGTGCAATAGTGTATGTTTCTTGTAACCCTGCCAGTTTAGCAAGAGATGCTGAATTAATCCTACAGCAAGGTTACCAATTGAAAAAAATGGGAATGATCGATATGTTTCCTCAAACTCATCATCTTGAGTCTATGGTGTTATTTGAATTAAAGAAATGATGCTCTTATTAATGAATAATGCTGAGTGTCTGTTAAAAACTGATGGCTAATGAGAGAGAACCTCTCGTTGACATAACAATCTGTGTCATTTTTCTAAGTACAACAAAGGAATCTCTGATGGTATCTGTTCGTGAAGCACATTTTAGCGATCCTCAATTTCAACTCGAAGAGTGGGTAAATCGGTATATTAGTGATAGCGATGAAGCGCAAATGTTACTGACTTTGCTGAATAAAGTAGAGCAGCTACTTTCAAAGAAAAAAGCGCCAACAGGTGATGTGCTTAAGCGCAGTCGAGAGATGATAGAAATCTTAGCTCCGCTGAATATGGATATTGAAACCTTACAAGCGGCCATTATTTTTGTGGCGTTCGATGAGCATTTAATTGAAAAAACAGATTTAGAAGAAGTCTTTGGTGCGCCACTGGCAAAATTTGTCTGTAGCGTGGAAATAATGAATGCCATTGGCGCGTTGAAAGTGACTGAGCAATCTCGAGGCAATGCCCCACAAATAGATAATATTCGTCGTATGTTACTGGCGATGGTGGAAGATGTGCGTGCGGTTGTGATAAAGCTGGCTGAACGTATTTGTTTACTCAGGGAAATCAAAACTGCAGATGAAGAAACACGGGTACTGATAGCGAGAGAAATTGCTGATATTTATGCCCCGTTGGCCAACAGATTGGGTATTGGACAATTAAAGTGGGAATTAGAAGATATCTCTTTTCGTTATTTACATCCACAAACCTATAAAGATATTGCCAAACAATTAGATGGTAAACGTTTAGATAGAGAAACGTTTATTGATGATTTTGTTCATCAATTGCAAACGCGGTTAGATAGCGATCATATTCGCGCTAAAGTGTATGGCCGTCCTAAGCATATTTATAGTATTTGGAAAAAAATGAAAGGCAAGCAACTTAAATTTGATGAGTTGTTTGATGTTCGTGCGGTGCGTATTGTCACTGACAGATTGCAAGATTGTTATGCGGCGCTAGGTGTCGTTCACACGCTATGGCATCATATCCCAAAAGAATTTGATGACTATGTTGCCAATCCTAAACCCAATGGTTATCAATCAATCCATACTATTGTGGTTGGTCCTGAAGGCAAAACCGTTGAAATTCAAATTCGTACTGAGCAAATGCATGAAGATGCGGAGTTAGGGGTTGCGGCTCACTGGAAATATAAAGAAGGTGCTAATACCAGTAAGCAAAGTGGTTATGAGCAAAAAATTAATTGGCTGCGCAAGATTTTACAATGGCAAGAAGACGTGGCTGAAAGTGGTAATCTTGTTGAAGAAGTCCGCAGTCAAGTTTTTGAAGATCGGGTGTATGTTTTTACTCCCAGTGGTGAGGTGATTGATTTACCTCAAGGGGCAACGGTACTTGATTTTGCTTATTATATTCATTCGCAAGTGGGGCATAAATGTATTGGAGCTAAAGTAGACGGTCGTATCGTGCCTTTTACCTATCAAGTAGAAACTGGACAACGTGTTGAAATTATCACTTCTAACCAACCTAATCCCAAACGTGATTGGCTTAACCCTAATTTAGGTTATATTCGAACTTCTCGTACACGTTCTAAAATTCAGCATTGGTTTAAGCAGCAAGACAGAGATAAGAATATTGTTGCGGGCAGAGAGATCCTAGAAACTGAACTTGCGCGGATTAATTTAAAAGTCAAAGATGCACAACCCGCTGTAGAGCGTTTTAATATGGTAGGCATGGATGATTTGCTAGCAGGGATAGGTGGGGGAGATGTTCGATTAAACCAAGTGGTGAACTTTGTACAAAGTCAGCTAAAACCACAGGCTATGTCCGATGACGCTGTGGTTGAGGAATTGGTTAAAAAGAGTCAGCATAAACCCAGCACGGCGAGCACTAAGGGCAAAGGTCAAGTAGAAGTGAATGGTGTGGGTAACTTGATGAGCCATATTGCGGGTTGTTGTCAGCCTGTACCTGGAGATGAAATTTTTGGTTTTATTACTAAAGGACGTGGGATTTCAGTCCATCGCTCTGATTGTGAACAACTCAAAGAGTTGATGAAAGAACAGCCTGAACGTAGCGTGGATGTGGTTTGGGGTGAGAATTATTCTGGTGGTTATAAGATCAGTTTAAAGGTGATTGCAAATGATCGTTCTGGTTTGCTTCGAGATTTAACATCTGTATTAGCGGCTGAAAAATCTAATGTACTATCAATGAGTTCATCATCGGATGTAAAAACACAAACCGCAATGATAGAGCTACAATTGGAGCTTTATAATTTGGATGCTCTATCAAGAGTGATCGCTAAATTAAGTCAGGTAGAAGGCGTGAGTGAAGCGAGAAGAGCATAATGCAAAAAAACCAGCAGGGGCAAAAGAGTGACCGAGTTGAGACACAACAGATTGACATGAACGTTGAGCAGAATATTCAACCTTTGTTAGATATTATGACCAAGTTAAGGGATCCTGAAACGGGATGTTCGTGGGATCTCGCACAAACATTTGACTCCATTGTACCTTTTACATTGGAAGAAGCCTATGAAGTGGCCGATACCATAGAGCGAGTGGCGTTAGATGAATTGCCCAGTGAATTAGGGGATTTATTATTTCAAGTGGTGTTTTATTGCCAACTAGGTCAAGAGCAAGGTCTATTTGATTTCGGTGTGGTGGTGGATAAAATTTGTCATAAACTGATTAATCGGCATCCTCATGTGTTTACTGAGCAAGATTTTCAAAGCTGTGATGTGATGAAACAAAATTGGGAGTCTTTAAAAGAGAAAGAGCGTCATGAAAGGCAATTGAACTCAGCGCTTGATGATATTCCATTAGCCTTACCGGCGTTGAGCCGCTCGGTTAAAATACAAAAAAGAGTGGCTCGAGTTGGATTTGATTGGGATACGCTTGAACCTGTTGTGGCTAAGGTACAGGAAGAAATAATTGAAGTCCTTGATGAGGTTAATCAAGCTCAAGTGTCACAAGATAATGTCACTGATGAAATGGGGGATTTGCTGTTTGCTGTGGTGAATATGGCTCGGCATTTAAAGGTGGATCCTGAACAAGCGCTCAGACTGGCAAATCGAAAGTTTGAAAGGCGTTTTAGGGGCGTCGAAGAAAAAGTGGCGGCGTCAGGAAGGCCTATGACTGAACATACTTTATCTCAGTTGGACGCACATTGGAATGCGGTAAAGCAGGAAGAAAAAGATAAGTAAAGGCATCTTTGTTTAATAAAAATGGCAATATCCCCGATTTTAAGTGAATTCTCATTTGTCGAGTCGGGGTAACTTTGCTACAATGTCGTCCCGTCCTAGTGCTTTTTTACAAGCACCTATATTCCAACTTTTTAACTCTCAGGTTCAGCATGACTACAAGGTATATCTTCGTTACTGGTGGCGTGGTTTCATCGCTAGGTAAAGGCATTGCAGCGGCATCGTTAGCTGCGATTTTAGAGGCCAGAGGCCTAAATGTAACCATTATGAAGCTGGATCCTTACATTAATGTCGATCCAGGCACCATGAGCCCAACGCAGCATGGTGAAGTTTTTGTCACAGAGGATGGTGCTGAAACCGATTTAGATTTAGGTCATTATGAGCGTTTTATTCGCACTAAAATGAACCGTCGTAATAACTTCACTACAGGGCGTATTTATGAAGAAGTATTACGTAAAGAACGTCGTGGTGATTATTTAGGTGCGACGATTCAGGTTATTCCACATATTACTAATGCGATTAAAGAAAAAGTCCTTGCGGGCGGTGAAGGTCATGATGTGGCCATCGTTGAAATTGGTGGTACGGTTGGTGATATCGAATCATTGCCTTTCTTAGAGTCAATTCGCCAGCTTGGCGTTGAACTGGGCCGTGAGCGTACTTTGTTTATGCATTTGACTCTAGTACCTTTCTTAGGTGCAGCAGGCGAAGTGAAAACCAAGCCGACTCAGCATTCTGTTAAAGAGTTGCGCTCAATTGGTATTGCACCGGATGTGCTAGTATGCCGTGGTGACAGAGCGATACCTGCGAATGAAAAAGCGAAAATATCCCTGTTCTGTAATGTAGAAGAACGTGCTGTCATTTCGTTAAAAGATGTTGATAGTATTTATAAAATCCCTGCATTACTTCGCTCTCAAGGTTTGGATGAGTTAGTCATTAAACGTTTCCATTTAGAATGTGGAGAGGCTGACTTACATGAATGGGAAAATGTGATTTACCAAGAAGCCAATCCCAATGGAGAAGTGACCATTGGCATGGTCGGTAAGTATATCGAGTTACCTGATGCCTATAAATCTGTCAATGAAGCGTTAAAGCATGCAGGCCTTAAAAAGCGCGTATCGGTCAATATCAAATATATTGATTCGCAAACCGTTGAAGCAAAAGGTGATGAAGTTTTTGAAGGTTTAGACGGCATTTTGGTACCAGGCGGCTTTGGTGAGCGTGGTGTGGAAGGTAAAATTCAAGCGGCAAAATATGCTCGTGAAAATAACTTACCTTATTTTGGTATTTGTTTAGGTATGCAGGTAGCACTGATTGATTTTGCTCGCCATGTTGCAGGGCTGAGCGATGCTCATTCAACAGAGTTTAATCTTCAAACACCGCATCCTGTTGTTGGTCTTATCACCGAATGGATAAACGAAGAAGGTGATATCGAGCAACGTGATGCTGGGTCTGATTTAGGTGGAACAATGCGATTGGGCGCACAGTTATGTCATTTACTTGAAGGCACAAAAGCAGCGGCGGCATATCAAGGAGTGACGTGTGTTGAGCGTCATCGCCATCGTTATGAAGTGAATAATCATTATCGTGAGCGCTTAGAAAAAGCAGGGCTTATTTTCAGTGGGCTATCATCTGATCGCCAACTGGTTGAAATGATTGAGTTACCTAATCATCCTTGGTTTGTCGCGGGTCAATTCCATCCTGAATTTACATCGACTCCTCGTGATGGACAGCCATTATTTGAAGGTTTTATTGCTGCTGCTGATGCACATCAAAAACGTGATTTAGCGTAAAAGTGATATACCAGAGCCGGCTTCTCATCTACAGGGCTGGCCTTTATTTTTTGTTGCAGATAGATTTTGAGTGGGATCACTGGGTGACAGCTTAAAATTGAGAACCATTTTTATTTTAAAAATTAAATTTTAAACTTAAATCGAGGATGTTATGGCTAAGATTATTAATGTAGTGGGTCGCGAGATCATGGACTCTCGTGGTAATCCAACAGTAGAAGCTGAAGTGCATTTAGAAGGTGGCTTCATTGGAATGGCTGCAGCGCCTTCTGGCGCATCAACGGGTAGCCGTGAAGCACTTGAGTTGCGTGATGGTGATAAAGCACGCTACATGGGTAAAGGCGTATTAACGGCAGTGGCCAATATCAATGGTCTGATCCGCGGCGCATTAGTTGGACAAGATGCGAGTTTACAAGCTGAACTTGATCAAATCATGATTGATTTAGATGGCACTGCGAATAAAGACAAGTTAGGCGCTAACGCCATTCTTGCTGTATCTTTAGCAGCGGCCAAAGCCGCTGCAGCATCGAAAGCCATACCATTATATGCGCATATTGCAGAATTAAATGGTACACCGGGTGTGTACTCTATGCCGGTGCCTATGATGAATATCATTAATGGTGGCGAGCATGCTGATAATAATGTTGATATTCAGGAGTTTATGGTTCAGCCTGTTGGCGCTAAAAATTTCCGCGAAGCATTACGTATGGGCGCTGAAATTTTTCATAACTTGAAAAAAGTATTACAAGATAAAGGGTTAAATACTGCTGTTGGTGATGAAGGAGGGTTTGCTCCTGATTTAGCGTCGAATGCAGATGCACTTGCTGTGATTAAAGTTGCTGTTGAGAAAGCAGGTTACACTTTAGGTACTGATGTGACTTTAGCCCTTGATTGCGCAGCATCTGAGTTTTATAAAGAAGGCCAATATAACCTTGCAGGTGAAGGGCAAATCTTTAGTGCAAATGGCTTCTCTGATTATTTGAAATCATTGACTGAACAATACCCTATTGCCTCTATCGAAGATGGCTTAGATGAGTCAGATTGGGATGGCTGGGCTTACCAAACTCAAATATTAGGTGATAAAATTCAATTGGTTGGTGATGATTTATTTGTGACTAACACTGAAATTCTAAAACGTGGTATTGATAATAATATCGCTAACTCTATTTTAATTAAGTTTAATCAAATTGGTTCATTGACCGAAACGCTTGCTGCTATTCGCATGGCAAAAGAGGCGGGTTATACTGTCGTGATTTCACATCGCAGTGGTGAAACTGAAGATGCGACGATTGCTGATCTGGCGGTTGCTACTGCAGCGGGACAAATTAAAACAGGTTCTTTATGCCGTTCTGATCGCGTCGCTAAGTATAATCAATTGTTACGTATTGAAGAGCAATTGGGTCAAAACGCGCCTTATAATGGGTTGAGTGAAATTAAAGGACAAGGTTAATTTCACAAAACTTGTAAAAGGCCGCCACTAGGTGGCCTTTTTTGTTGTACTATCTCATTAATCTTAGGCTAAGTTCTGTTTAAACTATCATGAAACGCTTATGTTTTGTTTTAACACTATTATTGGTTATTCTCCAATATCGTCTTTGGTTTGGAGGAAATAGCTTATCTGAATCCTATCAATTACAAGATCAAATTCAGGTACAGCAAGAAAGCAATGCTAAATTGATCGCCCGTAATCAAATTCTAAGAGAAGAAATTAATGATTTGCGCAGTGGAACCGAAGCAATAGAAGAAAGAGCCCGCAATGAGTTAGGTATGGTTAAACAAGGTGAAACGTTTTACCGTGTGGTGGAAGGTGAATAAAATTATATTTCTCAAGGAAGTAAAAAGTGAGCTTAGGTATGCAAGATGAAACTGTCATTGCTGTAGTGCCAGCTGCTGGTGTGGGACGTCGAATGGGATCTCAAATACCAAAGCAATATTTAATGTTAAATGAGCAAAGTATTTTATCGCATACGTTAGATTGTTTATTATCCCATCCTAAGATCAAACAAGTTGTCGTGGCGTTACATCCTGATGATCAACACTTTCAACACTTACCTCAATCTACACATCCTAAGTTGTGTCAAGTACTTGGTGGTGGAGAGCGAGCCGATTCAGTCTTGGCAGCGTTGGAAACGGTGAATGAAAAGGCTTGGGTGTTAGTGCATGATGCAGCAAGGCCGTGTTTGAGTCATAGTGATATTGATAAGCTTTTGTTCGCAAGGGATATTTTTCCCCAAGGCGTCATTTTAGGCTCGCCTGTGAGGGATACAATGAAACGAGTGAATAGTGAGCAGAATATCGCGAGTACCGTCTCTCGTGAAAACTTGTGGCATGCTTTAACGCCTCAATGTTTTATAGCTAAGGGATTAAAGGATAATATTGCGTTGGCGTTATCAAACCATATTGCGATTACCGATGAAGCTTCAGCGATGGAATGGGCTGGGATTTCCCCCGGTATTATTGAGGGACGAGCGGATAACATCAAAGTGACTCATCCGGATGATTTAGCGTTAGCTTCATTGTTTTTAAACAACTTGCGCCAATAATACCGTTGGGCAGGTGTGAGTCAATTGACATAGCATTTAATTTGGGTGAATAGAAGTGAAGATAAGGATCGGGCACGGTTTTGATGTGCATAAATTTGGTGGAACATCACCTCTTATGCTTTGTGGTGTTAAAGTTCCCTATGAAATGGGATTAATTGCTCATTCTGATGGTGATGTTGTTTTGCATGCAATATCTGATGCGATTTTAGGGGCGATGGCGATGGGGGATATCGGTAAACATTTCCCCGATACAGATGCTGAATTTAAAGGAGCCGACAGTCGTGTTTTATTGGAGCATTGTTATGGGCTGGCGCTTGCTAAGGGTTATGAAATAGGTAATCTAGATGTCACTATTATCGCTCAAGCACCAAAAATGTTGCCTTATATTGATGCGATGAGGCAAGTGCTAGTTAAGGATTTAGATACTGAGCTGACCAATATAAATGTGAAAGCAACCACAACAGAAAAATTAGGTTTTACAGGACGAAAAGAAGGTATTGCGGTTGAAGCTGTGGTATTGATGAGCCAACACAAGAGACAAGATTAATTTCATGAGTGAATTACATTATTTATACGGTAAACCCCTATCTCAAGCAGATCTGAGAACACATAATAGCGACTTTATCGTACAGGAGATTTTACCTTTTGTGCCCACTGGGGAAGGTGAACACCATTTATTGCATATTCGCAAAAATGGATTAAATACAGCGGACGTGGCAAAAATATTGTCAGGTTTTGCTCATGTTCACCCTAAAGAAGTGACCTACGCTGGCCAAAAAGATAAGCATGCTATTACTGAGCAATGGTTTGGTGTGCGTATTCCAGGTAAAGAAACACCTGAATGGGCGAGTCTAGATAATGAACAATTAACAGTATTGTCTTCAAGTTGTCACACGAAAAAACTAAGAGTGGGTGCTTTAGCTGGAAACCGTTTCACTTTGACCTTGCGTAACATTACCAATATGGATGATGTGCTATTTCGTTTAGAGCGGATTAAAGAAACAGGGGTTCCTAATTACTTTGGCGAACAACGCTTTGGTCATGATGGAAAAAATCTTATTTTTGGTCGACAAATGTTTACTGGTCGCAAAGTGAAAGATCGTAATAAGCGAGGGATGTACCTGTCAGCTGTGCGTTCAAATTTATTTAATCAGGTGGTCTCCACACGTTTAATGGAGCATGGATTAACGCCCTTACGTGGTGATTGCGTGATGCTTGCTGGCAGTAAAAGTTATTTTGTTGCAAATGAATGGGATGTGAGTTTACAGCAGCGTTTAACGCAAAAAGATATTCAATTATCTGCACCTTTATGGGGGCGAGGGACGGCTTTGTCTCAACATGATGCCGCTGATTTTGAACAGCAAGTTTTACTGCCGTTGAAGGCTGATTGCGATGGTTTAGAGCATGCAGGTTTAACACAAGAGAGAAGAATGCTGTTATTGGAGCCTCAACATATTACTCATGAAATTGATGGCGATGTATTAGTGTTAAAATTTGCACTGCCTGCGGGATGCTTTGCTACATCAGTACTTAGAGAACTATTTGATTATGAAGATGTCATAGAAAAGCAGCGACAAACGCACTTTGCTGATCAGCAAAGCCAGGTTCAATTGACAGGTCAATCATGATATGAAGATTTTAGTTAGTAATGATGATGGTGTGCATGCACAAGGTATAGAGACGTTAACGACAGCTTTATCACGCTTAGCTGAAGTGATGACTGTGGGTCCTGATAGAAATTGCTCGGGAGCGAGTAATTCTTTAACGTTAACAAATCCGCTGCGGATCCAAACATTAGATAATGGGTTTATATCGGTCAATGGTACGCCTACCGACTGTGTTCATTTAGCCATCAGAGAACTTTATGATGATGAGCCAGATATGGTTGTTGCGGGCATTAATGCTGGGGAGAATATGGGGGATGATACCTTATATTCAGGTACTGTAGCAGCTGCAATGGAAGGCCGTTTTTTAGGTTTACCTGCTATTGCGATTTCGCTGGTTGGGCCAACATTAACTCATTATGAAACCGCTGCAGAATTTGCATATCGTATTGTGAGTGCACTTAAAGAACACCCTATCGCAAAGAATCAAATTTTGAATATCAATGTTCCCGATCTTCCTATTGAGTCAGTGAAAGGGATTAAAGTGACTCGATTAGGTGCAAGGCATCGAGCAGAAGGCATGGTTAAAACCTGTGATCCTGCTGGTCGAGAAATATACTGGCTTGGGCCTCAAGGCGAGGAGCTAGATGCAACGGATGGAACAGATTTTGATGCTATTGAACAAGGCTATGTGTCTGTTACTCCTCTGACTGTTGATTTAACAGCATTTTCACAATTAGCTGAATTGGAACAATGGATAACACGAGTATGAAAAGGGTGGGTCCTAAATTAGCACAAAATCTCTCAAAAGGGCTATTTGACGCAGGGATCCGAGATGAAAAAGTATTATTAGCCGTGGCTAACACTCCAAGAGAACGGTTTCTCGATCCAGCGTTAGGACATAAGGCTTACGAGAATACGGCATTGCCTATTGGTCAAGGTCAAACGATTTCACAGCCTTATATCGTTGCAAGAATGACTGAGTTGTTGTTAAGTCATTCACCTAAAAAAGTGTTGGAAATAGGCACTGGATCGGGATATCAAGCGGCTATTTTAGCGCAGCTTGTGCCAGAGCTTTATACTGTAGAGCGTATAAAAAGTTTGCAGATCCAAGCAAGGCAAAGATTAAAGCGTTTAGATTTGCATAATGTGGCATTTAAGTATGGTGATGGATGGTTAGGCTGGGAGAATAGGGGGCCATTTGATGCGATTATGGTCACAGCTGCTGCGAGTAGTGTACCGGAGGCTTTGCTGAAGCAACTTGCTAATGGTGGTGTGCTTGTATTACCCGTTGGAGAGCAATCACAGCAGCTATTAAAGGTTGTTCGAATTGATGATAAGTTTACCTCTGAAGTTATTGAAATTGTTAAATTTGTACCTTTGGTTCATGGCGATCTAGCTTGAGATTTTTATGGTAGGTACAAGGAAGTACTGATTTGGTTTGTTGGGAGAATAAGAACAAGTGTTATATGTATTATCGGCGAAATATTCCATAAAAGTAACAAAATACTAATATTTTATTACATCAGTGTTTTTTTTCGTCGCCTTCAATCATAGTATTTTTGAGATATAGTCGAAATTTTCCGTTATAACTCTTTGTTTCAGCTTAGGTTCAATTTTTGCTGTTATGATAAATCCTTTCATTTTTTGCATTCGTTAGATTTAAAGTATCATAAATACAACAAATTAGAGAATTTCACTATAATCCTTTTTAATGTCCATATTTGTTTTCCTGATGGGAGTGGTTTTGATTAAGATATTGAGGGCATATAGCAAGATGGGGGGAGTTGTTAGCTTCCTAGCTTTATTAACGGCTTGTAGCTTTCAAGCACAACGTCCTGCTCCAGTGGTTAGCTTGTCTAATGATCGTCAACCTAGTTATGCCAAGGGATCGATCAAAACACACTTTTACCGAGTAAAAAAGGGTGACACCCTTTACTCTATTGCATGGGGAGCAAATCGTGATTTCAAAGCGATAGCTCAGTACAATTCATTAGCGACGCCCTATACAATTTACCCTGGACAGGTCTTAAAACTCGTTAAAATTGACAAAAAAGACAATGGTCATACCAGTTCGGTGTCAGTAACCACTACGGCTAACAAACCGATAAAACCTAGTGTTAATAAAAAAAATCAATCGGTTAACAATAATTTGACGGTTAAAAAACAGCCTGTTAAGGTGGTTGAAAAATCACTTGATCAACAGAGCAAGTCGGCGTACCCTTTAACAGGTAGTCAACAAACTATCAACGAGGTTATCCACAAACCCAAAACGTCTTTACCTAGTAAGGTCAGTTTGTGGCAGTGGCCAGTTAAAGGTAAGTTGATAGGGACATTTTCTGCTAATGAGCAAGGCAATAAGGGAATAAAAATTGCTGGTGTTAGAGGCCAGTTAATTAAAGCCGCAGCAGCAGGACGAGTGGTGTATGCAGGTAATGCATTACGTGGTTATGGCAATTTAGTGATTATTAAACATAGTGATAACTATCTAAGTGCTTATGCTCATACTGAAAAAATATTAGTCAAAGAAAAACAGTTTGTTAAGGCGGGTCAAAACGTTGCTAAGATGGGCAGTACAGGTACTGATAGGGTCATGTTACATTTTGAGATCCGTTATCTTGGCAAATCAGTGAATCCACTTAAATATTTACCCAAATACTAGTGATTTGGGTGCCGTTTTGGCGATCGGAGGATAGCACATTGAAGTAGTTTAAAATCGTGAAATCATGGGAGATCCATTATGGGCCGAACTAAAACCGTAGCACAGACGCAGCCACTTGTAGATTTATCAAAAGATGAATCTGATTTAGCACTAAGTCAGAAGGATGATGAAAGAAAAGATGTCGACCTTGATCAACAAGTTCAAGATGATATCCAGAAGAACTTAGATGCGACCCAGCTGTATCTAGGTGAGATAGGTTTTTCCCCCCTGCTGAGTGCAGAAGAAGAAGTGTATTTTTCTCGTAAATCCCTCAAAGGCTGTGAAAAGTCTCGCAATCGTATGATTGAAAGTAATCTGAGACTCGTCGTTAAAATTGCTCGTCGTTATAATAATAGAGGGTTAGCTTTACTTGATTTAATTGAGGAAGGTAATCTTGGGCTTATTCGTGCTGTTGAAAAGTTTGACCCAGAAAGAGGCTTTCGTTTCTCGACTTATGCGACTTGGTGGATTCGCCAAACGATTGAGCGTGCGATTATGAATCAAACTCGCACTATTCGACTACCCATTCATGTTGTTAAAGAACTCAATGTGTATCTTAGAACGGCAAGAGAGTTGGCCCATAAACTTGATCATGAGCCAACGGCGGAAGAAATTGCTGAGAAATTAGATTTATCCAGTAGCGATGTCAGTCGCATGCTGAAATTGAATGAAAGGATAACCTCCGTTGATACGCCTTTGGGTGGTGAAAGCGATAAGGCGCTACTGGATGTTCTAGCTGATGATGACAATGTCGGACCTGATTATAAAGTGCAAGATGAAGATATGTCTAAATCAGTCGTCAAATGGTTGAATGAACTCAACACAAAGCAAAGAGAAGTACTTGCCAGACGGTTTGGTTTGCTGGGATATGAGCCTTCAACATTGGAAAATGTTGGTAAAGAAATTGGATTGACAAGAGAACGTGTGAGACAAATTCAAGTTGAGGCCTTAAAGCGGCTAAAAGATTTGTTAGGCGCTCAAGGCTTATCTGTGGAAGCGATTTTTAAAGTTTAATTTTGTGTTATACCCGTTCTTCAAGTATCACGGGTATAGATCAATTCAGCCCGTTTTTACGGGCTGAATTGATCTTGGTTTAGGTTTTTTAAGAATGTTGTAATTGTTTCAGCTGGTATAAGCATTCTAATGCTTGTTTTGGACTAAAGTCATCGGGATTAATGTTATTTAAAGTGTCAGACAAGATGGATGGAATAATTTCCGGCAATGGTGCAAGCGCCGCTTGAGTACTCATCTCTCCGGTTTGTTGTCGGCTTTCTAATTGGTGTAATTTACTTTTTGCAGTGTGAATCACACTTGCTGGTACACCTGCAAGTGCCGCGACTTGTAAGCCATAACTGCGGCTGGCAGGACCTTCTTGAACAGCATGCATGAAAGCAATAGTATCTCCATGTTCGACAGCGTCTAAATGTACGTTTTCTACACTTTCTAACTGTTCAGGTAGTTGTGTTAATTCAAAGTAGTGAGTGGCGAATAGGCTCATTGCTTGTATAGTATTGGCTAAATATTCTGCCGCTGACCATGCTAAAGATAGGCCGTCATAAGTGGATGTGCCTCTGCCTATTTCATCCATTAGCACTAAGCTTTGTGGTGTTGCATTATGTAAAATATTGGCAGTCTCTGTCATTTCTACCATAAATGTTGATCGGCCTGAAGCTAAATCATCAGATGCTCCAATTCGAGTAAATATTCGATCGATAGGCCCAATTTGTGCCAATCTTGCAGGCACATAAGATCCAATATGGGCGAGTAAAGTGATTAAGGCTATTTGACGCATATAGGTAGACTTTCCCCCCATATTGGGGCCTGTAACGATTAACATTTTACGCTGGTTATTGAGTGTTACAGGGTTAGCGATGAAGGGAGCTTGACTGACTTGCTCGACGACCGGGTGACGACCTGCTTCAATATTAATACTGGTGTGTTCGATTAATTCTGGGCAGGCATAATCGAGGGTTTGTGCTCGCTCTGCAAAATTATTTAAGACATCCAATTCAGCAGCTGCTGTCGCAAAGGCTTGCAGTTCATGAATTTTGGGTTGGAGCTTATCGAATAATTCTTCCCACAGTTGTTTTTCTATCGCTAAGGCTTTTCCTTGGCTTGAAAGCACTTTGTCTTCATGCTGTTTTAATTCAGGAATAATGTATCGTTCAGTGTTTTTTAGTGTCTGTCTACGTTGGTAACTCAGAGGGACTAAATCCGATTCGCGGCGGCTGACTTCAATATAATAACCATGTACTCGGTTATAACCGACTTTGAGTGTCGTGCAGCCTGTGTGTTCTTTTTCTCTGGCTTCAAGTTGTGCTAAATAATCTGTGGCGCCGGCACTTAAATTTCGCCATTCGTCTAATTCTGCATTATAACCTGCACGTATGACACCACCATCTCGAATAAGCATGGGAGGGTTATCAACAATCGCTTTCTCCAATAACGCTAATTCGTGTGGAAATTCGCCAATGGTACAACTTAAATATTGCAGGTGTGATGCATTGACATTATTGAGAGTTTGTTGAATGTCAGGCAGTAGTCTTAAAGCATCCCTTAAACGAGCAAAGTCACGGGGTCTGGCATTACGTAATGCTAAACGTGCAGTAATACGCTCTATATCACCCAATGTTTTTAATTGCATGAACAAATTGTCATAGAGTTGTGCTTCAATCAATTCTGCGACGGCATTTTGTCTCGATTTTATTGCACTGTGATGGCGTAATGGTTGATGAATCCAGCGTTGTAGCATGCGGCTTCCCATTGCTGTGGCTGTATTATCTATGATGGAAGCAAGAGTGTTGTCCTGACCGCCTTGTAAATTTTGAGTTAATTCTAAATTGCGGCGGGTCGCAGCATCGAGAATGATACTGTCATCTTGATTAAAACGAATGATGGCATTGATATGTGGCATTGCTGTTCGCTGAGTATCTTTAACATATTGCATTAAACAGCCAGCAGCTTGCAGTGATAATCTGGCATCGCCTAAGCCAAAGCCGTGAAGATCTTTTGTTTTAAATTGTTCAAGCAATAATCGATAACTGGTATCTAAGTCAAACTCCCATTCAGGCCGTCTGCGTGTGCCTTTATAATTCTCTATAAGATAAAGCTCATTGAAATCCTCACTATAAAGAATTTCCGCTGGATGAGTACGTTGCAATTCGGTTTCAAGAGATGCTTTATCTGCTAGTTCAGCAATAACAAATCGTCCAGATGCTACGTCGAGTGTCGCATAACCGTAACCCGTTTTACCTTGGTAAAGCGCTGCAAGTAAATTATCTTGTTTCTCTTGCAATAACGCTTCATCGGTTAATGTTCCTGGTGTGACAATACGAACAACCTTCCTCTCTACCGGCCCTTTTGAGGTCGCTGGATCGCCTACTTGCTCACAAATCGCAACCGATATACCTTGTTGAACCAGTTTTGCTAGGTACCCTTCAACAGCGTGGTATGGAATACCTGCCATAGGTATTGGATCGCCTCCGCTTTTGCCTCGAGCGGTTAAGGATATACCCAGTAGTTGCGATGCATTTTTAGCATCATCGTAGAAAAGCTCATAAAAATCACCCATTCGATAGAAAAGTAGCATGTCAGGGTGCTGCGCCTTTAAGGTGAGATATTGGCGCATCATTGGCGTGTGTTTTTCTAAATTTTGAAGGTTTATCGCAGTCATTTTAATCACTTATGAGAATATCGAAAGGGGTTGCTGGATCATTTTACAAATTAAAACATGATGTTGAGATAGGTTATTATTTCGTGTTCGCTAAAGAACAAGAATGAAAGATAGTCATGTTGTTATTTTGTTTTGTTGAATGATATCAAATTGTTGTTTTAGGTGAGCACCTAACTCTACCTTTGACGTTTATTGTTTATATTACCAATATTTTTATGCTTTGCGATGGATTTATTTGAAGAAATAATCAAATGAGCGAAATGGACTTTCTTAGTCATTCTTACGAAAGCGGTTTTTAAAATGAAATAGAAAAATTAATCAACAGGACTTGATACTGTATGATTGTACAGTATACTAGATCACATGTTGAGCCCCGCATTACTGTGTTGAGCGCTCATGAATGAATTTAACTCGCATAGCTAGATGGTAAGGATGATAAGCATGAAGATAGATCCGAATAAAGAAAAAGCACTTAATGCCGTTTTAGGACAGATAGAAAAACAGTTCGGTAAAGGTTCTATCATGAAACTGGGTGAAGATCGTTCAATGGATGTTGAAACGATTTCTACAGGTTCATTGTCATTAGATGTTGCTTTAGGTGCTGGCGGTTTGCCTATGGGGCGTATTGTGGAGATTTATGGTCCGGAATCTTCAGGTAAAACGACTTTAACATTAGAAGTTATCGCTTCTGCACAAAAAATGGGTAAAACCTGTGCTTTTATTGATGCTGAGCATGCTCTTGATCCGGTTTATGCACAAAAATTAGGTGTGGATATTGATAATTTGCTGTGTTCACAGCCTGATACAGGTGAGCAAGCATTGGAGATTTGTGATGCCTTAACACGATCTGGAGCCGTGGATGTGATCATCGTTGACTCGGTTGCAGCGTTAACACCTAAAGCGGAAATTGAAGGTGAAATTGGTGATTCACACATGGGGCTTGCTGCACGTATGATGAGCCAAGCTATGAGAAAATTAGCCGGTAACCTAAAACAGTCAAATACTTTACTTATTTTTATTAACCAAATTCGTATGAAAATCGGTGTTATGTTTGGTAATCCAGAAACGACAACAGGTGGTAATGCACTTAAATTTTATGCTTCTGTTCGTCTAGACATTCGTCGTACTGGGGCAATTAAAGATAGGGATGAAGTGGTTGGGAATGAAACGCGAGTGAAGGTGGTAAAAAATAAAATTGCAGCGCCTTTTAAGCAAGCTGAATTTCAAATTTTGTATGGTGAAGGGATTAATAGTACTGGTGAGTTAGTTGATTTAGGGGTAGCACATAAGCTTGTGGAAAAATCAGGAGCTTGGTATAGCTATAAAGGCAGTAAAATTGGGCAGGGTCGTGCAAATGCGGGCAAACACTTGATTGAAAATCCAAGTATTGCAGCTGAAATAGAAACCAGTTTGCGTGAAATGTTATTGAGTAAAGCTGATCCTGTTGATGCGGCCAAAGCAGCTGAGCCAACAGGTGATAATGTTGATTTAGAAACCGGTGAAGTCTTCTGAGCCAAAATGCCAAACAAATCGCGGTCGCGTTACTTGCGCGCCGTGATCACTCTCAATCAGAAATAGCGACTAAATTAGCACAAAGAGACTTTTCTTGTGATGATATTCAGGCTTGTCTCCAGTTTTGTCTCGAAAACGGGTATTTAAATGATGAACGTTTCGCTTTTCTGGTTGTAAAAAGCCAAATCACTAAAGGTCATGGTGTCAATCGAATTCAACAAGTATTAACGCAAAAAGGTATTACTCAGTCGATTTGTCAGCAAGTTTTATATGATACCGACTATGATTGGTTTGCAATTGCTAAACAAAAAGCATTGAAAAAATATGGTGGAAGTCCAGCCGCTGATTTCAAAGAGAAGGCAAAACGCATTCGTTATTTGTTAGGGCAAGGCTTTCGTTATGATGAAGTACAGTATGCTCTTAATGAAAATGAGTGGAGTGATTGTCAATAAGATGTCAGCTTTATCCCTCTTATGTGATAACTCATCAAATTGAGTATCCCTTATCTGTGTATCATCATTTCTATTTAAAATCTATTAATCTTCTGTTTTATAAATATATTATTAATATATCGTCAGTTATTTTATTTGTTTTTTTCAGCGTATAAAATGAACGGGTAAGCTTTTTTGGCTTATCCGTTCATCTATGCTTAATTATATAATTTCATGTGAGCTCTTTTTCCCTTAAAACCCGGTTTGGCAGCGTCGCTGAAACTGGCATATTAAGGTTGCTTGGGTATATAATGCACCACAAAATTATACCTTGCGGCATTGATTGTAGCCGCTGTGAGCCTTATTCAATTCAGGACGATGTCATGTATCAAACCACTAAAGAGTTAAGAAATGCTTTCCTGGAGTATTTCGGTACTCACGGCCACGAAGTTGTCGATAGCAGTTCTCTTGTCCCAGTTAATGATCCGACCCTACTTTTCACTAATGCGGGTATGAATCAATTTAAAGATGTGTTTTTAGGCGCCGATAAGCGTAATTACAGCCGTGCGACGAGTTCACAGCGTTGTGTTCGTGCGGGCGGTAAACACAATGATTTAGATAATGTGGGGTATACGGCTCGTCACCATACATTTTTTGAGATGTTAGGAAATTTTAGTTTTGGTGATTACTTTAAAGAGGAAGCCATTCGTTTTGCTTGGTCTTTTTTAACTGAGACTTTGAAGCTACCTAAATCAAGACTGTGTGTCACTATTTATGAAACTGATGATGAAGCTTTTGACATTTGGACCCAAAAAATTGGTGTAGCAGAAGAAAATTTGATTCGAATTGGTGATAACAAAGGCGCTGCTTTCGCGTCTGATAATTTTTGGCAAATGGGTGATACCGGTCCTTGTGGGCCTTGTACTGAAATTTTTTATGATCATGGTGAGCATATTTGGGGAGGACGCCCTGGTACGCCAGAGGAGGATGGGGATCGCTTTATAGAGATCTGGAACATTGTCTTTATGCAGTATAATCGCCAAGCCAATGGTGAGATGTTACCTTTGCCAAAGCCTTCTGTTGATACCGGTATGGGAATTGAACGTATTGCAGCCATTATGCAAGGGGTTCATTCAAACTATGAAATTGATATTTTTAAGCAGCTTATAGCAAAAGCTGCAGAGATTATTGGTGTATCGGATCTAGAAAGTAAATCATTAAGAGTTATTGCAGATCATATTCGCTCATGTTCTTTCCTTATTGCTGATGGTGTAATGCCATCAAATGAGGGACGGGGTTATGTCTTAAGACGGATTATTCGTCGAGCGGTGCGTCATGGTAATAAGTTAGGGGCTACGGAAGCTTTTTTCTACAAATTGGTGCCGACATTAATTGATGTTATGGGCGATGCTGCTAAAGGCTTAGTCGAGATGCAAGCTATTGTTGAGAAATCATTAAAGGCAGAAGAGGAGCAGTTTGCTCGCACATTAGAGCGTGGATTAGGGATTTTAGATACGGCTCTTAATAAGCTTAAAGGCGATGTGCTTGATGGGGAAACAGCCTTTAAACTTTATGATACCTATGGCTTTCCTGTTGATTTAACGGCTGATGTGTGTCGAGAACGAGATATCAATGTTGATGAGCCGGGTTTTGAAGTTGCTATGGCGAAGCAACGCAGTCGCGCTCAAGCGGCAGGCCAATTTAATACTGATTATAACGATGCTTTAGTCATTGAAGCGGATACTGATTTTTGCGGTTATACGGATTTGTCTTTAGAATCCATAGTGATTGCTATCTACCAAAATGGCCAAGAGGTTGATAGTGTTCATGTCGGTGATGAAGCGGTTATTATTCTTCAACAAACGCCGTTTTATGCTGAATCAGGTGGACAATGTGGTGATAAAGGACGATTAAGCGCACAAGAGTGTGCATTTAGTGTTTCTGATACTCAAAAATATGGTCAGGCCATTGGTCATTTAGGAAAGGTAACGGTAGGCCATATCACTAAAGGTCAGAATATCAATGCCAGTGTCGATAAAACCATTCGTCAACGTACAGAGCTAAATCACTCTGTGACACATCTACTGCATGCCGCATTAAGACAAATATTAGGCTCCCATGTGACGCAAAAAGGCTCATTAGTTGAACCTGAAAAACTGCGTTTTGATTTTTCGCATTTTGAAGCTGTTACGGCAACGGAATTGCAACAAGTAGAGCAAGTTGTCAATGAACAAATTCGCTTGAATCATCCGTTACATTCTGAAGTAATGGACATAGATGCAGCGAAAGAAAAAGGAGCAATGGCGCTGTTTGGTGAAAAGTATGATGCTGAAGTACGTGTTGTCACTATGGGCGATTTTTCGATTGAATTGTGTGGTGGTACACATGTTGGTAGAACAGGGGATATTGGTTTATTTAAAATTACCTCTGAAGGAGGAATTGCTGCAGGTGTTAGGCGTATCGAAGCTGTCACTGGCGCGGCAGCAATGGATTTTGTCGCTAAACAACAACTGGCATTGATAACAACGGCTGAGTTATTGAAAGCCGATCCCTTGTCCGTTGTCAGTAAGTTGAAAGCACAGCTTGATCGCAGTAAGTCACTAGAAAAAGAATTGGGGCAGTTAAAGGATAAATTGGCTGCTGCAACCAGTGCTGATTTAGTGGGGGAGGCGCAAGAGATTAATGGCGTTAAAGTGCTCATTAAGAAATTGGATAATGTCGATCCAGGCGCATTACGTGGCTTACAGGATGAGCTTAAGCAAAAATTAAAGTCGGGTATTGTGGTATTAGCCATAGCAGGTGATAAAAAAGTAAGCCTGATAGTGGGTGTGACAAAAGATTTAACCGCTAAAGTGAAAGCGGGGGAACTTGTTTCTTCGATAGCAGCGCAAGTGGGTGGGAAGGGAGGAGGACGTCCTGATATGGCACAAGCTGGCGGGAGTCAACCTGAGAATCTTGACAGTGCATTAGCACAAGTACATCCTTGGCTTGAAGAGCGCTTAGCATAAGTGATTTACGCTTAAAGTGTATCAAGTTGTTAATTTGGTAATAAAGTGCGTGTAAATGTGACGCACTTTTTGCTTATTAAGATTTGGTTGTTGTGTTGAGTGTTGTTATTATTGAATTAAAGCGACATTTAGCCAAGGAATGAATTTTACCTGTGCAAAGATGATTTTATTCATTAAGGCTTAAACATATTGAATATTAAAATCAATGAAATTTACAGGAAATAATTTAACTTATTGTTTCTTTTGTGTTTAAATTGTACTTTGTTAAAGTGCTTGAGTGAGAAGCTGTGTTTTATCGAGAACTTTAATTTGCAATTTAGCTAGGAGTGTTTAGGGTTAAGTTATAATTAAATGAAGCTTTTCGAATAGAGTACTATTAATTTGTACTAAGCTAACCTTATAATAAGCACATAATAGCGGAAATAATGCCGTACGAAACTGAATTAGGAATTAAAGGAGCAAGATAATGCTGATATTGACTCGTCGTGTTGGTGAAACACTGATGATTGGTGACGAAGTAACAGTTACTGTATTAGGCGTTAAAGGTAATCAAGTACGCATCGGTGTTAATGCGCCGAAAGAAGTTTCTGTGCATCGTGAAGAAATTTACCAACGGATCCAGTCAGAGAAAGCGGGTACGCCATCAGAAGGTGGTAATTTCTGATCGTATTCGGCCTAATTCTTTCATTGTGACCGTTTTATAAGAACCAGCATTTTGCTGGTTTTTTTATGAATATACGGTTATTCATAGCTTGGTTATCGATGAAAGCTGAAATCGAGTTTAACAGTGCTGTATAGTAATGCTATTGTCGTTCATATTTGTGTTGCACTTTTATTTCTCATGACATTTTACGGCCCAATTCTTTTTTAATATTGAAAAACATTAAAAATAAGCACATAAGAATAATTAAATTCATTATCTCTTTGACTTTTAAGCATGGTGTATTGATTGTATATAGTCTTTGTTATTCATTTTCTTCCGTAAACGTTAACTTATGCTGCATGGGGTTGGGGCTATAGAAAGAATAAAGGGAATTAGGTATTTTATATAGTCTGAACTTGGAATAATGGGCGCCCAAAAATCTTAATAATTTATTTAAAATCATTAAATTAATGGTTTTCCAGTGATTCTATATTTTTAAACTTGGCCGAGTATCACTATTTTTGTCTATATCAAGGTGTTCATTCAGCGGGAAATCAAAATACGATAGGCAAGGTCGTTAATTGCGCCTGCTTTAACAGGCATTCCCACCATCTGATGTTTACGGATGAACAAATGCCGTGTTCATATGGATGTGAATGAACGATCTTAGGGTCGTACATTAAAAGTCACTAATGTAGTGTGGCGAGTTTTGAAATTCACATAGGTGAGCCTCTCTGGCATTCCACTTCTGTGTTGCATAACTTTACAAGGGTAATAGCCATTCTTTCATTCATGCGTCTTGAATTGAAACGCCTGAGAGGTTCTGAATTGATCCATTGTTTAATCAATTTGCTATTAGTAGAAAATACAACACAAATAAGGGCAAAAATAGTGCTATTGTGCGGCGTTGCTTATCCCGAGTTCGGGTTATATAGTGTCTTTATAATTATGTGAACAGATGGAAAGGGTAGTGGGAAGCTGTGTCAGCACTATCATTGGTTTGTACTCATTATGTTTTCTGAGCCTGCATATGTGTTTCTGGCGTCGACGAGTGCCAACAGCTTAAATATAGAAGGGATAGGTAATAAATAAATGCATATTTTTATGCTCAACGATTTAATTTTTGTCATTTAATTAAAATATCTGTTGCTATATTTTTAGGGAGGCTACGGTACTTATAGTATTGGCCGCATGGATATGAAGGAAAGATTAAACAGACTCGCTTTATATAGCATCAATATGCTTAAAAACAGTTCAAACAGCAAAGGTTTATTAAAAAGGGTTTGACTTATTTTCGGCAAACAGTAATATGTGCGCCAAGAAACGGAGAGGTGGCCGAGTGGCCGAAGGCGCTCCCCTGCTAAGGGAGTATGGGCTTTAACTCCCATCGAGGGTTCGAATCCCTCCCTCTCCGCCATTTCTTATAATAGATACAATGCGCGTGTAGCTCAGCTGGATAGAGTACCTGGCTACGAACCAGGCGGTCGGAGGTTCGAATCCTCCCACGCGCACCATCTATTAAAATTGTCGATTAAAGTAATGCGCGTGTAGCTCAGCTGGATAGAGTACCTGGCTACGAACCAGGCGGTCGGAGGTTCGAATCCTCCCACGCGCACCACTTTTAAAAAATTAAATAATGCGCGTGTAGCTCAGCTGGATAGAGTACCTGGCTACGAACCAGGCGGTCGGAGGTTCGAATCCTCCCACGCGCACCATATAAATAATAATGATAACAAGATTTCGCGCGTGTAGCTCAGCTGGATAGAGTACCTGGCTACGAACCAGGCGGTCGGAGGTTCGAATCCTCCCACGCGCACCATGTTTGAACGGAGAGGTGGCCGAGTGGCCGAAGGCGCTCCCCTGCTAAGGGAGTATGGGCTTTAACTCCCATCGAGGGTTCGAATCCCTCCCTCTCCGCCATCACATTGATTATCGAATTTGTGATACAAAAAAACCGCTTATAATGCGGTTTTTTTGTATCTACAATATAAGGCTTTTAAAAACATCATCATTTCATTTTTTGTTATTTCACTTCTCTATTAACCGCGAATATTTTGTCCTGAAGTTAACCAAAGCAGTAATGTCAATGCAATAATGACGGTTGCACTAATTGATATAATATAGATGAACCCTGTTTTTCCTTGTTTTAGAGGGATCCCGTGGTAGCTTAAAAACAGTATCCAACCTAAGGATAAGAGCGCCGGAAGAATAAATAATTTTGCCATCATTTCACCGTTAAAGAGATAGACTATTGAAAAGTATAAAATAAAAAAAACTATTTTGTTGGTTTTTTTCAATGACTTTATATTTTATTCAAAATAGGTGTACGCAATTGTTGTGGTTAAGATTTTTTACATGGCTTCTTAAGGAGTGTTTTTTGATTGTTTGTTGCCATAAGAAGACTGCTGTGTTTATTGTGTTGTGATGACTGTGGGTGATCAGTGGATCGTGCAAACATTTGTTCATTTTTATGTTTAAATCGTTATGATCGTTATTTTTGCTTTTTTTTATTAGTATTTTATTGTTTCTGCAGATTTTTTTTTCTTGTGTTTATTTTAACTTAGATGTTTAATTTGATACTTTTGTGTTGAACTGAAATAAAAGTGGTTTTTAAGTGGAGTAGATAATATGGCTGAGCTATGGTTGATGTTCAGTGCAGCATTTTTAGCAGCCACTTTGTTACCTGGTGGATCAGAGATTTTGCTGATTGCTATGTTAAATGAGCATCAGGTTTCATGGGAAGCATTGGTTGCTGTGGCGACTATAGGTAACACTTTAGGAGCAATTACCAGTTATTATCTAGGTTATTTGGGACGTTTTGCAATAACACCAGAAGAAATGTCTAAAGGAAAATATAAATACGGAATAAATTTGATTCAAGGGTATGGTTATTGGGCATTACTATTAGCTTGGGTACCGATTATTGGCGATATACTTTGTTTGTTTGCAGGTTGGATGCGAGTGGCTTTTTTTCAAGCTGCAATAATGATTTTTATTGGTAAATTAGTTCGCTATTTTGCTATCGTAATCTTGGTTTGGTATTGGTAATGATTAAAATATACTGTGAATCATTCATTTGACATTTTAATCATAGAATAGAACAACATAAAAGTGAGCACTGATGAGAGGAAAGACATTGAAAGCATGGTTTTTGGCAGTGGGGATGGCTGCAGTCTTAGTGGCTTGTGCAGATAAAAAGGCACAACCAACTTTACCCAAGGGAGTGGTGTTATTGGAAACCAGTAAACAGACAGGATCGCAGGTTGGGATCTCCTTTCGTAAGTATCAGTTGGCTAATGGATTAATTGTCATTCTACATCAAGATCACTCTGATCCTCTTGTGACTGTGGATGTTACCTATCATGTGGGTTCTGCTAGGGAGTTAACGGGTCGTTCAGGTTTTGCTCATTTATTTGAACACATGATGTTTCAAGGATCTGAGCATGTTGCTGATGAGCAGCATTTTAAAACAGTAACTGAAGCGGGAGGGACATTAAATGGTACGACTAATACAGATAGGACGAATTATTTTGAAACGGTACCCAGTAATCAGCTTGAAAAAATGCTTTGGTTAGAATCGGATCGTATGGGGTTCTTCCTTCCCGCTTTGACGGAGAAGAAATTTGAAGTACAAAGAGAAACGGTGAAGAATGAACGTGCTCAACGGATTGATAATCAACCTTACGGTCAAATGGGGGAAAAGTTTAATCAAGCATTTTACCCAAAGGGGCATCCTTATTCTTGGCCCGTTATCGGTTGGCCAGAAGATTTAAATCGAGCCGATTTAGAGGATGTGAAACAGTTTTTTCAGCGTTGGTATAGCCCTAATAATGCAACGCTCACCATAGGTGGTGATTTTGATGAAGCACAAACATTACAGTGGGTGAATAAATACTTTGGCGAGATCCCAAGAGGACCTGAAGTTAAATCAGATAAAAAGACCTTAGTTAAGCTAGATAAGACACGTTATTTATCAATGGAAGATAGGGTTTATTTGCCCTTATTACGTATTGCATTTCCCACAGTTTATGCAAGACACCCAGATGAAGCTGCATTAGATTTATTGGCCAATATTTTAGGGGGGGGGAAAACGTCTTTATTATATAAAAATTTAGTTAAGAGTGGCTATGCTGTTCAAGCAGGTGTGAATCATCCCTGTCAGGAATTAGCGTGCCAATTTACTTTATATGCAGTAGCCAACCCCGATAAAGAAGCCAATTTAGCCAATTTAGAACAACGCATTTTAGATTCAATTAAGGAGTTTGAACAGCGGGGAGTCACACAAGAAGATTTGGATAAAGTAAAAGTACAGTTTGAAGCTTCTACTATTTTTGGCCTTCAAAGCGTATCAGGAAAAGTCTCTACTTTAGCTTATAATCAAACTTTTTCGGGCAATCCAGATATGATTGCTTTGGATTTGAAACGTTATGCGAGCGTGACTCGTGAAGATGTGATGAGAGTCTTCGATACTTATATCAAAAATAAACCTATGGTTGTTATGAGTGTTGTTCCTATGGGACAAAAAGCGTTAATTGCGAAACCTGATACTTTTGTGCCAGAGCCGGAAAGTGTGGCCGAGGACGTAATTAAAGGACAAGTATCCGTCCAACAGACTGTTTCTAGCTTTGATCGAACAAAAATGCCTCCAGCAGGCCCAGCACTTGTATTAAAAACTCCCGTTATTTGGAAGCAAAACCTTAAAAATGGTATTGAGGTAATTGGCACACAAAGTAATGAAACGCCGACAACGGAGCTGATGATTTATCTGAATGGTGGACATCGACTTGTTGATGTCAATAAAGCGGGCCTAGCCAATATTACTGCGTCAATGATGAATGAGTCTAGTCGCTATAGAAGTACTGAAGAGTTGACTCAAGCTCTTGAAATGTTAGGTAGTCAGGTGAGTTTTGGGGCGAGTGATTACCAAAGTTATATTCAAATTTCTTGTTTAACCTCTCGTTTGGATGAGACGCTAGCAATCGTAGAAGAAAAGTTGTTTTATCCTGCGTTCAAAGAAGCGGATTTTCTTCGCGTCAAAGAGCAACTGTTGAAAAGTTTGCAACATATGCAATCTGAACCCAGTTACCTTGCTAAAACGGCATTTAATCATTTATTGTTTGGTGATAAAAATGCGCTGGGAGTCAATGCAACTGGTACTTTATCAACGATTAACCATTTGACATTAAAAGATGTTAAAGCTTTTTATCAAGAACAATATACTGCCGATAATGCTCAATTTGTTGCTGTGGGAGATTTAGCACAGAAAGCATTAATACCTAAATTAGCAGGTTTTTCAAAGTGGACTGGGAGTGCCAGTGTATTGCCACCATTAGGTCCATTGCCCGTGCTCAAAGGAGGGACTGTTTATATTGTGGATAAACCTGGTGCAGCGCAGTCTGTCATTAAAATTGGTAAGCGTGCATTACCTTATGATGCAACGGGCCTATTTTTTAAATCTAACTTGATGAATTATCCACTAGGCGGAGCATTTAATAGCCGAATTAATTTAAATTTAAGAGAAGATAAAGGTTATACCTATGGTGCCAGAAGTTATTTTGATGGTGGTATGGAAAAAGGTTATTTTGAAGCAACAACGAGCGTTAGAGCGGATGTGACAGCTGCTTCAGTAAAAGAGTTAATGACAGAAATCACTCGTTATCAGCAGTCTGGTATGACTGATGAAGAGCTGAGTTTTATGCGTAATTCTATTTCGCAAAGTGAAGCTTTAGATTATGAAACACCCTATCAAAAAGCCAGCTTTTTGCGTTTAATACAAAGGTACCATTTAAGTGAAGATTTTACCGTAAAGCAGAGTGACATTATTCAATCTATTTCAAAGGCGCAGTTAAACGAATTGGCAGCCCAAGAGTTGACGTTAAATGATATGATTATTTTAATTGTAGGGGATAAAGCGACGATAGAGTCACAGGTTGCGCAATTGGGCTACCCAATAAAAATAATCAAATTGTAAAAAAATGATGTTTTTGTTGTAAAAACTATAATGAGTCCCAATATACTCTCTGTTATAAGGAAAGCCTTGTTTAGCTTGCCCCAAGCCACTTGATTGAGTATTGTTATCATCCTTGAGAAGGCAAAAAAATGGCTCTTATTTAGAGTCATTTTTTAATGAATAATAGTAGTAAGAAGTGCATTAAATTGTCGATTAGCATTTAGGCTTCATACTATTTTTATGTGTAGTCAATAAGTTACATTGATACTGTTCATTTACCAGAGAATATAAAATTGAAATCATTCAATGAGTTAGTTGCAGTTTTGTCGGATCAGCCTGGAAGAGAAGCATTGAGAACAATGTATCGAGGTATTGAACGAGAAGCGTTACGTATTGACGGAACTGGGCATTTAGCAATGGATCCCCACCCAAAAGTACTAGGCTCAGCATTAACACATTCACGGATCACAACAGATTATAGTGAGTCTTTACTTGAGTTCATCACGCCTGTGCACAGTGATATAAATGAACTCCTTAAGGATTTGAAGCAAACTCATGCTTATACGCTGCAGCATATTCAAGGCCAGAAATTGTGGCCCGTCAGTATGCCATGTTATGTGGGTAAGACGACTGATATTCCGATTGCAAATTACGGTACGTCTAATGTCGGAAAAATGAAGCGTTTATACCGAAAAGGCCTCACACACCGTTATGGTGCATTGATGCAAATTATTTCAGGGGTTCATTTTAACTTTTCAGCATCGGGATCTTTATTTGAAACAATGTATTCAGTTTCTGATAAAACAATGGATCTGAATGATTTTACATCTAATGCTTATTTTGGCTTAATTCGTAATTATCGACGTCTGGTTTGGGTCCTTCCTTATTTATTTGGAGCCTCTCCAGCCATTTGTGAGTCTTTTGTAAAAAACCAATCTACCGATTTAGCATTTGAAAAATTAGGACGAGGGACATTATATTTACCCTATGCAACCTCATTGAGAATGAGTGATTTAGGGTATACGAATCAAGAACAAGAATGTTTAAATATCAGTTACAATAGCTTGCCTGAGTATTTAGAAGGGATGCAATCGGCAATTAATATGCCATCAATCCATTTTGAGAAAATTGGTGTTAAAGTCGATGGGGATTATCGACAACTTAATGCGAATATTTTACAGATAGAAAATGAATTTTATTCCCCTATTCGTGCTAAAAGAGTGGCGTTATCAGGAGAGAAGCCTTCAGAGGCTTTAGCCAGAGGAGGAGTTGAATATATTGAGGTTAGAGCGTTAGATGTGAATCCATTTAGTGAAATTGGTATTTCTGAAGAACAAGTTCGCTTTTTAGATTTATTTTTACTTTATTGTTTATTACAAGAGTCTCCAAATACCGATAATGTTGAAGAACAAGAAATTGCCGCAAATTTAAAGTCCGTTGTATTGGAAGGGCGTAAACCAGATTTAACCTTGTTAAGAGATGGAAAGCCTGTCGCACTTTCTCAGTGGATGACAGCGTTATTGGATGATCTTGGTCAGTTAGCTGATTTGATCGATACTGATAAGGATAAATCTTATCAAGAGACCTTATCTCAATGCGCCGAGGCGGTTAATGATCCTAGTAAAACCTTGTCTGGAAAAATCATGAAACAGTTATTGCAACAAGGCGTGGATCATGGTCAATGGGTCGCTAATTTAGCACATGAATATCAAACTACATTAATGAATTACTCTTTATCAGAACAGATTAATAAACAATATCAAATAGCTGCTGATGATTCTTTGACAAAACAAGCGCAGTTAGAGGACTGTGATGAATTGACCTTCGATGAGTACTTGAAGACATATTTTGAGCATTCTTATGAAGTGTAAGTTTATTATCGTGTTATTGATGACAAGTGGATTGTTTGCTTGCTCATCAAAGCCTGTTAATTTGCGGCAGTGTGGAACCGTATCAGGTTATTTAGAGCCTGATAGTCATGACAATTTATACCGTGTTGTGGTGACTCACCTTAATAGTCAGCCTGTGATTTCAAAACCCAATTATTGGTTAGCGCCGGGTCATTATCAATTTACCGTAGCTGAACTGATTGATAATACAAAGTTAAAGGTTTCATTGTCAGCAAGAAAAACAAAAACGTTAACGATTGATGTTGTGAAAAATGAGCAATATCACCTTGCAGCAAAATTCAATACAGATAGACAGTACACTGGTAATAATAGTGGTTATTGGGAGCCTGTCGTTTGGAAAACGAATACATTAAGTTGTGAGCTTCCAATACCACCTCAGGAGTAAATCAATAGTGTCATTGCATCATGGGGCTATCAATGTGAAACTATGGCGTCTCACTTTTACATTGGTAGCATTTTTATGACGTGGCGATTGATACTTCAGCTTGTTTTTATTTCTTGTTTTTTGAGTGCTTGTGCGAGCTCTCCCCCTAAAAATGCTGAGAATATCTGTGCTATTTTTAAAGAGAATAGAAGTTGGTATGATGCGGCAAAAGAGACTCGTGAAAAATGGGGGGTGCCCGTTCATGTCCCTATTGCCATTATGTACCAAGAAAGCTCATTTAAGCACAATGCAGCTCCTCCTATGGAATATTTCTTAGGTTTTATTCCTATTGGGCGGGTGAGCAGTGCCTATGGTTATGCTCAAGCGAAAACCATGACTTGGGATGATTATGTAAGGGAAACAGGGAACTCTTGGTCAAGTCGAAGTAATTTCGATGATGCGATGGATTTTATGGGTTGGTTTATTTATAAAACTCAAAAAATCAATGGTGTTTCAAAATGGGATGCAAAGAAGCAGTACCTTAATTACCATGAAGGTTGGGGGGGCTATAAACGAAAAACTTATCGCTCAAAAGCTTGGTTAATGAAGGTGTCAAATAAAGTCGATGCGAGAGCTAAACGTTACGCGAAACAATATCGCGGATGCCAAGAAGATTTAGACTCATCTTGGTTATGGCGCTTATTTTTCGGTTGATGCAATGCTTTTATGGGTATACTTTCACAATAATTGGACTTGATTGAGTCATTTTATTCATTAAGTGTGTCTTGCTTTAGCATTTTCCTTGCATCTTGATAGCTTGTTTTCCAGTTTTTTTGGTAGCCACCGATGCCATACTTGATTGTTATGGGTTCAATGTTGGCATCGATTGAAGCATTATGGATGTCTGCTCCTAACTGCTTCAATTGATATTCTAATTGCTGTTCTGGTCCATGACACAGAATGATAAACTCATTACCACCAAAGTAAGCAACAATGGCTTCATTGAGCCATAGTGCTTGTAAATGGTGGCTTAATAATTGAATCACTTTATCGCCTGCTTGGTAGCCTTCGTGTTTGTTGTATGCATTTAAATTTTTTATTTTTATTAACAATAAATAGCTACCAAAGTGAGGTTTGAGTTTCCATTGTCTCGATTTTTTTTCAAATCCTTGTTGATTGTATAGTTGAGTGAGCTGATTTCTAAAGGTGAGTTTTTGAATCGCTTTTGATTTGTGGTATATATTTATCACATTTGCCGCTTCATGTGTGAGAAGTTCAACGAGATGACAGTCATATTGGTTGAATGCATTTAGAGAGCCACTGTCTAAATTAAGTAAGCCGTAAAGTTCACCATCTATGTGGATAGGACTCGATAAAGTAGAGCAAATAGGCATAATGGGGGCACTACTAAGCAGCATTTGTTCATTTTTATTGAGTGTACTTTCATCATTGATGTGCGTCATATCATCAATAATAACGACTCGGTCACATTTTCCATGAGTGAAGCGGTGTTCAAAAGATTGTTCTAAATTAAAATTTATTCTCCTTAATTTATTGAGATCAATACCAACAGATGACTCAAAAAATAAGTTTTTTGTGTTGGGGTCGATTCTAATAATTGTCCCCATTTCAGCTCCATTGATACAACTGACGGCTTTTTTAAGTAATGCATTAAGGAATGAAGCTTCATTTTCATATTGATTAGCAAAATGCACTAATTCAAGACTAATGGCATTAATATGATGCATTTGATGTAAATGTTCATTTGCGCGGCTAAGCCTTCCTTGGTGAAGGTAGTAACTTAAGCTATATCCTAAAATGTAAATGATACAAACAAGCGTAAGGGTTAGAATTGATTGGTATTGAGAAATGCCATTGAAAAAAATACTCCAGTACACAATAAGCAATAACAGAGGTGTGCCAAGTAAAGCAATATGAAATTTCAGATCAAATTGGTCAGTTATTTGTTTATTATTAGTGAGCACCAGAAAATCCTTTCTGTAGGTTTAGCTATTGCGCGTAAGCGAATAATTTTATTTACTATTCATTCATAATGCCATTATACCTAAGCGATTTTAATAAGCTAGATTATGAATCTAAACCCTTAGTTATAACAGGGATTTTAAGGAATAAAAAAAACTGCAGTTATTTTCTAATTTGTAAATTATTACAATAATTTCAAAACCTTGATTCATTGTTTTTAAATTAGAATTCAGTGTATAAATTCAGAGGGGGTAGCTTGGGTTACGCTTTTAATTGACTTTCTTTATAATGCGCCCAAACTCAGGCTGACTAAGGATTTAAGATGACTCAAGCATTTGTTGCGGTACTAATGGGATCTGACTCTGATTTACCTACAATGCAAGCCACATTGGATATATTGAAAAAGTTCGATATTAAATTTGAAGCAAAAGTAACATCGGCTCATAGAACGCCTGCTGCTACGCACAGTTATGTTGCTGATGCGGAATCACGTGGTTGTAAAGTTTTTATTTGTGCGGCAGGTTTAGCTGCACACTTAGCTGGCGCTGTAGCAGGGATAACGACACGCCCAGTGATTGGTGTGCCGATTGATTGTGGTCCATTACATGGGCAGGATGCTTTGTTGTCGACAGTGATGATGCCTGGGGGAGTCCCAGTTGCGACAGTGGCTATTGGTAAAGCAGGGGCTAAAAATGCAGGATACTTAGCGGCTCAAATGTTGGCGGTTGCTGATGAGGCGCTTGCTAAAGCTGTTTTTGAAGAACGAGCACAATCTGCTCTGGCGGTGAGTGAAAAAGATAAAGCATTGCAAGCTGCACTTAAGTAGGCATTGGCATGATGGGTGATGAAAACTCTCATCACCCACTGATAATATATTTCTCATTTGCTTCTTGTTTGTTTTTAGGTAGATCTCTTTTGGTTTATTTCTTGTTAGTGCTATTATTGCTTAAAAAGATATTTAGCTTTAACTCACTGATCCTCAAACTTCTTATTCTTTTTCCTTAATAAATAGTGTATATCTGTTTAATTAACCCCAGCAAATATGCGGGTTATGAGCTAAAATAGACTATGTGGGATGATGCTTGTATGGCATTGTTACTGAGTGTATATCGTTCGATAAATACGAAATGGATACAGTTAGGTTACTCTGTCAGAGCATTGTTGTCGCAATATTTAATAGCATTAGCACTGTGTTCATAGGAGTTTTTCTTATTGAGCCTGTGTCTGTAGTATTAATTCTTCTTTTACGACGCTTAACAAAAGTGAGCAATCTAGTATAAGAAGACACTTTTAAGTAGGAATCGCTATGAAACTAAATCTTTCAGGTCACCATGTTGATGTTACCGAGAGCGTTAAAGCGCATATTACCGAAAAGTTCTCAAAAATAGAAAGTCATTTTCCCACCTTAATATCACTCGATACCACTATTTCAAAAGTTCATGGAGAGTTTCAAGTTGAAATTAGAACCAATTACGAAGGTTCTAGGGTGTCAGTCTCAGCGACTCATGATGTAATGTATCCAGCAATTGCATCAGCGGGTAAAAAATTAGATGCAGCTTTGAAACATCGTAAGGGACAATTGAAAGCAGATAAGCATCAAAAACCGATTTGTACTACGCCTGTTATTGCCCATGAAAAGATACAAGAGATGGACTTAAATTAGTCGTTAATGAATGTTAGCCACTCTTTTAGCATTGTGTGAGTGGCTAAAAAACAGTTTGTTATATCCCTCTTTATTTTGCTTTTATTTATGACTTCCTCAATTTATTACTCTTTAAGACTATACTGAATAAATATACTCTTGAAGGTGTTGACTATGACTGTCTTGTGCCGCTTTGCTCTCGTTGCAGTTGTATTTGTTGACCTTATGGGGCAAGGATTAGTATTTCCTATTATTAATGAATTAATGATGTCCAAGTCAATTAACTTCTTACCAATTGGGTTGGGGGACGACACGAGACACTTTTTTTATGGTCTAGTGATAGGCGTTTTTTTTATTACTTGGTTTCTTGGTGCGGTCTATATAGCAAAACTTTCGGATAGTATTGGTCGAAAGAAGGCAATTCTTATCTGTCTCTTTGGTGCATTAGCCGGTTATTTAATAACCATACTTTCAATATTGTTAAATAGTTTCTGGTTATTAATTTTAGGACGTTCAATAACAGGCTTTACTGCCGGCAATCAACCTATCGCGCAGGCTGCAATGATGGATGCAAGTCGAAGTGAGACTGAGAAATCACGTAATATGGGCTTTATAGTGGCAGGGATCAGTACGGGATTAATGGGAGGCCCCTTAATCGGTGGTTTGTTGTCAGACAAAGATTTATTGGGAAGCATGGCAAGTATTCAACTTCCTTTTTATGGGGCAAGCTTGCTTGTTCTCATCACTATTTTTTTAGTCGTATTTTTTTATCATGATGTGAAAAAACCGAATAAAAAGGTGTTATTCAAGCCTCTTGAACTATTTACTATGCTCTTTAAATTAAAAGATAAACCGTTAGTATTGAGACTATGCGGGGTATATTTGAGCTTTATGACGGCCAACGTCACTTTTTATATTTTTTTGACTAATTATTTGAGTAGTCGGTTTGACATTGGTTTACTAGGCACTAGCATGGCAATGCTTATCATGGGATCGACAATTGCATTTTCTAGTCTTTTTTTGATTGAACGTGTGTTAAATTACTGGGGGAAACGCCGTACGATTGCTTATATATCAATTATAATGGCTGTCTTTTCTCTATTGTTTACAATAAGCTCAAGTATCTTTATTTGTTATGTTTCTATCGCAATATTTTATTTGGGCTTTGGTGTAGCGTATCCGACTTTATTATGCCTTTTTTCGGACAGTGTTTCTGAAGCAGAACAAGGCTGGTCTATGGGAATAACGACAGCGGGATTTACTTTGGCAGCAGGAGTGATGTCTTTAATTGGTGGTGGGCTTATGGCGTTAAATATTCATTTACCTTTCTATATATGTGCAGCAGCGGCAATTATAGCGGTACTGTTAATGAAATTTACTTGGAATACCAAAGCTGTTAGAGCTGTTTTATCTGATTAAATGAGTTGACGGAAACCTTAACCCAAAAGCTTAGATGAGGCTGAGTTTCAATGCTTTTAATATAGCTTCTGTACGGCCTTGGCTTTTTAGTTTTAAGAGCAAAGTTGAAATATGGTTTTTGACTGTCCCTTCAGCAAGAAATATAGCGTTGGCAATATCTTGATTTGAAAAACCTCCAGCCATTAAAGACAATATCTCATATTCTCTTTTGGAAATCCGCATATCTTCTTGAGCGCGTTTAGAGATGTTTTCATGAGGCGTTGATAAGTGGTCTAAAATATCATTTTCAAATAAATAGTTGCCATTAGCTACACGTTTTATGGCATTAACTAAATGATTATAAGTCACATCTTTTAATAGAAAACCATTGGCTCCCGCTGATATACTATTGATAAGTAATTGGTAATCACTGAAAGTGGTTAGCATAATAACTGGGACATTATTGTTGTTGTTTCGCATTTTTTTTACAGTATTAATGCCATCAAGTTTTGGCATACGTATATCACAGAGTAAAACATCAATGTCTTCTTGTTTAAGCAGCTTGAGTGCTTCCTCTCCATTTTCTGCTTGCCATGTCAGAGTAATATTTTCACAAATTGAAAGTAGGCTAGCTAAGTGTTGTCTTTCTATGGCTTGATCATCAACGAGTGCTACGTGAATTTTTGACGTAGAGTTTTTAGCATTGTATTTGCCAAACTGTTTATCGAACATTGAATTTCCCTTTTATTCAAATTATAGAGTCATGTTTAACTTATTCTTTTGATTGACAATTGGCTATGATGAACGAAAGTAATAGAAATACAGATAGGAGTCAGGTGAAGTTTGATTGTTATCATGTACAGCTGAATAATCATGATTAAGTGTGATTGCTATATCATATAATTTATTCATTTTTAAGTATTCAGTACATTATCATTTTGATGGCTAGAACGAGTGATAAAATGCTTGTTTTTTAAGAATAGGTTAAATATTAATTTATTGTGATGGCTATAAGTTAATATTTTTTAATTTAAACCTATTGTTATTATATTAACAGCTAGTACTAGATTGCTAGGTGCAAGAACAGTATTTATTGTGCGATAAATTAATAGGGTTGGTTTTAATAGCCCTTTAGTGACTATTAAAACCAGTAAGACTTACTGCTTAGTAAGCAACGTTAAAAATTTGTTGGAAAGAAGGGGGAGTAGCAATATTTAAAGGAATATTGAGTTTTCTAGAAATATCATTTGCAGAAATTAAACCTCTTATATGGTGCCTTTTCTGATCGATGACCAAGATATGGTGTAAGCCATTTGTTTGTAATGCTCTAATGACATCACTGACTTTAGCTGATTTAATTTGATGATAATCAAGAGCCAATAATGATTCTCTAGGGATCATCATATCTCTAATAGACAATTCATGTCGTGACTCACCCACAGTTTGGGCTTGCTTTAATATTTTTCGCTCTAGTAGTTCATCTTTTGTCACTATGCCTAAAAAGGTATTGTTTTTATCAACCACGAGGCGCATATAAGCATGGGTTTTTTCCATTATTTCCACAGTTTCAACTGCGGTTGCACGGGCGTCAACGACTAAAGGTAAAGAGTGATCAAAATCAGTAAAAATCGATACGGCAGGAGAATTAAGCTCAGTGATGTCTTCTTCAGATGACCAAAGTAAGTGATCGATAGATGCGGTACTAAAAAGATCCAAATTTCTCATAACAACTACCTCCATAGGTAATTCTAATTTGCATAAGAGGAAGGCTGTTTTTCAAACAATGCGATTCAACGGTCCCACTCAAAGGGCGGGAGAGTAAAAGGACAAGAAAAAATAACCCTATAGCTAAACACTAGAACAGTCAGTGCGCTTAAGTCAATAAAGGGTAGGAACTATTAAGTATTATTAATTATTTAAGGTGTTTTTTTGATATTTATGTATATAAAAATGAGTGGTGTTTTGTTTTTGGTTTTCTTTATGTTTAAAATGGTTTGTTTTTTGTGTTATTTATTAGATTTTTTTGGGAGTGAATCGTCTTTTTATTGAGGCAAGATGACATGAGTTTTCAATGAATGAGGAGTTAATAACAAATATCTAAAACAGCATTATTATATTAAACTTCAATGAATTATTAAAATATAAATGTATAAATTTTTGATCAAAAGCACGATTTTATCTTTTATTGAGCCGTTTTAATACTGGCTAACTCATGCTGTTCAAATAATCAACTATTTTTTGTTTATTTGTAAATGTTTAATGTCATCAGTTAGAAATTGGACTATGAGACTGATTAAATATTTAAGTTTTTAAAATCAACATGTTATATTGAAAGTCATATGCTTGTTTACATGACTGAGAAAGGCTGTAATGAGTGATTATTTCCCCTTTTCTATATGTGATACTTCAGATGTGACAAAGGGTTAGCCTTTCGGCTAACCCTTTGTTTTATTTGGTGGAGGCGGCGGGGCTCGAACCCGCGTCCAAAAAGCCTACATCCAAGGCGCTACATGCTTAGTCTCTCTTTTGGTTAACCAAGTACACTCCGAAAGACAGGATTGCAATTGGCGAGTTCAGTACTGTTTCGCGGTTCACCCCTGAACGTGGTTCCCTCGCTATCAAATGTAAAGGTGACCATCTATATACTCTGCCCATTTGATAAACGTGAGCAAGATGGCTAGCTAGCCTAAGCTGCTAGAGCGTAGTTATCGTCGTTTGCAACTATAACTGTGCGGCTTTTTACGAGGCCAACCGCCCCTCGGCATGCTCCCAGGGTTTCGAGAATCTTGTCGAATCCAGAATCGCCCCCAAGTACAATCATTCTAACCGTTAAATAGCGTATCACCAAGCAGTTTATAAAGATTAACAACTGTTTGTTTGTTAAATGTACGACTGATGTTTAAGTCATTTGAAAATCAGATGATACCAAGCAACTTTTTATTTGTAATACGACAAGTTGCTTAGTGATTTCTTTTTATTGGCGCACAGAGTTTTTAATGGTACGTGCTTTTTCTATTTGCCATTCACGATCTTTGGTATCGTCTCGTTTATCGTGTTCTTTTTTACCTTTACCTAGCCCTATTTCTATTTTTACCCACGCCCCTTTTTGCCAATACATGGAAATGGGGACAATAGAATAACCTTTACGATCAACGAGGCCTTGTAATTTATCTAATTCTCGACGTTTTAAAAGGAGCTTTCTTGAGCGCATTGGGTCGCATACGACATGGGTAGATGCGGTATTGAGTGGGGCTATCGTACAACCAAACAAATAGGCTTCGCCATCTCTAAGGAATACATAGCTTTCAGACAAGTTAACCTTGCCCATACGAATTGATTTAACTTCCCACCCCATGAGGGACAAACCAGCTTCTAATTTCTCTTCGAACTTATAATCGAAGGTTGCACGTTTATTGCGTGCAATGGAAGCGCTAGGGGTTTTTGATTTTTTCTTAGCCATAGCAGGCTATTATACTCAGAGTCAAACAATTTGGAATTACCTTAGGGCATTTTTTAGTAAATTTATTTTCAATAGAATGAGGTTGTTCTTTATTTAATCAATTTTATTCAAGGAAAGAGGGGAAGAAAATATACGTTTTCTCTCCATCATGTTAAAATCGGTCTATTAAAGGTTAGTAATTGAGTGTAATAGGCGTTATGACACAGATTTCTCGCAGTGTGTTAGTCCGTTTTAGTGCTATGCAGATGTATGATCTTGTTAACGATGTAGATTCTTATCAAGAGTTTTTACCTGGCTGCGTGGGGGGAAAAGTGCTCACTTTTGATGGTGATACCATGCTGGCTTCTGTGGATGTGGCTAAAGCTGGGATCAGTAAAAGTTTTACGACCCGCAATCAACTTGAACCAGGGAAAAAAATTCATCTTGTACTAGAAAACGGTCCGTTTAAGTATCTTCATGGCGAATGGCGATTTACTGAACTGGCTGAGGATGCTTGCCAAATTGACTTTGAATTAAACTTTGAATTTTCAAATTTTTTAGTTGAAAAGGCGTTCGGTAAAGTGTTTAAGGAGCTGGTGTCATCAATGGTTTCGGCTTTTACTGGGCGAGCGAAAGTGGTGTATCACTCATGAGTGAACATGACAGTGTGAATGAGCAAGTGGCATTTAATGTTGAAGTTATCTACGCGTTACCTCACCTACAAAAAAGGCTGCAAGTTAAGGTGTTGCCAGGAACAAGTTGTATTGAAGTGGTGAGAAAGAGTGGTATTAATGCTTTTTTTCCAGAACTTGATCTGGATACGGTTAAATTAGGCATATTCAGTCGTTTAGTGAAGAATAATGAGATTATTCAACAAGGGCAACGTATTGAAATCTATCGTCCATTAATTGCCGATCCAAAAGATGTGCGTCGAAGAAGGGCTGAAAAAGCGAAAGAGGAAGGTCGCGCAAATAAAATTACAGGTGGTAGAGCTTAGATATTTGAATCTAGGCTCTAATACGATATACCAAGTATTGATTATTGATTATTGATTATTGATTATTGATTTAGTTGTCTACATTGTCCGCAGTGGGCGTATTGAGATCAGGTAGTCGACTCTCTTCTAGCGGCGTATTAAAGTCAGGACTTAAGTCATAATCACCTTCAGCTTGGATCAGTTTGTCATCATTAAAGCGAATAATGAGCTCCTTGTGGATGATGCTGGCATCGCGGCCACTTTTAAAATGATATACATAGTACCAAGTATCATCAGCAAAACTATCGTGTATCACGGGACGACCAAGAATATATTGCACTTGTTCTTTCGTCATTTGCATACGCAGTTTTTCAACTTGCTGCTTTTCCATATAATTGCCTTGAGCAATATCAGGTTTATAGATTAACCAATCAAATACACTGCATGCACTGAGTGATAAAGAGAGCGCAGCGGCGCCCAATAAAGTTAGACTTTGTTTTTTAATTGTCATTGAATGCGCTACTTCATAAAAATCTGTGTTCATCATACCCAAGCACTCCCCTTGCTGACAAGGGGTATCTTACTGCCTGTGGCTTGGCCCTGTGTAACTTGTAAGGCATACAAGTTTATAACATTGATCTTATATGGAGTCACCCGTTTCCTAATAGTTCAATTAAATTGTGTAAAATATATGTGTTTATCAGACTTGGATATTGAGACGGGAAAATACCCCATTGTGTGATATAAAAAATGGTTAATACCCTTTTAATAAGGAAGGGGTCTCGGCAATGACAGTAAAAATACAATGTCATTTTATTTTTTAGTATAACCATATTTATTTCATATGTTTACAGTGATAGTTACAGGGGGAGGCACTCCTTTTCGTTTTAAATAGTGTAGATAAAATAAATTGAAATATTTCCAGTATTTTTAGTTACCTTTGTGATAAAAATGTTGGAAAAAATGCTGTATTTAATGTAAATTGCTTATGACAAATGAAGAAGTTACTTAATAAGACATCCTTAAGCCATAAAATACAGCTTTTATAGGTCAAATATGTCCTTAAAAACCCGAATTTTTCAATGGAGCATGAAAAGTGTGTTGTTTTTTTCTTTTGAGAGACGAGGGTGCAAGACATTGGTTAGATAACAAATGGATGAGTTTTGCGGGTAACTTAACGGTCGTAAGAATAACAAGAACAAAAAAGCAGAAAGAACAAAAATAATAAGCTTTACTTCAATAATAATATGAAGTTGTATTTTTTAGGCTTAACATTTGAGCTTAATGGTTTAATAAACGGATAGAGTTAATGACAGAAATGGATAGCAAGAGCTTAGACAGTCACAAAAGTGGCAGTCTAGTGTGTGTGGGGACAGGGTTAAATTTAGCGGGACAAATTACCGTATTAAGCCAAAGCTATATTGAGCATGCAGATACGGTATTTAGTTTAATGCCAGATGGCTTTGCTGAGCGCTGGGTGGGGCGTTTAAATTCAAATGTTCGCAGTTTACAGTCTTTTTATGCACAAAAAGGCGAAGTCAAAAATCGCCGTGACACCTATGCACAAATGGTAAATGCCATTGTGGCTGAAGTGCGTCTGGGTAAAAAAGTGGTCTGTGCTCTATACGGTCATCCGGGGGTCTTTGCCTGTGTGGGGCACTTGGCCATTGAGCAATTGCAACGTGAAGGTTTCAGGGCTCAAATGGAGCCAGGTGTGTCTGCTGAGTCGTGTCTGTGGGCCGATTTAGGTGTCGATCCCGCGAGTTCTGGTCATCAAAGTGTTGAAGCCAGTCAATTTATGTTCTATCGGCAATCTATTTCGCCAGCGGCGTATTTGGTCTTGTGGCAAATCGGCCTTGCGGGTGAGCATACACTGACAAAATTTCATACCTGTAGCGATAAATTACAAGTGCTCGTTGAGTTGCTTGCACAATGGTATCCATTAGAGCATGAAGTAATACTTTATGAGGCGGCCACTTTGCCTGTTCAATCTCCCCGCATCGATAAGTTAATGTTAAAAGATTTACCCCAAGCTAGGCTGACGGATATTAGCACTTTGTGCATACCGCCCAGTGAAGCATTACAACTTAATGAACAAGCGTTGGCAAAGTTAGAGATCAATGCCGATGATTTTGGTTAACCGCGGAGTTAATCATTTTTTGGGATTGTATCCTGAGTAGCAAGTAGCAAGTAGCAAGTAGCAAGTAGCAAGTAGCAAGTAGCAAGTAGCAAGTAGCAAGTAGCAAGTAGCAATAACAATAATAATGTATTTATATTTTAACCAATAAGGAGATGGACTCATGTCAAATTTAGACGGCCTATTAGCCAAGTTAAGCACGGATGCCGAATTGAAAGAACAGTTTTTAACCGATCCTGAATCTGTGATGGATGAAGCGGAGTTAACCGATGATGAAAAAGCGGCCATGCGTGACAGTGATACGGATAAATTATCGGATTTAACAGGGGATAATCAGGTGTATGGGAAGAATGTGATATATCCAAATTAATTTCTAAAGCCAGTATTGATTTTAGTTAATTTAATCTTAAAGAATAAAGAGGATGTTATGGGAGAAGTAAATATAAACAAGGCTATAATTGATAAAGTCATGTTTGTTTCAGCTCTTTTGATTTTACTTTACCCATTATCCCTTTGGGCTAATAATAAGCAGATTGAAATATTTGAACAAGAATTATCAGCATTAGAAAAAGTTACAATGAGTTCACCCGCTCATGTGGTGAAAGCACTAGTCGAAATGGCGCCTGACTTATCTAAAATGCCTTTAGAATTTCAATACCGTTATTGGTTGTTACAAGCTCACTCTTTTACATTAACCAATAAGAGTGAACAAGCGATAAGCTTACTGAAACAAAAATTAGAGACTTCAGTAACAGCGGGGGCTTTAACATATCACGCCAAAATGCTTGTGTTATTAGCGAGCATTTATTCTTTTGATAATCGTTATTTTGAGGCGATGCAAATATTGCATCAGTTATTGCCTAAATTAACGCAAGTACAAGATATTAATACTGAAGTGTCAGGCTATCGACAAGTGATAGAGTTGTTTGGCCTCATGAAAATGCACGATGAGGCGCTGAAATATGCCCATACTCTGTATGCTAAACTAGATAATATTCACACCCCCCGTTTTCGTTGCTTTGCGTCTTCTATTTATGCCGAAAGCATGGATAATGTCAATCGAAAAAACCAAGCCGAATGGCCAAAGCTGTTTAAGCTGTATACCGATGCGCTGTATGAATGCCAACAGGCCGATGAAACCATGATGATGTCGGTGGCGCTTCGAGGGCAAGCAGCGCTTTTAATTGAGCAAAATGAGCTTATTGTTGCCCGCAATAAACTGGAGCGCGCCTTAGCGTTATCCCTTGCGGTATCGTATGAATATGATGTGGCTTCCGCGCTGATTTTATTAGCCAAAGTGGATATGCAAGAGCAGCAATTGATTACGGCAAAAGCCAGATTGTTAAAAGCCTTGAGTATGGCCAATGTGCTTAAGGATCAAGAGTTATTAGCAAGAATCTATTTACCGCTTTCAGTGCTCAGTGAAAAACTCGGCGAAACCCCTGAGGCGCTTAATTATCGAAAACTCTATCAAGAGAATTATTTTGCCGTACTGGGAGAGACTCAGAGCTTAATTATTGCCTTTGAAACTTCAAAACTGGACTTTTTAGAAAAAGAACGTCAGTTAAGCTTTTTAAATCGTGAGCGAGATTTATATCTAGCTAACAAGCAAATTGCTGAACGTGAACGCACTAATATGCTGCTTTTTGTCACCTTACTCGTAGGGGGCGTGTTCTTTTTAGTGATTTTAGCCGCGGTGAGTGTCAAACAAAAGCGCACTTATAAGCGCCTTGCCCAAACCGATGCCTTGACGGGTATTTATAATCGAGGGGCGGGACAAAATATCGGCGAGAATACCTTTATTCAGGTGTGCGCGAGGCAAGCTGAGTTTAGTGTTATCGCGTTTGATTTAGATTTGTTTAAAAATATTAATGATAGTTTTGGTCATGCCACAGGAGACTGGGCACTTAAAAAAGTGGTGAAAGTCATTAAATCAATCATACGTGATGGTGATATTTTTGCTCGTATGGGAGGAGAGGAGTTTGTGGTGTTACTGCCTTTTACCTCTGAGAATAAAGCCGTTGAACTTGCGGAAAAATGTAGGCTTGCATTAAGTAAAATAGAGACTCATCACAGTGGCCATGATTTTATTTTATCGGCCAGTTTCGGTGTGACACAAAACACTGACGCTGATTTAAGTTTAGATCCTATGTTGCAGCGGGCAGATAATGCGGTGTATGCCGGTAAAGCCCAAGGAGGCAATAAAGTGGTGGTGGCTGATAAAAGCATGAGTCAAGTTTTCAAGCCTAAGCCGTTAACACAAAGGGCTCGTTCATAACAGCGCTGATTTTAGATATGATAGGTTTAAGAGATTATTGATTAAAACAACAATTGAGATAGCAAGGACGCTGAGTGACATATAAGCCGTTTTGATACGGTGTTAGATGGAAATTTTCTGCTAAGGATGCATTTATTTGGCTAATTTATTAATTTTTTTGGCTCGACTGTCTATTCAGAGTCAGTCTATTCAGAGTCAATATGTGGTAGGGCAAAGGCGCCGACATTATATTTTATTTTGGGTCTGTTTGGTCTTGCTGTCGAGCATATGTATGCAGGTGTCTGTACGGGCCGATGAGAGCCAAGTTGCTGATATAACAGAGCCTCATGAAATGGCATTAATACCAGAATTATCTCAACATGCAAAAGCCAGTGATGGACAGCAACCTCCAATGTATACTTCCGCAAAATTTAAGCAAAAGTTAGATGAGCTGAAGCCTTTGAGGGGAAGCCAAGTTGAATTTGTCGCTAAGGAAACAGAGTTATTACTGCCCGTTTATACAACCATGCCATTGACGCTGCAATATGAGTTTGTTTTTTTAAAAGGTCATTCATTTGCGTTGTCAGGGCAATTAAACCAAGCAGTTGCTTTTATTGAAACCGCCATGGTTAATCCGCCATTAGAAGCACAGAAAGCTCAATATGTAAAAATTTTAGCCCTGCTTGCTGCGATTTATTCTGACTTGGATGATGTGACCAAAACCCTGCAAACACTTAATCAAGTGGTGCCTTTTTTAGATTCAGTGGATGACATTGATAATGAAGCGTATGTGTATATGATGATGGTCGAAATGCTATCACGTATGACACGCTTTGATGCGGCGTTACAATATACTGATCGCTTATATGCCACGCTCGATAAAGTGAGCAATAATATGAGGCGGTGCTATATTGCCGGTACTCATGCTAAAGCCTTATCACAGGCACTGAAGCAAGATGAGACACAACGGCGCCAGTTGCTTAATTATCTTATTGAAGCGAAAACGGAGTGTGATACTGCAGGTGAGAATGAAATGGTATCGACCCAATTACGCTTAATGAGTGAGCTTTATGGATTGAATGGGCAATTTGAACGGGCAAAGTCGAGTCTTAATAGTGCGTTAAAATATACATCAAGTAATGATAGTAATACCGAACTGGGTTTTATCTATGTTTCTCTTGCTCAAGTTGCCATAGGAGAAGCTAAGTGGGACTTGGCTGCGCAACGTTATTTAAAGGCATTGAGTATCGCGAAAAAATCCCAGAGCAATCGATTGTTTGTTGATAGCACATTGGGGTTGGCGCGTGTTTATGACACTATGCAACAATTTGAAGAAGCACTTTCGTATCGAAAATTATACGAAAAGCATAATGAAACTAAAATGCAGGATATTCAAGGTGAGTTAACAGCCTTTGAAAGTGCTAAGTTGCAATTATTAGAAAAAGAGCGGCAAGTACAAGGTTTAGCTAAGCAGCAAGCGTTATTCTTTGCCACCAAGCAAATCAATGAGCGAAAGCAAACTCATATGCGACTATTAATGACACTCCTTGGCGGGAGTGTGTTTTTTCTGCTCTTGTGGATTGGAGCGAGTCTTGTTCAAAAACGTCGATATCAAGCACTGGCAATCAAGGATCCTTTAACTGGAATATATAATCGCAGTGCCGGTGAAGAGAAAGGGATGCTTTTATATCAACAAGCTCGAAAAAAGCAACAACCTTTTAGTTTAATCACTTTAGATGTTGATGAATTTAAAAATATTAATGATTGTTTTGGACATGCTACTGGTGATTGGGTACTTAAAAAAATTGCGACAGTTATTTCCAGCCTCATGCCAAAAGATGCCATTTTTTCTCGAATGGGGGGAGAAGAGTTCATGATTTTATTACCCAATGTGACTGAAGATGAGGCAAGAAAACTTGCAAAAGTATATCAAGCAAAATTACACGCAATTAATACGCAATATTCAGGATATGACTTCGCTGTATCAGTGAGTTTTGGGATCACTGAAGCCATTTTGCCGGACGTAAAATTAGATTCCCTTATAAAACGGGCTACGGATGCGATGAGTTTTACGCATAACAACAGCGCAGGTTTTCTTTCTCAATCACAGTCAGTTATTTCTTGTTAATTTAGCTTGGATGTAAATAAAGTTGGCGATCAATGGGTCAGATAAATATAGCAATATTCGTTAGGCATTACTTTAGGAACCGTGGATCTTTTTTTGCGTATTTTATTTGTGGTATGTTTTGTTTATCTGTGGAGCGGGCCTATGCCGAGCCGATAGAACAGAAGAACTTGACTACTCATTCAAATGTTGAAATCAAGCAAGTGGCTACGAATAATGAGCTTTCACTTAACAATCTTGATGTTAAGCGCATTGAAGCTCAAATAACTCAATTGGAAGCCGTTCGTTTAACAGAGCAGGCTCGCATAGTGGTTGAAACAGATGCTCTATTACCTCTGCTTTCTCGTATGCCTAGAGCGTTACAATATCGCCTTGTGCAATTAAAAGCTCAGTCTTGGGCTATGGCAGGAAATATGGAGGCGGCAGAAAACTTGTTGCAACGTTATCTAAAGACTCCGCCCTCTACACTTTTTATAGAACAACACGTCGATTTACTTTTGTTATTAGCAGGCGTTTATTCCGATTCATACGACGTGGAAAGTACGCTTAAAGTGTTAAATCAAATTGTGCCATTTCTTGCCCAAGTCAATGATGCTAATGATGAAGCTTATGTGTATATGTTAATGGTAGAAATGCTGACTCGAATGACACGCTATCAGGCTGCTGGGCAATATACAGATAAATTATTTTCGACTTTAGAGAAAGTGAAAAAACCGATACGCCGCTGTTATATATCAACGGTTCATGCCAATGCGGTAATTCATTTACTCGTTGATGACTTGAGCCAGCGAGAATATTTAGTGTCATTGTTTCGTCATTCTTTTAATGAATGTGAACAAGCTGAAGATAAGGGAGCGATGTCTATTAACTTGCGCTCGCTTACAGAAGTGTATCTTTTGGATAATCGTTTACTGTTAGCAACAGCGGCTATAGATAAAGCGTATCAAATGGCATTGATAGAGGATAATACCAGTGAGCTTGCTTTTATTTATGCACATCTTGCCGATATTGCCAAGCGAGAAGATAAATTTGATACGGCAATAGAATATGCTTCGCAGTCATATGACTTAGCTATTGAATTAAAAATAGATCATCTTATGACTAAAGCCTCTTTACTATTAGCCGAAACATATGAATTGTCAGGTGACACTGCTCAGGCATTATTGTATCGCCAAGTGTATGAGGAGCGTTATTTAATTCAATGGCAAACAACTCAAGGTGAATTAACTGTCTTTGAAAGTGCTAAGCTGCAGTTATTAAACAGTGAGCGACAGTTAGATGTATTAGAGCGTGAAAAAGCACAGTATCTGATGGCGAAAGAAATGGTTGAACGTAAGCAAACACAAATACGTTTATGGATGACCTTATTAATGGGCAGTATTGGGTTTTTAATGATTTGGATCGTGATGAGTGTAAAACAAAAACGTCGTTATCGCGTTTTGGCTCAAAGCGATCCATTGACAGGGATTTACAATCGAAGCGCCGGAGAGTATGTGGGGAAAATACTGTATGAGCAGGCGCGAAAAGTGCAGCAGCCATTTAGTTTAGTCAGTTTCGATATTGATAATTTTAAAGCGATTAACGATCATTTTGGTCATGGAACTGGAGATTGGGTATTAAAGAAAATTGTCAATGAGATTACTGGTAAGTTAAGAGAAGACGATGTTTTTGTTCGAATGGGAGGGGAAGAGTTTATGATCTTACTGCCTGGACTTAATGAAACTCAGGCTTGGAAAGTGGCCACGACCTGCCGTTTAATGATTGAAAACTTAGATACCCATTACTCTGGCCATGAATTTTCAATTACTGCTAGCTTTGGCGTCACTCAAGGAGTGGAGCCTGATCTTCAATTAGATATGTTAGTGAAACGGGCTGATGAGCTAATGGGATCTTCGCAAAAAAATCATCTTGAACCATCAGCAGATACATTATCTTATAGTTAAGTATGTCGTGTGGTAATATTAAATAACCTGAACTCGGGATAAGCAGCGCTGCTAAATAGCGCTATTTTTGCCCCTATCTATGTTGTGTTTTCTATTAATAGTCCACTATTAGACACGAAATCCCGCCTTGATATAGACAAAAATAGCGGTATTTAGCCAAATTAAACAATAAATAATAACTGGATTGAATTTAACTTGTTGACTTTAAATGGATTACTAATGTTCTTTGACACTCATAATCCCGAGCTCAAGTTAAATATGGTCAATCCATTGAATGTGTAAAAGATAATATGGCAGAGCCGCTAACAATTAATGTGTCTGGTAATATGTATGATGTTGAATTATGGCTTTGGGAGCATTTAGTTCCTAGCGAGGGAAAAGCGGCTTCACTGCAAGGAGAAGCCATGCGTGCCATTGAATTATTGGCTTGGGAAGCACAAAATAATGGTAACCTTAACTGGAATGCTAGTTTTGATGAGTTAATTTTATTTCTACGACATTTTTTCTTGTCAGGCCTGGCTGCTGAAGCAAGCCTTTATGATAGTCATACACAAGCCAGTATTGATGAAGATCTTATTCGATTAACTAACTTCTTAATGCCGACTGAGCTGGATAGTCGCGTTTACCCTGATGAGCTCCCGTATACTGATCAGGATTTATATGACAGACTCATCTCGCATTTAGTCTGCTTTTGCCGTCATTTCCCTGTCCCTATTTATGCCGATAATAGTTAGGCATTTACTTATTGTTGCTTATGATTTATACACAAAGAGGATTTATTAAACATATTGAGTGTGATAGGTTAAATTAATGTTGATTTAATGCCGGAACGCTAGTGTTTATGAAAGGCTTTTTTATTTTTACTTATATGTCAATATTCAGTATTAGTATTGCCGCTCAACCTACCTCAAATCACCCATTGGGAGAAACTCCTCTTAGCTTATCGATTGATACGGCTATGCCAAGGTTGGAGAAGTTATACCTGCATTTTCATCAATTTCCAGAACTCTCTTATCAAGAGCAACAGACGGCAAAAGTGATGGCGAACACGTTAGTTGAATTGGGTGTAAATGTTACTTCCAATATTGGTGGCCATGGTGTTGTTGGGGTTTATGAAAATGGTGAAGGTCCCACATTACTTATTCGTACCGATCTTGATGCATTGCCAGTGAAAGAGCAAACACAAAAACCCTATGCATCCAAAGTGATACAATTAGATAAAGATAATAATGAGGTTGGAGTGATGCATGCTTGCGGGCACGATATCCATATGGTGAGTTTATTGGGTACTGCAGAGCAATTGATTAAGAATAAGCAAGATTGGCAGGGAACGCTTGTTTTACTTGCCCAACCCGCTGAAGAAGTCGGTGGTGGGGCGAAGGCTATGTTAGCAGATGGGATTTTTAATAATTTCCCTTTACCTGATTATATTTTGGCGCTACATGTCAATGCCGAGCTCCCTGCAGGGCAAGTAGGGATTACTTCGGGTTATGCATTAGCGAATGTTGACTCAGTGGATATTAAAATCAAAGGTGTTGGCGGTCATGGCGCTTACCCACACGATACCATCGATCCCATTGTATTGGCTTCAAGAATGGTATTGGCTTTGCAGACTATTGGCAGCCGCGAGATATCACCGTTAGAACCGAGTGTGATTACAGTTGGTGCTATCCAAGGTGGAACTAAACATAATATTATTCCTAACGAAGTTCAACTGGCGCTCACTTTACGCTCATATAACCCTCAAGTACGATTGCAACAAATTGATGCGTTAAAACGTATGGTTAAAGGGATTGCGATAAGTGCAGGTATCCCGCAACATTTGATGCCAGAACTGATTGTACATGAAGAGGAACGAATTCCCTCAACCTATAATGATCCAGCATTAACTGCGCAAATTAAACAGAGCATTGTGGCAGAGCTAGGGGCTGACAACGTAATTAAGCTACCTGCTGTTATGGCGGGTGAAGATTTTGGTCTTTATGGTAAAACAGCAGAACAGAGACCTATTTCTCTTTTTTGGTTAGGGGCGGTGAATAAGGGAAAATATGCTAATAGTTTAACAGAGGAGGAAGCACTGCCTTCTTTGCATTCTAGCCAATTTGCACCGGATTACCCTGTGACGATTCACACGGGAGTAAGAGCAATGACTGCGAGTGCGTTGGGGCTTTTTAATCAATAACCTCTTTTAAATAATTTGTCATAGGGAGTGATGATGAAACGGTTTAAATATAGCGTGTTTGTTGGCTTGTTTGTACTGCTTATTTTATTCATGGGCCTCTATGCTTGTTTACGATTAAGTTTACCTCAACTGGATGGAGTTATTGCAATATCGGGATTAAATGAAGATACAGTGATAGAAAGGGATAGGTTGGGGACTGCGGTTATCAGTGGAAATAACCGTTTGGATTTATCTTATGCATTAGGGTTTTCTCATGGCCAAGACCGTTTTTTTCAAATGGATTTATTGAGAAGAAATGCAGCTGGAGAGTTATCGGAATTATTTGGCAGTAAAAGTATTGAATTAGATAAAAGAAATAGAATACATCAATTTAAGGCAAAAGCTAAGGCTATCTTATCGGGGTTATCAAGTGAAGAAAAATCCATTCTATTTAAATATGCTCAAGGTGTAAATGCCGCATTAAAGCAGCAGGTTATGCCTAGTTTTGAATATTTATTGTTAAAAGCAACGCCACAACTTTGGCAAGCGGCCGATAGTTTATTGGTTATTTTTAGTATGTATCTTGATTTACAATCTAAAACCATAGAAAGAGACTTAGTTTTAACTTTGATTAAACAGCATTTTAATCAAGAGGTGGTGGACTTTTTAATTCAACCTAGTCAATTTCAAGCAGCGCTTGATTTAAGTCGTATTCCTTTAATCGCAGAAAATATCCCTATTTTGGCACCAAATAGTGTGCAAAATATGTCGAGTTCATCCTTTAATAGAATGACTGAATTGCCGCAAAAGGGCAGTAATAATTGGGCTGTGAGTGGAAACTTAACCCAGACAGGGCAAGCAATGCTATCTAATGACATGCATCTGTCTTTGAGTGTGCCTATTATTTGGTATCGAGTGCAATTAAATTATCCTGATGAAGTGACTCAACAGCTGATTCAAATAACAGGGGTTTCTTTACCAGGTACACCGGGTGTGATTGTTGGCAGTAATGGTCATATTGCTTGGGGGTTTACTAATGCTTATTTAGATACCGCAGATTGGGTGGAATTATCAGATAATACAGCAGTGACAATGGAAACTGAGCAGATTAAGGTGCGAGGTGACGATACCGTTAATTATCAATTTGAACTATCTCAATACGGCCCTGTTATTTCAACGGAATACTTGGTAAAGCAACATGAAAAGGAAGACAATGATGTTGCCATTAATGAGTCAAAGAAGTATGCACTTTCTTGGGTTGCTCATCAAGATTATGCCGTCAATTTTAATCTTCTCGGTTTAGAAAAAGTCCAAAGTGTAGAAGAGGCTATGGCGCTGGCGCCGAGTATCGGAATACCTATCCAAAATATGTTAGTGGTTGATGATAAAGGAAGCATAGCTTGGCAACCTACAGGCGCTTTTCCTTCAAGAAATAATCCACAAAATACTGCAATGCGTGTAGAAGATTATCAATTGGACTTATGGCAACAAGATTATTTGGATTTACCTCAACGAAAAAATCCGGCTATTGAACGATTATGGACGGCAAATGCAAGGGCTGTTTCTGTTGATGATGATCATTTTTTAGGTGATGGAGGGTATGCTTTAGGGGCTCGAAACGTACAGATATATGAGCGTTTAATGTCATCTGAGTTATTTAGTGAAGATGATTTTTATCAATTACAGCGTGATAATCAGGCTCATTTTCTACTTCCTTGGCAAAGATATTTGTTAACTTTACTCAGTGAGCATTCAAATGAATTTGAAGCTGATATTGAATTTATTCGAGCTTGGCGAGCTTGTGCTTGTGAAGATTCGGTCGGTTACACTTTAGTTAGCCGTTTTAGAGAGGCATTTATAACACAACTTTTTTCGCCCATTGAGAATAAAATTATACCTTATGGGCAAGATTTAAGTGTCATAAAGCGCTATTTGGAGCCTGGAGCTTGGCAATTACTGACAGTCAAACCATTATCTTGGTTGCCTAAAGATGAAACTTGGAATGATATTGGTCTATTGGTTTACAAAGAGACAAAGCAATATTTGCTCAAAAAGCACAGTGAGCGTTATCAGTTGTCTGATTTAACGTGGGGGCAAGTCAACCGATTGAACATTCAACATCCTTTTAGTCGTATTTTCCCTTTTTTAAGCCCTTTGTTGGATATGCCGAGTGCAAGTGGTTTTGGCGATGATTTTATGCCTGCTGTGCAAAGAGCTCATTTTGGTGCATCTGAGCGTTTTATTGTGCAGCCAGGGCAGGAAAGTCGGGCTATTTTGACTTTACCTGGAGGTCAATCTGGGCATCCATTATCCGTATTTTATCGTTCGGGTTATGAGGCGTATATTAATAATGATAATACTCCCTTATTACCTCAACAATTAGAATATAAATTGATTTTATCTTCTCAGTAACCAGAACTCGGGATAAGTAGCATGGTTTGATAGCGCGATTGAGCTAAATAAAAATAATGCATAACTGTAATATCATTAGTTTAATGATGATAAATGAATTATCTTGATTCTTTAATTCTCATAATTCCAAGTTTAGGTTTTCGGTATTGGCGTCTATTTTTTACGAAGCAAAGTGTCTAAGCAGTCAGTCGCACCAGACCATTGAGCATCTTCTTCTAGTGCTTCTTGCAAAAAATTTCTCTGACTTACACTCCAAAAGTCAGCCTGATATAGATGAATATTATCATCTAGGCTGTGGGATTCGATAAAGCGCTCAATTTCTTTTTCACTGCTCATAAGGCCGAGTTGATCGAATAAGTGAGTGAGTATTGCTGGTGTGGTATCCATGGCTTTCCCCAATATCGATTACATTGTTTTATTATACCATTTAACGTTAGTTCATCAAAAATGCTTGATGGTTACAATCGAATATAATTTATCAATAAATTTTCTAATTGATTGAATGGTAAAAATAAAAGTGCCATGTTACCCTCGGGCCTTATTTTTATGACAAACAGGAAGGAGTCCTATGTCATTTTTTATAAAAGCACTTGCTAAACTGGGGATTGGAGCAGCAAGCGTTGAAGCCATTATTGATAATGATACATTACAGCCTGGGCAAGAGGTATCGGGTGTCATTAAAGTGATGGGAGGGTGGTTTCCTCAGCAGGTGCATAAAATCGAATTAGCCATATGGAGTAACTATGTGGCCGAAGAGGAATATGATTGCGGTCATAAAGTATGTTTACGCCAAATTGAAAAACAGTATGAACTTACTCATTTTGAATTAAATACTCGTTTTTCGACTGACTCTAAACAGGTAAAATATATTCCATTTTCTTTTCCTTTGCCTTTATCGACACCATTAAGTTTTGGTCGAAATAAAATATGGGTAAGTCCTCGTTTAGATGTTGATTATTTATTAGGAAAGTCGAATACTTCTATATTAACAATAGAACCTAATTCATTACAAAATAATGTCTTTAACGCGTTGGAACATTTAGGTTTTGTTATAAAAAAAGTTGCTTGTGAAGCATGTTCATCACCTCAATCTCCTATGCCATTCATTCAAGAATTTGAATGTAAAGCACAAAGTGGTTATTTTAGTGAACAATTTGATGAGTTAGAATTGGTGATGCATCAACATAATGATAGTCTTCAATTACAATTGGACTTTGATTATAAGAACAGCGGGTTAACCCGATTGGTTAATCAATATATTCGACGTTATCAGGCTCAAACAGCATTGAATATCACTCAAAATGATTTGCCAACTATTCGTAAACAGCTTCATCAAGTGCTTCAGCAACATTGTTAATCAGTGCAGTATTCTTGATTACGAATGTAATAGTGTAAATTAAAGGTGCGCTTATACTTTTTTATGTTCTATATTTCTATATTTCGATATTTTTTATCGCTTCGTAGAATTTCTATTTTGTGGCGTTCAGATTTAGTGCTTTTTTGCTATTGTGACTTTTTTTGTCTTTCATCTACAATAATAAAGAAGTATTGATGTGATTGATATTGATACATTGTTTTACCTGATAGAAAAAGGTTAGATAATGAGAATTGAGTATATTGATGCCTTTACTCTTATAGGCTTGAGCGTCAGAACAAAGAATGTTTTTGAGTTGACGCCTAAAACGGCAAAAGTTGCACCTTTATGGAATGAGTTTAGTCGTATTTGTCTGCCATTATTGGCTGCTAGTCCTAAACTCTATGGGGCTTATACTGCTTATGAGTCTGATGCTAGTGGAGAGTATGATCTGATTGCCTGTGCTGATGGACTTAACTTGAAGCAGTTGGAGCCCGTTTTGAGCCAGACAGAATACACACAACAAAGTGTGACGATTGAAGCTGGAAAATATTTAATCTTTTCAGCAAAAGGAAAAATGCCTCATACTATTATCCAGTTATGGGGGGAAGTGTGGCGTTATTTTAATGCTTATGATTGTGAGCATGTTCGTCTTTTTAAAACAGACTTTGAATATTATAAAGCAGATAATGAAGTTGAAATTGCTATAGGAGTGGAGTAGAAAGAACTCGGTAATAATAGTGTATTTAGCAAATAAATTTTGAGAAAAACATCTTGCTTTAACTGTCGAGTTTTTAACGCTTTTACCGATAAAAATACGTCATACACCACTTATTACATAGAAGGTTTATTTACTGCTAAGTAATGATAAACTAGCGTTTTTCGTATTGCTGGTTTATTTGGTTTTTTTGATTGATTATGAATAAAGTTTTTATTATTGGTTTACCGAGAACAGGCACGACAAGTATCAGCGTAGCTTTGTTAGATTATGATTTTAAAGTTGCGCATACGGCTTATACTAAACAAGCTTTTCAATTGGCAGATGTTGTTTCAGATGCGCCGTGTTTTAGTGATTATAAGCAGTTAGATAAGTTATTTCCAGATTCTAAGTTTATTTATTTAGACAGAGAATTTGCTGGATGGATCCCATCAATTCAAATGCTATTGAATAAAATGCGAACTAATCTTGATTTAAAAACAGGGGTATTTAATCCTGTATTGAAACGCAGCTTTAATGACGTATTTTCACTTTCAACGACAAGTGATCCCTTTAGTATTGAACATTTACAGTCTTGCTATCTTACTCATAAAAAAGCCGTGATAGATTACTTTGCTGATCGTGATGACTTACTGATTATTAATATCGATCATCAAGGTAGTTTAGGTGAGTTATTGCATTTTATTGGTGTGATCTCTGATGATATTGAAACCTGCTGCTTAGATGAGAGGTTAGTTGGTTTGGAAAATAAAGAAAAAAGGCTTTCAAATTTGAGTTTTCCACATCTCAATAAAGGTAAACATGTCGCTGACTGGCGAGAGTATAAGCACCCTAATAAAGTAAATTCAAACAGTGCGGGAAAAGATCGTAGACAATTTTTTGATTATTAATTTTTTAAATGTGACCCATACTCTAATTGATGAGTAGAGTGAGCGTTTTTTTGATAAAGTCTTGCGAGGTGTGAAAGCCTAATATCAACCGGAAATTGACATATGCTTAAGGTGACTTTACTCCGTAAAGCGTTATCAACTGTTTCATGCAGGTATTGTGGCTCACCAGTGTCCATTGTGTATGTATCTGTTTCAATTAATATATTAGCATTTCTGTCCCAAATTAATCTGAATCTTTTTTACCCACAACATTTTCCCCCGCGAATTCATTAATGGCTTTATTGCCATAGATATAAATTTGATTTTTCTAAATTTAGCACAGCAATGGGAGGGGGGGAAATATGATGAGTTCTTGCTTTTTTATCACCTTAATATGCGTCATAACCGTTCCTTTTTAAGGATAAGATATATAGCTAAATCATTTTAAATTGATTTAGCCATATATGAGAGGCGGGATAAACAGTTAAGATGTCATCTGTAAAAGTCAAAGGTAGAACATTATCCCACCTTTATTTTTAACTTAAATTAGGGCTAACTGTATCAATATTAAGTTATATCGCCTATCCCATTTTTTGGTTAGCTTGCCAGCGTAATAATTCGTTAGGCAGTTTTATTCCTTGTGAGGTAATAAAATTGATTCGATTTAAGTAAGCGGCGCCATATAAAATGTGTTTGGCGACATCCACGGCTTGTCTTTGTTGGTAATGGGCTAAATAGCTGCCTTTCGCCCATTGATTAAAGGCGCCTAATGCAGGCCCTGCCCAGATTTGGTAATCCATTTCACGGCCCACTTCACCAGTGTTTGACCAGCGACTTGAAAGGCCCAAATACCACCTAAAAATTAGCGCCATTTTACGTTTTGGATGGTTAAGTGCCCGCTCTATTTGCTTTGGATCGCGCTCATTAAAATGCTTGACGGTGCCTTGCCATATCGTATCTAGGCTGGCGCGAAAGACTTGTTGTTCAAGTTTTTCTCGTTCATCAGCTGGAATGTCATCGATGGAATCGAAACGGGTGTAAATGTCATAAAGTTTATTGGCGCGCATAGGAAATAGGGTGCCACGTTTTATCACTTGCAGTTTAACGCCCATTTCAAACATGTCGGCTGCAGGCGCCATAGTTACATCAGCCATCTCCGTTGTTGAAAGCAATTTTCTGGTGTGTTCACTGGCCCCAGCTTCAATGCAGGCCTGATTTACAGAGCCTGTGACGATATACGCTGCGCCCATATTAAAAGCGGCAAGTGCCGCATCTGGCGTGCCAATACCGCCACCTGCACCGACTCGAAGTGGTGTGGGGTATTGGTATTGTTTCTGTATATTGTCTTTTAGGGCGAGTAATGTGGGTAATAAAGTGACTAAGGGACGATTATCTGTGTGACCGCCTGAATCGGCTTCAGCTGTGATGTCATCAGCCATGGGAACCTGTTGAGCAAGCTCCATTTGTTCGCTGCTGATAAGTCCCTCATCCTTGAGTTTTTGCAGTATTTTAACTGGCGCAGGTTGCATAAAATGAGTGGCGACTTCGGTGCGACTTACTTTGGCGATGACTTTATTGGCAATGTTTATTTGTCCTTTGCTATCAAGGCTTAAACCTGCCGCGCGGTAATAAACAATATGTGGCGTTAAGCCTAAAAAGGCCGAGGCCTCAACAGTGCGAACTTGATGTTTTAAAAATAACTCAACTGAGCCGCGCTCTAATGCGGGTTCACTGGGGCTGTGAATGAGATTAAACGCATAGGGACCTTGAGGGAGAGCGGCTTGAATACGAACAATAGCCGCTTCCACTCTTGATGGGATGAGCCCTGCAGCACCAAAAGAGCATAAAATGCCAGCTTTTCCTAATGCGATGACCAATTCTTCTGATGAGATCCCATTTGCCATTGCGCCAGCATAATAAGCGTATTTTACGCCGTGAACACGTCTGAAATGACTATCCCCTAAACTTTGAGTACCCAGAGCTGGTGCAAAGGCGCTGACGGGCAATACATTTGATGTTTTTCCTGTTGTCGGGCTTGAAGGTGTTAATGACTCAGGATTGATAATCTCTGCATCATGACTTATGCCTAGACCTTTATCGTTGTGTTCAACAAGATAACAACATTGACTAAAGTCTTTAAGTTGACTGGCTAGGCTATTAAGATCAAAGGCAAGTTTTGAAATATTAACTTGCCACGGCCAAGGGGTTAACGATTCATTTTTTATCATAGATTTCATTTAGGTGTCACCCTGTTATTTTTTGTTGGCTTGGTTAGCATTGTTCAGATGTGATCCCAATGGCAATGTCAGTCACTTCATAAATACGTAGCCCATCTTTACTGATATTTGCATTACCTACAATGATAACTTTTTCTGGCGTTTTTTGAATTTTGGTAATATGCACATCCAGTGACATTTGTTTATTTAAGGGATTAATTTGTCCACGATATTTCCATTGGATGTTTGACAGTATTTGTTCAAATTTCGGGTTCGTAAACGTTTTGCCTAAACCTTGATTAATGGCGTAGGTTTGCATCAGTTCAATAATTGCTTGCACACCTAAAGAGCCCGGCATGACAGGATCTTGATGAAAATGAAATTGGAAAAACCAATCGCTAGCATCAATCGTTCGCTGGGCAAATAAATACCCTAATTGATGGCTCCCTCCCGTTTCAACGATATCGACTTTGTCAATAAAGTTGAGCTGTCCACCCGCTAACTTATAATGGGGTTTATCGGTTGGCGCGATAAAATAAGAAGGCTTTTTAGCACTCAAACTGGAATGGGGCGCTAGCATATCGAGTAAATCAATGTGATGATCAACTTTGACTTTATTGGCAATATGCCAAGGCTGAGTGATTTGACCTTTATCCAGTCCAAGCTGATCTTTGAGCGCTGCAGCTTTAAAATAACCAAAGACAGCTTCACCCTTATAAAAGGCTTGATTGTCACAACTGAGCTCAAAGGTGAAACTTTGAATAATATTGCTTCCGGCAATGACGGTGGACAATAAATGCGAGTGATTAACTATTGTTTTACCTCTTAAGTCAACTTCTAGCAGTAGCTTGCCTTTACCGTCTAGGTTCCTAAAAAATAACTCTTCACCTGGAAAGCCCAAAGTGGTGCCCATATATCCTGAAATAAAACCGTTGGGCTGTAAGGCTATTTCCATCAAAATAGAGTAAGGCATACTGGCTTGGTGGTTATTTTTGGTAAAATACCAAGCCTGTTCGGGGACGTCATATTCTGCAATACAAGAAGCAGGTTTATTTAATTCGCCTCGAGTGCCTTTAATGTCTATCACCCTTGTGGTGAGTTGTAAATCTCCACAAGGGGTTCTTGGTGGGATCAAACCGCGATAAATGGCAAACTCAGGGCCAAAGCACTGCTCGATATCCCCTGTTGCAAATTCAAATAAATGAAAGGGGGTAAAGGGTAAGGTATCGGGTTGCCTATTAGGTGAACCTGCCATCATAGGAGCGGGATAATGGGTTAATGGCCGTACGCCTTTATTGAGGCTAGCGTGCATATTGGGTATTTTTTGCATCAAAGGTGCATTTGGGTTGAGATTGGGCGGATTGGAGTGTGAAGTAGTAGGTTGAATGACGGGGGAATGGTTATAAAGGGTACATTCACTTTCTTCTTTTATCATGACACCTAAGTGTTGAAAGTCCACCACGACTTTACCATCCAGTAAAATATCGATATTCGCCTTGGCATAAGGGTAAGGGCTTAAGCCTATTTCAGTGACTTCCATTTTATAGGTTAATATGGCTGATTGTGGTAGTACTTGACCACGACAACGGACTTGCTGAGCGGCATTTTCTAATGGTTGGAAACGACCGTTTTGAGTCTGAGTATGCATGCCCAGATACAGCATATAAAATTGTAATAATTGGCCGCAGCCTTCCGCCATTAATGAACCTGCCATTACAGGATCGTCTTTAAAATGACAGGGAAAATACCAATGATCTGCCGCTAATTGCTTATGCCCTTCGAGTATTCCTAATCCCCATGCACCGCCTTTTGGCTCAACATGGCTAACCGTTTCTATCATCAAGAATTTTTCAGAGGCGAAACATAAGGATTTTTGCTTAGCACTTTGGCCATGGCCATTTACTCGCTCATGGCTGCTGCCAAAACAACCGACTAAATCAGCGGTTAATAAATGGCGGATCGATTGATGATCAAATTGTGTCTGCTGGCATTGAAGTAAGGGAGTAAAGTGTTGTTTAGGGCCATTTAAGGCCTTTAGTCTGGCTTTGATTTCGGCCTCTGTGCGAATAACACCTTTACCATCGCTGAGCTCTGCATCGGTAAAAAAGCCTGCACAGCCGTTATCCATTTTGAGGATTAATACATCATTAACATAGCAGTGGTAAGAGAAAAAGAATAATAAGGTGTCACCATTACGGGCGAAGTGATTAATGCTGATGTCGTATTTTAAGGTGTCGCCGCCACGAGGTAAGTCGCCTAAAAAGGTTAAGGTACAGTCGAGTAAACGGTATACTCGCTCACCTTTATTTTCAAAATCGATGCCGAGATAACTAATTAACATTAAATCACACTGACCAGACTCAACGGCAACAGCCCAAGGAATTTGTCCATCGACTAAATAAGGCGCATCCATTGGAATATCGTATTCAGTGGTCATGGTTGAGGGCCGATATTGATTAATTTCTGCATCGATTTTAGTGACGCGCGATACCAATAAATAATCTGTAGTAGGCAGACGAACGCGGCGTGAGTATTGATCGATAACGGCATATTCAGGTCCAAATACCTTGGCAATGTCCCCTTCTGCATACTCGACTAAATCATGATAATCCCAAATACAAGGTTTATGCTCAGGAATGGGGGACTGATAGGGGGTAAATGCACTGCTCGGTACGCTTGTGACGTCTAAATCGGTAGGGGTTGTATTTTGAGTACTGGTGTTCAGTGTATTTAATTCAGATCTTAATTGAGACGTTAACAGGGCATCAGCGATTTTGAGCCCTGTGCTACGGCTAGCTAAAAAGTCGCTATGCGCCTGTTGAGCTAGCGTTTGATTTTTTTGTAGCTGCGTTACATGTGCTGCTAACTTATCTTGCTGATTTGGATTGGACAGAGGTGATGCGGATGTCGGTGATTTCTTCATGGTGTTTATCTGCGAGGATTCCGGTATCAATGTATTGTCTACTAATGGCTTTTTTTGCATTAATGCATTGGTGACTTTGTTTATTATGTTGTTTTTATGTTGCAAAGGGCTTGATGAAATATGTTGATAGATATCGCGGCCGCCTAAAACAACGTGTTTAATGACTTTTATCTTGGCTTCTTCTTGAGGCGCTTTGGACGGTGTTTTTTCAAGTGTCAGCTTTTGAGTTAATGTTTGCTGCTGGGGGGCATTTTGCCTTAACGTTAACAGTGAGTGTTGTTTGTCGATAAAGGTGGCAATTAATGCTTTTTTGTTGTGCTTTGGCTGTGCAGTTAGCGCCGTGTTTTTATGTAGATTTAATAGGGCATGGAGTAAACTGGCCATGCCCGCAGCGGCAAAACTGTGACCAATGCGATGACTGGCTTGAATATGCTTTGCTTGCGGCATTTGCGCAAGGAGATCAACTTTAGCCTGCCTGAGTATTGGAGCATGTTGACTGGGTGCAACGCAGGTTTCTAATAGTGCGTAATCGTTGAGAGCGTGTACTTGCAGGGATGGATTAAAGTCAACATTATCGATATATGCATAGCTGCGAGTATTGCTTGGTTCGGTCTGTTCAGGGATCAGTACAATCGCACCGGCTCCTTCTCCTAGTGCCCACTTTTTATGGGAAGCAGTGGCTCTATCTGGATGTGCTTCGACTTGTTGTAGTTGATTCTTCACCATGACTTGCTCAATACTGCCCGATAAGTCAACTGCGGCTATCACAACAGCTTGAAGAGGATCTTGCCTAAGAGGGTCGTCAATTGAGTTGACGGCCATGAGGTTTTGGGCAACATCAATACACCGGTTAACAGATTGCTCAGCGGCTGAAATCGTAAAAGCAGGCCCATTAAAATCCCATAGCGCCGCAATGCGCGAGGCCATGATATTGCCGATAAAACTGGTGTATTGATTGAGCTTGGCAGCATCAAGCACACTGTCCATGGTTAAGGACTCGAGTGCGTGATACTCATCAGCTGTTAAGGTAATACCATGGTCTTTAAGGCTGTGTGCCAGTTGGCTGTGTAAATTAACGCGTCCACGAAATTGATGCAGTTCAAGTTCGGTTTCCATGGCCACCAGCACGGCAACGTTTTGGCCTGCTTGTAATTTTGCATCGATAATGGCTTCATCTGCCACTTTCATTAATAGCAGTTGTTGAGGGATCAGCCTATCATCTTCATTTGGCGGAAGCTTAAAACGTAAAAAATCCAATTCAAATTGATCAATATAGGCCCCTTTAGGGGCTGCGTTTAATCCAAACTGCGTCAAAATATCGGGGTGTTTTTCTATGCCTTTCCAACGTTGTTCTGGTAAAGAAATAAAAGCATGTTTATCTTCTTCAATGGCCTGATTGAAAGCGTGAATATTTTTTAGTGGGCCAAAATGTGCAGCGATCCCAGTAATCGCTAATGATTGAGGCGCAGACATTGTGCTGGTGGACAAGGGGGCGTTAAGGGTTTCATAGCGGCTTAAAATAAGGTGTGCGTTACACCCGCCAAAACCAAATACTGAGACGCCCGCATGGCGCTGAGAAATGCCAGACTCATGTTTACTTGGCCATTGAGTCACTTGTGTGGGAATGTTATGTGCACCAAATAAGCCGTTAGGTGATTGAATGGTTGATTCGATATTGATACTAGGAGGCAACTGACCGGTTTTCATGGCAAAGATCATTTTCATGATCCCCGGCATGCCTGCTGCGGTTAATAAGTGACCTAAATTTGATTTGGCAGAGCCAATCAGCGGTGCAGGGCTAGTATCAAGCTTATCGATGAAAAAATCTTCCATCGAGGTGAGTTCTACTTTGTCGCCTAAGGGGGTACCTGTGGCATGGCATTCAATGACTTCTACCTGTGCAGGCGTGATGCTGCTGGCATTGTAGGCCCGCTTAAACGCATTCACTTGTCCTTTGCTATTTGGGCTAAGAACGAATTTGCCTTTGCCGTCATTGGATAAACCGATACTGTCGATGACAGCATGGATGTGATCGCCGTCTCGTAGGGCATCATCTAGCCTTTTGAGGACTAAAACACCAGCCCCTTCTCCGGCAAACAGTCCTTTACTTTTCGCATCAAAAGGGGCCGATATTTCATTTTTGGGTGAAGCGTGCTCAGGGTAAGCATGAAAAATAGAAAATCCCATATTAATGAAGAAGGGATCAGCGCCTGAAACGGCCCCAGCAAGCATGACATCAGCCTTGCGAGTATGTAAATAGTCACAAGCAAGTTTGAGAGAATAAACGGAGCTTGCACAAGCTGCATCTAGACTTAACTGAGGGCCTTTTAGTGCCAGTGCATCACTGATAATTTTTGATGCATTATGGGCAATATTACCATCGTGTCCGGTGAGGTTCACTGGGGAATCGATATTGTCTTGTGGTGAATAAAGAGCGGGCTTGTCGATTAAAGAAAAAGAGCATAGCGTAAAGTCTGTTTTATCGCCAATGGAGAGCGTGGTCTGTAATGCTTTTTCAACGATCTTATGGTAAAGGGGTAAAAATTGCTGATTAGATTGCTGTGTAGGGAAAGATAGGGTACCCATGACAATCCCTGTTTTTGACAAAATTGTCTCATTTAGACTGATATTGGCATCGTGTAATGCTTCAGAGCAAGTGTGTAGCGCCCACTGCAGACTGCTATCTAAATGCTGTAAATCCGCTTCAGCAATGTGATAACCGCTTGGGTTAAAATGAAAATTTTGAATGTAGCCGCCTTTATCACAGTAAAAGCGATCGGCTTGTCCTTGCTGGCCTTGAAAGTCACTGATATTGGCATTGAGCTTGTCGGTAGTTAATTGACTTCTAGCATCTTTTTTTTGCTGTAAATTTTGCCAAAAAGCATGAGGACTGTCGGCATTAGGGTAGAGCGCGGCTAGGCCGACAATAGCAACTTTATTTTGTATTGAAGGATTTTTTATTAAAGGCTTATGAGAAGACACTGACTTCTCCTTTGTCAAATAAGTCATGGGATAATGGCGAGATAGAGTGGGGGTTATCTTCTTTAAAACTCATTAATAAAGGCGCTATAGACACAGGCACATTATGGCTAATGAGCTGAGCTAAGACTTTGAGTATATCGGTAATACTCTCGCCACCTTTGGCGTTGATAGCCATTGCATGAGACGGATTTTGTTGTTTAAGGTTTTGTTTGAATATTTTATCCATTAAAGTCGTGTTTTGCCTGTCTGCACCCACTTCTAAAAACAATTTGGCTCCCTTTCGTTGGGCTTTTTGAACGAGTGTGGGAAAGTCTAGGAGCTGACAATAGTTATCTGCTAAAGAGTGAGCGATGTTGTCTGCGGTAATGGCGATGGTATCGTCCCTTTGCTGCTTGCTGAAAGCTTGTGCTTGTGATGTCACAATAAATTGTGTGTTTATTGCCTGTTTATTGGACTGAGATTGAACCTCTTGATGGTAAAATTTGGCCAGCTCACTGTGCACCAGCATAGCGGGTGGTGTGTGCATTGCTGTCACTCTATTGGTTGCAATCCCCCGCTTTTTTAATGTGCTGAGTAAGGCTGAACATTGGTACTCACAACCTGAAATAATACAAGTATCCCCTTGAATGATGGCGAGGTATGCTCGTGGATATTGCGGTAAGAGAGCGTTTATTTCATCTGCATTGGCTCTGACCAAAAAGCTATTCCACTGAATGGGGTTGTCTTTGCAGTTTAATGCCGGTTGAAGGGGCGTTATATTTTGCCAAGCTTGCTGAACTGTGGTGAGTGGTCCGGACATCATAGTCGTGAATAATGGGCTATTTAAGGTTTGATTAATGAATTGATGAGGTGCTTTCCACACGCCTAAACTGGCCCACATTGCGGCCTCTCCCATTGAGTAACCTAATGCAAAGTGAGGTGTTAATTTAAATTCTTGAATGAGCAATTGAGTGAATAGATAACTAGAACCAACACCTGCAATAGCCAGCTCCGCCAGTGACATATCATTTAGTTTTGCACTCGTTTTAGTCGGAACTGTCTGATTTTCAGCTGAGTGCCTATGCGCGCAATACACCTTTTCAGCTTGTAACATGGCACTCAATGGGCCTTCTTGTTCGAGCTGGGCAAATAGCGTTGGAAAATAGACATGCAGATCATTGAACATATTTGAGTAAATACTGCCCACACCAGGATAAACAAAAGTGAGCCCTTTCTCACCGAGAGGAGCGGGGATGAATACGCTGCCAGCGGGCGTGTGGTAGTGTTTCTGCTGCGCTAAAGCGTTAGGTAATGCTGTTAACATCCCTGTGATTTCTTGTATGAGCGCAGACGATGATTTGGCTTGTAGCACCAGTGTCAATATCGGGGGAGTTGGAGCGGCATCCATACCCACTTTAGATGCGTGTTGCTGTTGGGTAAAATTCACTAAATTGTGTTTCATTAGCTGAACAATATCACTGTTTGAGCCATTTATTGCTGTTTGCAGCTGAACTAATTTGTGATTGAGTTCAGTATGATTTTCCCCAGTAATAATAAAAAACAGCCTACTGTTATCGAGTAGCGGTTTGGGATCAGCGAGGTGACTGCCTTGAGATAAAAGCATACTTGATACTGGTTTTTCAGCTTCTAAGGGGCATGTAGCCGAGTCAGGCAGTGACTTGTCATGTGAAGTAACACAAGTTAGCGTTGCAATTCTGCCTTTAAAGGGAGCGGAAAACCAAAAGGCCGTGTGATGGTTATTTTGATATGTGCGGGTAGTAAGCTGATTGATTATTGCTATGAGCTTGGCAAATTTCTTATCTTGGTTTTGTCCATAATAAGTATGGTGTTTTATGTCTGTTTGGCGATGAGTGAGTTTTGCCTGTAATACCGCTTTGTTTTGCAGTGTTTGTATTGTGTTTGATTGTGTGTTCAAAGGGGCTAACTGCATGCTCGATAAAATGGCATGGGACGGCCATTTTAGTTTTGCAGCTTGTAATGCGGGTAGCATCAATAAGCAGTGCTGCTCATTGCTGATCAGCACTGCACTCGAATTAGCCTCAGTTGATCCATCATTGATTAATTGATGGACCGCTGAATGTAAGTCAGTTTCAAAGCGATTGAGTGTAATGTCGACAATATTACATTGGGCTTCAACTAGGCTAAGATAGGACAGGCTCACCTTAGCCAATGCGTGTTGGAGTGATTGGGCATTAGGTAAAGCAAAGAGTGCTATGCGCAATGGCATATCACTCTTGCTTGTTTGAGCCTGATTGTTAGCAATATTTGTGGGGCTATTGGCTAAGATCACGGCTTGGCTCTTTTGTTGTGAGTACATGAGCGGTATTTGAATGGGCACTAAAAGCGGCATTCAAATTTTTGCTTATGGTGATTTTAGCGGATTTCATCACGGCGCTTATTTGTCCATCTTGATGATAAAGCACAACATTAGCCAGTAACGTGCGTTTAGTGCTCTTGATGACGTCAAGTTTTATCGTACCCTGCTCGCCTGCCATTAAAGGGGAATAAGTTGTCAATTCACCAATACTTGAGGGAAGACTTGCTGCATCATATTTCAGCCTTGCCCATATGAGCATGGCTTGCAGTAAGCAATCTTCTGCAAAGGGCTGGCTTTCACCTTGCTTTGTACTTGGTGCAAATAGGCCGCAGTCCTCTTTGAGCACTGTCGGTAAAAGACAGCTTGCCAGTAAGCAGGTATCATTAAAATATATAATTCTGTCAATACCTTGCAATCTAGGTCCGTGAAACAGGCTGGCATTACGATATAAGGTATTGCCTGAAATTGCTGTAAAATTAGCTATTTCAGTGGATAATGTATCTGTGAGTGCATTGATACAGGGGTCCGTTTGATTGACAGTCGCAAAAGTTTGTACCATTAAGCGGGCACTGTACTGAGGAATAGCGTCGCAATGGATGACAGCCATGAGCGCATTGTCTGCGTCTGTGCTGAAGGACAAGGTTAATGTCTTGCAGTCCACGCGATCAAAAATCACCCCTTTAAGGAGTTTATAATCCTTAACAATAACCTGCATATTGGTAAGGATTGCTTTGCTTCCAGCGTGTTTATTGAGTATATCGATTGCGGTTTGCTTCATCCACTGGATTGCGCATACAGTGGGCAAAACAGGGTGACCGGCAATGCAATGATCTTCAATAAAAGGCATGTCAGCCAGCTTAAATTCTTGGGTAAAGGTGAGCTTTTCACTATGACTAAAAAGTGCTTGAATATCTAACATTGCAGGTGTTTCAAGGGTGCGCGAGTGCTGTGATAAACTCACATCACTCGCATTACGCTTTTTTGAGGCTGTACCTTGAGTTTGTGATGATGTGGCTTGGTTTTCTTGATTGCGTCCTTGCATAGAGTTTCCAATCAATAATTGAACTGAATGCGGGGCTATGTTGTGCTCATGGGTGAGTACTTGAGTGAAAAGCTTGGCACCAGCCTCAACGGGGATGACATACACTCCTCGCTCTGTAAACATTTTCTTTAGTGCGGGGCTGACCATTCCCCCGTCCCATGGACCCCAGTTAAAGCTCATGACCTTAGTGTGTGAATGTTTGTAGTGCAATTGCAATGCAGCTTTATTTAAAATCTCATTAGCCATAGCGTAATCGCTTTGGCCTTCGTTACCGTAAAATCCTGCCGCAGAAGAAAAAAGCGCCACTAATTTAAGTTTGCTTACATCCAGTATCGTTAGCAGTGATTGCAATCCAGCCACTTTAGTGTGGTAAACACGACTAAACTCATCCAGTGTTTTATGTTGAATATGTTGATCAGCAAGCACACCTGCACCGTGGATTAATCCTGTGATCTCAGTGATTGAAACAATATTTTCTAGGCTCGATATGACAGAAGTCTTATCGCTTACGTCCATGCTGAGGTATTCGGCACTGGCACCAACTTGCTCAAATGCGGCTAATGCTTCATCTATCATTAAACTGCTTTGGATAGGCCAGATTAAGGTCTCTATTTGCTTAGGCGTGGGAGTCTTGCCTTGAGACAACTCATAGTTAATCGCTGCGGTTTTCAATCCACTTAATGGTTGGTTTTTTGCCCATTCAGGTCTTTGATTAAGGCTTAAGTGTTCGCTACGGCCTGCAAGAATAAAGTGAGCTTGGGTAGATTTTGCTAACCTTAAGGCACATTCCAGCGTGACCCCCTTTGCGCCACCTGTGACCAATATTTTGTCGGTACGAGTGACTTTTGAAGGACTTATACTTGCCTGACTAATGTCCTGAGTCGATGTTTTAAGGGGAGACTCTGGGATCAGTTGGTATCGTGCTTGTGCATTGATCCCTATTTCAATTTCATGTTCATTAGGGTTAAACAGTTCATTGAGAATGGCTGTACTCATTGCACTGGCGTCTAATTGAGGGCAAATATCCAGTGCTTTACACCTTGTCATGGGCCACTCATGACTCAAGGTTTTAGTCAGACCGGCTAATGCTCCCTGATTTAACTCGGCGTCTTGTATGTGTTTTGCGTTCATGTAGCCAAAACCACCATCGATGCGACTAACGCTAATGAAGCTTCGTCTTAATGCCGTTGAATTGTGTTTGTCAGCATTGTTTTTGTTAGCATTGTGTTTTGCAATATCGAGGTGAGGTTGAAGTACCTTAGCCCATAAGAAAGCATGTTTAATATGCAGTAAACTTGTATCATCTAAATTGAGGGGATTATGGATGACTTCTTGAACTGAAAGGGATTGTGGTTGTAAATGAATAATGCCTGCAATTGCGTCAACTTGCTCAAGCAGGTGCTTCAAAGCTGATGTGATGCTTGTTTCATCTAATTCTGCCACTTGAATGGATTTTGTTGCTGCATTCAATGGGGATTGAGCATACCCTTCGGGCAGTAACATTACAGCTACATCCAATCCCGCTTGTGTCATTTTTTCAGCCAGTACGCCTGCATTATGGCCATCATCTACAATGATCATGCAAGCCTTGTTACCGTATGCGGCAGCATGACTTAATGCTGTAGGCTTAGCTGCCGCAGGTTGCTTTTTTAGACTGATCTCGCTGTGTGGAGGAAGTTGGGTGACATTGATGGCAGCGGATTTTGCTGTGTGGGTGTCAATATTACTGTTTTTTGTGCTCGTGTTTAAATACGCCGTGATTTCACCTAATGAACGGCATTCATTTAATTCATCTGGATTCAATTCAGGCAGATTTGGTAATTGATCTTGCACAGAAGCTAAAATTTCCACCCGTTTGATGGAGTCGATACCCAGATCTGCTTCCATGTCCATTTCAAGGTTGAGCATATCAACAGGGTAACCCGTCTTCTCACTGACGACGCTGAGCATACACGTTTGAATGTCCGAATTGCTGACGGTCACACTTTTAATGACTTGAAGGCCGTTATCTGTCGATGGACTTTGACCATTTAAGCTTAGGTTGTCTGGGCTTTGGCTATTTAAGCTCTGGTTATCTAAGTCTTGGGGATCAGAGCTTTGGCTGTTTAAGTAATTAACAATGTCACCTAAGGTGCGGCATTCACTTAAATCATCTGGATTCAATTCTGGCAGATTTGGTAATTGATCTTGCACAGAAGCTAAAATTTCCACCCGTTTAATGGAGTCGATACCCAAATCCGCTTCCATGTCCATGTCAAGATTAAGCATATCAACAGGGTAACCCGTCTTCTCACTGACGACGCTAAGCATACACACTTGAATATTCAAATTGCTGACGGTCACACTTTGAGTCACTTGAAGGCCGTGATCTGTTGATGGACTTTGACCGTTTAAGCTTAGGTTGTCTGGGCTTTGGTTATTTAATCCTTGGTTATCTGAGTCTTGGACATCAGGGTTTTGGCTGTTTAAGTAAGTGACAATGTCACCTAAGGTGCGACATTCACTTAAATCATCGGGGTTCAATTCAGGCAGATTAGGCAGCTTATCTTGCACAGAAGCTAAAATTTCCACCCGTTTGATGGAGTCGATACCCAGATCCGCTTCCATGTCCATGTCAAGATTAAGCATATCAGTGGGGTAACCCGTCTTCTCACTGACAACGCTGAGCATACAGGTTTGAATATTCGAATTGCTGACGGCCACATCTTTAATGACTTGAAGGCCATTATCTGTCGATGGATTTTGACCGTTTATGCTCTGACAGTTTAAGTAAGTGACAATGTCACCTAAGGTGCGGCATTCACTTAAATCATCAGGGTTCAATTCAGGCAGATTAGGCAGCTTATCTTGCACAGAAGCAAGAATTTCCACCCGTTTAATGGAGTCAATACCCAAATCCGCTTCCATGTCCATGTCAAGGTTGAGCATATCAGTGGGGTAACCCGTCTTCTCACTGACAACACTGAGCATACACGTTTGAATGTTTTGGTTGTTAGCACTGATTGTATTGCTAGCATGAGGTGCCACTGCTTGATGACTGTCAATGGATAAGCTTTGACTGTTCAAGTAAGTGACAATGTCACCTAAGGTGCGGCATTCACTTAAATCATCAGGGTTCAATTCAGGCAGATTAGGCAGCTTATCTTGCACAGAGGCAAGAATTTCCACCCGTTTAATGGAGTCGATACCCAAATCTGCTTCCATGTCCATGTCAAGATTAAGCATATCAGTGGGGTAACCCGTCTTCTCACTGACAACGCTGAGCATACACGTTTGAATGTTTTGGTTGTTAGCACTGATTGTATTGCTAGCATGAGGTGCCACTGCTTGACGACTGTCAATGGATGAGCTTTGATTGTTTGTGTAATGAGTATTTAAGTTTTGGTGACCTAAATCTTGGCTGCCTAGATGTTGGGGCTCAGGATTTTGATTGTCTGAGCTTTGACTATTTAAGTAAGTGACAATGTCACCTAAGGTGCGGCATTCACTTAAATCATCTGGGCTTAATTCAGGCAGGTTGGGCAGCTTATCTTGCACAGAGGCAAGAATTTCCACTCGCTTGATGGAGTCGATACCCAAATCTGCTTCCATGTCCATATCAAGATTAAGCATATCTGTGGGGTAACCCGTCTTCTCACTGACAACGCTGAGCATGCTCGTTTTTATCAGGTTTATCTCAATGTTATTTGATTGTAATGCCTGTTGTGGGCGAGACTGTGTTGCTAAGCTTTTAGCTGATTTGTTTGGAGTAGAGACAGGCGTCGTTTGTGTTTGCCGTGGTGTGTGTTTTGTACTTGGTATCGACTCTTGAGGGATAGTCACTGTGCTTGTTTGTGCTTGAGCGGCATGGGTCAAGTCAGTTGCTGCTGCTTGATGATGTTTAGACTCAAGCTGCCCTGCTTCTATAGGCTGAAGAACCGTTGGTATTTGTGTGCTGTGTTCACTTTTAGTTTGCTCAAGCAGTGCCAGCACAGCATGGTTACTTTGATTTTGTAATGTCAAATATTGAGCATGACTTTTTAATGTATCGGCTTGATGTTGATGGAATTGTGACATCGATTTTTCAAGTGCTGTGGGGATAGTGATACCAGCATTGACTATTTTAGTTTGCTCAACCATCATGTGGGTCACAGTGTCATTATATTGCTGTGGAATATTCAAAAACTCTTGGTGTAATTGGGCTGTTTGTTGTTGGGCTGCAAAAAATTGGCTTAATGCGGAATTATCATTAGACACGGCACTTGGGTTCTCTGGTTGAGGAGTGATATTGATTTGCGGTGTGACAGTTTGCGTCACTGTACTTGTGTGTACAGGAGAGTGAATAGCTGTTTTTGTTTCAATACTGTTTTGGGCTATGCTTTCAACGGCTTTTTCAACTTCAACAACTTTTTCAATGACCTTTTCAACTTCAACGATTTTTTCTTTTTCAATGATCTTATCTTGAATAACGGGAGAAATTTTACCCGAAGCCAAGGAGCTTACCATTTTATTTTTCGTGACTTGACTGATGTGATTGGTCGCCGAGAGCTTAATCGTCATGGGAGTGAGTTTTTCAGGTAAGCGAGTCGCAGCTTGGTAAGGATCGAGTGTCGTTAAAGTAACGCCTGCGACAGCGATTTCAAGCGCCGCTTGACGCAATTGTTGATCACTGTTTTGCTGATGATTAAAGCTTGCTTTGGGATTAATGCTGACGACACAGAGCTCATCTTGTTTATCATTTAAAGTGTCTAATATGAGTTTTTGTAGGGTACTTTTGGGGCCAAATTCAACAAATATACGGGCGCCAGCATGATACATGGCTTCAATTTGTTGGCTAAAATGGACTGATTGCAGCATATGTTGTTTAAAGCCAGCTTTTATACTATTGGCGTTATTGGCATAGGCTTTTGCTGTACTATTGCTATAAAGTGTGCGTTTAGGTTTTGTGAAACTCACTTTATCAATGGCTTTAGCAAAAGGTGTTTGTGCGTGGGCAACCAAAGAGGTATGAAATGCCCCTGACACAGGCAAAGAAATGACTTTTAAGCCTAGGCTTTTAAGCTCATTACTGGCGAGTGTTAATGCTTGATTTTCTCCGGCAATCACAAATTGAGTTGGAGAGTTATAATTAGCAATCTTGACGCCTTTGATATTGTCTAGGCAATGTTGTATTTTTTCTAAATCATCGGCTTGCGAAGTCATTACTGCTGCCATACCACCGGCATCCGTTCCGTCAGGTACTTGAGACATGGCTTGGCCTCGAGCAAAAGCTAACTGATAATAATCTTCTTGTTTAATCACGCCTGCAGCGCATAAGGCTGTGAGCTCACCAAAACTATGGCCTGCGACCATGTCTGCGTGAAAGCCTGCTTGAGTGAATAATTCATATTGCCCCATTGAGAGTGCGCCTATGGCGCTCTGGGCATAGCGTGTTTGAGTCAGATTTACCGCTTGGGCTTTTTCATCGTGTTTATTAAAAACGGGTTGAGGATACACTTGCTCAGAGACTGTTTCACCCAGATGACGGGCAAAAACCTGATCCGCTAAGGAAAATTGTGTGCGGATTTCAGGGAAATGGCAGCCTAACTCTATTCCCATGTTGACATATTGGCTGCCTTGTCCTGCAAAAAGTGCAGCAACCTTGGCATCAGGGCCTGTGGCGTTATTGTTGCTGTGAATTAACGCTTCAGCGCGAAAACTCGTGCCATTTGCTAATGTCCAATGTGCGGCTTTATTTTGGTTTAACTCATTAATTGCGAAGTTTAATTTTACAATCAATTCTTGGGTGTTATTTGCCACAAAGCCTATTCGTGGTGCGGTAGGGACCAATGCCCTTAGGGGGTAGGTTTGTGCAATCAGGTTGATAGGCTCATCAGTGCGTTTAGCCTCAGTCAATACTTGTGTTAATTGAGATAATAGCGCTGCGAGAGTGGTTTGACTGAATAAAAATGTTTGTGCAACTTGACGCTGACGATATCCATTGGGAATAGGACTGGCGTTAGATGCTTCTGTTTGCTGTGGTCGTTGATGTTCTGGTTGATATTCTTCAAGTACAAAGTGGAAGTTTGTTCCCCCAAATCCAAAAGAGCTAATACCTGCACGCCTTGGCGTACCATCGATTCTGGGTAACCAAGGGCGGGTTTGAGTATTGAGATAAAAGGGTGAGTCTTCAATATTCAGTTTTGGATTAGGCTGGGATACATTAATGGTGGCAGGCAGGACTTTATGGTGCAGTGCTAATGCGGCTTTTATGAGCCCAGCAGTGCCTGCCGTAGATTTAGTGTGGCCAATTTGTGATTTAACGGAGCCTAAGGCAATATGTTGTTTTTTATCACAACCTTCACTGAAGACACTTTTTAGGCCATTAAATTCAGCTACATCACCCGCAGCCGTGCCAGTGCCATGTGCTTCGATTAAACCTAATGTGTGTGGCGCAAAGCCTGCATCATCATAGGCGCGTTTCAGTGCTTTTGCTTGACCTTCAGGTCTTGGTGCATAAATACTTTTAAATTTACCATCAGATGAAGAGCCGACGCCTTTGATAACAGAATATATTCTATCGCCATCGCGTTCAGCATCTTCTAAACGCTTGAGGGCCACCATACCTATTCCTTCACCAATCATCATGCCTTTGGAGTCAATATCAAAAGGTTGGATGACTTCTTGAGTAGTAAATGCTGGTGTTTTAGAAAAACTCATGTACATGTAAGGTGAGTTATCTGTACAGACTCCTCCAGTGATCATCATATCACTGCGGCCATCAACCAGTTCGCTAATGGCCATGCGCATAGCAGCTAAAGAACCTGCACAAGCGGCATCTACGACACAATTCATGCCACCTAAGTCAAATCGATTAGCAATTCTACCTGCAATGACATTGCCGAGTGAACCTGGAAAGGAGTTTTCTTCCCAGTGAACATATTGATCTTGAAACTTCTTGATCAGCATTTCACTGTCGTTGTCAGTGATGCCACTTTCTTTAAAGACTTTCTTTAATACTGGATATTGCAAGCGGGTTGCTAAGCTATGGCTGATTTTTTGCCCTCCGCCCACACCTAAGGTGATACCAATGTTATTTTTATCTGTATTATCGGTGATCCCTGCATCGGCTAATACATCTTTTGCTACTAATAAAGAGAGTAATTGCGAAGTATCTGTGAGTTCTAACAGATTGGGCGGCAGACCAAACTCCATAGGGTTGAAATCGACTTCAGGTAAAAAACCTCCACGTTTGCAATAGGTTTTATCTGGCGTCGATTTGTTAGCATCGAAATAGTCTTGTGCTTGCCAGTGGCTTGCAGGGACATCCGTGATGCCATCAATTTGATCACTGATAAGATCCCAAAATTGATCTAAATAACGTGAATGAGCAAATAGGCTGGCCATGCCGACAATCGCAATGGGTGTATCTTTTAATCGTTTGTTTAAACGGGGATCCATGTGCTTCTCATTAGATGTGTTATTTTTGATTGAGCTCATACTGAGTCTCCAGTGATCGCAGAGGTGTCTGCGTCGATGTTAATATAAGGCGTGTGAGAGAGTTGCGTTTGTCGTGCATTGGCCATATCAGGAAAATGCTTTAAAAAAATACGATAATTTCGTGATAATAAACGTCGTAAAGAAAAAGGGCCGTATTTAAGTACGTAGGCCATATAACGTTCCGCTGCTTGCTTATGACAACCTTGATAAATATCTAAATATAACCAGTCACTTTTAGGATCTGTACTGACAAAAACGTTACTGGGTTTATCGGTATCAATTATATTTTGAGTGTTTATTGTGGCACCTTTTGTGGTGCCATTAGCTTGCTCATTTAGAGAGGGAATATGACCTAATTGAGCTGGGATTGTGATAGATACAATTTGAACCACATCTTTGGCACTGGCACTGGGTAAATCTAACGTTTGAGCCAAGGTTTCAGAGTTAAGGATATAAGTGGTTAAATGACTGTTTTTCATCAAAGGAAGTTGATTGAAGTAATCGTCAGGTAATGCACTTTTAGAGACTGTTTTTAGTTGGGAAACGCCATGACGTTTAAGGCAACGAGCGAGCCCTGAACGTGACACATTGGGGTTAATAAAGGTCTGTGTGGCATTGAGTAACTTGTCTAGCGGTATTTTTAATTGTCCACGCAGCCCCACCACAACAAATTCTTGTAGCGGCGTCAGTGTTGTATTGAGGTGATGAGGCGTTGCTGAGCCATCATCAGTTGAATCTCGTTTACGCCATTTACGAACAGTGGCTTCACTGATGTTCAGTACTTTAGCGAGTTGTTTTACGCTTAATTGAGAAACTTGAATGAAGGCTCTCATTTCTGGCGTTGTCGTGGCGTTAGGGTGCTTAGCTTTCATTGGAGATCATATCATGGACCGTTTTTGATTTTTTATGGCTTATAGTTGTTTTAGAAAACGATAGCAAATACTTCTATAAATAGAGTTAACAATCTACTGGGACTGCTGTAGTGGATTTCAAATTATCGAATATACAAAAGTATTAAGTTCCCGTTTCAGCTATTTTTTACTCTTTATTTGTTTTTGTGGTGCGAAGAGTACAATAGCTTTGAGAGCAATACAATGATCTGGGACTAGAAGTTTTTTATCTTTTAAATTGCTTGTGTTTATCATTAAATTGAGTGTTATTTTTTACTTAGATTTAAAGAGGCTAATGTGAGTTTTTTAACTTTAGGGGAGACTTTGTTGCAGTCTCGTTGTATTTTCCAGTTTGGATGTCATAAGGGGGTGAAGGTTGGTAAACTAAAGTTGAATCGATAATTGTGTGACTTTGATTCTAATATCAATATATTTGCCTTAATTATTTTTGTTTTTTATGAAAAAATATCTTAAATAATAATAGGCTAGATTTAAAATAAGCTGATTTTTCGTATCAACAAAGATTTTATTGTCAAATTTGATACTTTTTTGTTCGAGTTCTGGTTTTTTTGGGTCGCTTATACTTCTTATGGAGTTGGACTAAAGTCGAGATTTCTATTTTTTGCTTTAAATCATGATACCGTTTTGAGTGTGTTTTATCCGCTTATTACTGGCCATTGGGCGAATATTTTAAAGGATTATATGCTATGAAAAATATTAAGTGCTAGGGGCTGCAGATCTTTGGTGATGATTTCTGCAGCAGTTTATTGGGCTTTAAGCAAGTAAGAGTTTATGCTGTGTCGTTATTTTCGGCTTTGATTCCAGATGTCGCTCTATCTTCTCCATCTTTGGAGTCGTCGGCTTGGGTTCAAACGTCGTGCTACCTCCTTCATTCTTGGAGTCGTGACTAAGTAAGCGATAACGCAGTAAAAAGATACCACAAATGCTGTCAAGAGGAGCCGTTTAAAGGTGTTTTACTCTTTGTTGTAGACCTTTTAATTAAAAGGAAAGGGGGCTTAGAAGACTAAGGTGCGCTCTACTACACCGCGATTTAAACACTTTTAGTTCGAACATCATTTAACCACGAAAGGTCAACAAACCCTTGTTGCACTTAAATAACATTAGATTTTCAACCTGACTTGGTTGGGAGTGGCAAAAAGGAGCTTATTTGGTAATAGGGCTTTACTTTTTTAGCACTCAACGTCATCAAACTATACGGTATGTTATTGTTTAACTGGGGCTGCTGAGTTTGATGGATGGCTTTAACCCTATAGAGATAATATTGAAATGTTTTTCAGAAGTACAAAAAAAATTGCAGATCTTGAGCGTATCAATAAAGAGCAAGTCAAAGAGATTGCATTCTTAAAAGAAGAGCTAGCCAATAGAGCTGATAATAGCGATGTGCTTGCTCAAAAAATATCAGAAGGTAAACAAGCTTTAACTCATCAACAAGGGTTAAATGAGCTTTGGTTGAATTCTGCAGATATGATTATTGGCATTCGTGAAGAAATTGCAGACTCTGCAAACTCTTTAGTGGTGAACCGTGATGATTTTAAAGGTTCAATCTCATTATTTGATAATATAATAGACTTGCTGCATACCACTGTCGATGCGACATCAGTGATTAATACGGATACAGATAAAGTCTCTGGTTCTATTGCTGATTTAAAAACGGTGACAGAAGGGATAAATGGGTTTATTACCTTAATTCAGGGGATCACAGAGCAAACTAATTTACTTGCATTAAATGCTGCCATTGAAGCCGCTAGAGCGGGTGAACAAGGGCGGGGATTTGCTGTGGTTGCTGATGAAGTCCGTGCGCTGGCAAAACGTTCGGCAGATGCGACAAACGAAATTGCTTCTTTGATAACTCAAATCAATCAAGGGATGGATAGTGTCGTAGAAGGTATAGGGCATGTGGGTATCAATAGTTTAAGTGTGAGAGAAAATTCTGAGTCAATTCAAAGTACGACCCAAGAAGTCGTATCAGTTTCTCAGCAAATGTATGCAGTGATCAGTAACACCACGGCAAAAAGTTTTATTCAAACGGTAAAGATGGATCATATTGTTTGGAAGCTAGAAGTCTATAAAGTCATGTTAGGCATGTCGAATAAAACCATGAGTGATTTTGCCGATCATACGATGTGCCGTTTAGGTAAGTGGTACTATCAAGGCGAAGGAGCTGAAAAATATGCTTCGTTATCTTATTTCAGAGCGTTAGAAAAACCCCATGTGGCCGTACATCAAAATGGTATTTCTGCCTTAGATGCACTTGAACAAGGTGATGAATCAAAAGCGGTACAATATTTAGACTTAATGGAAAAAGCCAGTGCTGATGTATTAAGCCATTTATCGGCTTTAGGCGGTGCGATGGATACAGAGGCGTAGGATGAACGAGCACTAAAAGTTGCTTTAATAAAAGTGGTCAGTTTTGCTGGCCACTTTTGAAGGATCACGGGTTTAATAATGTTGAGTGACTGCTCAATATTGCGTTAATTGGTCGATCCAAGGAAGCGTTAAATAATGAAAAAAACCACGCCCGCAAGATTTTATTCACCTAAACGCTATATTTTAGCCTTTAGGGTTATTATGTTATTGGTTTATCAACCACCTTTTTTATGACACCATAGGCGTCATAAGCAGCGGGAAGTGCTTATTGCTTAGATCTAGGTGGAAATCTGTATATGTGTTCGCTCAAGGGGAGTACTTTGGTTATTTTTCATTTTTAGGTAAAAAATGAGTTTTTGGACTCCTTTTTATCTGGTTTGCCATTTTTGGCGTGAGGGATCTCAAGCGTGCTGAAGAGGATGAGAAAAAGTGGCTGCAAATGCTGAAAATAAAGAAAACATAGAAAACAAAAAAGAAAGTTAAGCCTCGTTTTTCATCATCTCTCCGTTAATCAGCCCTAGATCGTTAGGGCTTTATTTATTGTGGGCAAAATTGCAGTTTATGAAATATTTTGACGTTATAGTAAATACGCCTGATCACTTTGGCATTATTTTAATGTTTTATAAGATTAAGTTGTTTAATACTTTAGCGATATTGAGTTTTACTGTATAAGGATATGTTAAAGTTTGGTGTGTCATTTACTTAGCTATTGCAGGAGAGCTGAATGCTAACGATCCGTAGTAAACTTATATTTGCCTTTTTAACAATTGCACTATTACCTGTATTCATTGTTTCAGTGATCACATCACAGAATGTGATTGAACAAGCTAAAACTAATTTTATTCAAACCAGTAGTGTTGACATTGCGATTGTTGATCAATCTTTTAGTCATTTCTTTGATTCACTGAGCTACAATGTATCTTTTTTAGCCGACAGTAATATCGTGCGTGATACTGCTAAAGGAGAGATCAGTACTTATTTCAGTGAGAAACGTCAACCAGCTCAAGTGGCTATGGCTAACGGTGGTCGTGAACAAGAAATCTTTGAATTATTCAGTGCTGTGGGAAAGAATAATCCTACTTTAGGCTTTGTCTATATGGGTAATAAAGAGGGCCAGTATCTGGAATGGCCCGGTACTGCAGATTATGAAAATTGGGATCCTCGCAACGAACCTTGGTTTGCTTTAGGAGAAAAGGGTAATTATCAAGTACAACGTATCGATGGTTATTATTGGGAACCTGATGATGCTGTTTATGTTTCTGTCTTAAAAGCATTTAAGAATAAACAAGATGAATTTGAAGGCGTTGTTGCCATAGACGTGTCGGTAAAGGCGCTGACTGAAATGGTACAAAAAATTAAATTTGGTCATACAGGCTTCTTAATGATCGTTGAAGGTAACGGTAATATTCTGGTCGATGCCAACAACCCCGATAATAACTTTAAAGCTTTGAAAACACTTGAAGCACCTTATTTTAAAACAATTGCAGAGACAGATTCTGGCTTAGTAGATTTAGATATTAATGGTACTCGTTACTTGGCCAATATTGTCGACTCGACAGCGTTAGGCTGGAAAATCATCGGTTTTAAGCAAAGTGATGAAATATTTTCTTCTGCTACTCAATTAATTTGGGTTACTGTGATTGTGAGTGGTTTATTGATTACACTTTTTGTCTTTTTAGGGATTATTTTTGCTAAGCATATTGTGGATCCTATTAATGAAGTTAAAAGTGAGCTCAAAACCTTAGCTGAAGGTGAAGGTGATTTGACTGCTCGATTAAATATTAAGAGTAAAGATGAAACCAGTGAATTGGCTAATTGGTTTAATCAATTTATTTCTACGACACAGGCAATGATTCAGGGGATAAAAAATAATGCTGGAAGTATTCATCGTGTTTCTAGTCGTGCAAGTGACAGTGCTATGCAGGTTGCTGAATCTTCAAATCAGCAGCTTATCGCCATTGAGCAGGTTGTCACTGCTGTGACTCAAATGGCTGCTACTGCGAATGATGTGGCTAAAAATTGTGCTGATACTGCTGATGTTTCTCAAGAAGGCTTAAAGGCTTCTCAAAATGGTAAGGATGTCATTAAGACCAGTATCAAGAGCGTGCAAGAATTAGGGATCAGTATTCAAACATCTAATCAAGTTATTCAGGAGCTGGAACAGGAAACAGAGAATATTAATAATATTTTGTTAACGATTCAGGGGATTGCTGAGCAAACAAATTTATTAGCACTTAATGCTGCTATTGAGGCTGCTCGTGCGGGAGAGCAGGGAAGAGGGTTTGCTGTTGTTGCTGATGAGGTGCGGAATCTTGCAAAACGTACTCAAGATTCAACGGGTGAAATTAATCATATACTTGGCATGCTAACAGAGCGAACAAAGTTAGTGTCAAAGAATATGGATGTTAACTTAACTCAATCAAATCAGGCGCTTGAGTTATCAGAGCTAGTGAGTACTGTGTTTGATAATATCGAAATATCGGTTGAAAAAATTCGTGACATGACAACACAAATTGCCAGTGCTGCAGAAGAGCAACATTTAGTGACCGAGGATATTGGTAGTAATATTGCGTCTATTAGTGACGCCGCATCTGAAATGTCGCGGCTGTCTAAAGAGGTTGAAGTTACTGCCAAGGAGCAGGCTACACTTGGAGGAACTTTGGCTGATAGAGTGTCGAATTTTAAAACAGAGTAAATTACAACTTCAACATGTAATAATATATCAATAGGTTGATTTTTGAATTTAATGTTAGTTAAGTATTTTCTAAACCTTTAGAAAATACTTAGCTTCAAAGCAATTGCAATGAATACTAAGTAGAAGCACATGTGCTATTTGAAAATTATGTTATTGTTTAAGTAGTGATATGAATTGATGGATTACCCATTGGATAAATTTCGAAGCCTACATCTTTATATGTTAAAAATGAGGTTGTTTAATGCTTTCAGAGCTACATTCATTTTTATACTTATCATTGTATTTGCTACTTTTTTTCAACTTCCTTTGACGTTATTTGCAATTTATCCAGCTTTATTTTTGATGTTTTACTCTAAAGATGAATCTTATACTGCTGGAATATCACTTATTTGTGGGGTGGTATTGAGTGCTTTATTAATGAGTATTTGTATTCATTTTTTCTCACAACAACCTTATCTATTCCTTCTTTTTTCTGTCATTGTTTCATTTGCTCAAGCATATTGGGTTGCCGAGACAATGCGCAATCGTTGGCCTTATCAAATTACAGCTATTTTTTCTATTATTGTGACAGTAACGATAGCTTTTACTGCTAGCTCAGCCTCTGAAACAACTGAAATACTTGTTATTCAATGGTTTATGCAGTTTGTCATTGGTTTAGTGATATTGAGTTTTATAACGCAATTAGTTTGGCCATTGCCAAAAAGTAAAGATGTATTAAAAGTGTATCATGGAATAATTGAGGAATATATTTTTTTATTAAAAAGTAGTTCAGATTCTTTTATAAAAAAAGAAAAATTTGATCGTATTGATTTGAATATAAGCTTAAATGAGCTTTATAATATTGAAAAGTTAATTAAAACACGTAAAACCCCATTGAGTAATGATACACCTCATTTTCAAGTATTACTCGTTCAACTGGATGCTTTATTACATTTATTTGTCACTTTTAGGTTAATTGAGTCTGTACTGATCCAAGTGAATGATAAAGATATTGATACTGATTCACGCCGTTATATTGAATGTGAAATTATGTCTTTAATACGTCGGTTAGATATTTTAGTATTGTACTTTTCAGGACATGAATCATCGCAAAGTATTATTGATTATTTTCAGAATGAAATCGTGAGTAAAAAATATAACTCACATATATTAAGTGGTATTTATGTACACATTTATACTGCAAATAAAAGTATATCCGCCTTGATGAATAGTTTTAATAATCTCAATACCAAAGATATTGAGATTATGAAGAGTAAAAACATAATAAAATCTGGCTTGAAAAGAGATTACAATACGCTGCATTTAGATAGTGCGAAAAGTGCGATTAAGATGATGTTAGCTTTAACGATAGCGCTGCTTATTCATATTGCTTTACCTAATGTGCCTGCGAGTGATTATCTTGTTATTTGCATTGTTGTGATGTTGGCCCAAGTGAATCTTGGAGGGATCCATTTACGGTTACCCTTGTGGATATTTGGGATTATTTCAGGGGTTATTTATAGTAGTGTTGGTATACTGGTTATCGATGCACAAGATCATCTAATTCTGCTGATTGTGTGGATGGCTACAGGATTTTTGTTTGGTACTTATTTAGCCGCTGGCTCAGCTAAAATAGCCTATGCAGGTGTGCAATTTTGTATTGGGATGACGATGACTTTTGGTAGTCAAGCTTTTCCATTAAGTTCTTCAGACGAAATATTAGGTAAACTCACTGGAGCATTAATTGGCTTTTCTATTTCATTTTTAGTGGCTCATTTTCTTTGGCCTGAACATCCCCGTCAACAATTTAGGCGTTCTTCTGCTAATATTTTAGATGAAGCAAAATATTTATTACTTACTTTAATAAACGTTAATAATAAAAATATGATAAAATTGAATGATCAATTTTATCAAGTAAGTCATAGTTTGCAATCTAATTTTATTCTGATTAATGATTACAGTTATACATTTCATAAAAGTAACATGATTGAAGAATACATGCATGAGATTAATTTGTCATGTAGTCGATTATCTTTACAACTTATTACTGCTTATGATGTTTTTAATCGTTTTGATAGTTTTCAGGAAAAAAAATATTATATAAAACTTTTTGTTAAATATGAAAAAGAATTAAGTAGTGTTATGGGATCAGTCTCTGAAGTGGTTTTTGATATTAATAAAAGAGTAAGGGAACACGTAGTAGACTTGCAATTGGTAATAAATGTTTTACTTTCTAATATAGAAACTAGTTCTTCAATGATGTTGAATGATATTAAAGAGGAACACCATCATAGTAAGGTTTATTATGGAGGTTTTGTGTTATTGGGGGTTGTGAGTGAATTGAGCATCATTATTGATACTATTTTAAAAACAATAGACTATGATGAGTTTGGTGAGGTTGTTGATAAAGTACAAAGTACAAAGTACAATTGTTTAACTTAAAGGATAAACGATGAAACGGTTTCGATTACTTTTTTATTCGATTAATGCTTGGTTGGCATTATTACTATTATTATTCGTTTTTTTGGTTATATTTTTTGTTTTAGCTGATAGATATACGCCATATACATCTGATGCTTATATTCAAGCTACTGTATTACAAGTTTCACCTCAAGTGGATGGGAGAGTCATTTCAGTTTTTGTGAAAAATGGCAGTAAAGTTAAAAAAGGTGATAAAATATTTCAACTGGATCCAGAACCTTATCAATATCAAGTTGATCGTTATACTGCAAATTTAGTGCTGATTAAAGCTAACATTCAACAATTACAAGATCAATTAGAACAACAGCAACATATATTAGCTGGGCAAGAAGCTGAATTAGTTTATACAAAGAAAGAGTACTTGAGATATGAGAAACTTGCTGAACAACAACTCTCTTCTAAAGATGATAGAGATCAGGCGTATAATAATTACCAGCAAGCGCAAGCTCAGGTCCTTTCCACTACTGATGAAATACAAATACTGAATAGTCAGTTAAGTGCGATGATCGGTGATGAAAATGCAAGTGTTAAATTGGCTGAAGCTGAGCTTGCTAGTGCTCAATATGAACTTGATAAAACAACTTTTATTGTGCCGTTTGATGGCGTTATTGATAACCTCCAGTTAAGTATTGGTAGTTATATTGAAGCGGATGATAAGGTTATGACTGTAATCGATACAGCTAATTGGTGGCTAGTTGCTAATTTTAAAGAAAATGCGCTATCGATAATTAAAGAAGAGCAGCCAGTCTCATTTAGTCTTTTTATGTATCCTAATCAGGTATTTTATAGCCGTGTTGATAATCTAGGATTAGGGAATGTTATTGGGCAAGGCTATCCATCGGGGCTGCTGCCTGAAATTAAGAATCCAATGACTTGGATAACACGCTCAAAACGTTTTCAAGTACGCATTAAAATTGAGCAAAATCTGAATGGTAAAATTCAACGGGTTGGTGCATCAGCAAGAGTGCTCATTGTACCCGAACAAGCGGGTATTATGGGAGGAATTGGGAATTTCTATTTGAAGGTGGTGAGTTTTTTTGATTACATTTATTAACCAAAACAAACCCAAATCTAGAATTGTTAGTATTGTTTTACTTAGGCGCTGTTGTATAAAAATGTTGTCTATACTTAATAGGTGGAGCTAACTGATTGAAGATAATAGCAATGAAAACAAAATTATTGGTGAGTAAACTTAACCAGATAACAAAATCACTTATCTCTATGACGCCAGGCCAAAGAGAAGTGGTTCACCAGTCAATTCAAGCATTAGACACTGAAATTCCTATCGATGAGCTCATTCAACCCCTTTTTGATGTCTCAGCACAATGCCCACATTGTCACTCTGCTAAGTTCAAGAAGTGGGGAAAAGCAAGGATGATACAAAGATATCGTTGTAACAAATGTCATAAGACCTTTAATAATAAAACAAATACTCCACTTGCGAAACTTCATAAAAGTCATCTATGGGAGAAATACGCCCACTGTATGGAGTTGAAGTTAACGTTAAGAGAGGCTGCTAAAATATGCGGCATTAACCTTAAAACGGCATTTTTGTGGCGACATCGATTTCTCAGTGCTCAAGCTGGTAGAAATGATGACAAGCTATCTGGGATTATTGAAGCAGATGAATTCTTTCTCGCTTATTCAGAAAAAGGCTCTAGAACCATTAGTCAGCCACGTGTAAGTAGAAAACGAGGAAGTGATATTGATAAAAGAACGAAAGAAGGACAAGTGGCAATATTACTATCAATAGACCGAAGCAAACATATGATAGCACCTATACTATTAGCGGATACCGCATCAGAAATAGCGACAAATTTATCCAAGAATATTGAAGTTAATTCAGTGCTTTGTAGTGATGGTTCATGGGTATATACAGGTATAGCCAAAGAGAGACAATGTGATCATAAGCGGCTAATAAATAATACACAAAGAGTCATAGATGGTATCTACCATATCCAAACAGTCAATGGTGAGATAGCGAACTTCAAGGCTTGGGTAAATGGAAAAATGAAAGGCATCGCGACTAAGTATTTGCCCAATTATCTTGGTTGGTTTAAAGAAAACAGTCAAAAGCGAGATAGTCGACAAATATTACAATTGGCTTATGGTAGACAACAGTATTCTGGAACATAGCCTTTACTTAACACTATAAAGTTCGTGAATGAAGGCGATGGCTACCGGTTGAGGATGGACCCCAAGCAGGCAATAGACCTTGGTGTGTTTCTAATAAAACCCCTATCCAACGCTATAAAGAGCCGAATATGGCTTGTGCTTAATACGCCTTATATTATTTGAGAATAAAAACCTTGCGGCAATCACTGGCCTTTTCAACTTTGGAAGCGTTGTGCAGGTACTGCTCAATATTTTTGAGTTTTTGTAACTCTTTTGACAATGGAGGGTTAAAGGAGCCTAAAGTTTTCCTAAAAAAACACTGATGAGTCGTCATCTTGTTGCCAGATAAGTTAGGTAGTTACACTTGATATGATGTGACGTAATGTGACGTAATATTGTTTTATTTTTATTATTTATGAATTATTGTGTTTTTTATTTTATTCTTGGTGATTTACTTGGATTTTGTTTATATTGGTATTTAATACTATGATTTTAAGGTAAAGGTGTATTTGATATCGTATTTTATTTTCAATAAATATCTATTTATAGAAAATTCATGTTTACTTATATTTACTTATTACTATGTTTAATAACAAGGTATCGTATTTAAAAATCTAATGATAAATAATAATTTGTAAATTAGTGTAAATGTTAATTAAGTGAAATAATGTAGGGGTTTAAAGTTTGAAATAGGTTATGTTAATTATTATTAACCAGCCTTCTTGCTTTATTGTTTTGTGTTAATCCATTGTTTTTTATTTAGTTAATATTTTTTCCGTTGTTAATTGTCGATTTTTTCGAGTATTTCCAGTCATGTCTACCCATTAGCATTCTTATCAATTTATTAGTGTGTTATTTCATAAAATTGAAATGACTCTTAATAATAAATAACACTTTTAAATATTTTGGGTTTTTTGTTATTCATTATAGGAGAAAAGAATATGAGGGATAGATTTATAGGGGAAGGAACAGTTAATAAGTGTAAAAATAAAATTGCCATATTATCATCATTTTTTTTATCTATGGGAGCCATGGCCATTGAAGATCCCTTAAAAGGACTTCATCATATCTCTCCTCATGATGATTTATTGTCCAATACCACTTTTTTTAATTTTACAGAAAATACCCTACATCCAAGAATCGCTCAACATGAAGTCTTGAGCAAAGAAGGAGTTGGTGTAGAGCAGGGGTTTGATATTAAATCCACTCCTATTAATGGGTTACGTAATTCAGAAGTGTTGTCCGCGAGATTGTTTGCTATTGGAACTGATTCGACAGTTTCCTTTACTCCTGATGCTAATGGAAGTTCTTTTTCAGTTGAAGTATATAATCAAAGATTTGAAAGAAATAGCAATCACGCTCCTTTGATCAAGGAGGTGTTACCAGATTTGAAGGTTAAAAATAATAAATCTGTAAATCATTATTATGCTGTTAAAGCAGACTTTGTTGGTGCGGGAACTGATCAAGTGATTGCGATTGGTGATACAGAGTCATTTGGCGTCACATCAATTAATGATTTTTATAGTCATTTTGTTTTAATCCAGGCTAAGGATAACACAAAGCCATCCGAAGGTATTAGTGTATCAGAAATATACAAGCCTGCTCCTTTAGGTGCGGCAATAAATGAAACAATACAGTACGGTCAACCTGTTGTAGGAGATCTAACTGGGGACGGTAATCAGGAAATTGCCTTTGCCGTTTCGAAACATGTTAGGGTTTATACAATTTGTTCGGGTAAGTATTCAAATAGAACTTACTCTGTTTGTAATAATAATGACGGAACCAGTAAACCTGCATTTAAAGTAATAAAACATGATACTAATAATTTTCGATTAGATCAGATTGGTAATCATACTCCACGTAATGAGGCTGCTTATGATCTCAGTATTGGTAATTTTTATGGTAATGGGAATGTGATTGCCATAACTGCCAGTGAACGAGATTCTATTAAAAGAACTTGGTATGCGCGTCTTGATCTTTTTAGCTTGAATTCTTCTTCATCAGGTTTAGAGGTAATTCGTGAATCGTTCGATAATGATTTTCTTCCTCACATAGTGGGTGGGTATAGAAATAACGGTGGCTATTGTTTTGCTCAAGCAGGAAAAAAATTCGTTAATCAAACAAGAGATGAGCTTTGGCTGGCTTGCCAGTCAGAGACTGATGGGGTCAATAGCAATAATGGCTCGAGAGTGACACTGTTACAGCTGGAGTTTTATAAAGATGAGCAGGATAGGGGGCGATTTAATGTTTTGTCAACATCCACGCCTTTTGGTGTCGATCATTGGCGCTTAAGAGGTATGACGCCTTATTATCCTATGACCTTTCCTACCGACAGGAAATTAGAAGACGCAGATCTCATTAACTCCCTGGCGCTGTTACTCAGCAGTAATGTCGATACCGATTCAAATCGCTATAAAATCGTACTGCTGCAATCTAATCAGTCTACTGATGGCGATAAAAGAGCACATATTTTTCCTCAGGCAAATACCAATGAACAGATAACACGATATGATTTAGATACAAGTAAAGATAATCATGAAATTGGTGTGCCATTTCGCCCTTATTTTTCATTAAGGGATACACAAAGAGCACCTAGGCTCTACCTCGCTAAAAATATGCTCACTACCAGTGATTTTACCGGGCAGTCTGTGAGGTTAGGGGCGCCGCTTTACTATAAAACACCTGTGATGCAACAGCCTTTTGTGGTGATAGGGGCACCGCCTGCTCATGTGGATTTTATGTTGCCTTTTGATAATACGAATCCATCGCCGAATATTGAGGATAATCGGGTGGTTAACCTGAGTATGGATCCAGATAGCTATATGGCTAGATTTGAGAAAAGCGCAACGGTTTCTCATGGTTATACCGAGCAAAATATCACTTCTTTACAAAACTCTGTGACAACACAAGCCTCAGCTGAAGGGGGAAGCACGGGGGGAGTGTTGTCACCTGCTAAAGCCACTTTTAAAGCCACTGCCGGTGGCGGGTATTTAAATGAAAAAACGGCTGATACTGTGAACGCCGAAACGGAATCTCATTCTGTTGTGGTTGGGTTTGAAACTGGCTTTCAGGACAGACTTGGGATTAATAGTCAATACACTGAACATTTCATTTATCCGGTATTAGGCGGCAGGGTTTGCCCTGAATCTGATGACTGTACTGATAGTGAAAAAGGGCAGCAATATGTGATGTATTCTCAGGCGACACAACCTCAGCAAAGTTATATTGATGGTGGGCAGGTTGCCTGGTATCAGCCAGTTCATGAAGTGAATAATGTGTTGTCTTACCCCCGCTCTTTTGCACAATTAGAGGCAAATTATGGTAACCCGATAACAGCATTTTCTCACGAAAATATGTTCTATACGGGAACAGGATCTCAATTTTTAAAATTGTCCTGGAAGAATGGTACTACTTTGTCTGATACCAATACGATTATCAATAAGGGGATGTGGAATGCAGGCTTTAGTGCAACTTATGGCACCAATGATTTATTCAGTAAATTAACCGGAATAAGTTATGAAAATTCATTTGAAGTTAACTATGAAGGATCAGTAACAAAAACCGGGGTGGTGACAAACGTCAGTGAGTATGCAGCCGGTACTACAGTCACTATAGACAAGCCTAATACCTTTGCTTCAACTATTGAATATAGTTACGGTTTTACGCCACTCGTTTTTGGTGATAAGTTCAATCTAGCTGAGATAGACATGGACGATCCTTTTTTGCCAGAGGCAGTAAAACAAACCATAAATAACAGTGAGACAGGGGCTTTATCCGCAGGGTTCTTAAAACTGGGTCATTATGTTAATTTTACTGATCTCTCTTGGGCTGGTAATTGGTGGCGGGGTAAAAAAGGGTTATCAAAAATCGATATTGGACTCAATAACCCCACCCGATGGAATAAAGATGAAAGTACGCACTTAGACGAAGCGGGCTCCAATTGTTTAAACCGTTTTGTCTGCGCGGTACCGTTTCAGCCAACAATCGCCGGGCATGAACACTTTAACGCTTTTTATAATATGAGAGGGTTATTTGTGACGCCAAAAGGGAGCAGTACAACTCGCCATGAAGCAAAAGAGGGTGAAACATTGACCTTAAGTGCGCGTATTTATAATTACAGTTTGACTGATATGCCAGTGAACAGTGAAGTGCATGTGCAATTTTATCGTCAGTCTTTGGTTGAAAATGGGAATTTAGCACCAAATAGTGCAGTATTGATTGGTGAAACTTGGATACCTGCCTTGCGTGGTGCAAATTATACTTCTGCTGGACAGGATAACTGGTCAGTGGCTAGTGTGGACTGGAATACTGCAGGCCTAGCAGGGCAATATCATTTTTGGGTGGTGGCTTGGGCTGAAGATAAGCAAGGTAATATGTTAGAAGAGTTACCCGGCAAGGGATTAGCCAGTAGTCATACTTCCCCTTTATTTAGGGACATCAGTGATGTGCCATTGCAATATGCAACATTGAATTCGCCCACTTTAGGCCAGATAGAGATGACATTTACCAATAATGTGGGCATGCACCCTCAAGAGTTCACTGTGGTACCTAAAAATAGCCCTGCATTGATGGCAACATCAGCATTAAATCATACATCGTTTATTAATGATGGTGATCTTCCTGCTGTAGAGGGAATGTTGTTAAATCCAATGACAATATCATTGAATGACCAAGATGAAAGGAGTGTGAATATTGGACTCAGCACGCCACATAACACGCAATCACAATTAGTTTATATCACAGATGATAAAGATAACATTGTTGGTTTTCAGCGGGTAGGTCGAATATACAAACATAAAAATGTCAATATTCCTTTCACTTTGAAAGAGTGTGGGCAAAATGCATTGACTGTTCGTGTTGGTTCACCGAATAATGAGGCAATAGCCAGTTACGCGTTTTCAGCCAATTTGCAATGCCATTAATGGATTGAAACCTTGAGTTTACAGCCACCCATTTTTGGGTGGCTTCTCTATCTTCTTGATTGTTTTTAACTCATCATGACTATAAATGACAAAGGGCCTTAAAAAAGCCCTTTTGTTTTTTTAGTGTTTAATTGATATCTCGAACTAAGCGAACATAGTGTTTCATACGTCTCACATCGCCTTGAGGGCCAAAGCCTTGGGGGAAATCACTGGCCTTTCCGACTTTGGGATCGCTGCGCTGGGCACCCGCACCATGTACATCTTCGAGTTTTGCCACTCCTTTTGACATTGGAGGTTTAAAGAATCCCAATGCTTCTCCAAAACAAACATATACAGCTGAACCGCCGCCTTGTTGATTTTTATGGGTAGTCGATGTCCAATAAAAGGGATAATTTATCTGACCACCTTCATCTATAATGGAGGTGACATTAAAAAGTGGGTTAATTGCTGCTGAATGTGTTGCACTGGGTGAGCGGTTATAATCGACAATACTTTGTAATTCTTTTGCGTTGGGTAGACGCCAATCGTTATGGCCTAAATAGTTTTCTTTATTACGTGTTTGAGCCAGTAGTAATGCATTTTGCCAAGAAATAGCTTGTTGATTGTCATCTTGTTGCCACATGAGTTGGGTGGCTAAGTCTGAAACTGTCCCATCTTGGTTATTTTTAAAATGGTTTTTACCGTATTCTGTGCTGCCGCGAACAAAACGTACGCTATACATTTTTCCTGAACGAGTGCGAGGATCCATCAAGGGGTAACCTTTGATCCGTCCATCGGCAAGGTTGACGCCAAATAGTGTTTGATTACCTCCCATTGTTGTACCTTGATAAGCAGTTGAAGTGAGCATTTGTACATCGATAGGGCGTCTACCATTTGCGCCATATTCAAAATCAAAATAATTAATATCAATAAAAGGTTTACGGTGTTGACCAGAGCGAGACATATTTCTAGCACTTATATCAATGCCATTAAAGAGCATTAATGAGTAGGCCTCTTTAATTGAAGGTAAGCGCCAGTCTGTGTGATTAGCAAACTTAAAGTGCTTTAATTTATCGATGGCTTGCTGATAGCTCATTACTTCAAAAGATTGTTGCCACTGCAGGCCAGTGACATTATCGGTAACTGTTCCATCATGATTATTGGTATAAGAGGGGATATTTTTTAAGTGTTGTGCGTCTTGACCATAAAAACTCTCCTCTTTCTGGGGGGCTTTAATGGCATTAAAATTATTAAAGGTTGTGATTTGTCCTGTATCAACCAGAGGAAATTGATTAACAGAATCTGTATTTGATGCTTCCATTGGGATGGTAATAAAGTCAAATTTAGGTTGCTTGGGCGGCTGAGGCCTTGCATGAGCAAGCCGAGTGCTCGTTAAGATGACGATACTGGAATAAATAACAGATCTTATAAAAGTCATTTGCATAAATAGGCCTTTTTGAAAAGAAGAAGAACTGTGGTCTACCCATTATGATAAAACGTATACAATTAAATTTGTGTATGATGAGTGTAAAGCTATGAGAATATTATTATCAATTGGTGATCATTGGGGTTATTGAATATAAACGGGGGTTGTTCACCCACTTTTTATATCTCTTAAAAGTGGGTGGCGATTTGCTTGTTACAATACGCTTGAGCTTTAGAAAACGATTTATTTAATTCTTATTCCAATCATGGTGTTGGAATGGACTTCAATATTATTAATATGAATTTCCTCTTCACTGATAGTGATTTGATCTTCTGCTAAAAACTTACCTTGTACCATGACGGTTACATCATCATTGAAGGATATGTTACTGCTTGTGAGTGTCAAAGAAGGATTTAATATTTCTTCTTCATTCATTCTTAATGCGGGATCGAGTACATCATTCTCTAATTTATTCAGATTGATTGTGATAGGTAAATGAGCCTGAAGTTTAGCTGCATCAAGATCAATTCCAATATTAGCGGCTCTAGAGGCATTAACATTGATGGCATTCAATATTGTTGTTTTTTCTGCCTCAATGGCTGCGGGTGTATCGGTCCAAGGTGTACTAGACGTTAGTTCTATCCAATGGTTTTTCTTATGAGTATCGGTATAGGTTTTAAAGAAAACACTCTTGGGGGACGCTTCTCTTTCATGTTGAGCAAAAAAGTCCATGACACCTAAAATGTGTTGAGGATTGTTTGGATCAATAGTACCAACACTGCCTGAGTCTATGCTATTGCCTATGAGTAAACTGGCGTCTTGAGCATGAGCAACATTTGCAGCAAAATGGTAACCCCATTGATAGGCATTTGGGTATTCTTCTGCTAGTTCGGTTAAGGTCGGAGTATGGCCAAAGCAAAGCCCTAAACTAGGAGCACCCGAGCAATCTGCCCAAGTATTATCGACTGTGATATGCCAGCCTTGTAATAATGCGTTAGGTGTATCTTGAATGTTAAGTGCAATAGGATCTGCTAATCCATGGCCGATAAAAATGGGAAGATTGTAAGCATTCTCGATTAAGAATCGGCCGCTGGTGATCCTATACATGGTATCAACAAGTGGACTGTCACCTGGAATACCACCCGTGATCCCTTCTTTACATGCTGCGGGCTCTGGACGAGTGGCATAGCCATCAAACATGTCCATGGGACCAGACATTGGGGCAATTGCGGCAAATTTATCAGGGTTTTTTAGGCCGATACTGTAAGTGCCTCTACCTCCCATAGAAAACCCAGTTAGGTAGATACGATCTGCATCTATATTATAGTTTTCTTGGGCCCAGATAATAGCATCAAGAATATCTTGTTCTCCAGGGCCGACATTAGGATCGTTACTGTCGACGTAGGCCCAAGATGGGGCTCCTGGAAAACACCCTTGTTTAGCTAAGCCCCAATGGCGTCCATCTGGGGAAATTCCAATCCAATTTCGATTTTCTAATTCACTGACTAAAGTATCATCTAGTTCACCAAAACCTCCACCACCGTGTAAATGGACAACTAAGGGGATTTTATCTTCAGTGGTTTCACTTGAGCTTATACTCTCGGGGACATATAGCACAGCCTCTATTGGCTCAGCATCGATAGAGGAATAGTAGGTAATATCCGTGGTTTTTTTATCAGCAGGTTCGATAACATTAATGGTTACACTGCTACTTGCATCACTATTATTACCTGTCGCATTAGCTGTGATGGTATGTTCGCCTATTGTTAATGCACTGGTTTCAATTATTGAGTTCCAGTTTTGACCAATTAAATTGGCTGTAACAGTATTGGTATTATCCACCGATACCGTTACAGACGTTGCGTTTAGGTATGAGCCAACCACGGTAATGGTTCCTTGTTCAACAAACTGATCTTGGGTGGGAGATATGATTGTGATACTTGTATCAATATCTTCAGCCATAATAGAGCTGGCGAAAGTCGTGCACAACATTATTACTGGCAGTTTTAAACTGGTCTTTGGGTAATTAATTAAAAAATTCATTTTTTCTCCATTCAGTATGACGGGTGACTGATAAAACAAAGATCCTATTTCAATGAATCTTATGTAAAATAGATTGTTAATAAAATTACTTTTGAATACTTAATGTTAATGATGTTTTGTAAATTTTGTATATGGTTATTTATGCAACGGGGTGGTCTATTTAGTGTATTGTTAAGGTGAATAATTGGATTTTTTTTGTGTTTGATCCAGAACAGACTATTTTGACTTAATCATGGTATCGTTATTAGTTTGTGTAATGATGGTGTTATTTTTTATGTATTGATGATTGATTTAATAGTAAGGTGTTAATTATAAGGTTTTGTTTTAATTATTTTTATATGGTATTTTAAACGATTTTTTGGAGGGGGTGGGTGTTATTTAGAGAAGCAGAATACGAAGATTTAAGTGACTTAGTTCAGATGTTATTTGATGATCCTTTGGGTCAATTACGGGAAGATGGCCATGTTCCAATAAATCCTGCCTATTTATTGGCTTTTGAAGCAATTTTAGAAGATAAAAATAATGAATTAATTATTGTTGAGGATAAAGGCGATATTTTGGGGATGTTACAACTGACTTTTATTCCTTATTTAACCCATATTGGTAGTTGGCGCTGTTTAATTGAAGGAGTGAGAGTACATAAAGCGCATCGAGGAAAAGGACTTGGAACGCAGTTTTTTAAGTGGGCGATTGCTCGAGCGAAGCAAAGGCAATGTCATATGGTGCAACTTACTTCAAATAAAGAGCGAGTCGATGCATTACGTTTTTATCAAAATTTAGGTTTTGAAGCGAGCCATGAAGGATTTAAATTACAGCTTTAATTGTTGTGTTTTGTTTTTAATATGTTGACTATTATGGTTATTTCTTGAGTGGGAAAAGCCCATTCCTTGCTGTTGTTTGATTGTTTCTTTATCTCTAAAGCTCATGAAGTACATTTTACGCCAGTGAGGGCTTGTATTGGCTTGTGAGCCATGAACAATACGCTCATTATGGATTGTCACGTCGCCTTTTTTAATGGGTAAATGGATAACTTTGTCATGGGGAAGACTACGAGATTCTTGGGCTTGGCAACACTCATTATGCTTTTGTTTCAATTGGTATTTACGTAATCTCGATTCGTAATTTGAATTAGAGATAACTTCCAAGCAACCATTTTCTAATGTGGAATCAGTGATAGCTAAAGAAAAGGTAGCAGTCCAAGGCTTTTCGGTTTTAGGCCATGATGTTAAGTCTTGATGCATGGCATATTTGGTTTGCATCTTATTGGGTTTTTTGGCAGAGAAATATTCAAGGTCGAGATCTGTTTTGCCTGAAGAGTAGAGTTGATCGGCAATACATTGAGCAACTTTAAAAAAGATATTGTTTTTTAATTCTGGCCGGTATTGAGATGGAAAAAGAGCAGTAATGAGCTCTAGCTGAGATATTGGAGTATTAAAGGGTTGTGATAAACCAGCAAAATCACGCCCCATTTGATGGCTTTCGTTACCCGATATGAAATGATCAAACCAGTATTCAAGTTCATTCACTTCATTTGTGAGTAGTATCTGGGGGAGTACTAGATAACCAAACTCATGAAAAAACTGAATATCACATGGGCTAATGTAATATTTATCATCAATTCGAATGTGATTTTTTGCAACCATTTTAAATCTCTTTGAAGATAGAGTGAAGTCAAAGTCCTTACTAATTAAAAGGGTAATATAGCGATTTTCGTTATTATACTAAAGCGTTGGTATAGTAAAAAATTGTATAAAAGTGTAACGAATTATTATTGATTAAGTTGCTTGTAGTATGGTTAAACGGAAGTTGAAATAATATTTAAGGTTTAATTTTTCTTTTAAAACAGCGCCTAACGACGCTGTTTTAAAAGAAAAGTAAGATTAGTCTTTTTTATCTTCAGGTACAAAGCCTTCTATTTCGACATCTTTTCCTTCAAATAAAAAGCGGATCATTTGCTCTTCAAGTAGTTTTCTATCATCTACGTTCATCATGTTTAGCTTTTTTTCATTGATAAGCATAGTTTGCTTTGCCTGCCATAAGGCCCAAGCTTCTTTACTCACATTATCGAAGATACGTTTACCCAGCTCACCGGGATAAAGCTGAAAACCAAGACCTTCAGCTTCTTTTTTCAAATAGACGCAATTGACAGTGCGAGCCATGATTATTCCTTATTTAAAATAGAACGTAAGCTGGCTAAAACTCTTTCAGTAGCTTGAGCCAAACCAACTTTTTGTGGATTGGGTAAGTTATACCAGAGTGAGGTGCTTTGTTCCATTACTCGATGATCTTTTTGCATTGAAATCGAGGCGAAAATGGGTTGAATATCGAGATGAAAATGACTAAATGTATGTCTAAATCCGGGTAATTCAGTTTTAGTTGTGAGGCTAATGCCTTCTTGTATTAGGTACTCATCGAGCGCTTTTTGAGTTTTAAATTCAGGAAAACACCAGAGTCCGCCCCAAATACCCGCTGGTGGTCTTTTATGAAGCAGTACTTTATCATGGTCGACCATTACCAATAGCCATGCGGCTTTCTCAGGGATCGTTTTTTTGGGTTTTTTACCTGGAAACTCATTTTGCCTGCCACTTAATTGTGCTTTACAGTCTATAGCAACAGGGCAAGCTGGACAGTTAGGTTTAGAGCGAGTGCAAATTGTAGCACCGATATCCATCATAGCTTGGTTGTACTTTTGCACACCTATGGAAGGAGTATATTGATGGCTGAGAGACCATAATGCTTGTTCTACGGGCTTTTTCCCTGGCCAACCTTCAATAATACCATGACGCGCCAATACTCTTTTGACGTTACCATCGAGAATAGCGTGATGTTGACCGAGTGATAACGATAAGATAGCGCCGGCAGTTGAAGGACCGATTCCTGGTAAATCCAGTACTTGTGGATATTGTGTTGGAAAATGACCGTTGAATTTGTCTCTGATCTGTTGCGCTGCTTTGTGTAGGTTTCTGGCTCTGGCGTAATATCCTAAACCGGTCCAAAAATGTAACACTTCATCTTGCTCTGCATTCGCTAGACTAAGCACGTCAGGAAAGCGGGTTAAGAATTGATTAAAATATGGAATAACAGTGGCTACTTGGGTTTGTTGTAGCATTATTTCTGAGATCCAGACTTTATACGGGGTTTTATTGGATTGCCATGGCAATTGTTTTCGGCCATGTAAGTCATACCAGTCGATAATTCGCTGGGAGAAAAGGGGAGTTGTTTTCATCCGCGCAGTGTAACTTTCACTGTTGGCTTTAACAAGGGGCAAATGATAGGACAGATTAATTCTGACGCAGGTTATTGAGTATAATTTTTATCATGTTTCATTTATAATGGCCCGTTTAAAACGCTGGGGATCCGTCTGTCGATAAGTGATACTTGAAGATGCGTGTTTTCAGAGTCTGTAAAAGGTTCTAATTCAAGGCGTACTCTATCGTAAAAGAAAAGCTGCAGAAATGCTTATTGCCTTTTAATCTGATACTTCTTAGATGCGGGTGATTTTACAGACTCCCAAGGGGCTGACTTTTATTAGTAAAGAGGAAAGCCTTTTAATTCCAGCTGAACCCTGCATCTTCAAGATCACGGGGATATATTACTTGCACTGTTCGATTAACTTTGGATAATGCCCTTTTTTAATCCTATTGTTATTTAGGCCGAGGACGCTAATGAGCGATGTGACTACCGCTGAGTTTAATGAAGAAGGTAAATACCTTCGAAAAGTGAGAAGTTTTGTTTTACGTGAGGGTAGGCTGACAAAAGGTCAAGCTCAAGCGATGGAGCAGCAATGGCCTATTATGGGATTAAGTTATACGCCTAAGCCCATTTCACTCGTTGATGTTTTTAAAAGAGAGGCTGATACCATACTTGAAATAGGTTTTGGTATGGGAGCGTCTTTGGTTGAAATGGCGAACGCTTCGCCCCATAAGAACTTTATTGGTATTGAAGTACATAAACCTGGAGTGGGTGCTTGTTTAGCCGATGCGGCAACTGCTGAAGTCTCTAATTTACGCGTATATCATCATGATGCCATTGAAGTATTAGAACATAGCATTGAAGATGGCTCACTGGCTGGTGTCCAACTTTTCTTTCCCGACCCTTGGCATAAGAAGCGTCATCATAAGCGCCGTATTGTTCAAGCTGAATTTGCGGAACTTATTCGGCGTAAATTAAAAATTGGTGGTGTTTTTCATCTTGCCACTGATTGGGAAAATTACAGCGAGCATATGTTAGAAGTCATGAATAATGCACCTGGGTATAAAAATCAGTCTACGACAGGTGATTGTGTTGTTAGACCTGAACATAGACCACTGACTAAATTTGAGGCTAGAGGTCATCGTTTAGGGCATGGTGTATGGGATTTAATGTTTGAGCGTATAAACTAAAATTTTTATAAGGAGTCAGAATATGGCCGCAAATCGCAGTCGTCGGTTACGCAAGAAATTGCGTGTTGATGAGTTTCAAGAATTTGGGTTTGATATCACTTGGACCTTTAATGATTCAGTGCCTGAAGAACAAATAGACATTATTGTGGATCAATTTGTTGATGATGTTATTGAACCTAGGAATTTAGGATTTCATGGCGGCGGTCATAAGGAGTGGGAAGGCATTATTGCCACGCAAACTATTGGTAAATGTACTGAAGATGATAGAGCTGCGGTGGCAGCTTTTTGGGATGATAAGGCGGTGAAGAACGTTGAAGTGAGTCCGCTTTATGATATTTGGTGGAGTTAATGCCTGAGTTGGCCTTGTTAGAGCAGGTTATGGATACTGTTCGGCCGCTACTTGGACAAGGAAAAGTTGCTGATTATATTCCGGCTTTAGCAAATGTGAATGCCAATAAGTTAGGTATTGCTGTCACATCAATCGATGGTACGACAGTAGGTGCAGGTGATTACCTTGAGCCTTTTTCTATACAAAGTATTTCCAAAGTATTTAGTTTAACCTTAGCATTATGTCACTATAGTGAAGATGAAATTTGGTCTAGAGTGGGTAAAGAACCTTCTGGTCAATCCTTTAACTCTTTAGTGCAAGTCGAACTAGAAAGAGGGTTACCACGTAATCCTTTTATTAATGCAGGTGCGTTAGTCATTGCGGATTTATTGCAATCTCGTCTTGGCGCACCAAAACATAGAATGTTAGAGGTGGTCAGAGGTTTATGTGGCAATTCTAGCATTAGTTACGATAAAAAAGTGGCGACTTCTGAATATCAACATAGTGCTCGAAATGCGGCAATTGCTTATTTAATGAAGTCTTTTGGTAATTTTAATAATGATGTTGATACTGTTTTACAAAGTTATTTTCATTATTGTTCATTGCGAATGAGCTGCGCTGATTTATCTCGAGCCATGTTATATCTTGCTAATGGTGGTAAGAGTGCTTCAGGTGAGCAGTTAATTACGAAAGTACAAACTCGTCAACTTAATGCATTACTGGCAACTTCGGGACTCTATGACGGGGCTGGAGAGTTCGCCTACCGTGTTGGAATGCCAGGTAAAAGTGGTGTTGGGGGCGGGATTATTGCTGTTATTCCTGGTGATCTATCAGTTTGTGTTTGGTCTCCTGAGCTCGATAAAAATGGTAATTCGTTGGCTGGGACTGCAGCGTTAGAAGCCTTGTGCCAAGCATTAGGTCGCTCTATTTTTTAAACTGATTGTAAACGGTCATACCGTGTAAAGCTCAATTATTTTGGGCTTTACCTCTCCTTTATTATTACTTTGTTTTGACTTTATCCCCACTTAATAATCATGTAATGTTTACATATAGTAGAGTATATTAGTTTGTTTTTACACTTATTTATGTGTTAATGAAATAGTTTGGTATACTAAAAATTGTTGTCACTGCTTATTCATATTGAGTTTACTTTTAGAAAGAGGATTTTTAAAGCAAGCTGTCACTTTGACGATACGTCAATGGGTTATCATAATATGGTATGAGTATACATAAGAATTAATGCATCTTTAGTGCTGTAAATACTTTAAGGCAATTTACATGTTAGAACTGTTGGAACCTATCGCTATTTTTACCCATGTAGCCCGAGCTGGCAGTTTTAGTGCTGCGGCAAGAAAGTTGGGTATATCTAAATCTAAAGTGAGTACACAAGTTGCCGATCTTGAGCATAAACTTGGTGTTCAGCTTATTCAGCGTACGACTCGGAGTTTAAGTCTAACAGAAGCGGGTGAGCTGTTATATTCTCAAGGAGAAGAATTATTAAGGGATGCAGATCAAGCAATCGCAAGTGTTCATAATTTAAATGACGCAACACGCGGTTTATTAAAGGTGGGTATTTCACAATCTTTTGGCTCTATGCATATCATTCCCGCTATTCCTAAATTTATGGAAATGCATCCTGAGTTAGAATTACAAGTGAGCCTATTAGATCATAAAGTTGATATTGTCAGTGAGGGGCTTGATTTATTATTGACTCTATCTGAGCAATTGCCTTTAGGTATGGTGGCGCGTCCATTAATGAAGTGTCAATTCTTATTAGTGGCATCGCCTGAGTATCTTGCTAAACATGGTCGACCAGCAAGGCCTGAACAGTTAGTTGATCATAATTGTCTTGTTTATCAAGGTGAATGGCATGAGCATAGTACATGGCAGTTTAAACAAGGTGATGATTATTGTGAAATAGGGGTATCAGGCAACTTTAGAATTGATAATGCTCCTGCGTTAAAGTCTGCCGCCATAAATGGTTTAGGCGTGGTTTATTTAGCCAGTTATTTACTTGAAGATGAGATTGAGAAAGGGACTTTAGTCCCTTTGTTGACCGATTGGCAATTGACTCAACACTTACCGCTTCAAGCGGTGTATCCTAGGCGTAAGCATTTAGCGCCTAAGGTCAGTGCTTTTATTGAGTTTATTAAAGGCCATATCGGTAGCCCGCCTTATTGGGATGAAAAATATAAAGAGCTGTACGCAAGAAGAAAACCATAAAATGAAAAAGGGGCTTTTTAAAGCCCCCTTTTTTAGCTTTTAACTTTTGCTTGCCTGAATCCAATTATTCACTTGGTCTTCCAATATATTCAATGGCAGTGCACCATTAGATAATATTAAAGTATGGAAGTCGCGAATATCAAATTGATCACCTAAGGCTTGTTTTGCTTTTTGGCGTAATTCAAGAATTTTCAACATGCCTATTTTATAAGCTGTGGCTTGTGAAGGCATGACGATATGGCGTTCAACCATCTTTATTGCATCGGATTCTGCATTAGGTGTATTGGTGACATAATATTGAATACCTTGTTCTCGAGTCCACTTCTTTTGATGGATCCCAGTGTCAACAACCAGTCGACAAGCTCGCCATAATTCCATGGATAAACGGCCAAAATCAGAGTAGGGATCGGCATAAAGCCCCATTTCTTTTGGGAAATACTCACTGTAGAGCCCCCAGCCTTCAATATATGCGGTATAGCCACCAAATTTTCTAAATTTTGGAATGCCTTCCAATTCTTGGGATATCGCAAGTTGCATGTGATGACCTGGAATACCTTCATGGTAGGCCAAGGCTTCCATTTGATATTTCGGCATGGCTTCCATTTTATACAAATTAGCGTAATAAATACCTGGGCGGGTGCCATCGGCTGAAGGTGCATTATAAAATGCTTTACCTGCTGATTTTTCTCTAAAGGCTTCGACTCTTTTTACCGTTAATGGTGCCTTGGGCTTAATTTTAAAGCTATCATCAAGTCTTAATGCCATATTATCGATGAGGGCAGTTGCATCATTTAAATAATCATTTTTACCTTGTTCTGTATCTGGGTAGTAAAATTCTTTACTGTTTCGCATGTGAACAAAGAAGTCTTGTAATGTACCTTTAAAGCCAACTTTTTTCATTATGACGCGCATTTCATCATGAATACGTTCAACTTCAGCTAAGCCAATACGGTAGATCTCATCAGCGCTTAATTGCGTTGTCGTCGTTTTGTTCAGTGCGGCATCATAAAAGTTATTCCCTTGTGGAAACTTCCATACACCCGCTTCATTATTACTGCGTTTACTGAGTTGATTGATATAGTTAATAAATTGGCTATAAGCGGGTTGTACTTTTTCTATCAATGCTTTTTTTGCCGAATCAAGTAAGGCTTGTTCTGTTCTATGGGGTAGCTTTAGTGCTTTGACTTTTTTATTAAAATCTTGCCACAGAACATTGGGCTCCTTTTTATCATATGGAAAGCCTGTGATGATATTTTGACTATCAGAAATGACATAAGGGAAAATGAATCTGGGTGCAATAATCCCTTTATTTGCTCTTACTCTCAGTTGACTTTCAACTTGATTTAACCGTTTTGGCATGGCATTTAAACGGCTAATATAGGCTTTAGCATCATCAAGGTTATCTATGGCATGATGATTGATAAGGAAAGAGACCATACCTGCATGAGAGCCACGCATTTGGCTAACGGGATAGTTATGATAACGCCACTTATCATTGGCAATTTGCTGTTTTAGCTTTTGGCTTAATAATTGGTAGCTGAGTAGAGTTTGACTATCGAGCTGTTGAGTCTCTATTTTATTTAATTGCAGCTGATATTGTTTAGCTCGTTTTAATTTTTCGTTATCTGCTGCCTCTCCCACATTCCCCCATTCTCCGTAATGGGTTTTCATTCCTAATCGAGTTTGTTCCATGGGATCGGTCATCAATTCTTCCATGAAAATAGTTTCAAAAAGCGCGTTGGCTTTTTCTGTTTCGTTTGTCATCTCATTAACAGCACTGTTATTCAGCGCGTTATTGGTAACACTTTGTTTATGGGGAGGAGTAACGCTATCTTGACTGGAAACCCCAGCGGCCATAAAGGTAAGCGAAATAGACAGAGCTAGAATGCTTAAATTAGTCGATGTCTTCATGATGGACCTTGTAATGTTTAATGACCACATGATAATAAAGCTCAAGCTTAATGTTGAGCTTTATTTGTTATTAAATGTTTCTAAATGTTACTTTTAACAGAATTGTGCCAGTAACTCATTAACAAACATATGGCCTTTTGGGGTTAAGGTCCATTGTGTTGGCTCATCGATTAATAAACCTTTGGTGGCGGCTTTTTCAATACCGGTTTGAATGCTGTTTCGACAAAGGCCCGTTCGTTGCTCAAACTCATCTTTAGGAATAGGGTGCATCAGCCTGAGGCGATTCATTAAATATTCCAGTGCTCTGTCTTCTTCTTCAATAATATGGGTGTTAAAAGTATAATCTTCAGCGGCAAGATAGCCTTTGGGGTGCTTAATTTTTACAGTGCGTAGTAAGGTATTATTCGTGAGATCAGTTATTTTACCGTGTGCGCCACAGCCTATTCCAAGATAATCACCAAATTGCCAATAATTAATATTATGTTGGCATTGAAATCCTGGTTTTGCGTAGGCGGATATTTCATATTGCTCATATCCTAATGCCGCTAATTTCTTTTGTCCTTGCTCGTAAATTGTCCACAGAGCCTCGTCATCGGGCAGTTGTGGTGGCTTGGAATGGAATAAGGTATTCGGTTCTATGGTTAACTGATACCAAGATAAGTGAGGCGGGTTCAGTTTTGCTGCAGTATCAATATCTGACATAGCTTCATCAAAGCTTTGATTGGGTAGACCGTGCATCAAATCAATATTAAAACTCTTATATCCTGCTTGTGCCGCTTTACTGGCGGCATTTCTGGCCTCTTCTTCACCATGGATCCGTCCTAAAAGGTTGAGCTTTTCTTTAGCAAAGCTTTGAACTCCAATGGATAAACGTGTAATACCTGCTTGCTGATAAGCAGTAAAATCGTCATGTTCTAATGTGCCAGGATTGGCTTCCATGGTGATTTCAATATTCTGTTTAAAAGGAATGAGTTGATTGACGCCTTTAAGGATACGTTTAATGTGTTGAGCATCAAATAACGAAGGTGTGCCGCCTCCAATAAAGATGGTGTCGAGCTGCCGCCCTTGTACATATTGAAGATCTTGTTTGAGATCATTTAATAAGGCATCCACATAATCTTGCTGTGGCAGAGCACTTTGTTGACCATGGGAATTAAAGTCACAATAAGGGCACTTTTGTACGCACCAAGGAATATGAATATAAAGGCTCAGTGGAGGCAAAACTAACATTAATTAATAAGCCCTTTATTTTTCATTTCAGTGATGAGCAAGGTCAGTGCCTTTCCCCTATGACTGAGTTTATTTTTTTCTTCACTGTTTAATTCTGCTGCTGTACATTCATGCTCATTAGGAATAAAAATGGGATCATAACCATGACCATTATCACCTTTAGGCTGAAAGCCTATAGAGCCTTCCCATTGGGCTTGGCAAATGATAGGACTGGGATCGGCGGCATGACGGAGATAAACCAGTACACATTGAAAGCGAGCTGTTCGTTTATCACAGTGAGTTAGTGCTTTGAGTAATTTATCAACATTTTTTGTCTCTGTTGCATTTTCGCCTGAATACCGAGCAGAGTAAATACCAGGCGCGCCTTGTAGAACATCAACTTCAATACCTGAATCATCAGCAATGGCGGCTAAGCCCGTTGCCTTTGCTGCATGTCTGGCTTTAATAATGGCATTTTCAACAAAAGTCGTTCCTGTTTCGGCTACTTCACTGACTTGAAATTGGCTTTGGGCTAAGACTTCGACACCGTAATGCTGCATCAATTGTGAAAACTCTTTAAGTTTTCCTTTATTACCACTGGCCAGTACGATTTTACTCATAGAAAAACACCTTTTTTGACATCACTATAAATGCATATTGAAAATACGGCGCAATGATAACGCGCAAGGAAGGATAAGGCGAGGTTTAGGTTATAGAAAACTGATGGTGCATTTGAACGGGAAAATGATGTTCCAAGTTACTTGACACTATATGGGTCAAGTAACTTGTCGTCAATTCAAGATATAAACTCATTGATCGACATAAAATTTGTGTTTGAACTTGAGCTTAGTATTCAGTTTTGATTTATATTTAACATTGATATCAAAGGTGATTTCTTGGTCGTCACGGTAGGGAATTTCAGCGATATAATAGATTGCTTTACCTTCTTTTATTTCTTTAAATTTTAAATTTTTTCTTGTATCAAGCAAATTACTTGCAGTACCTGATAGCTCAACAGGAACAGCTTCAAGATCCGCACTACTGTTATTGAGTACTGATATATTAACAATGCCAGTATAGCGGCTACGCTTTAAATCATAAGCTTTGGCAATTTGAGGTGTTAAAAAAGTACTGTCAAATGCAACATAATGGATGTCATAATTGCCAATAGTTTGTTTTTGTTCGGCAAAAGCAAGAGAGCTGAATAACAGACTGGTTAAGAGTAGGGTTTTGATTGTGTTAGATAAGCGTGAAAGAAGCATAATACCTTTCCTTAGCGTTCCATTTATTATCATCTATTGTTTTTATTTTAGTCTATTCAAAAGAGACTTGAACAGAGAAAAGCTTTGGGTGCGTCACCTCAAGAATGATAATGGAGTGGCAAACATTGACCACTCCATTAAGGTGGGCTTAAACGCTTGCCCAGTAAGGCACATATTGGACCATTAGAATATTCAAAAAGTTAAGAATAATCATTAAAACCAGTAAAGAGAGATCGAGTCCTCCCATTGGCGGAATGATACGTCTAATTGGTCCTAGGAAAGGTTCAGTTAATTGCACCATGACCATTTCAATGGGATTTTGTCCCTGGCTGACCCAACTGAGGATTGCCCGTAAAATGAGCATCCAGAATAATAGAACTCCGGCTTCTTTAAAGACTGATACTATGGAGATGAGTAAAATACTGGGTACATCTAACGCAGCACCCACGATCAGACTTAAAATGGTATATTTTAGTGCAACAACAATCAGCGCTAAGATAATAGAGGCGGTGTCTAATCTTCCCATTGATGGGATCACTCGGCGCAGTGGGGCGATGATAGGTTGAGTGGCTTTGACGATGAATTGACTAAATGGGTTATAAAAATCGGCGCGTGCTGCTTGTAGCCAAATACGTAATATGACAACCATTAAATAAAGGTCAAATAAAGTATTGATTAAAAAGCTCATTGCATTCATATTGTTACTCAACTAGTAAAAAGTGGATAAGTTAGAATTGTTCGGTCATTTCTTCGGCGCGAGCAATACAATTTGTCATGGCGTTATCAACTAAGTCTCTTAAATTTCCTTTTTCAAATGTTTCGATAGCTTGTGCTGTGGTTCCCCCTTTAGAGGTAACATTTAACCTTAATTGAGCCAAACTGATCTCGCTATTATGTTTAACCATTTGTGCGGCGCCCAATGCGGCTTGTTGCGCCATTTGTCTAGCTTTGTGCTCATCCATGCCTTTCTTAGTCGCACTTTCTACCATGGCTTCCATAAACAAGAAAAAGTAAGCGGGTGAACTGCCTGCAAGCGCGATAACATCATTGAGTTCATGCTCTTGTTCTACCCAGACGATTTCTCCGCCTGTTTTCATGAGTTGTTCAGCCAGCCTTTTATGCTCGTAAGAAACGTCTTCACTAGCAAAAAGTCCAGTTAATCCCATACCAATTTGTGTTGGCGTGTTAGGCATAGTACGAATGAGTTTAATGGGCTGCTTTAAATAGTCTCTATAGCGTTGGGTCGTTACCCCAGCTGCGATAGTCAAAATCAATTTTTTGCTTAAATCTAAGCCGCTTAGCTGCTCACAAACAGCTTGCATAAGCTGAGGCTTAACGCTTAAAACGATAATGTCTGCAAGGGTTGCGCCATCAAGGTTATTCTGAAAAGTATGAACACCGAATTCAGTTGCCATTGATTGGAGCTTGGGTTGACTTGGGTTAGTCACACTGATTAATTGTGGGGCATAACCACTGTTAATCAGTCCACTAACAATGCTGCGAGTCATGTTTCCAGCACCAATAAAACAAACACTTTTTTGAGACATGGTTTCTCTCTTTACTAATTCATGGTTAATTAGCGTCATTAGTATATTGGGTTAAAAGGTATTTTTACTCATATAGGGTACATTTTACCACTGTTTTTGTCTTGCTTTTATAAAATTGCCTTTATGTTTCTTTTTTATTGGGTCTAGCCCCAAAAATGGCACTGCCAATACGGACCATAGTCGAGCCATGTTCAACGGCTAATTCCAAATCTTGACTCATGCCAACAGAAAGGGTGTCGACTTTTGGATAGTGTTGTTTGAGTTCAATAAATGATGTGTGTAATTGCGTTAATTCTAAACGGGCTTTTTGTTCTTCAATGTTAGCTGAAGGAATGGCCATTAGCCCTCGTAAATGAATATTTGGCAGTGTATCAATATGTTTAGCAAGAGACATTATTTCATTGCATTGAATACCTGACTTAGTGGCCTCTTTACCAATATTGACTTGAATGCAAACATTTAAAGGAGGGAGTGTATGGGGGCGTTGTTCACTTAAACGGGTTGCGATTTTTTCTCTATCTATAGTGTGGACCCAATCGAATAGTTGACTGACTATCTTGGTTTTATTGGATTGTAGAGGTCCAATAAAATGCCACTCTATATCAGAATATTGTACGTTAAGCGCGTTAATTTTTGTTTCGGCTTCTTGGACATAATTTTCGCCAAATAATCGCTGACCAGCTTGATAAGCCTCAATAATATCACTGACAGGTTTGGTTTTACTGACGGCAAGTAAGTTTATTTCTTGATGTTCACGGGATACGTTTTTAGCTGCTTGAGCTATTCTTTTTTGTGAGTGATCAAGTTTATTTTTTATGCTGGTCATTGTGTTCTACTTTAATAGGGATATTGGATAGATATGGATATTACAGAACTATTAGCCTTTAGCGTGAAGCATAATGCGTCTGATCTCCACCTTTCAGCGAATGTGTCCCCTATGATACGCGTCGATGGCGAAGTCAGAAAGATTAATCTTCCCGTTTTTGATCATGAAACAGTGCATAAGCTGGTTTATGACATTATGAATGATAAGCAACGGTTAGCATTTGAAACGGATTTTGAAATTGATTTTTCTTTTGATGTACCTGAACTGGCTCGATTTCGAGTGAATGCTTTTCATCATGCAAGAGGAGCTGGTGCGGTTTTTCGTACTATTCCGAATAAGATTTTGAGTTTAGATGAATTACATGCGCCTGATATTTTTCAAACGATTGCCAATTTTCCCAGAGGGCTAGTATTAGTCACAGGTCCAACTGGATCGGGTAAGAGCACCACATTGGCTGCGTTAATCGATTATATCAATGACAAACGACATGAACATATTCTCACCATAGAAGATCCCATAGAATTTGTACATAAAAATAAAAATTGTCTTATTAATCAGAGGGAAGTGCACAGAGATACCCATAGTTTTAATGCGGCATTGAGGAGTGCATTACGCGAAGACCCTGATGTTATTTTGGTGGGAGAAATGCGTGATTTAGAAACCATACGATTAGCCATGACTGCAGCTGAAACAGGTCATTTAGTCTTTGGAACCTTACATACGACTTCAGCAGCTAAAACCATAGATAGAATTGTGGATGTTTTTCCTGAAGGGGAGAAGGCGATGGTGCGTACCATGCTTTCTGAGTCTCTACAGGCTGTTATTTCTCAGACTTTAATAAAAAAAATTGAAGGTGGGAGGGTAGCTGCTCATGAAATTATGATGGCGACACCTGCTATTCGTAATCTTATTCGTGAAGATAAAATTCCACAAATGTACTCCGCTATTCAAACAGGAATGACACATGGGATGCAAACACTCGACCAATGTTTACAAGAATTCCTCAATCATGGGGTGATCACCCGTGAGGATGCTGAAAAGAAAAGTGTGGGTACTGGCAGTCAGTTTTAAATTGTTATGCTTTTATGGATAAAAATGTTGTGGAGTATTGAAAATGGATGTGGAATCGATATTGACTGAAATGGTGGCGAGAAAGGCATCAGATTTATTTATTTCAGCGAGCTTTTCTCCCAGTGCCAAAATAGAGGGAGAACTTCAACCATTAAGGGATAATAAATTATCTAAGGATGATGCCTTATCCTTTGTTGAATCGTTAATGAATAATGAGCAAAAGCAGGATTTTCATCGTAATTTGGAAGCGAATTTTGCTTTCTCGTTAGAACATGTGGGGCGATTTCGAGTGAGTGCATTTTGGCAAAAAGAGGCGCCAGGCTGTGTTATTCGGCGCATTGAAACACATATTCCTAATGTGGATGAATTAAAACTGCCTGCCATACTCAAAGATATTGTGATGAGTAAACGGGGACTTTTTATTATGGTCGGTGGAACTGGGACGGGAAAATCAACGTCTCAGGCGGCACTGGTTCATTATCGCAACCATCATGCGAGAGGGCATATTTTAACCTTGGAAGATCCGGTTGAATTTGTTCACGATCATGGTAAAAGTATGATTACTCAAAGGGAGATTGGCGTCGACAGTCTTTCTTTTGATGCCGCGTTAAAAAGTGCCCTTAGGCAAGCGCCTGATGTCATATTAATTGGTGAAATTCGAACTCAGGAGACGATGGAGTTTGCGCTATCTTTTGCAGAAACAGGCCATTTATGTATGGCGACTTTACATGCTAATAATGCTAATCAAGCTTTAGATCGCATTATGCATTTAGTGCCTGAAAATAAGCATCAACAGCTTTTATTTGATTTATCACTTAACTTACGAGCAATTGTGGCACAGCAATTAGTGCCGAGTATTGATAATAAAGGCAGACTGGCTGCAATTGAGATTTTGATTAATACGCCAAGAGTGTCAAGCTTAATTGCCAAAAATGAATTACATGCGCTAAAGGATACGATGGCAAAGTCTAATGAGCAAGGCATGCAGACTTTTGATCAAGCATTATTCTTATTATATGACCGAGGTGAAATTTCTTATGAAAATGCATTACATCATGCAGATTCAGCGAATGATTTACGATTAATGATTAAATTAAAAGGTCATGATGTTCACTCGCCCGAGAATACTTTGGATAATGTTACTTTAGATTTGGATTGACTATTAGAGCCACTAAATCTCAATTTCTTAACGTGCTGACTTAAGGTGTTTTTGTATTTTCATTCTATATTCGTTTTTTATTTTTTGATACTTTATTTTAATATTTACTTTCATTGTCGACTTATTATATACCCGTGATATTTTTAGCTGGATCATGACGTATCACGGGGATATTAATGTCTAAATTAATTATTAGGCAAAAGTATTACATCTGAATATAAATTAGCATGGTATGGTAATTTATATTCATGTTTGTTTTTATGCACTTCTAAGATAAAAGGAACATGGGGTAATTTTTATTCTAAATAAATTTATATTATTCATTGCTATCAATTAAGGATAAGAGATATGAGATCACACGCATTATGGGTGATAAGGCGTTATTCTATTTTATTGCGGTCTTTATTAAGCTTGGTTTTATTTATGAGCATGTTGGCTCAGTTACAAGCAAAAGAACATGATTTTGTTATTGTTGGCTCTGGTGCGGGTGGCGGCCCTATGGCGGCAAAATTGGCACAAGCAGGCTATAGCGTATTATTACTGGAAGCTGGCTTTGATGATGGTTTACTACCGAATTATTATATTCCTGCTGCGAATGGCAGTGCATCAGAAAATGACTTTTTAAGTTGGAATTTTTCGGTGGATCATTTTCAAGATCTGAATCAGGCAATGAACGACAGTAAAATGATGTGTGAAAGTTTTTTTGGTGATGTAGAGCGTTGTGAAATGCAAGGTGAGCAGTGCCAGTGTTCGGGCTCTCATCCCTTTAAGAAAGGTATTTTTTATCCTAGAGGTAGCTCGTTAGGGGGCTCTACAGCGAATAATGCTATGATTTCTGTTTTGGCTAAAAACAGTGACTGGCAAGGTATTGCTGAACTGACAGGCGATCAAAGTTGGCAACCTGAGTCGATGATGCAATATGCGGATCGTTTTGAACAAGCGCTCACACAAGATCAACCTAAAGCTGAAGACTTGCTCGCGATGCATGGCGAGACAGTTGAAAGTATTATTAATGCTGTGATTGAGAGTGAGTCACCACAAAACCTACCAGCGAATGCGAGTGCTGTGGATGCATTAAGTGATGGACTAAATCAGAGTATTAAAGATAACGATGGAAAAGGGCTTTGGCTAACACCGACAGCCATTAATCGTGGCCAGAGAAAGGGCGCACGTGAAATGATCTTGCAGGCTGCTTGTCTTAAAGATGTGAACGCTGAGTTTTCGCGTAGTAGCGAAGAAATTTATAATGATTGTTTAGCTCAAGGGCTTATTAATCCTGAAACGGGTAAGCCCTTTTTAACCGTGAAAACAGGGGCATTAGTCACCAAAGTCATTTTCAAAGCCGATCCTGTTTTTAATACAAGTTTAGGTCAATGGGTATGTGAAGGTGAGTGTAAACAAGCCGTTGGAGTGGAATACATTGATAGAGGTCATGTTTATAGCGCTGATAGATTGCAATTGTTGCCTTGGGTAGCCCCCAAAAAACAAGTTAAAGTGAATCATGAAGTGGTGTTATCAGCGGGTACTTTCAATACACCACAATTATTAATGTTATCGGGAATTGGAGAAGCTGAACACTTAGTCGATGTTGGCGTCACATTACGTCATGATTTACCTGGTGTGGGGCAAAATTTACAAGATAGGTATGAGGTGGCAGTGATCAATGAAACCCAAGACTTATTTAAAGTCCACCAAGATTGTAATGTGAATGCTCCTTTATTAGATCCTTGTTTTGCACAATATAAGCAAGACAGAAAAGATACAGGAAGAGGCACTGGGTTCTTCTCAACTAATGGATTTATTTTTAGCTACTTAAGTCAATCCAGTGTCAGTCATGATGTGGACTTGCATATTTTCGCTGGCCCTATTGATTTTAGAGGTTATTACAATGGCTATAGCGCTGCTGAGCAGGCTGGCGATAAGTGGAGCTGGCTTGTTTTAAAAGGACACACTGAAAATAGAGGAGGTGAAATCCGTCTTGCCTCAAAAGATCCCCTTGATAAGCCCGATATTCGTTTTAATTATTTTGAGGAAGGTGATCAGAAAACGCTAGCTCAAGGTGGAAACATGAATGCCAGTGAGCTGGATTTAACTGCTGTGGTAGAAGGGATTAAAACCGTGCGAAGAATGAATGCGCAAGTGGTGCAGAATGGGCTTATTTTTAATGAAATTCAGCCAGGAATGGATATTCAAACGGATGAGGAACTTCGAAATTGGGTGCGTAATGAGTCTTGGGGGCACCATGCGAGTGGCAGTGCAAGAATAGGGGCTGATCATGATCCCCTTGCGGTATTAGATAGTCGCTTTAGAGTGCGAGGCATTGAAAATTTAAGAGTGGTCGATGCATCCGTATTTCCACGTATTCCCGGGACCTTTATTGCATCAGCAGTCTATATGATCAGCGAAAAAGCTGCGGATACCTTGATGAGTGAATATCCGCATTAGTATTTTAAATTTATTTTATTGAAATTAGTGTTACGGTGAGGTTTTTACTCATTAAAAATATGGGGCTGGTGATTATCAGCCCCATATTGGTGATTAATCACAATCAATCTGAAAAGCCACACTTTCAATCCCATCAATATGTGTAGTGATATCTGCATTGCTTGGATAGACTCCAAGGCAAGTAAAAGTAGGTACCGTCGCTATTGTTATTAGGGGATGTTGATCTTCGCTGGAGATTTCTGCCGCAGCTTGTGTGGTCTGTATACAAGGTAGAGCTTATAAAAATGCAGTGATTCTTGGCTTTGATTCCAGATGTCGCTCTATCTTATCCACCTGATGTTTACGGATGAACAAATGTCGTGTTCGCATGGATGTGAATGAACGACCTTGGAGTCGCCGGCTTTGATTTAAACGTCGTTCTCTCCCCCGTTTGATGTTTACAGGCGAACAAATGTCGTGTTCACATGAATGTGAATGCCTAAATTGAATTAGATGTTAATTTTTCATGAGGTCTTTTAAGGAGAAAACCCGTTAAACTTATGGTGCTATATCAACAAAATTAGCACGATAAATCATTATTTTTTGCTATATTTTATTTTTCACCTTAGCGATTATTTGACACGATAATGTTTAAATTATTTGAGTCTTGGGGGAAGGCGTTACCCATTGATGAACCTGAGCTACCTCCGAGTAGTTTGTATGCTTTTTGCTTGCATTATACCCGTGGATTTAAGCTGCCTTTAGTTGTTATGGGAGTATTAACGGTTATTTTAGCCGTATTAGAAATTTCATTATTGGGTTTTGTTGGTGACATTGTCGATCATTTATCTAAAAATAGTCCCAGTACCTTACTTAAAAATGAAGGGGCGGAATTATTAGGGATGACCCTATTAATTGCTATTGTGATCCCGACATTAGTCGTTTTTCAAGCAGTCGTCTTATATCAAAGTTTAATGAGTAATTATCCCATGTCGATCCGTTGGTTAGTGCATCGATATTTATTAAAACAAAGTGTGTCTTTTTTTCAAAATGACTTTGCTGGTCGATTAGCGGCTAAAGTCATGCAAACATCACTGGCTGTGCGAGATATTGTAACTAAACTGCTTGATGTTTTGATTTATATTGTGACGTCTTTTATTTCTATGTTGGTTATGATGGCCAGTGCTGATTTGCGCTTATTATATCCTATGCTCATTTGGTTTATATTTTATATCGCCATACTCATAGTTTTTTTCCCTCGATTAACACTTTCTTCGACAGTTCAAGCTGATGCTATTTCGATTATTTTGGGGAGAATAGTTGACAGTTATGCGAATATAACAACCGTGAAGTTATTTTCACATACCCAAGAAGAAGTGGATTTTGCGAAAAAAGGCATGGAGTCTTTGTTAACTGCTGAATATCGAGTGATGCGTTTAGTTACAGGAGTCAATGTTTGTATTAAAGTGCTTAATTATATGCTGCTTTTTGCTATTTCCTTTATAGCAATAACCTTGTGGATGGATAGTATGATCAGTGTTGGTGCTATTGCTGTAGCGATCACGTTAGCGCTGAAATTAAATACCTTATCACAATGGGTGATTTGGGAACTGAGTCAGTTGTTTCAAAATATAGGTATTGTGATTGATGGAATGGGAACTTTTTCGACACCAACAAAAATATCAGATGCACCAAAGGCAAAGACATTGAATGTTACCGTCGGTCAAATTGCTTTTCATCATGTTAACTTTAATTATAATGAAGGAATACCTGTTCTAAAAGATCTACACATGATCATTAGACCGGGTGAAAAAGTGGGAATAGTAGGGCAAACAGGGGCAGGTAAAACGACATTGTTTAACCTGTTACTGAGGTTTTATGATGTCAATTCTGGCACAATTAGTATTGATGATCAAAATATTAAAAATGTGACTCAATCTTCTTTAAGAACTGAAATAGGTTTAGTACAGCAAGAAGCGGCATTATTACACCGTACGGTAAGAGAAAATATTTTGTACGGTGATCCCCAGGCAACTGAGGCTCAATTACAATTAGCCGTAGAACAAGCAAAGGCTGAATTTATATATGAATTAGAGGATTGTTACGGTAATAAAGGACTTGAAGCTCAAGTTGGCGATAGAGGGGTGAAACTTTCTGGAGGACAAAGACAACGTTTGTGTATTGCGCGAGTATTATTAAAAGATGCACCTATTTTGTTACTGGATGAAGCGACATCGGCATTAGATTCAGAGGTTGAAGCGGCGATTCAAGATAGTTTATATCAGTTAATGAAGGGAAAAACAGTGATGGCCATAGCACATAGACTATCAACTATTGCAGGAATGGACAGATTAATTGTGATTGATAAAGGCTGCATCATTGAGCAAGGTACTCATCAAGTCTTAATTGCTCAAGGAGGATTGTATTCCCGACTTTGGAGGCATCAAAAGGGTAATTTTTTAGGAGAAGAATAAACATGCAGTTTCAACTATCAAGGGTATATTATAGAGTAATACATAACTTATAATAGAATCTTCTTTATAATGACAGAGGAAATGTGTTTTTAGAAACTGATAGGTTATGGTTTAATATTTTATTTTTGATTATTCAGCGTCATTTAAGAGTAAGAGGTAGATTTGGCAAAGTATATAGGGTTAAGTAAAGATAAGGGACATGGCACTCGTGGAAAAACGGGTGTATTGTTGGTCAATTTAGGGACGCCCGAGCAACCCACAACCTCTGCAGTGAGGCGTTATTTAGCGGAATTCTTGTCTGATCCTAGAGTGGTTGAAATCCCTAAGTTAATTTGGATGCTCATTCTTCATGGGATTATTTTAAGAATTAGACCTGCAAAATCGGCTGCTTTGTACCAACAAATATGGACTAAACAAGGTTCACCGTTAATGGCTATTACAGAAAAGCAAACTGTCAAATTAACGCAGTCTTTAGATGATGATGTGGTTGTTGATTTTTGTATGCGTTATGGCTCGCCTTCTGTGAGTAGCAAACTACAAAGTATGCATAATAAAGGGGTCGATAAACTCATTGTATTGCCTTTATACCCCCAATATGCGGCGCCGACAACGGCATCAGCATTTGATGCAATAGCAAAAGAATTATCTCATTGGCGCTTTTTACCCTCATTGCATTTTATTAATGGTTACCATACCCATCCTGATTTTATTCATGCATTAGCGGAGTCCATTACGCGAGATTTTGAGTTGAATGGCCGTCCTCAAAAATTAGTCTTGTCCTATCACGGTATGCCTGAACGTAATTTACATTTAGGAGATCCATATTATTGTTTCTGTATTCAGACAACGCAATTATTAGTTGATAAATTAGGCTTGAGTGAGACTGAGTATTTAACGACTTTTCAATCCCGTTTTGGAAAGGCGAAATGGTTATCACCTTATACTGATGCCACTATGAAAGCATTACCAAAGCAGGGAGTGAAAGATATTGCTGTGATTTGTCCTGCTTTTAGCAGTGATTGTTTAGAAACGCTAGAAGAAATCGAGGGGGAAAATCGTCATATTTTTGAAGAAGCAGGTGGTGAGCGTTACCGCTATATTAGTGCATTAAATGATGATGACTTACATATTCAAATGATGGCGAATATTGTCAGGCCGTATTTATAATACTATCTCTCATTGTTCGGTGATCCCAGCCGTTTAAGGCTGGATGACCGTTATTGATATTGGTTTTCAAAGTAGCTTTCTGTGATCAGGACTGCAGACATTGCATCAACTTGTCCTTTAGTGAGGGCTTTATAGCCTCCCATATCAAATAATCGTGCTTTAGCATCGGCAGTTGTTAATCTTTCATCTTGAAATTCAACATGAATTTCAAATCGCCCTCGGATCCTATTTCCAAATTTTCGTGCTCTTTTTGTGAGCTCTTGCTCAGACCCATCCATATTCAATGGTAAACCCACAATAATAAAATCAGGTTTCCACTCTTTGATGAGTTCGCCGATTTGCTCCCATTTTGGGATCCCATCTTCAGCTTTTATTGAGATTAAAGGTCTTGCACTGGCAGTTAGGGATTGACCGATGGCGATACCGATGCTTTTTGTACCGAAATCAAAGCCTAAAACTGTTTTTGAATCCATTAATGACTTCCTAATGTGCTATCGTGTGGATATGGATTAGGGTTATGCGTGACCAATTTGATTGGATAATTGCCATGCATCGAATCCTAGGGGTTGAGTGGCATATTGCCAGCGTAAATCATGATCAACATCAAAGAGTAATGTGTGATCCGCTGGAATACTTAACCAAGAGTTTTCGGCTAATTCTTGTTCTAATTGTCCTCTATCCCAAACAGAAGCGCCAAGTGCAACGATAAATTCTTTAGGGGCCTTGGCTGAACCCAGTGATGACAATATGTCTTGAGATGTGGTTAACATCAGTTCGTCGTTTACCCTTGTACTCTGTTTCCAACCTGTTTGGCTAGAATGCAATACAAAGCCTCTTTCTGGCGTGACGGGTCCGCCTATGAGTATTTTATGATCAGCATTGTCATGTGTTTTTGTTTCCTCTTTGACATTGATCTGTAAGAGTAACTCGTTTAAAAGGATAGGGCTGGGTCGGTTAATGATAATGCCCATTGCTCCTTTTTTATTGTGCTCACAAAGATAAATGACTGAGCGCTCAAAGTAAGTCTCTTTGAGGGATGGCATTGCGATTAAAAAGTGATTTTGTAAGCTGTCCATCTTTTGTGCTCCTAAAAGCAATCAGCTAATGAAATAGAAGGGTTAACCTCCTGCTAATTTGACCGTATAATTTAATTTTTCTAATAATCCTTTTAGCAAATCACGATTATCTGTCTGTATTTCTATATTAAAATCTTTAACTGTACCGCCACAACCACACTGTTTCTTGAGTTTTTGAGCCAAGGTTTTCAGGGCTTTTTCATCCAGAGCTAATCCTTTTATGACGGAGACACCTTTTCCTTTTCGACCTTTGCTATCTTTATGAATGCGCACAATTCCATCACCTTCTGGAATGGCTTTTTCTGATTTCTTGGGGGCAATTCTGCCTGTATCAGTGCTGTAAACTAAATTTGAATTAGGATCGAATTTCATAAAAATAAATGAGCAAAGGATTCTACAGTCAGTTTATCAAATTTAGCCAAGCTTCAATATCATTTTTTAACATTTTGCTTGATTGATTATTTGTATGGGAGCTTAGTTTGAGACTGGAGGAATCTACCCCTGATTCATCAGTGTGGTTGAATAAATAAAATAATAATTTATACAATAAGTTATCAAGTCAATGTTAAAACAGGGATTCGATGATGAAGCTGATAGCGGTGAGGGCTGCGGTGGAGAGTATGAGTCGATGTAATTGGGGTAAAGCGATAGTACAAGATGTCAGTACAAAACTAATGGCTGTCGCACCAAAATGAATGTTATTGCCATTACTTAATGTGACCAATAACCAAGCTAAGACAGTGATAGGTAATAAAAGTAAAGTGTAATGGGTGATTTTTTTAGTGGATAATTTAGGATCATCTACGATGGCAAATGTCATGTTTTGTGGTAGAAAAATAATGATCGCGCTCACAACAACAAAGCCTAAAATTAACCAGTACATTTTTTTATCTCAGATTCCTAATTGATAATCATTATCATTTAGCTTGTTTAATAAGTCAATTTTTAAATGGTTTTTTTTGTTGAATCTTTACATTAATGATTGTCTTATGAGTTTGTAAACCACTGATTTTGAATCTATGCTAAATATACCTTATTTAGTTATAGGTAATAACAAAACTGTTTTGAGGAACATTACCAATCATTTTTCGTTGTTAATGGAGAATCTATGAAGAAGCTATTCGTTGTGTTGGCGCTGTTTACCCTCAGTGCCTGTAGCACGTTAAAAACTAATTCTGATTATAATCCCAGTTATGATTTTAGCCAGGTGAAAACTTATGCTTGGGTACAAAAGAAAGCGGGGGATTCAGCTTATCACCTTGATGGATTAATGGATCAAAGAGTGCGTATGGCAATTGCACAGCAATTAAGACTAAAGGGGTTGACCTTAACTAATGCTAATGATGCAGATGTACTGATTAATTATTTGACCAAAGTTAACAAACGATTCAATGTAAATACATTTAACACCTATTATGGTTATCATCCTTATTTCGGGCCTGGTTGGGGAGGAATGGCTGGTGGCCAAACAACGGTTCGTGAATATAATGTGGGAACATTAATTGTTGATATGATTAATAATAAAACGCATCAATTGATTTGGCGTGGCTCAGCGGAAGATACGATTCGTCAGGAAAAGTCTCCTCAAGCACGAACAGAAGCCGTTAACAAGTCTGTTGCCGCATTATTTAAAGCTTATCCACCTAAATAACTCTTTTAATTGGTAATGCCCATTGCGATATATGGGCATTCTTATTTTTCGAGCAATGTTCTTAGCAATTGCCTTAAATATTGATTGAAAGTGCTGTCACTGGCACTTTTATGTTGAATGATGTCGACATTGGCTTGCCAGCCGAGTTGTTTGAATTTGATGGGCAGCTTACAAATTTGTTTATTGGATAAGGCTTCTTTTGATAAGTGCTGAGGCAGAAAACTCCAACCTAATCCCGACTTCGTTAATTCTAATAGCATATAATAGTTATCTGCATGCCAGATGTTTGGTGACAATGCATTAATATATTTAGTTTTTTTGGAACCAATCACTAATTGTCTATGGAGCTTTAGCATATCAACATGCGCTGAATGAGTGTGGGCCAATGGATGTTCTGGGCTGACAAATACATCGAAGAGTACCGAACCTAATGATTCAAAATCCACATGTTCTGGATAGAGTTCGTTGTTAAAAATAATTCCAACTGTGGCGCGTTTATTTTTGACTAATTCAATGATGTCTTTGCTTGAAGCACAAAGGATTTCTATATGTAACTGAGGATAATCGGTCGCGATTTTCTCTAAGCTATCACTTAATTTTGTATAAGGGATCCCTTCATCGATGGCGAGAGTCATACTCGTTATTTCTATTTGTTCAAGACATTCAATTTGAAGAGTTAATCTATCATGCTGAGCAACAACGGCTCTTGCTTGAGGAAGGAGAAGTTCACCTTGTTCCGTGAGCACAGGATAGCGGCCTTCTCGATTAAACAAGGTATGATTGATATCCACTTCCATGTTTACAATATGTTGACTAATTGCAGATTGGACTTTCCCTAGCTTTCTTGCTGCAGCAGAGAAGGAGCCGGTTTCAACAGTAGTAATAAAGGCATGAAGCTGTTCAAGTGTTGGCATATCGGTAAAAGTGATATTATCTAACTTTTAATCATTCTATTAGTGTTGGAAAATAAAGGCAACTCATTAAAGGGGAGGTTGTTTGAATGATTGAGAGTCGAGTTTTCCATGCGGTCTTATTTGAGTGTATTGCTTTACTTATTTTGATCCCAGCATCTTATTTATTTACAGATGAGGGAGGGACGAGAATGTCTTCGGTGATTGTGGGACTGAGTACTTTCGCTGTTATATGGAACTATATTTATAATCATATATTTGATTGGAAATTTGGTGACGATAGGTTAAGCCGAAAACTGCCTTTGCGTATTCTACACTCCTGTGGTTTTGAAATAGGCTTGATAGTATTGACTCTACCTGTTGTGGCTTTTGTTTTATCAATAAGTTTGATGTCTGCGTTTTTATTAGAAGCTGCATTTTTTGTTTTTTTCTTTATTTATTCTATTATTTTTAATTGGTTATATGATTTTGCTAAAGCAAAATATGTTGTTAACCATACATAAAACCTGTTTAAAGGGGGCTATTTTTTATGATTTTCGAGTGAAGTGAATAAAAACAGACGGATCTTTGCTGGTTGATAATTCATCGTATCGAAAGCCTAGTTTTTTAAGTAAGTTTTGTGAGGGGACGTTGGAAGGGTACACTTTGGCTAAAAGTTGAGGGTTACCTTGTTGCGAAAATTGTTTAAACAATTGATTTAATGCATTAAAAGTATACCCTTGACGCTGGTAATCTTCTCCTACCCAGTAGCTAAATAATATGTATATTTGATTGAGTGGCGTTTTTTGTAAGCAATAACTGATGCCACCGATTAAACCGTACTTAGAGTGAGAAATTGCTAAGCGTATATTTTGGTTTGAGTTTTTACCTAAAATGAAATCCTGTGCTTCATTAATTTTATTGATGGGAGCGATGGATAATTGTCGGCTTATTGCCATTGTCATTAAGGTTTTTACGCGGGGCGCATCACTCAGTTGAATTGCTCTTAAATAAATAACAGAATGGATACTAGAGCTTGAGGGGGAAATATGATTACAAGGCATTGGAATGGTTTGTGTCGAAGAGAAAAGCGTATTGTTTAATAGAGTCTTTTTTTGTGGCATACAACCTTCTTTTTACTGCTTTATCATATAGTTATAAAATATATCTAGGCTGCTGATAGAGTGGGTAAAACTTGAGGCTCAGTGAAGTGTTAATGCACTGAAAGTGTTTTATTTTTATAAGAAAATAGCAAGCCTTAAGATAGTCTAATAAAAGAGTAATAGACCTTAATAGATTTTATGATTTCACCATGAAATGATGTCGTGGAGGTTTTACTCTAATATTCTTTTATATCATCTCTAATACCATGAATAAGTGAAAATGCATATTAAGGTAAGTGGATTGAAATTAATTAATATTGTATTTTACTTAAATGCTTCACTAAATCATCCATTTGGTAACATTTAAATTTCATTTTATCTTTTATCTGTTTCATTTTATTTATTAATTACACTGTTCGAAGTGAGGCTGATTAATTTAATGAATTAAGTCGATTTATGTTTTTGTTTTTGGTCATTCAATGTATTTTATAGTGGGATAGGGTTAATGGTTTTTAGTTTTTAATGAGGTTAAGATGATCGACTTTCGCAGTGATACTGTAACAGCACCGACAAAAGCCATGCGAGCAGCAATGGCTAATGCTGAAGTAGGGGATGATGTGTACGGTGATGATCCCACCGTTAATGCGTTGGAAGCTATGTCAGCCGAGCGTTTTGGTTTTGATAATGCATTATTTACTTCTTCGGGTACACAAGCGAATTTATTGGCGTTAATGTCGCATTGTGAGCGAGGTGATGAATACCTATGCGGCCAACAAGCGCACAACTATAAATTTGAAGGTGGTGGGGCTGCTGTTCTTGGGAGTATTCAGCCTCAGCCTTTAATCAATCAAGCTGATGGCAGTTTGTTATTGGCAGATATAGCTGCGGCAATTAAGCCGGATGATGTGCACTTTGCACGTACTCGGTTACTGAGTCTTGAGAATACAATAGGCGGGAAAATATTGCCTCAATCGTATTTAGCCAGTGCACAGGCGCTTGCATTCGAACATGGGCTAAAAATTCATCTTGATGGCGCTAGAGTGGCTAATGCTGCTGTGGCACAAAATATTGAGATAAGTGACATTACTCAATATTTTGATTCTGTCTCCATTTGTTTATCCAAAGGGTTGTGTGCACCTGTAGGCTCTATTTTATTGGGCGATCCTTTATTTATAAAGAAAGCGCGTCGCTGGCGAAAAATGTTGGGAGGAGGAATGCGCCAAGCCGGTATTTTGGCGGCGGCAGCTCAACTCGCGATAACAGAACAAGTGGAAAGATTAGCTGAGGATCATGATAATGCTGCATATTTGGCAAGGGAATTAGCTCAATTAGATGTGTTTGAAGTGGACTTATCCTTGGTTCAAACTAATATGGTTTTTGCTAAAGTGCGAGAAAACTATGATGTAAAAGCAATGGTTAATCAGCTGAGAGAAAAAGGTATTTTAGTGACTGAAAATACTACTTTAAGATTAGTGCTTCACAGTGATATTAGCCGTAAAGATATCCAATATTTCATTACTAGCCTTAAAAGTATATTAAAGTAATCGTTTATTGAGTATTTATCTTGAGCAAGCTAAACAATCAATTTAGCTTGTTTTTGATAAGATTATAAATGCATTAAAAATAAATTTCTGTTTTTTTATTTTCAGGCCAATAGAAGACATTACACACCTATTTAACATTCATAAGATCCTGTAAACTGGCCGCCTTAAAATCAGTCACTTTGATGTAAATATTAATAACAAATTGATTTATTATAATCATTTACAATTTTTTATTTGTGGTTGAATGTAATTTTACCCATTAAATTTATGGGTTCCTCTTCGATTAAATACTATCAAATCTAAGGTTATAATCACTATGAAGTCTGAGCAGACGCTAATCACTAGCACCGCGCCATTAGGGACATTATTAGATCGTTATTTTAAGATTAGCGATCGAGGCAGTACGGTACGTCAAGAAATGATAGCGGGGTTGACGACTTTTTTGGCTATGGTGTATTCCGTTATTGTTGTGCCTAATATGTTGGGGAGTGCAGGTTTTGATCCTGCTGCTGTATTTATTGCGACATGTTTAATTGCTGCATTTGGGTCTTTGCTGATGGGATTATGGGCTAATTTACCCATGGCCATTGGCTGTGCTATTTCATTAACGGCTTTCACGGCGTTCAGTATGGTGTTAGGCCAAGGCATTTCTATCCCTGTTACGCTAGGGGCGATTTTTTTAATGGGTGTGGTGTTTACGCTTGCGAGCATCACTGGTGCGCGCCAATGGGTACTTAGTAACCTGCCTAAAGGCATTGCTCATGGAACCGGGATTGGCATTGGATTATTTTTGCTACTTATTGCGACAAATAGTGTACAACTTATTGTGGCAAATAATACTGGCCTCCCTGTTACTTTAGGCGATATTAACAGCTTACCTGTTATTTTAACGATTATTGGACTGGCTGCGACGATTGGTCTTGAACGTAGAGGTGTACCAGGTGGTATTTTAATTGTTGTTATTGTCTCATCTATTTTTGGCCTTATTTTTGATCCAAAAGTACAATATCAAGGTTTATTAGCGATGCCAGATTTTGGCTCTGAGCATTCCTTAATGGGTCAAATGGATATTTTAGGCGCAATGAACCCTGTTGTATTACCTATTGTATTAGCATTAGTGATGACCGCTATTTTTGATGCGACAGGGACCATTAGGGCTGTGGCTGGGCAAGCTAATTTGTTGGATGAGAAAGATGACATTAAAGGCGGCGCTAAGGCATTAACATCTGATTCTGTTAGCAGTATGTTTGCCGGTGTTGTCGGTGGCGCTCCTGCTGCTGTGTATATCGAGTCAGCAGCTGGGACCGCTGCGGGTGGAAAAACAGGGTTAACGGCAACCATTGTGGGGTTATTGTTTTTGTTGATGGTTTTTCTGGCTCCTTTAAGTTATTTAGTACCTGCTTATGCAACGGCACCAGCATTAATGTATGTGGGATTATTGATGTTATCAAATGTCACCAAGCTTGATTTCACTGATAAAGTGGATGCGATGGCTGGCTTGACTTGTGCTGTATTTATTATATTAAGTTGTAATATTGTTACTGGTATTATGTTGGGTTTTGTGACTTTGGTGATTGGACGTTTATGTAGCGGGGAGTGGCGCTTATTAAAACCTGGGCTTGTGGCTATTACTTTAGGTTTAGTGGTTTTCTATCTTGGGGGCTGGGCAATTTAATGGACTCGATATGATAAAAAAGAGCGGTTAATACCGCTCTTTTTTATGGTGTTATATTAGGAATAGCTTAAAAAATGAGGTGCGCAATCCCGGCAATAATAGGTAAAGTGACTAAGGTTCTTAGAATGAAAACAGCAAATAGCTCAAGCACGTTAATGGGAATTCGGCTACCGATAAGTAAGGCACCGACTTCGCTCATATAAATAAGTTGAGTGACAGACATTGCGGCAATGATAAAGCGCGTCATGTCAGATTCAATACTGCCCGCTAAAATAGATGGAATAAACATATCAGCGAACCCAACGACAATGGTTCTGGAAGCTTCTGTGGCTTCAGGAACATGTAAAAGCTCCAATAATGGGATAAAAGGCATGCCCAAATAGTCAAAAATTGACGTGTATTCAGCCAATATTAGTGCAATGGTGCCCATGCCCATAATAACTGGAATGATGCCAAAAATCATATCAGTGGCGTTCTTTAGTCCGTCAATAAAGGTTTGTTTAAAACCGACTGATTTTTCTGCTTTGGTTAATGCTAAATGGATCCCCCAAGAAAAAGCACTGTGATCGGCAGGGATGACCTCATCATCAGGATGGCGAGGTGAGCCATCAACATATGTGTCTTTTTTCCAAGATAAAGGAGGCAATTTAGGGACAATAATCGCGGCCATTATTCCTGCAAAACAGACGGTAAGGTAGAAAGGCACAAACAAATGTTCAAGTTGTACTTGAGAAATGATCACTAAGGCGAAAGTAATAGAAACTGCAGAGAAAGTGGTACCAATAATGGCGGCTTCTTTTTGTGTGTAAAAACCAGACTCATATTGTTTGGCTGTTAGTAATATTCCAACACTACCATCTCCTAGCCATGAAGCCATACAATCAATAGCACTGCGTCCCGGTAAATTAAAAATGGGACGCATGACTTTTGTTAATAAACTGCCAAAGAGTTCAAGTAAACCAAAGTTAAGCAGTAAGGGGAGTAATAAACCTGCAAATAAGAATACGCAAAGTAGAATAGGTAATAGATCATTTAAAACCAGTGCTCCAGTATTATTAGAGCGGATAGCGTCTGGACCAAATTGGAAAAAGGTCAAAATAATGAAGCTCATTCCCAGTAATCGAATGACTAGCCAAGCTGGGCTGACATTAAAAAGGGAATGTAAAAAGGTGTTATTGATTATCCATTGAGGACGAACAATTTTGGTAAAAATTGACATGACCCCTGTAAAAATAACAATCCCAGTAATAATAGAGGTCAGTACGCCATCGAGTAAGCCCTCTAAGCCTTTTGCAAAAATAGCAATAGGAATAGTGATAGCGTCATTATAACTGACAGGTGTCATGAACAATAACAAGCCAATGATAGATGGTATGAGAAAAGTGAGGATCGTTTTTAAATTGTGGGTTTTTTTTGTAGACATTTTTTATACCCCATATGCCGAGTGTTCCCAGAATGCATTAATTGATGCAAGGTGTAGACTTAGTCAAACGCTTTATATAGTTATCGTCATTATTAAAAAATAAGTGGGCAACTCTACCGTCTAATGCCTTCCATGTAAAATAATTATATTTTTATATAAAATGCGTATATTAGCTGATTACTCTTTTATGAGTCATTATTTGTTTTGTTTTTAGTCAGTATTTTTGTTTTAACACTCTGAAAATAAAGTGTTATTACTAACAGGTTATTTCTTATTCGAAAGAGTGGCAAAGTGGAATGAATAATTATTCAAACCACTTTAACTGAAGTGAAATGAAGCGACTCGTTTGGAAGAAGCCTAGCAGACTGACACTTATCAATTTTATATTACATTGATTTCTATCGAGTTAGTATCACTAGGTTCCTTGCTCAATGTATTGTTTACAACGCTTTTTATTTCTGTGATTAACTAAATGTTTTTCTCAATGATTTTGCTTTTTCTGCATTGACTTTAAGTTCAAGTACTGAGGATTCAACCATATTAACAGCACTCAGGTTTTCAAAACCTGCTTGGCTTATCTGGGAAATATTTTTGTTTATTTCACCGATGACCTGTTTTTGTTGGTCAGCAGCCACTGCATTTTGCTGAGCGAGATCATGAATGTGATTCATGGACTGGTAAATTGTATCGACTTTGGAGGCCGAACTTTGGGTGTCTAATGCACACTGCTGTGCTTGAGATTGGCTCTGATCCATTTGTTTTGCCCAGCGACTTAGCATGCTAAACATTTTATCGACACTTTTAGAAATACTATTGGTTGACTCTTGTGTGCGGCTAGAAAGGGCCCTTACTTCGTCAGCAACAACAGCAAATCCGCGTCCTTGCTCACCTGCTCTTGCGGCTTCAATGGCAGCATTGAGTGCAAGTAGGTTTGTCTGTTCAGCAATCGCATCGATTTCTGACATGGCACTGGCGACATGTTCAGCTTCTTTATTTAATTGATGTGCATTTGCCGCTGCTTCAACTACTGATGCTGTGAGTGCATCAATACTGGCGCTATTTTCTTGCATTGTGTCACGGCTATCTAGACAGAGTTGGCAAGTATCATCAATGTTAAGTGATGTGGATTGGGCATTATTGGCGACTTCACTGATAGAGGCCCCCATTTCTTCCATAGCACTGGCAATTTGTTCTATTTGTTGATTTTCAAGATCTAGGCTTGAATGAGTTTGTTGGGTGGATGAAATGAGTTTTTCGGCAATATTGTCAATGTGCTGGGCATGATCTCGAGAACGTCCCAGCACACCTTGTAACTTGGCATCTTTCATCATGAGTTGAAAATCGAGTAAAGAAGAGCTATCTCTGCCGCAATAAATAAAACGGCTAATGGAATCATAGCTGTGTTTCATTGCCATAAGTTTTGTGGGTATTCGAAAGGCTTCATCATAAAATATGGCTAAGTTAATACCCATTAATAAAATGCCTGCTAAGATCACTCCCCAGCCCCAAATGTAGCCTGCAAGGAGGAGCCCTATACTGGCACTAAAAGCCGATAGGATACGTTTTTGGGTTAAGCTTATAGGATCTGAAACCGTTTTGTTTTGATTGAGTTTTAAGTAAATTTTTTGGGCATTTTTAACAAATGCATTTTTGGGCGCTATGCGCACAGACTGATAACCAATAATTTCTCCATTTTCAACAAGTGGAGTGACAAAGGCATCAACCCAATAATAGTGTCCATTTTTACAGCGGTTTTTGACTATGCCTCGCCAAGATTGTCCCGATTTCAATTTTCCCCACATTTCTTTGAATGCAGCGCTTGGCATATCTGGATGGCGAACAATACTATGATTCTTTCCGAGAAGTTCATTTTTGCTAAAGCCGGATATGTCGATAAATTGTTGGTTAACGTAAGTGATGATGCCATGTTTGTCAGTGGTCGAGATTAATTCATCAGAAGATGTTAATTTGCGCTCTTGATCTAGGCCTGTAGAGAAGGTTTTACTCATGCGTTTATTCCATGCCTCAGCGTATGAATAATCTCATTTCCAAAGGAAAGTAATGGGAAATAGATGTAATATTTGTACGCTAACTTTATGTTTATTGTTATTTAAAGGTTAACATTACTATACCCTTAAATAATATAAGGGTTCAATATTGTTTTAAAGCTAATTCGTTGGCTTTATTGTATTTTACTTTAGCCTTTTTGCCTATTAGCCGTTTTATTACTTTATCGTGGAGGCTGTAATGTAGGGCCTATGGGTATTCGTTTTGTTGTGAGCATTTCGTGTTTACAGGCGGTTGGATAATGATGACACTGAAATATTGAATGGAAGAAAGAGGCATCTAATGAGTGAGATTACATTTATTAGAAGCTGATCACACATTAGCGCCACTTTTAAGGATTAGGTTGGGTGAATTGAACATCATTAAGTTAATAAATTAGGATCTTGACCTAATTGAGTTATCAGCTCACTGGGCATAGGCACTAATTGGCGAGATTGATTCATACACACCATTTCAACCTCTGCGCTTACTGCGGGCTTTTTACGATTGGGTCGCCATATTTCTTGGTGCCAAATGGTTCGGTATTTACTTTCAAAATAAAATTGGGTACGTACATCAATTTCATCGGCAAACTCGACTCCTTCAAAGCAGGTCATGTCACTTCTGTAAACGGCAAAGCCCAGTTGCTGTTGATTCCAAAGTTGCATTAGTGTGTCTGGGCCAATGACATGTTCTCTTGCCCTTTCAAAAAATTTAAGAAAATTAGGATGGTAGACAACACCTGAAAAATCAGTATCTTCATAATAAATCTGCATAGACAGGTGATAGGTTTTAGATTGGGAGAATTTAGTTTTGATTGTCATAGTCATATTGTTGGTTAACTCTATACTGGCAGTTTATTCTGCATGTATACAGCATGAGTGAATATGGGGATTTTAGCATGAAGCATTATTTTTTAGACGAGGTTTTCTGTTTACATTTAAAACCTGCGTCATTGGTGTTAGTTTAGCTATTTTTAAAAGGGTAATAAGATCATGCCAGATAAGACAATCATTGTTAATACTCAAATGGCAGATGGCTGGAAAGTCACTGCAAATGTGAGAGAACATACCCTCGTGATTGATCAACCGTCAGCGACGGACTTAGGGGCTACGCCACTTGAAACATTTATTTTCTCACTTGCAGGCTGTATTTCAACCATTGCTAAAATGGTCGCACGTGATAAAGGGATTAAACTCAATGGAATAGATGTCAATATGACTGCCGTCTTAAATACAGATGGTTTAAGCGGAAAAGAGACGACAGATCCAGTCGGTTTCAAATCAATTGATATTCACGCGAGAATTGATGCTGATTTGACTTCGTCAGAAAAACAAGCATTTTTAGATCTTGTTTGTCATCGTTGTCCTATACACGATAATTTATTGAATCCGACGTTAGTTGAGCATAGTGCTCAATAACGATTAGATTAATACCATTATATTTGAGGGCTGAGTGGGCTTTAGCTATTCAAACAAGGGGCTTCTTGGTAAACTTTAAGGCTTAATTATTGCCGATGAGTTTATCATGAAATTTTCCAGTCTCAGTTTTGATGCAAGAATTGTCGATGCTGTCACTCAATGTGGTTACCAAACCTTAACTCAGGTTCAATCGGAAGTGATCCCTTTAGCGTTAAAGGGTGATGATGTGATGGCGTGTGCGCAAACTGGCACAGGTAAAACGGCAGCTTTTACGCTACCTTTGTTACAGCTGCTGGCTCAGTCTCTCTCTAACAGTACATTACTTGATAATACTGGGTCGACTCACCATTGTGAGGTTCGAGTGTTAGTATTGACACCGACACGAGAACTGGCTATTCAAGTGAGTCAAAGTATTGTTAAATACAGTCAGTTTCTTCCGTTTAACACAACCGCTGTATATGGCGGGGCGAATATGAACCCTCAACGTAAGGCTTTATATGCCGGAGTGGATTTTTTAGTGGCGACACCAGGGCGGCTATTTGATCATATTGGCCAGCAGCATGTTGATTTATCATTCGTTTCTCATCTTGTGGTTGATGAAGCTGATCGCATGTTAGATATGGGGTTTGTTCGAGATATTGAGAAAGTTAAAAAATTATTAGCTCCAGATCATCAAACTTTATTTTTCTCGGCAACTTATAATGCTGAAGTTAAACAATTAGCAGGAAAAATGTTAGTCAATCCCCATTGGATTAATGTGGCGAGTCAACCAACAAGTGAGCATATTACTCAAGAAGTTTATTTGGTGGATAAACGCCGCAAAACGGAATTGCTTTCAGAACTCGTCGGGCGTAATAATTGGCAGCAAGTGCTTGTTTTTGTCAGTACTAAAGAAAGTGCTGATAATTTATGCCGAGAGTTGGCACTTGATGGTATCAACAACGCGGTATTTCATGGTGATAAAACACAAGGCGCGCGTAATCGTGCCCTAGAAGAGTTTAAATCAGGCCTATTACGTGTCATGGTCGCTACCGATGTGGCTGCGCGTGGATTAGATATTGAGTCCTTACCTTTAGTGATTAATGTCGAATTACCTGATGATCCTCAAGATTACATTCATCGGATAGGTAGAACAGGGCGAGCCGGACAAAAGGGCAGAGCGATTTCATTTATTTCTCCTCAAGATGAATCTATATTGGCCGATATTGAAGCGATTATTTTACAAACATTACCAAGAGTGACTTTGCCTGGCTATGAAATTGGGGCACCTTTACCTGCACGTTATCGGGAGCATACTGCACTTGAAAAAGCAAAACAAAACCGTTCTTTTTCGCGTAAAACTTCGATAGATAAACGCAGTAAAATGAATAGAAGTAAAGGCAGCGCGAAGAAAAAAGGGGGAAAACCTAAACATAGAGGTTAATCTCACTCATGTTAACGTTTTATTTTGTTCTGTGAATGACTATCTTGGAATACATTAATATGATCCAAACTGCGATACCGACAAATATTATTACTGGTTTTCTTGGTTCAGGAAAAACCTCACTCATTACCGCTCTTTTGAAAGTGAAGCCCAAAGACGAAAAATGGGCGGTATTGGTCAATGAGTTTGGTGATGTTGGCATCGACAGTGCCTTATTATCAAAAGATCAGCCGGAAATCCATATTCGAGAGGTAGCAGGAGGCTGTATGTGCTGTGCTGCTGGTGTACCGATGCAAGTGGCCATCACACAACTCATTGCAAAGGCGAAACCAGATAGATTAATAATAGAGCCGACTGGTTTAGGTCACCCTGAAGCCGTACTCAAAGTGTTAACAGAGCCACATTTTAAACATATTATCGATATGAAAACGTGTATGACTTTAGTTGATGCGCGTAAGATCACTGATATTCGTTATCAAACTAATGATACTTTTCAGCAACAATTAAGAGTCGCAGATATTATTGTTGCCAGTAAGTCTGATGAATATCAACACGAAGAATTCGGTGATTTAATGTGTTTTTTACAAGAAAAAGGGATGAAGTATAGTCAGTGTTTACGATTCTCATCTAAGCTAGCACAGTATTCAGATCTCGATACCGCTCAGTTGTTAGGGTTAATGAATGATGTATGCCATTATACCGCGGACACCCCATTGATACCGGCCACTCAAACGTCAGTTTTATCTCCTCAACCGACATCATTATTGTCTCGTAATATTCCACATCATCAATTTCCTGTTTTCAATGACATTGATGAGGCAAAAAATATTGTATTTGATAAACGAGGAATATGGAGTAAACACCATTATGCTGAAGCACATTACTCTTATGCTTGGGTATTCTCTCCTCAATATGAGTTTGATTTGCCTTTATTACTCAATTTCATTGATGTTATAGAGGCCGTGAGGATTAAAGCAATATTGATTACTGGTGATGGGATAGTCGGGATCAATTGGGTTGAAGGGGAGATGGAGCTAAGCGAATTTGATGAAGTGATGGATTCAAGAATTGAAATTATTACTCAAGTTGAATGCTCTGTAACCGAGCTTGAAGCAAGATTTATTGCCTTACTAAAATGAAGTCATTGTGACTAACATTAATTTTTTTACCGTTTATCGGACGCTTGCTTGTATTAAGTGTGAGAGTACAAACCTAGTCTAATGTGGAGGTGCCTCTTATCTTTATTTAAGAATATGCCCTACAAAGTCTTTAGTTTTACTCTCTCTTAATTTCACTATACCAACCTAAAGTAAGTAAATGATCAGTTCAGAGCCATTCACTCTGTGCGAGTTTAAAAATACGTTATGCTGCGTTGTTTGTTTTTGATATAGAATAACGATTAGCGTCAAACTGCCGCGACCTCCATGGCCGTTCATTCACATCCATATGAACACGGCATTTGTTCATCCGTAAACATCAGATGGAGGGAATGTCAGTTAAAGCAGGAGCAATTAACGACCTTGCCTACCGCATTTTTAATTCCCGCAGAATGATCACTTACTTAACCTGAACTCGGGATAAGCAGCGCCGCTTAATAGCGCTATTTTGCCCCTATCTATGTTGTGTTTCCTACTAATAGCCCGCTATTAGATACGACATCCCGCCTTGATATAGACACAAATAGTGGTATTTAGCCAAATGAAACAATAAAGAATAACTGGATTTATTTTAACCTATTGACTTTAAGTGGATTACCAATGTTCTTTGACACTCATTATCCCTAGTTCAGGTTACTTAGATTGGTATTATTTGGTGTTCATCAGAGTTGTGCCTTCTACTCATCGTGGATTATTAGGACTGAACCTCTGTCTTGAAATTAAATAGAAATAAATTGATTTTACATATAAAACAATAGGTTATATTATCTTTATTATATGAAGCTTCACTCAGTGAGGGGGCAACGGGCTTTATGCGATGTTAGATGTTTTCGATAACCGACCCCTCGATCGTTTATTTATCCCTGTGAAGACGACATTTGTTCATCCGTAAACATCAGATGGAAAGAAAGATAGAGAGACGTTGGAACCCAAGCCGAGAATAACGATCTGCTTCTAATATCCGTGACCGCCATATCGGTGAGAATGCCTGTTAAAGCTGTCACCATAAACGACCTTGCCTTGAACTCCTACTGAAAGATCACTTATATAACAGAATTGATATGAATTACTGCTTTAGCTATCAGAGGTTACTTTCATATAAGTAAACGTGTTGATATTAAATATGAAAATTCATAATAATCGATTAGATTTGAAATGATTAACCTTAAATGAAGTTTTGTACTTCTTTGACAAATATTATTCAAATTATCGTTAGATGTCCTCAATAACCTTGCTGATGACTAGATGTTTCATGTTTTTAATAAAATTGATATGCGACTTTTGTTTTACCAAGGTTGCCAAAGTGCTTTTTTTGTATTTAATTTATCCAAATAAGTGTATTTGTATCTTTTATGTTCTTTGTGTGGTTTGTTTTTGTTGTTAATGCTATTCGCTATGTAAGATATATCCTACAAAGTTGTGGGATATAGGTATTTTTTAGCTGGGGTAAACTCGGTCGCCACCTATTAAGATGTTGATATAAAATATTTTTTGTTTTATTTTTGATATATCTCTAATCGAAAAGTGGCAGTTTTATTGAAAAGTCATCATGCTTTTTATTCACAGAAAACCTAAAATAATCCTATCGAAAAGCAGCGAAGGTTTTTTTAAGCTAGCGAATAAAGAGAATGAAATAGAAGTGGTCTTTAGCTTTTATTTGATAACTAAAATTAATTGCTTTCGGTGATACTTGATAATTATTTATCATTTTTCAACAGGTTTGGTTGAAAGTCAATCGTATATTGATTGGTAGAAATAAGGAGCTGTAATAGCAAGGATGCTAAGAATGAGGGGCACAGGATGTGCTAGCTTTTTACAAGTATGTTACTCATTCGTTGTTAATCAAGGTAAACACAGGAAGTGTTAGCTGCAGCAAGGAAGCATGAATGAGAATAAGGCCTAGGAAGGGCATTAAGTTGACAGGAAAGTCATTTATTCTCTTAAAAATGGGCACAAGGAGTGCCAGCCGTTTATAAGTGATAAACATGTAGTTTTAAATGAAATTGAAATACAGGAAGTGTTTCATATTGATATGGATATCATTCATTTAAAGTTGTTTATAAATGAGATGCAGTATGTGTCTTTATCTTATATAGGCAAGCAAGGAAGCAAGATGAGAATTGGGCATAGGAAATGCTAGCGGTTGACAAGGAAGTCACTTATTCTCATATTTTTGAGGGTTAAGGGAAGAATGTTATACAAGGAGGTAATGTCAATATGCGTTATCGGCTTTTATGTTATAAGGATATAACAGGCAAGGATTGCTAAAGAGTTAAGTGCAGGAAGCACTGAAAAAGCCTAGACAAGGAAGTTATATAGTGAAGCTGTTAAGCCAACGGATGGGCTGCATAGGGATAGAGTAGATAGGGAAATAGCAGATAAGGAAATAGTTTGGCAAGGAGTGTCAAAGAGCGTAGGCCTATTAGTGAAGGAAGCACTGAAAAAGCCTAAACAAGGAAGTTATATAGTGAAGCTGTTAAGCCAACGGATGGGCTGAATAGGGAAATAGCAGATAAGGAAATAGTTTGACAAGGAGTGCCAAAGAGCTGCAGGCCTATTAGTGAAGGAGGCACTGAAAAGCTTGGACAAGGAAGTGGTATAGGGACGCTGTTCAGCCAGCGGATGGACTGCATAGGGAAATAGCAGATAAGGAAATAGTTTGGCAAGGAGTGCCAAACGGGATTGATGAACTAGCTTGAGTATGATTGCAAGAAACTCAATATAGAAAAGTTTTGAGAAAAAAATAAATCATCGAGCAATTGTATATAAGATGTTTGTGTTAATTAGGGGCTGGGATATTATTTTAGAATAACGACTACTTAGTAGAACTTATCAATGTATTTTTAGTTTGCATTTTAGCCCATACTGATATTTACATATTAGTAACACTATAGGTTATAGTCCTTAAGTCTTGTAAGAGATTTCGCACAAAAACAAATAAAAATATGCCATCACGCATAATGGATAAAAGCTAAATTATCCATATTACCAAATAAAACAATTGCTTGTTGGTGTCTGGTTTTATTTGTTAAAAAATATATTTGTTATATTTGTGTTTAAAATGTGTATATTTTGTTTTTTTGAATTACACTTTAGAAGGTACACGGAGGTTGATTGAGTGGCCATTAGCTCAGGATGCTAGCTATTGCACTTGTATGGCTTAGGGAGGAGGTTTTCAAGGATGAAAACGAAAAGCAAAAAGGAAGTTATGCAGTAAAAGGACGAAGGTTATTGCCTGGAAGGCAAGTTACATGGAAAGTACGTAATATTCTTCAAGGATGACATTGGAGCAGCTTAAGGAACAAGCCAGCCTAACCTTAGGTTAGGGCTAGGATACGGTTAATGATTGTGATCAAGGATGAGGCTTTAAGGACTAAGCCACTTATCATAAAAGGAAAAGTGCCATTTCTGCAAAGGAGTTTTGCGGGTTGCTTCGGATGGCAATAATAAATGGATTGTGGCCAATCGGATCCTCAAGGACGATTGTGGACACGCTGATGGATTAAGCAAGCCAAGCAAAGGATGTGTGCGGGATCAAGGAGGATGTACTCTGGTACAAGGATGACAAGGATGCACAAGGATGAAGCAAGGAGCATATTGATCGCATGGATGGTGCAGGGAGCACGAAAATAGCGGGATAGCTTAATCAATAATAGAAAGGCACGACTTAGGTCGTGCCTTTTCTTTTGCTTTATCGATTTGGGCAGCGGCCTATTTGCCCTTTGGCATCAGGTGCACCTTGCCATTCAGGTTCGGGAAAAACTGGCCATTCAATTTTTTGTATTCTCGTGCCTAACAGCCATATATTTCCTTGATGTTTATCAATACCATTGGTACTGAATTCAAATAAGTATCTTGCTTTCCACGTAAAACCAGTATTGCCACCTAGACTTGGGCGAGCGGAGTCTTGTGCAATGGCTAATAGTTGAACTTGTTGTTTTTGACATTCTTTATTGACGTAAATACGACTGACTTCCGCCATCTGTCTGAGTTGCCAGAAGAAAATGATGACAATAATAAGTATGAGAATAATGAAAATATCTATCATGATTTAGTTGCCTTGAATAAACCACCTATGGCCTGAGTAAGTTGTTCACTGCGTTCAGGATTACGTAATTGTGCAAGTAGCAGTGGGCGTAATGCCGGAATAGCAACTAATTCAATGAATAGTTGATTAAAAAAAGATTGTTCTTGTTCGGCTAAAGTATTCAAGTAAAGTGTTTGTAATTGTGTGTCTTGAAGCATCGTCCAATTGCGCCCAGCAATAGTAATGAGTAATTCGGGAGTTAATTGGTTTTGTTTATGCCAATACATTATGGCTTTTTTAGCCAAGTTGGGATGAGAAGCCAGTGCTCTCAATCGATAAATGTCATTCTCTCTATCTTCATTCAGTATTTGGGCCAATAATAAATGGGCTAAGGAAGGTTCAATGGTCAGGTGCTCTAAACATTGGCATATGGCGATTTGAATTTCGTTGGGTGCAGTTGATAAGCCTTTTTGAATAAGAGGCAGGTGTTTGCTATCATCATTTCTGACACAAATGTCTGCAATTCCTTGTAACCCTAGCTCTTTCCATTGACTTTCTTTGCTATTCTCAGCTAAATAATCACAGGCTTTTTGGTATTGTGAAGAAGGGGGATGATTAAGTTTTTGTCTTACTAATGCATTAAAGATAGCCAGCTTTTCTGAATTAGGTTTAAAGCTAAATGGATGATTAGCAAGTTTGTCTTGCTGTGCTTCTGTTAATGTCTGCGTGGGAGAATTGCCGAGTGCCTCTATAATCATTTTAATAAATTGTGTTCTTGGGGCTGGGGAGAGTAAACCTTGCTCATCAAGTGGCAATTTTAAAAACCAAATGAAATGCTCTTTTGTCTCATCCCAAAAAACAAGCGCAAAATGTGCATGGCCTTGTAAAGGACTGGGGTAAGGACGATCAAGTGCTTCAATTTGCTCAAATGCTTTTGTATCTATGTATTGAACTCGACGGCCCATTTCATAAACATGAAATTGGCTGCCGCCTAAAGAAAGAAATTGGCTTAGTGTTGTTATTTTATCCATGTTACTGCCACATTAAAGAAATTGAGTGGGTATTATAGGGATAAGTCAGACTAGATGGTATGATCTTATATGGAAAATTATAAGGCCCATTAAATTTAAGAAGCATGTTATGTCGCATACCCTTGTTCAAGAAAAGCTAATTAATCTCGAAAATTTATTGTGTTTAACAAAACGCTTCCCAGTTGAAAAACCGTCTGCCACTGCGATGTTAAGTCAAGCTCCCTTTGCCGTCGATACCATGAGTTTTGAGCAATGGTTACAGTTTGTTTTTTTACCTACAATGCATCACTTAATTGATAATAATTTACCTTTACCCAGTGAAATGGGCATCGCACCGATGGCAGAGCAAGTATGGGGGATGGAGCCAAGCCTTAATGAGTTAGTTAGAGCATTTCAGGGCTTTGATACTTTTTTTGCTCACCATCAAGCGGATTGTGACACTGAGATCCCCCCAAAATTAGCGATTTTATATGAAGATGACGATATTGTTGTGATCCATAAGCCTGCGGGGTTATTGGTCCATAGAACGTACTTGGCAAGAAAAGAACGCTTTTTTGCTATGCAGTTACTGAGAGATCAGGTTGGCTGCCATGTTTATCCTGTGCATCGTTTAGACAGGCCGACATCGGGTGTTTTATTATTTGCTAAAAGCAGTGAGATGGCACGAATATTATGTGAACAATTTGAGCAGCATAGTGTAGAAAAACAATATTTAGCGATAGTAAGAGGCAACATGAGTGAGGGGGGGAAACTAGATTATCCTTTGAAAAAAGAACTTGATGCCCTTGGTGATAAAAATGTGGATCCGAATAAATTAGCACAAGATGCGGTGACAGATTTTCAGCCCTTACTCAATACTGAGATCCCATATGCTTCAGGTCGTTACGCGACCAGTCGTTATGCCTTGGTACACTTGACGCCATTAACAGGAAGAAAACATCAGTTAAGGCGGCATATGGCACATTTGCGGCATCCCATTATTGGAGATACGACTCATGGTGATGGAAAGCAAAATAAATTTTTTAGGGAGCATTTTAATGTTAATCGTCTTTGGTTAATTGCGAAGAAATTGTGTTTTGATCATCCAAGAACGGGTGAGAGTATGGTGATTGAAACGGAGTTAGAATCTGAATGGCTGACACTGTTTCATGGGTTAGGTTGGAATGAGACAGAATTGAGCCAAGATGAAGGCTATTTAATATAGTTTATTCCCTTTATTAACTGAATGTTCGTGTGTGGTATATTGCTCATCTCAAATCAGGGTTAATTGTGTTTTTTGAGACGGAAAAAATGAGACGTAGAGGATTGTGCTTCGGGAGGGTTTTCTGCGAGAAAGTATTTTATTCGTCTGATTTGAGCAGCTTTTTGTTTTTGTTTTCTGTGTTTAAATCGATAAACATGTCGCATAATACGCCTCTGCGATTGCAATATTAATACGCTATCAGTGGATCCCTTTTTGCGATACAGTATTAATAGGTTATGTGAGATATTCATTGAGAAATCATCAATGATCATTCATCACTCATAGGATTAAGTATACATGAAAAAGATTAATTTAGTTTATGGCACTGTTTATGGCAGTGCTCAGTATGTTGCTGAAACCATTAAAACGGCTTTATTAGATGCTGGCAATGAAGTGGGACTACACCAAGTTGATGATTTAGATGGGTTCGTACCTCCTCAAAATGAAGTTTTGTTGATTGTTTGTGCCACAACAGGGCAAGGTGATGTGCCTGATGATATTTATCCTTGGTTTTCTGAATTGAAAAATACAGCGCCCTATTTGCCCGATTTAGAATACGGTGTGATTGCTTTGGGGGATTCCAGTTATGATACTTTCTGTGGGGCTGGTTTACAATTTGATGCTTTATTCACAGAGCTTGGAGCAAAACGATTAGGTGAGGTTTTGAAAATTGATGCTGGTGAGACGATGGAGCCTGAAATTGAAGCATTAAAATGGATGGAATCTTGGCAATCTCTTTTATAATATAAATACAGTCAGATTCTACTTTATACAATTCCATTATAGCAAGTGCGCTTATAGTAAGGGCGCTTTCAGCGGGAGTTCCACATACTGTAGCCAAGGTTGTTAATTGCGCCTGCTTTAAAAGACATTCCCACCATCTGATGTGTACGGATGAACAAATACCGTGTTCATATGGATGTGAATGAACGACCTTGGAGTCGCCGCTTTTGAATTGATCATCTCTATAATGGAATTGGTATTACCTCAACGTGATCGATCTCAAGTTGAGGTTATTTTTGCTATTTGGCTCTCAAAGCGCATTAAATTTGAATTATTTAGTCGTATTCCTGTTTTAAGATCTTGCTTGGCTAAGGTAGACTGGCGTCTTTAAATGCCATCACTTGTAATGTTGTGGATGAATAGCACATTGCTGTGATGATAAAATAAGTACCGTCGTAGTAGCAAAGGGGAGTTATGGAACGCAAGATATTGATCACCGATTGTGATGATACTCAAGGCATATTAGCTGGAGTGACAGGGGTCTGCTATCAGCACAAACTTAATATAGTTAAAAACAGTGAGTTTGTTGATAACCAACAAGGACGGTTCTTTATGCGAACCGAGTTGGAAGGTGTATTCGATACAGATAGGCTATTAGCTGATTTAGATAAGGTGCTACCGAAGAACCACCATACTAAATTGACCGATACAGGTGTAAAGCGTGTCGTTATTATGGTCACGAAAGAAGCGCATTGCCTTGGTGATTTACTCATGAAAGCCTATTACGGTGGTTTAAATGTCGAAATTGCTGCTATTGTGGGTAATTATGATACGTTAAAACCTTTAGCGGATAAGTTTGATATTCCATTTCATTACGTCAGTCATGAGAATTTGACCCGTTCAGATCATGAACATGCGATGATGAAAGTGATCAGTGAATATCAACCTGATTATGTGGTATTGGCTAAGTATATGCGAATTTTAACACCGGATTTTGTTGAGCAATATGCGAATAAAATCATTAATATTCATCATTCTTTTCTGCCAGCGTTTATTGGGGCATCACCTTATAAGCAGGCGTGGGAGCGAGGTGTTAAGATCATTGGTGCCACAGCCCACTTTGTCAATAATTGCTTAGATGAAGGCCCTATTATTAAGCAAGATGTTATCCATGTTGATCACAGTTATAGTGCAGAAGAAATGGCACGCTGTGGTCGTGACGTTGAGAAAAGTGTATTAAGCAAGGCATTACAACTGGTACTCAACGAAGAAGTGGTGGTTTATGGTAACAAAACCGTTGTTTTTTAAGTCTTAATATCGTATTCGATAAAAGGGAAATGGTATCATTTCCCTTTTTTGTTTATTGGATCTAGGTACTCTTTGACCTGAACTCGAAATATTTAGTCAAACTTAAAAATAAATCAAATACCATTTGCTTAATAATTTTTTAATGAATTATTTATGGCTTTTGACACTCATAAAGCCGAGTTGAGGCTATTTAGGCGTTAACATGTTAATGAGTGATGATTGTAATTCTGCTTTTTGCTCATCACTGAGTTTCCCCCCCTCGGTTGTTTGTAATAAAAAGAAATCTTCTGCTCGCTCACCAATAGTGCTAATTTTTGCTGCACGTACATTAATTTTACAGCGGTAAAGCACTTCGCCGAGCTTTGCTAATAGCCCCGGTGAATCCAAGGTAATCAACTCCATCATGCTGGTATCATTTCGAGGACTCGGTGGGAAACTGACCTGAGTTGGTACTTTAAAGTGTTTCATTTTTCGAGATATTTTCCTAAATTTTGGTAATTTAGGAGATTGATTGTTGAGCGCTTTAATCAAGGCTTTTTTAATGGATTGTATGCGAGGAAGGTGAGTGATTGGACTGCCGTCTTGTTCAATCACGACAAATGTATCGACGACAAATTTATCTTTTGTTATCAATATAGTGGCATCATTAACGCAGACTTTTTTATTATCCAAAATGGCCATTATAGAGACGAAGAGTTTGGCTTTGTCACTACTATAAATAAACAATTCAGTTCCGCCTCTTGTTGAATGCTTTGATAGCATGACTAAAGGCTCATCTTTTTTATGTTTAAGTATAGCTTCTGCGTGCCAACTGAGCTGATTAGGCTGATGTTTGATAAAATAATCGGCTTTGAAGCGGTGCCACAGTTTATCGATGGCCTCTTCTTGAAAGCCACGTCGTAATAGCTCTTTTTTGGCTTTTGCTTGATGCTCACGGACTCTGGCGCGAATATCAACTGGTTTTTCTTTTCCTCTTGCTAATACCCTTTGTGTTAAAAAGTACAGATCCCTCAATAAGGCACCCTTCCAATTGTTCCACAGTTTATCATTGGTTGCACACATATCGGCCACGGTTAAGCAATAGAGGTAGCTTAAATGTGTTGCTGTGCGTACCTTGTCAGCAAAAACGGCAATCACGTCAGGATCGGATATATCGCGTCTTTGGGCAGTGATTGACATGAGAAGATGGTTTTCGACCAACCAGCTGACCATACGTCCATCATGGCTGTTCATATCGTGTAATTGGCAAAATTCGATGGCATCTTGGCTGCCGAGTTGGCTGTGATCGCCCCCTCGACCTTTGGCGATATCATGGAAAATAGCAGCAAGAACCAGCAGGCCTTTTTTGGGTAATTGATTAATGATGACTGAGCCTAGGGGAAACTCCATTTTCTGCTCGGGTTGTGAAAAACGATCAATATTAAGCAAGAGTCTGTGAGTATGTTCATCAACGGTGTAAGCATGAAATAAATCAAATTGCATTTGCCCTTCAATCTTTCTCCAAGCGGGTAAATAAGCCGACATAATGCCATGCTTGTGCATGAGTGATAGGGCTGAAATGCCTTGAGAGTGTCGAAGAATTTCCATGAAGACTTTACGGCATTCAGGGATGGCCATTAAAGGGATAGTGAGAGCATCTCTCGCTTGCCTTAAACTGCGCAATGTCGGTGCAAAAATACCTTCTATCTTCACATTTTGCGCAACATGTAAAAACAAGGTCATGATTTGTTCGGGTTGTTTGAATAATTGAGTGGATAAGCTCTCAATGAGTTTACCTCGGCGTTGAAAATCGTCATTAATTGGCGTGACTTTCAGTATGCTCGTATGGGAAAGTGTGGCTTGTTTAAAGAGCTGTAATAACATTTGATTCAGCTCTAATACTCGTCTGATTGTCTGGTAATATTGTTTCATCATGAGCTCTACAGCCAGTTGGGTACCATCGACATAACCCATCAATTCAGCCACTCTTGGTTGTAGATCGAACAATAACCGATTTTCATCTCGCCCAGAGATAAGGTGTAAGGCAAACCTGAGCTGCCATAGAAACCCTTGGCATTGCAGTAATTCTTCTAGTTCGATGGGTTCAAGAAAATGATAAGAGACTAATTCTTCTAGTTTGGCAGCATTAAAATAGCGCATGGCCACCCAAGCTATGGTTTGAATGTCTCTTAGTCCGCCAGGGCAAGATTTTATATTGGGCTCTAAATCAAAGGCATTGGCTTTTGCGTGACGGACCGCTTGCTCTTCACGTTTTGCTAGGTAGAATTGACTACTGGGCCAAAAATCATCGGTTCGAATGCGAGTATAGAGCTGTGAGAATAACTCTTCTGGGCCGCAAAGTAGTCTGGCTTCTAATAAATTTGTGGCGATGGTGATGTCGCTCTTTCCTTGTTCAAGTGTTTCATTAATGGTTCGGACACTGTGACCGATTTCTAGTCCTGCATCCCATAAGAAGGTAATGAACTCACCGACTTTTTGCTCACCCTGTTTGTCTAATTGATTATCGACGAGAAAAAGTAGATCGACGTCTGACTGAGGATGTAACTCCCCGCGGCCATAGCCACCAACGGCAATCAATGCAATAGGGTAGTCATTGAGGCCTATTGCTTGCCATTCATTTTTAAGGGTTTCATCAACCAGCTGGCACCTTTGCGTCACGAGTTCATATACATCACTTTCATAACTGAAGATGGATTTTGAGATTTCATTTTGAGCGAGAAAAGCATTTTTTGCGCAAAGAGCTGATTTCATGGCAGATGATCTCGGTACTGTGGCGGAGGAGAATGGTATTCATTATCTACCTAAATCCGCTTAAAGTGAAGTGAAGGAGAAAGATGAGCTTGCCGGTGAAAAAATGCAAGTTAAAGCAGGTGTATTGGTTTATATGTACATGTCTCCCCTTAAATCATATTGCTTAAGGGGAGGTTACCCTCATTTCATCATATAGAGGCTCACGCAGTGCGGGTTTCAATAGACTTTATGCGACGTTAGAGGTTTTCGATAACCGACTCCAGAGTTGTTCATTCGTATCCATGTGAACACGATATTTGTTCATCCGTAAACATCAAATGGAGAAGATAGAGCGACGTTTGAACCCAAGCCGAGAATAACGATTAGCTTCAGACATTCCCACAGCTATGGCCGGTGGGAATGTCTGTTAAAGCAGATGTAATTAACGATCTTGTCTACAGTATGGTGAACTCCCGTTGAAAGAGCCCTTATTTAATAGAATTGGTATTACCAAGAATTAGTGATTGATGATTCTTGGTAGATCTTCTTCTTCACGTAAGGTTAATATTTCTACGCCTTTTTGCGTGATCAATAGAGTATGTTCCCATTGAGCTGAATTTTTACCATCTGATGTGGTGACCGTCCATTTATCTTCATTATCGAGTACGCTGGTATGGCGACCTGCATTGATCATGGGTTCGATGGTAAAACACATGCCTGGACGCAGTACTGTATTATCATTATTCTTATAATGAACAACTTGAGGTTCTTCGTGAAAGCCTTCGCCAATACCATGACCGCAATAATCTTTAACAATGGTATATTTTTCTAATCCGGTTTTACTGGCTTTGATAAATTTTTCAACGTTGGTACCAATTTCACCTAGTTTCATGCCTGGACGGACTTTACGGATGGCTGTATAAAGACTTTCTTGAGCGATACGGCACAGACGTTTGTCTTTTGGAGTGACATCGCCTATTAAGAACATTTTTGAGGTGTCACCATGGAAGCCGTCTAGGATGACCGTAATATCGATATTTATAATATCGCCATCTTTTAGCGCTCTATCGCTTGGAATACCATGACAAATAACATCATTAATGGATGTACAGATGGATTTTGGAAATCCATGGTAATTCAATGGAGCCGAAATAGCCCCGTGCTCTTGTGTGTACTTGGCGCAAATGTCATTCAGTTCATTGGTTGTGACCCCAGCTTTAACGAAAGGCGCAATCATTTCTAGTACTTGAGCCGCTAATTTCCCTGCAGCCCGCATTTTCTCTATTTGTTCACTCGTTTTAATCACAATACTCATGCTGATGTCTCTTTACCTTACTGTATAAAATGAGCCCGCAAAATACACTTTGAAATTTGTATTCAAGATTAAATTATGGTATAAAGCGCGCCGTTATGTTTGACTCTGTGTCCCCTATTTTTGGGCTCTGACAGAGTGAAGATAGCAGCCATTATACATGGCTATGTATAAATACTAAATCACACACATATCGACACGTTCTCCGGGGTGCCTGTTAAGGGTCGGGGTGACGGGATATGTGGAGGTCTAACCCCTAAATTTTAAGGTATAAAAAATGACTACAGTTTCAATGCGCGACATGCTTCAAGCCGGTGTTCACTTCGGTCACCAAACTCGTTACTGGAATCCAAAAATGAAGCCTTTCATTTTTGGTGCGCGTAACGGTGTTCATATCATTAACTTAGAGCACACAGTGCCTATGTTCAATGAAGCATTAGCGTTTATCAGCAACGTGGCTTCTAAAAAAGGTAAAGTTTTATTTGTAGGTACTAAGCGTGCTGCAAGCGAAGCGATTAAAGAAGCGGCGATTTCGTGTGATCAGTTTTATGTTGATCACCGCTGGTTAGGTGGTATGTTGACTAACTGGAAAACAGTACGTCAATCTATCAAACGCCTAAAAGATCTAGAAAGCCAATCTGTTGATGGTACTTTCGACAAGCTAACTAAGAAAGAGGCGCTAATGCGTACTCGTGAATTAGATAAGCTAGAAAAATCACTAGGTGGTATTAAAAACATGTCTGGCCTGCCTGACGTTATCTTCGTTATCGGTGCTGATCATGAGCATATTGCGATTAAAGAAGCGAACAACTTAGGTATTCCAGTTGTTGCTGTTGTTGATACTAACTCTTCTCCAGACGGCATTAACTACATCATTCCTGGTAATGATGATGCAATGCGTTCTATCCGTTTGTACACTGAAACCGTAGCTGCAGCAGCGAAAGCAGGCCGTGGTCAAGACTTAGCAGTACAAGCGGAACAAGATGGTTTTGTAGAAGCTGAATAATAAGGTTTGTTGCGTTAAGCACTTCCCTTATTGACCAAGCAATTGGTTAACAGGGGCCCTAGGCCCCTGTTTTATACCCAAGCTACTTGAAAACCATAGTGTTAAGTAGTTTAGGTATCTATCTATTGAATTTGACGAATTACCTATAGAGGATTTAACAATGGCAATTACTGCTGCCCAAGTTAAAGAATTGCGCGACCGTACTGGCGCAGGCATGATGGATTGTAAAAAAGCATTAACTGAAACTAATGGTGATATTGAACTTGCCATTGATAATATGCGTAAGAGCGGTGCGGCCAAAGCGGCTAAAAAAGCAGGTAACATAGCTGCTGAAGGAACGATTCTTATCAAGCAAGGTGAAGGTTTCACTGCGCTTTTAGAAGTGAACTGTCAAACTGATTTCGTTGCAAAAGATGCAAACTTCTTAGCATTTGCTAACGAAGTGTTGAACGTTGCTGCAGCGGCTAAAATCACCATTGCCGATCTGCAAGCACAGTTTGAAGAAACACGTGTTGCACTGGTTGCTAAAATTGGCGAAAACATCAATGTACGTCGTGTTGTATATATTGATGGCACAAACGTTTCTTCTTACCGTCATGGCGATCGTATCGGTGTTGTTGTAACCGGCGAAGCTGATGAAGAAACATTAAAGCATGTTGCTATGCATGTTGCTGCATCTAAGCCTGAGTTTGTTAACCCAGAAGATGTACCAGCAGACGTTGTTGAAAAAGAAAAAGCACTGCAAATTGAAATCGCGATGAATGAAGGTAAGCCTGCTGAAATCGCTGAGAAAATGGTTATTGGTCGCATGAAGAAGTTTACCGGTGAGGTTTCTCTTACTGGTCAAGCTTTCATTATGGAGCCAAAGAAAACTGTGGGCACTATTTTGAAAGAAAAAGGTGCTACGGTTTCTGACTTTATCCGCTTAGAAGTGGGTGAAGGCATCGAGAAAAAAGAAGAAGATTTTGCTGCAGAAGTTGCAGCACAAATCGCTGCAACTCAGGCTTAATTTCCTCAGTTTGCAGTCCCCTTTAAAACCGCAGCAATCGCTGCGGTTTTGTTATAACTATCGCCATCATCAGGACAAAAAATATGAGTACCAATCCAAAACCTGCATTTCGACGTATTCTTCTAAAACTAAGTGGTGAAGCCCTAATGGGTGAAGAAGGCTTTGGTATCGATCCTAAGGTTTTAGATCGCATGGCTCAGGAAGTAAAAGAATTGGTTGAACTCGGCATTCAAGTCGGAGTGGTTATCGGTGGGGGAAATTTATTTCGAGGTGAAGGGTTAGCTGAAGCGGGTATGAACCGAGTCGTGGGCGATCATATGGGGATGCTGGCAACCGTCATGAATGGCTTGGCGATGCGTGATGCCCTTCATCGCGCTTATGTGAACGCCCGTTTAATGTCTGCTATTCCATTAAAAGGCGTGTGTGATGATTATAATTGGGCTGAAGCAATTAGCTTATTAAAATCGGGCCGTGTGGTGATTTTCGCAGCAGGAACCGGGAACCCATTTTGCACAACCGATTCAGCAGCGTGTTTACGTGGCATTGAAATTGAAGCGGAAGTTGTGTTAAAAGGCACAAAGGTTGACGGTGTTTATTCTGACGACCCAGTAAAAAATCCTGATGCGGTTAAATATGATGTTATGGGGTATAATGAAGTACTCGATAAAGAACTGAAAGTTATGGACTTAGCGGCATTTACTCTCGCTAGAGATCATGATATGCCTCTTCTCGTTTTTAATATGAATGAGCCCGGTGCACTTCGCCGAGTCGTTATGGGCGAATCATTGGGTACGCTGATTAAAGCAGTTTAATTGAGTTAAGTAACTTAAAAGGACAGACAACGTGATAAACGAAATCAAAAATGATGCTAAAACACGCATGGATAAATGCGTAGAAGCGACTAAAACGCAAATGGCAAAAGTACGTACGGGTCGTGCACACCCTAGTTTACTTGATACGATTAAAGTGCCTTATTATGGTTCATTAACTCCGCTGAAGCAGGTTGCGAACATTTCTATCGACGATTCACGCACATTGGCAGTATCGGTTTTTGACAGTACGATGATAGCGGCTGTAGAAAAAGCCATTATGACATCTGATTTAGGTTTAAACCCTATGTCTGCAGGGGCGATTATTCGTATCCCTTTACCTGCTTTAACAGAAGAACGTCGTAAAGATTTGATTAAAGTTGTGCGTGCTGAAGCTGAAAATGGTCGTATTGCTGTGCGTAATGTGCGCCGTGATGCTAATTCTGATGTGAAAACATTAGAAAAAGAAAAAGAATGCACAGAAGATGATGTTCGTCGCTCTGAGGATGATATTCAAAAATTCACCGATACACATATTAAGCTTATTGATGAAGTGTTAGCGGCGAAAGAAAAGGAATTAATGGAGTTTTAATACTCTTACCCAGTATTAGAGGCTATTGTTTTTGTGTATAAATCATTACCAAAAGCCAACAGCCTCTAGAGTTCAGGCGCCGTGTAAGGTTATACTACGCGGCGTTTGTTATTTTTAAGGGTTTTTTAGATGTCAATGGATCCTCATGCCGATGATGACATGTCGTCGAGCGCGACTGCGCTTGCGTCTGAATTAGTCAAACAGTCGGTGCCACAGCATGTGGCAATTATTATGGATGGTAATGGACGTTGGGCTCAAGGGCAGGGTAAGCCAAGAGTGATTGGTCATCAAGCGGGTGTCAAGGCGGTGAGAAGAGCTGTCAGTACAGCTAGGGGTTTAGGGATACCTTCGCTGACTTTATTTGCTTTTTCAAGTGAGAATTGGCGACGCCCAGATAAAGAAGTGAGTTTATTGATGCAGCTGTTTTTTACGGTATTACAGCGTGAGATAAAGTTACTACATAAGAATGGCGTACGGCTAAATATCATAGGCGATATTAGTCGTTTTTCTGATAAACTTCAGAAAAAAATCATTTCGGCTCAAGAACAAACATCCCAAAATAGCGATTTAATACTCAATGTGGCAGCTAACTATGGTGGACGCTGGGATATTTTACAAGCAGCACAAAAATTAGCTCAACAAGTACAAAATGGTGCGCTGACAGAAGAGGCCTTTACCGAAGAGGCTTTATCGGCACATTTAAGTATGCAAGATCAGCCTGAAGTGGATTTAATGATTCGAACGGGCGGTGATTATAGGATCAGTAATTTCATTTTGTGGCAGGCAGCCTATGCTGAATTAATTTTCATGGATACTTTATGGCCTGATTTTAACGAGTCTCACTTTAAAGACGCTGTTACAGTGTTTGCAACACGTCAGCGTCGATTTGGTTTGACAGGCAGTCAAATTGAGTCATTACAGGCTTAATGATACATTTTTGAGGAAACTTTTTTGCTAAAAAAACGAATAATAACGGCAGTTTGTCTCATTCCATTGGTTTTTGGTGCGATTTTTTACTTACCAATTGAATATTTTTCTTGGGCATTACTCGGTGTCTTCTTAATTGCTGCTAAAGAGTGGGGGCGTATTATTGACAAAAACTGCAATATGACCCAATGGAGTTTTACTATTACCCTTGGATTATTACTGGTCGCTTTGAATGTGATTGTACCGACCGATGATATTTGGCTGCAAGGGCGTTTACATCCTTTATTTTTGAGTATTATTCTGGTGGGGGGCTTGTGGTGGTGTATGTCGCTTTTGCTCGTCTGTTTGTTTCCCAGAAGCGCAGGGTTTTGGAAAAACAGCCCAATGTTAAAGTCTATTTTTGGCCAATTGACGCTCATTCCATGTTTTATTGCTTTAATTTCACTTAAAGGGCTCAGTTCGCAAGCCTCACCTTATTATGGTGGAGTGTTGGTTTTCTTAGTTTTATTAATTGTTTGGGCTGCTGATACGGGGGCTTATTTTGCCGGTAAAGCATTTGGACGGACGAAGCTTATGCCTAATGTGAGCCCAGCCAAAACCCTTGAAGGACTGGTTGGGGGCTTATTAATGACCATGTTGGTCGTATTGGGCGTTGTCTATATGGCGCCAGAGCAAGAAGTGGGTTTGCTTATTGGGGTGACATTGGTGACGGCTTTAGCCTCCGCTTTAGGGGATCTGTCTGAAAGTATGTTTAAGCGTGTCGCAGATATTAAAGATTCAGGTACCATTTTACCTGGTCATGGTGGCATATTGGATAGAATCGATAGCTTAACCGCCGCATTACCCGTTTTCATGTTAATCTACATAGCGTTTTGGATGTAATGTATGCAGCAAGTTATTATTTTAGGTGCCACAGGATCAATTGGTAAAAATACGCTTAATGTCATTGCCCAGCATCCAGAGCATTATGGGGTTTTTGCGCTAGTAGCACATACTAATGTCGATGAAATGCATGAATTATGTTTATCTCATCAACCTCAGTATGCCCATATGGTGAATGCTGATGCCGCCGCGTTACTCAAGCAACGGTTACCTAGCCATCTCAATATCCAAGTCACCACGGGGGCTGAGACATTGGATGGGTTGGTGGCAGCCAATGAGGTTGATACTGTGATGGCTGCCATTGTTGGCGCGGCAGGTCTGATGCCAACATTGACGGCGGTTAAAGCGGGTAAACGGGTCTTATTGGCCAATAAAGAGTCTCTTGTCATGTCTGGGCAGCTATTTATTGAGGCTATGCAGCAATCAGGTGCTATCGTTTTACCTGTCGATAGTGAGCATAATGCGATTTTTCAATGCTTACCTGAGACACTGCAAAATAATATTGGGCGTTGTGATCTCAAGACGGCAGGTATTTCACAGATTTTACTAACGGGCTCAGGTGGCCCGTTTTTAAATAATCAATTAAACGATTTACCTTCCATGACCCCAACACAAGCCTGCTTACATCCTAATTGGTCGATGGGACCCAAAATATCCGTTGACTCAGCAACGATGATGAATAAAGGCTTAGAATATATCGAGGCTAAGTGGCTGTTTAATGCATCAAGTGAGCAACTAAAAGTGGTGATTCATCCCCAGAGTGTTATTCACTCAATGGTGCAGTATCAAGATGGCTCTGTTATGGCGCAAATGGGCAACCCTGATATGCGTACACCGATTGCACATTGTTTATCCTATCCAAAAAGAATCACTTCAGGTGTTGAACCTTTAGATTTTTTCAAAGTCGGACAATTAAGCTTTGTTGAACCTGACTTCAATCGTTTTCCTTGTTTAAGGCTCGCGATTGAAGCTTGTGAGCAGGGGCAAGAGTCGACGACGATTTTAAATGCGTCGAATGAAGTTGCGGTGCAAGCCTTTCTTGATGGTAAGATACGTTTTACAGATATTAGCCGAGTGAATGAATTTTGTTTAACAAAAATAGTATCGCACTCACTGAATCAATTAGATGATATATTGGGGTTAGATGACCAGAGTCGTCGTCATGCTTTAGAATTTATCGCCAAATGTTAATCACGTTCAGAGGAAGGGAATGTTAGATTTTTTATGGAATTTAGGGGCTTTTTTTGTTGCCTTAGGCATATTAATTACTGCACACGAGTACGGTCACTTTTGGGTGGCCAGACGCTGTGGAGTGAAAGTTGAGCGTTTTTCCATTGGATTTGGTAAAGCCATTTGGCGACGTATAGGTAAAGATGGTACCGAATATGTATTAGCGATTATTCCGCTCGGCGGGTATGTCAAAATGCTTGATGAGCGAGTGGATGATGTGCCTGATGAGCTATTATCTCAAGCATTTAATCGTAAAAATGTTTGGCAGCGTATTGCCATTGTCAGTGCCGGACCTATCGCGAATTTTATTTTTGCCATTGTTGCTTTGTATGTGATGTACCTCATTGGGGTGCCTGCTATCAAACCTGTAATAGATGCGGTGAAACCGAATACACCAGCGGCACAAATGGTGATCAATGAACCCATGAAAATAGTGGCTGTTGATCAACAAGCTGTGCGGAATTGGGAGGAGGTTAACTTAGCGTTAGCAGGGCATATTGGCGATAAACAAGTATCATTAAGTGTTGTGCCTTTGAAAAATGAAGGTATAGAAACGCCAAAAACTTATCAACTTGATACTCGTAATTGGCGTTTTGATCCTGAGAAAGAATTACCCGTCACCGCATTAGGTTTAAGCCTCTTTCAGCCAGAGATCCTACCCGATATAGCATTGGTATCAGAGGGAAGTGCGGCGAAAAAGGCTGGAATAGAAGTGGGTGATAAATTGATTTCTATTAATGGCGCCCCCTATCAAGATTGGAATGACTTTGTGAGTTTGGTGCAAGCATCAGCGAATGTGCCTTTAACTTTAGTGGTCGATCGTCAAGGCAGACAGTTAACGTTAAGTGTTACGCCCACAGCTCGTGAAAATGCACAAGGTAAAATGGAAGGTGTTGTGGGTATTGCACCGACTCTAGCACCTTGGCCTGATAATATGCGTTTGCAGCTCGAATATGGTGTGTTAGATTCTCTAGGCGTTGCGGTTAATAAAACGTGGCAGCTAGTAACAGTTAGCATTAAGATGATCGGTAAATTATTTACTGGTGATATTTCAGTTAAAAATTTAAGTGGACCTATTTCTATTGCTCAAGGGGCAGGAAATAGTGCAAATGTGGGATTTGTATACTTTTTAGGTTTTCTGGCATTGATCAGTGTGAATTTAGGGATTATTAATTTATTTCCTTTGCCAGTGCTTGATGGAGGACACCTTTTATATTACTTCATTGAAGTGATCACAGGTAGGGCTGTACCGGAAAAGGTACAGGAAATTGGATTCAGATTTGGGGCAGCGATGCTGTTAATGTTAATGGGTGTTGCACTCTTTAATGATTTTTCCCGGCTCTGAGCAACGACAAACAAATAATTAGAAGTGCTCTATGAGATTGAATAAACTTTTTGCCTCGATGTTATTAGTCGGTGCGTCTTTTTCAGGGAATAGTTGGGCTGAGACTTTTCAGCCTTTTGAAGTAACTGATATCCAAGTCGATGGTCTTCAACGTGTGGCACTGGGTGCTGCTTTGTTGAGCTTACCTGTTAAGGTTGGGGATACGGTTGATCAATTAAAATTACAACAAGTGATTAAGAGCCTGTATGCGTCCTCAAACTTTGACGATATTGAAATAAGCCACGACGGTGGTGTGCTTATTGTTAAGGTGGTTGAGCGCCCGACAATCAGTACGATTACCTTTGAAGGTAATAAAGACATTAAAGATGAACAATTACAAGAAAGCTTGGATGGTTCCGGTGTTAAAGTGGGCGAGTCGTTAGACCGTACAACACTGTCGGGGATCGAAAAGGGCTTACAAGATTTTTATTATGGTGTGGGGAAATATGGCGCAAAAGTAGAGGCGCAAATTATTAACTTACCTCGTAACCGGGTTGAGTTGAAATTTAACTTTACTGAGGGGTTAGCGGCAGATATCAGGCAAATTAATATTGTCGGTAATACCGAGTTTACCGATGAGCAATTGATTGGCATGTTGGAGCTAAAAGATTATGTTGCTTGGTGGGATTTGTTTGGTGATCGCCGTTATCAAAAGCAAAAGTTACAAGCTGATTTAGAAACCATTAAAAGCTTTTATCATAATCGGGGTTATATTCGTTTTGAGATCACCTCAACGCAGGTGGCAATGACACCCGATCGTAAAGGGTTATATATTACGATTAATGTGAATGAAGGTAAGCAATACACCATTAAAAAAGTCACGTTAACGGGTGATTTAATGGGGCGAGAAGCGCTTATGGAAAGTATTCTGCCGATTAAAGCGGGCGATCGTTATAACGGCAGTGATGTGACCTTTACAGAAGAGATGTACGCCAAGTATCTGGGGCGTTTTGGTTATGCCTATCCTGAAGTTAAAGTGTACCCTGAAATTGATGATGCAACACAAACTGTTAATTTGAATGTCAATATTCAACCAGGTAAACGTGTGTATGTTCGCAATATTAACTTTAGCGGTAATACCATCACGAAAGATGAAGTGATGCGTCGCGAATTAAGACAGATGGAGGGCGCTTGGCTCAATTCGGCTCAAGTGGAACAGTCTAAAACACGATTAAACCGTTTAGGCTATTTTGAAACTGTTGATACGGAAACGGTGCAGGTGCCAGGTACGGATGACTTAGTTGACGTTGATTTTAAAGTGAAGGAACAACCTTCAGGTTCCTTTAATGCGGGGGTTGGCTACGGCACCGCATCTGGGATCAGTTTGCAACTAGGCGTGCAGCAAAGTAACTTTTTAGGTACAGGTAATCAGGCTGGTATTAATATTAATACTAATACTTACTCTAAAAATGCCAGTATTTCCTTTACTGATCCCTATTTTACTAAAGACGGTGTGAGTTTAGGCAGTAGCTTATCTTGGAGTAAATTTGATGCTAGTAGCGCAAACTTAGAAGCTTATAATAACGAGTCGTATGCCTTGTCATCATTTTCCGGCTTCCCGATTAATGAGACAAACCGATTAAATGGTGGTATCACTTTGCGTCATAACACTATTTCAGAGGTCGCTGAGTACGATCAAGCGCTGCAATTTTATGAAATTTATAGTGATGATGACAATACCGATTCATCACTCAGCTTTAATAATGTTGAATTGAATTTAGGCTGGTCTCGTAGCAGTTTAAACCGTGGCACTTTTCCAACCAATGGATCCTCACAAAGCCTAAATGGTAAGGTGACGGTACCAGGATCGGATTTACAATATTTTAAAACCGATTTTAATAGCAGCTTTTATTTTCCACTGACACGTAAACAAAATTTTGTTTTCTTAACGAAAACCAAGCTTGGATACGGTAATGGTTATGGTACGTATAACGGTAGTGATCAAATCTTACCTTTTTGGGAAAATTTTTATGCGGGTGGTAGTACTTCTATTCGTGGCTTTAAATCCAATACGGTAGGGCCAAGAGCCATTTATTCGACGTCATCAACCAGTGATTGTTCCTCATCGTCATCGGGGGATTCTTGTACAACTTCTGGCTCAGATTCCAGTGTTACAGTGACGAATGGCAGCTCTGTGGGGGGCAATGCGATTGCAACGGCCAGTATCGAAATGATTGTGCCAACGCCATTCTTAGATGAAGCCTATACCAATTCAGTGAGAACCAGTTTCTTTATCGATGCAGGTAATGTGTGGAATACTGAATTTGACTATAGCTCTTATAGCGGTTTATCTGCATCTGAATATGCCGAGCTACAAGATTATAGCGATCCAAGTCGGATTCGCGCTTCATGGGGAGTCAGTGTACAATGGCTTTCGCCCATGGGGCCGATGGTGTTCAATCTTGCATGGCCAATCAAGGAATACGAGGGAGATTCGACAGAGATCTTCTCCTTTAATATTGGTCAAACTTTTTAATTTAAATCATGTCGGCAATAATTGCTGGACAAAAGGAGTCTGTTTTGAAAAAAGTGTTTAATCGCGCAATGATGGTTTTAGTATTACTCGCGGCGCCATTAGCGGCAAATGCAGAAAAGATTGCAGTCGTTGATATGCAATCAGTTTTTGAACAATTGCCACAACGTGAGCAAGTTAACGAAGCATTGAAAAAAGAATTTGGCGATCGTGTCGCTGCGGTTCAAAAAATGCAGGAAGACCTTCGAGGATTGATGGAAAAGCAGCAACGTGATGGTGCATTGATGAGCGATGCTCAAAAAACAGACCTTGCGCGTAAAATGGAATCCATGAAAGCTGAATTACAACTTAAAGGTAAGGCCTTAGACGAAGATATGCGTCGTCGTAATGGTGAAGAGCAAAATAAGTTGTTAGCAAAAGTACAAACTGTTATCGACTCTATTGCTAAAAAGGAACACTATGATCTTGTTTTGCAACGTGGTGCCGCCATTTATGTAAAACAAGATGCAGATATTAGTAAGCAAGTTGTTGAAGCCTTAAGTAAAGGTAAGTAATTAATGAAAAGCTATACTTTACAAGTATTAGCTGATTATCTAGATGCAGAAATCCAAGGTGACGCCAATAAAGAAATCTTTGCGGTGGGCACCTTGGAAAGCGCTGATTCTGGAAAAATCGCTTTTTTAGCTAATGCTAAGTATCGAGTTCAACTAGACAAAACTCAAGCCGGTGCGGTTCTTTTATCTCCTAGTGACATAGAAGACTTTTCAGGAAATGCTATTATTCTAAAAGACCCTTATGTGGGGTTTGCTAAAGTAGCACAGTTATTAGACAGTACGCCTAAGGCTGCTGACGGCATTCATCCTTCTGCATGTATTGACCCTTCTGCTATGGTAGGAGAAGGTGTCGCCATTGGCCCTAATGCAGTGATCGGTGCCAATGTTATTTTAGGCGAAAATGTACAAGTGGGTGCTGGTAGCGTAGTAGGTCAAGACAGTGTCTTAGGCTCTGGAACTCGATTATGGGCTAAGGTGACCGTTTATCATAATGTGCATTTTGGATCTGATTGTATTGTTCATTCAGGTGCAGTGATTGGCTCTGATGGTTTTGGTTATGCTAATGAACGTGGCCAATGGATAAAAATTCCTCAGACCGGTGGTGTACGAATTGGATCACGTGTTGAAATTGGTGCAGGCACCAGTGTAGATCGTGGTGCTATTGATCATACTGAAATTCATGATGGTGTGATTATCGATAACCAAGTACAGATTGCGCATAATGATATTATTGGTGAAAATAGTGCGATTGCAGGCAGTACGACACTTGCTGGTAGTGTCAAGATAGGGAAATATTGTATCATAGGCGGGAATTGCGCTATTTCTGGCCATATTAATATCTGTGATGGTACCCATATTACAGGCAGTACAAGTGTCACAAATCATATTCGTGAGCCAGGCGTGTACTCTTCTGCTACTGTTGCTATGGATAATAAATTGTGGCGCAAAAATACCGTTAGATTTAGACAATTGGATAACCTTTTTCAGCGAGTGAAGCAGTTAGAGAAAAAGGTTGATGTGGATCCTGAGTCATAACTCAGTGAGAGTTTGAGGAATATATTGAGTGTCAAATCAGTTGAATAGCATGGATATTAAGGAAATATTAAAGTTCCTTCCCCATAGATACCCATTTTTATTGATCGACAGAGTGCTTGATTTCACTAAAGGTGAAAGCTTGCAAGCCATTAAAAATGTGACGATCAATGAGCCTTTCTTTCAAGGCCATTTCCCGGTTCAGCCAGTGATGCCAGGTGTGTTAATTTTAGAAGCAATGGCACAAGCAACAGGTTTATTGGCGTTTAAAACCATGAGTGATGCGCCTTCAAATGATGCGCTATATTATTTCGCGGGTATCGATAAAGCACGCTTTAAGCGAGTGGTTGAACCCGGCGATCAGTTGCATTTTGATGTAAAAATGATTAAAGAGCGCCGCGGAATAGGCGTCTTTACAGGTGAAGCGAGAGTGGATGGTGAACTAGTTTGTTCAGCTGAAATCATGTGTGCCCGTAGAGAGATTGAGACGTGATTGATGAATTAGCGTATATCCATCCTGATGCCAAAATTGGTAAAAATGTCACTATTGGCCCTTGGACCTATATAGGTGCAGGTGTTGAAATTGGTGATGATTCTTGGTTAAGTTCTCATGTTGTGGTGAAAGGCCCTACGGTTATCGGTAAAGGTAATCGTATTTTCCAATTCGCTTCAGTCGGTGAAGAGTGCCAAGATAAAAAATATGCTGGTGAAGAGACGCGTCTTATCATTGGCGATCATAATGTCATTCGAGAATCCGTGACTATTCATCGTGGTACAACCCAAGATAATTGGGAAACCCGTATCGGTTCTCACAATCTCTTTATGGCTTATGTGCATATTGCCCATGACTGTGTGGTGGGAGATAATGTCATTATGGCGAATAATGCATCGATTGCGGGCCATGTTCATGTGGGTGATTGGGCCATTTTAGGTGGCATGACTGGGGTACATCAATTCGTACACATTGGTGCACATGCATTTACTGCAGGGAGCTCAGTGGTACTGCAAGATGTGCCGCCGTTTGTGATGGCATCAGGATTTCCTGCTAAACCTCGTGGATTAAATATCGAAGGGCTTAAACGTCGCGGCTTTTCCAAAGAGAGTCAGTTAGCGGTTCGCCGTGCGTATAAAACGATGTATCGTAATGGGCTAACACTTGATGAAGCAATGACAGAATTAGCTGCACCTGCTGAGCAGGATGAACAAGTGAAATTGTTTACCGATTTTGTCAGCCGATCCAGTCGCGGTATTGTTCGCTAACACATATCGTTGTGGATGAAAGCATTATGTTTTCATCCACTTTTCTTCTGCTCACATTCTTTTGAAATCGATTATCATGATAAACGAAAATAAGCCTCTTGTTTTTGCTATGGTCGCCGGAGAACTCTCCGGCGATATTTTAGGTGCAGGTTTAATTAAGGCACTTCAACAACGTTACCCAGATGCTCGCTTTATCGGTATTGGTGGCCCTAAAATGGACGCATTAGGCTTTGAGTCTTTGTTTTCATTTGAAGAATTGGCCGTCATGGGGATTGTGGAAGTACTCTCTCGTTTGCCTCGACTATTGGAGGTGAGACGGGAATTGATCACTGTTTTAAGCCAAGTTAAACCTGATTGCTTTATTGGTATTGATGCACCTGATTTTAATATTGGTGTGGAAATGAAGTTAAAAGCCAAAGGGATTAAAACCGTTCACTATGTGAGCCCCTCTGTTTGGGCATGGCGACCAAAGCGTATTGTTAAAATAGCGAAAGCGACGAACATGGTATTGTCTTTACTGCCGTTTGAAAAAGCATTCTATGATAAGCATCAAGTCCCTTGCACCTTTGTCGGCCATACGCTTGCGGATGATATTCCTTTTGAAAGTGATAAATTACTGGCCAGAGAGCAGTTAGGCTTATCTGCGACAGAGACTTATTTAGCTGTCCTGCCCGGCTCTCGAGGTGGCGAACTGAAGCAATTAGCTGAGCCCTTTGTTAAAGCGGCTAAGTTGCTAAAGCTGCGTTATCCTAACCTTAAATTTATTACGCCATTGGTTAATGCCAAGCGCCGTGCGCAATTTGAAGAGGCGCTTAAGAGTCATGCACCGAGTCTTGATATTACCTTAATTGAGGGGCAATCTAGAGAAGTGATGGCGGCGGCTGATGCGATTTTACTGGCATCGGGTACGGCAACGCTTGAAGCTATGCTCGTGAAAAGACCCATGGTAGTTGCTTATCGTCTAAATGCGATGACTTATCATATCGCAAAACGATTAATGTTGATTGATCAATTTTCATTACCTAATTTATTATCCGACGAAGTGCTCGTTAAAGAGCTCATTCAAGCTGACTGTACACCTGAGAATATTGCGCAAGCTGTGGCTGTATTATTTGATAATGACATGACTGCAGTCATTGATAAATTTAAAGCGTTGCATCAAGTGTTAAAGCAAGATGCTAGCGAAAAAGCGGCACAAGCGGTGGTCGCTTTGATCCAGGGTTAAGCGCTTAACGTTATCCCCTGTACATTTTATTTAACGGAAAATTTGCCATTATGGCCACCATTAAAAATATATCAGCAGAGCAAGTGGCTCAGCTTTGTCAAGGTCACTATGCAGGTGTTGATGAAGTGGGCCGTGGCCCATTAATTGGTAATGTCGTCACCGCCGCTGTAGTCCTTGATGTGAATAACCCCATTTTAGGCTTGAATGACTCAAAAAAGCTCACCGAAAAGAAACGCGAAGCCTTGTTTACAGAAATCAATGAAAAAGCCTTATCGGTGAGTATTGGCTCTGCAACTCCAGCTGAAATTGATGAACTGAACATTTTACAAGCCACCATGTTGGCCATGCAAAGAGCAGTAAAAGGCTTGACGCTTATCCCTGATTTAGTGCTGGTAGATGGTAATCGTAGTCCAGACTTTGGGATCGAAAGCCATGCGATTATTAAAGGCGATGGCTTAATTGATGCTATTAGCGCAGCCTCTATTATTGCCAAAGTGGTCAGAGATAGACAGATGGCTGAATTAGCACTTGAGCACCCTCAGTATGGGTTTGATAAGCACAAAGGCTATCCAACCAAAGCCCACTTTGAAGCCTTATCGCGGTGGGGAGTGTTAGAGCAACATAGGAAAAGTTTTCGGCCAGTACAGGCCGCATTAAAATAAGCGCTAAAAAATAACAACAATATGCGTTAGCATAAACCGTCAGCGTCACTTGCTTTACTCATCGTTACTCGGCAATGCGTGGCAATAATATTAAGATGTATTGTTTAACCTAATAAAAGATAAATTTACTTATGTCAGATCCTCGTTTTGTACATTTACGCGTCCACAGTGACTTTTCTATGTCTGACAGTATTACTAAGGTTAAACCGATTTTAGCCCATGCGGCTGAAGAAAAGATGGCGGCAATTGCACTAACGGATCAGACCAATTTATGTGGTTTGGTGAAATTTTACAGTGGTTGCCATGGTGCTGGAATAAAGCCCATTATTGGCAGCGACTTTTGGGTGCAATCCCCTGATTTTGGGGATGAGCTTTGTGCCATCACTGTACTGGCGATGAATAATGAGGGATATAAAAACCTCACATTACTCATCAGTGACGCTTATTTACGGGGTCATATTCAAGATAGAGCGGTGATTGATCATGCTTGGCTGAAAAAGTATCAATCCGGTTTATTACTCATCTCGGGTGGCCGAGAAGGGGATATTGGAAAGGCATTATTGAAAGGTAATCAGGGGCAAGTTGATAGCCTGGTTGATTTTTATCAAACGCATTTTCCCAATCGCTATTATTTGGAACTTATTCGTACAGGCCGCGCCGATGAAGAGCGTTATTTACACATGGCAGTGGAATTAGCCCAAAAGAAAGGCTTGCCTGTGGTGGCCACTAATCAGGTAGTGTTTATGAAACCTGATGAATTTGAAGCTCATGAAATTCGAGTCGCCATTCATGATGGTTTCACTTTGGCCGATCCTCGCCGGCCTAAAAAATACAGTGATCAGCAGTATTTTAAATCCGAAGCTGACATGTGTGCGTTATTTGAAGACATTCCTGAAGCCCTTGCCAATAGTGTTCAAATTGCCAAGCGCTGTAATGTGACCGTACGTTTAGGTGAGTATTTTCTGCCTAATTTTCCAACGGGCGATTTAACGATTGAGGACTTTTTAGTCGAAGTTTCACAAAAAGGCCTAGAAGAGCGTTTAGTGTTTTTATTTCCTGACGAGAAGGTACGGGCTGAAAAACGTGGGGAATATGATGAGCGTTTAGATATTGAATTGAACGTGATTAATCAAATGGGGTTCCCTGGCTACTTTCTGATTGTGATGGAGTTCATTCAATGGGGTAAAGATAATGATATCCCCATTGGCCCTGGCCGTGGCTCTGGGGCGGGATCTTTGGTGGCCTATGCCCTTAAAATTACGGATCTTGATCCATTAGAGTTTGATTTGCTGTTTGAACGTTTTCTTAACCCTGAGCGGGTGTCCATGCCCGATTTTGATATCGATTTTTGCATGGATAGGCGTGATGAGGTGATTGATCATGTGGCGGACTTGTATGGCCGTGATGCGGTATCGCAAATTATTACTTTTGGTACCATGGCAGCCAAAGCGGTTATTCGTGATGTGGGCCGTGTACAAGGTCATGCCTATGGCTTTGTGGACCGAATATCGAAAATGGTGCCCGCGGAGCCCGGAATGACATTGGCCAAAGCCTTTGAGGTGGAGCCGGGTTTACAAGAAGCTTATGACGGCAGCGAAGAGGTGAAAGATCTCATCGATATGTGCCGCATATTAGAAGGGGTTACCCGTAACGCAGGTAAACATGCTGGAGGGGTGGTTATTTCGCCCACCACCATTACGGATTTTGCACCTATTTATTGTGACAGCGAAGGGCAAAACCCTGTCACTCAGTTTGATAAAAACGATGTGGAAACCGCAGGGCTAGTTAAGTTTGACTTCTTAGGGCTGCGAACGTTGACTATTATTGATTGGGCGCTGCAAATGGTGAACAGCACTAATCAAGCCCAAGGCCTACCGATAGTGGATATTGCGGCGATCCCTCTTGACGATCCTAAGTCATTTAAATTATTGCAACGTTATGAAACGACAGCGGTGTTCCAGTTAGAATCCCGTGGCATGAAAGATTTGATTAAACGGCTTCAGCCTGATTGCTTTGAAGATATGATTGCATTAGTGGCACTGTTTAGACCTGGTCCTTTGCAATCAGGCATGGTTGATAACTTTATTGAACGTAAACATGGCCGTGAAGAAGTCTCCTATCCTGATGCGCAATATCAGCATGAGTCATTACAGACCTTACTTGAACCGACTTACGGCATTATTTTGTATCAAGAGCAAGTGATGCAAATTGCACAGGTGCTAGCGGGGTATACGCTGGGCGGTGCAGATATGCTTCGCCGTGCCATGGGTAAGAAAAAGCCTGAAGAAATGGCGAAACAGCGTGGTACCTTTAAAGAAGGCTCGGTAAATAATGGTGTTGATGGCGATCTGGCCATGAAAATCTTCGACTTAGTGGAAAAATTTGCTGGATATGGTTTTAACAAATCGCATTCGGCGGCTTATGCACTGGTGTCTTATCAAACATTATGGCTAAAGACCCATTATCCGGCGCAGTTTATGGCGGCGGTGATGTCGGCGGATATGGATAATACCGATAAAATCGTGACCTTAGTGGACGAATGTGAACGTATGGGGATGCCATTATTGCCCCCGGATGTAAATAAAGGCCAATTGCATTTTACGGTGGATAAAGAGCTCAACATTGTATACGGCATTGGCGCGATTAAAGGGGTGGGGGAAGGCCCAGTTGAATCCATTATTGAAGCACGTGAGCAAGGGCCTTTTACGGACTTATTTGATTTTTGTGCACGGGTGGATTTGAAGAAACTCAATAAACGTGTACTTGAAAAGCTTATTCAAGCAGGCGCAATGGATAAACTTGGGCCTCATAGAGCGGCAATGATGGCCACCTTACCTGAAGCGATACGTGCGGCAGATCAACACGCTAAAGCTGAAGCCATAGGTCAGCATGATATGTTTGGTTTACTCAATAGTGAGCCTGAAGATAATAAACAGCAATTTGTTGAGTGCGCACCTTGGCCAGACAAAATTTGGTTGGAAGGAGAGCGAGATACGTTAGGCTTATATCTTACTGGCCATCCGATTAATCAATATTTGAAAGAACTGAAGCATTATACGTCTTGTCGTTTAAAAGATATCCATCCCACCGAGCGGGGGAAAACCATGAAGGCGGCAGGGCTTGTGGTCGCCACCCGTGTCATGCTCACTAAACGGGGCTCAAAAATGGGGCTTGTGACCTTAGATGATAAGAGTGCGCGTTTAGAGGTGATGATGTTCACCGAAGCGTTTGAGAAATTTAATCACTTGCTGGAAAAAGATCGCATTCTTATCATTGAAGGAGAAGTGAGCTTTGATGATTTCTCAGGGGGTAATCGTATGACCGCCAGAAACATTATTGATATGGGCGAAGCACGCAGTCACTTTGCCCAAGCTGTTGAGATGGATATTCAAGGCGATGAGGTGAGCCTTGATTGGTTTGAGCGACTCAAAGAGGCAGTGCAGCCTTGGAAAGACGGTAAAGTGCCTATGGTGATTAACTATTCTAAATCACAAGTTAAAAGTCAATTTAGACTCGGTGAAGCGTGGCAAGTGAACCCTAGCGATGAGCTGATGTTATCATTGGAATCCTTGTCAGGCTCAGACAAAGTGCGGATCTTATTTTGAAGCTGCGTAAGTTATTTTAAGTTTAATAGGGAGTCAAGTCAGTGAGTTATCAGGCCATCAATATTGCTCAGTTGATAGAGAACAGTCTTACAAAGAGTGATATTCACACTGGAGCTAAGTTGGTGCTTGCTTACAGTGGTGGCGTTGACTCGGAAGTGTTACTGCATGGGTTGAGTGAGTTTGCAATAGCACACCCTACTCAGTTTAAATATCACTTAATTCATGTACATCATGGCTTAAGTGCTAACAGTGATGAATGGGCTGAGCATTGTCAAAGGCAAGCTTTAGCTTATCAATTGCCGTTTACCCTTGAAAAAGTGACCGTAAGAACGGGGGCAAGACTCAGTATTGAGGCTGAAGCGAGAGCGGTGAGGTATGCGGCAATTGCCAAGCATATGCGCTCAGGGGATGTGTTGCTAACGGCGCATCACCAAGATGACCAACTTGAAACGCTATTATTAGCCCTGAAACGGGGATTAGGCCCTAAAGGATTAGCGTCGATGGGAGAGTCTCAAGCTTTTGATAGTGATAAGCACTTACTGCGTCCATTATTGCAAGTGGAGCGAGCGCAAATTGAGCAGTATGCAGAAAATCAAGCGTTGACGCATATTGAAGATGAAAGCAATCATAATACCCAATTTGATCGTAACTTCCTGCGACGTGAGATTATTCCACAGCTTAAAGCCCGTTGGCCGAGCATAGGTAAAACGGCCAATCGCAGTGCGCAGCTGTGTTTTGAGCAACAAGCGGTACTCGATGATGAAGTTGCTAAAAAACTGCCATTAATGCTGAGTGTGTCTGCATGGGGGCAAGGATTAAATTTGACGCTTTTAGCTCAGCAAAGTGACGCTTGGCAAGCGCTACTAATGCGTGCTTTTATTGAAAAACAAGGTTTTCAACCTTTGTCTCACGTGCAAAATAAAGAATTACTCACCCAAGTGTTATTAGCGAAAGTGGACGCAAAACAAGCCATGCAAGTGGGTAATATGTTGGCGAGGCGCTTTGGACAAAATGTTTATTTGTTCGATGCAAAAGCTGAGGCTAGGCTAACAAAAATGTTTACACAATGGGCTAAGGCGCCGATCCCCCTGTCTTGGCATTCGTTACCCAGAGACACTGACGCGCCAATAATACTTTTTTCATTCAATGATGCTGCTGAGGATGCTCAAGAGCATCTCATGCTTTATGGGCACTCTTTAACGGGGAATGCAATGCCGTTAATTCGCCCACCTAAAGCGACAGAGACGGTGACATTACGGTTTGGTATTGCAGGCAGTACTCGTTGTCAGCCGCATTTTCGTGATAAAGGCCGTGAATTAAAGAAACTTTGGCAAGAGCTCAATGTTGCTCCTTGGGCACGGGCGCGAGTGCCGATGATTTTTTATAACGACACACTCGTGTGCGCAGTAGGGTACTGGGTAGAAAAGGGCTTCATGTTAAAAGAGGGGCTAAAAGATGAGTATGCTTTACCTGTTAATCGTTCATCTGTTGATGGCGCGGTTTGTAATATGAGTAATATGACTCAAATGAGTCAGGCTACGGGGTTGGCGTTTCGAGTTGAGTAATGTGTTTTGACACCATTGGTTTTCAATGGTGTCAATTTTCCCAAAGGCTTTGTGCCTATAAATGAAGGCTGACGACATTTTTATTTTAGCTTTTTACTTTTTTTGGTTTAAAGAGTGTATTGGCAGTATTGAGCTTTCATTGTGTAAATTGCTGCCGCAGGCTAAAGTCGTGGGTTCCCACCCACACAGGGTTGTAATAAACTAGCGTTTGCCTTTTTGGTATTGGAAAATGTATTTATCGTTTGCATGTTCATGTGGATTTATCGCTTCCAGCGGGTTTTGTGTAGCTTCCTTTGTGGCACGCTGTTAACTCATCCCTGAGCGCTCTGCGATTTCCTCCCTGAAGTCGAAGGCCACAAATGCATCTACACTATAATTTAAAAAACCAAATCTATGTGTTTCTTCGAATTGTTCGTGTTCTGACAAATCTCAGAGCGGCATGGCAAATACAGGTTCAGAGCCTCATAGGAAGCCGAAAATGCCGTGATAGCGGGGAAGACGCGCTATTTAATTACAAACTTTGATATAAACGCGATGCCTCACTTTTTAGTATTCTTCAAGAGGGTTTATTTTTGCCTTAGTCAAGGTGAGCTGGTGTGTTACCAGTGATAAGCCTTGTTTATCACTGGTAGAGGTATAGCTCATGATTTTTTGTATTGTCCAAAAAACTCATTTCTGAAATTAGCTTTTCAACTTTGCGACATACCCCCCATTTTTTATCATTCATAAAAATAACCCTTGAGTTAGCAATGTGTTAGCTGTATTTCTGTTACCTTTTTTGCACACATATGAAAACAAGGGATTGTTATGAGTTGTCAATGTCATTACTGTGTTTCGAGGAGAATCCAAAGGCCAATCACGCCATCATCACCAACGGCACGACAATCTATACGTGAACTCAAACAAAGGGAAAATCTAGCCTATATCGAACGAGAGAACTTAGCACAAGCGACACAATCCCATAAACCGTGCCCAAGTACGACAAGTAATATTGAAAAACTTGAACTGATAAAGAAAAACGAACAGAAAAGTGAAGCTAGGTTTGATGATAAAAATGTGGCTCCTCCTCTTAAATCACAATTACTAAAAAATGAGGAAAACCTTAATTCATTGGCTTTAGGTGCTTTTTCTTCACTTAAAATGGGCATAAAAAGCTTTGAAGTATTAAAGGCACAAGAAGCACTGATTGCGGTTGGATTTGATTTAGGCAATAGAGGTGCTGATGGCCATTTTGGTCAGAAAACAATTCGAGTCGTCAAACAATTTCAGAAAAGATATAAGCCCACGCACAATACACATGAGCAGTATGAATTCAATACCATTCATGGAGAGGTTGATCGAGGCACTATCTTAGCATTAGATGAGGCCTTATGTGAAAAATGGAAGTTCAAAGGATATGATTGGGCAAATAGTGAGTTTGGTATGTTATTAGGTCATGTGGAATCAAGAAATGATTATTCAGCTTACAATCGAACAAAAGGTGGATTGAAATCATTTTTTAATACTGACCTAGATCAAAAAACTGTTACAGAAGTCATTGAGTTACAAAAAGCAAGAGAGGCATTTGCTGTTGGGCGGTTTCAGCTTATTCCTATTACATTGCAAGAAGCCGTACGACATTTATCGATTAATAAAAATGACACTTTTGATGCATTAATCCAAGATAGGATCTTTAATGAATATTTAATTAAAGTGAAGCGGCCTAAAATCATTAATTATTTAGAATCTGATGGGTCAATTGAAGATGCTATCTATGATTGGGCTAAAGAGTTTGCTTCAGCTGGGGTAGAAAAAGGAAGAAAAATCAGCAAAGGAAGGATTGCAGTAGGTGGAGAGTCTTATTATTCTGGAGATGGTTTAAATAAAGCACATTTATCAATTGAAAAAATGAAAGACGTATTACGTAAATCTAAAGAGAACAGCCAATGAGATTATTACCTCTTCTTTTACTTATCTCTTCTTGCGCGCATTCTGGAGAGGTAAAGCTAGATGTTGATTCTATTTTGAACAAAGAACACTATTCAAGTGTATTCAAACAAGCTTTTATCAACATATATGATCAAAAACCTAATTTTAATACGGAGGATTATTTATTCACGTACTCATGTGGGGGAGGTGCGGTATGTGGATCGGTATTTGATCCATCATTTAATGATTTCATTAGTCTTCCTGATGATTTTATCGGCGCTTCTGACGTTCAAGCGTTTAAGGTTGAATTTAATGCGTTAAGTAACAAAGTTTGTATTTGGGGGCAAAGTGCCTACAATGCGGAATTGTACAATGGTAAATGCTTTATTTATAAAGATAAAAATTTTAAAGAAAGTAATATCCCTTCTAAATGAAATTCTTAAGCCAGTGATAAGCACTATTATCACTGGTAGAGGGTAATTTAGTTTTTTTAAGAAAAACTAATGACTCCAAAGTATCAATAAAGTTTTGTACTTTTTTATACTTTTAGTGTGGTATATATGTTGAATTAATATATCATAATCAAATAAAATATTCGCTGTATTTTTCTTGATTATTTTAAATTCATAATATCATTATTATTAATGTAATGATTTTAAAATGATACTTCTAACCTTTTTTATTTGAAGACAGAACCAATAAGTATTTAAAATCAATGATAATATAAAAGTTACCATGATTATTAAATTATAAATAAAAATTCCTTTTTCAAAAATGTATCTAGAAAATAAATATAAAGAAATCACTTGTAATACAACTCTGAAAATAAAGAAAGATATAAAATCAACGAAATAAATTATTTTATTTAATTTTATCTTTCTTAATTTCATGTAATTTATTATATTGTATGAAATTGCTGAGGCTTGTTGAACAAAAAAATATAATGTAATAATAGGAACGTAATTAACAAGTAGAAAAAACAAACTAATCAAAAAAAATACAAAATGATGTATTTTATCAATGAAAGTAATGTGCTTATTAAATACTATTGCCGATGAAATAAAGTGAATTAACATTGTAGACATTATCATTTTTTCATTAAATGAAGTTTCTTGGTAAATATAATAGTTATTACTATCAATAATTATATTGAAAAGTATTATAGGTATCAGTATAAGATAATTGAATAAAGAGCAAAGGAAGTAAACTGATTCCTTTTTTCTAGAATTCTCGAGTATTATCTTATATATAAAATAATATAATGGAGATATAACTAAAATATATATAGTAAAAATCAAAATTACACCCTTATACACTACAATTATGTAATGTATTATAATATGAAATTCATATTTTGAACAAAATAATTACAGATCCTGTTCATGGAAATCTTATCTTAGACTTAAAAGACCGTCACGATTTATTTTTGTCTAAAATAATAGAAAGCTCTTTATTTCAAAGGCTTAGGTATATAAAGCAGCAGGGGGCAATGGATTTTATCTTTCCTGGCTCTACCCACTCTAGATATCTTCATTCTATTGGGGTGCTGCATATTTCAAAATTATTTCATCGTTATACTGATTTATTAAATGATCAAGAGGATTATAAGTTATTAACTACAATTGGGCTTATTCATGATTTAGGCCATGGACCTTTTAGTCATGTTACTGAATTAATTCAACATAATCTTCTTGGAACATATATTTGTCATGAGGAATGGTTATTACGTATTTTAAAAGAAAATTCAGAAATTAGAAAGATTATTGTTGATGAATATGGAGAATATTTTTTAGAAAAGATAATGTTTGTTATTAATGATAATGGTAATAATAAGATAAAACTACTATACTCTAGTCAAGTTGATATAGATAGACTAGATTATTTATTAAGAGATAATTATTATTCTGGAATAAAAAATGGTACGTTTGATATAATAGCTATTATAAATAATATGAGATTTTTCAAAAAAAATAAAAAGATAATGATTTATTTTAAAGAAGACAATGTCTACGATCTAGTTGAGTTTTTTTATGCTAGATTTTCTAATTATTCAAACATTACTGGTAGTTATAAAGCAGTTTCTATAAGAGGTATGTTTATAATTTTTTTCAAAAATATTATAAAAGAACAAAAGGATAACAGTTACTTACCTTCTAAATATTTCTGCATGCTTATTAATGGGAATACTATTTCTCTAGAAGAATACTTAATGACGAATGACAGTTCTGTTATGAATTTTCTGATGAATTTTAGTGGTAAAGAGTTAGAAAGCATAGCTAAAGATATTATCAATACAAACCTCTACCCTTGTTTTGAAATAAAAGGTTTGACAGAGAATTTAAATCTTTTATTAGATGAATATATGGTTGGTAATAATATGATGGCTACATATAAAAGAGATTTCATAGGATATGATAGTAAAAAAAGTGAAATATATATAAAATCATCATCAAATGAAATGATAGAGTTATCTCAATATAGCCAACACATGAAGATATTGAGTGAATTACAAAATAAAATATATGTTGTAATAAAACCAAGTAATGTCAATGAAGTCTTATATGAGCTGAAAAATAAAGGTTTTAATTTAATTAAGAGGTTGTAGTTTTTTTGTTTTGTATATTGTGATTGTTAATTTTTAAATGTCATTTTTGTGTTTTTTAAAATCTGTGTGGAATTGAGACTTTATGAAAATAAATAGAAAGATAATTTCCCTCAAAAAGTCTCTATTTTACATAATAGAGAAAGTACGAAACGCGACTTTAGGCTTTGTAGATCCAATATAGTGATGTCACATTTCCCCAACTTAGAGATGTCACATTCTGCTATGCTGAGTAGACATAATCCAGCATATTAGATTGGTGTCATGTTAATTACGATGAGTGAAGAAGAACTGCACCGCATTGGTGTTATTAAGGACGTTTGCAATAAACAATTAACCCAACTAACCGCCGCGTCGATGTTAGGACTGACTCGCCGGCACACACACAAAGACTCGTCAATCAATTTCGCCAAAGCGGTGAATCAGGCCTTGTCTCTAAACGCCGTGGACAGCCTAGTAATCGCCGCTTCTTGCCTGAGTTTCGAGAGAAAGTCTTAACGCTCGTTAAGCAAAAATATGCGGATTTTAAACCGACCTTTGCCTGTGAAAAGTTAGCTGAGTTACACGGTATAAAATTGTCCAGTGAAACCTTAAGGCAATGGCTAATTACAGAGGGATTGTGGCGGGTTCGCAAGCGTAAGCAGAGAAAAGTCTATCAACCTCGTCATCGTCGAGATTGCTATGGTGATTTGGTGCAAATTGATGGCTCTTACCATGATTGGTTTGAAGGCCGTTCGGCGAAGTGTTGCTTATTGGTGTACATAGATGATGCAACGAGTCAGCTGATGTCATTGCATTTTTGTGATTCTGAAACGACGTTTGATTATATAAATACCACTCGTGAATATATTGATAATTACGGTAAGCCTACCGCTTTTTATAGCGATAAACATTCAGTCTTTAAGGTTAATTCACCCAGCCGTAAAAGCAGTAAACAAATGACCCAATACGGTCGAATTTTATACGAGCTGAATATTGAGTTGATTTGCGCCAATAGCTCACAAGCTAAAGGCCGAGTCGAACGAGCCAATAGAACACTCCAAGACCGTCTCATAAAAGAAATGCGCTTAGCAGGCATCAATACCATTGAACAAGCGAATGCATGGCTCCCCGAGTTTATGGCGAACTTTAATCGTCGTTTTGCTTGCTCTGCTTATTCCTCCCAAGATGCGCATCGTCCAGTAAAAGAATCCGCTGTTGAACTGGACGATATATTTACCAGACAAAGTAGTCGTACAGTCTCAAACTCACTGACATTACAATACGATAAAGTCATTTATTTACTTGATCCAACAGAGAAAGCGAAGCGGTTAGTCAACAAACGGGTCATGATTTATGACTATCCTGACGGCACGATAGCCATACGCTATTGTGGTGAAGACTTAGCATATAGTGTGTTTGATACCTTAAGGCATGTTCAGCAAGGTGAAATAGTTAGCAATAAACGTTTAGGCGCGGCATTAGCGTTTGCAAAAGAGAGTCAAGCAGAGCGAGCGGAAGAACATCACCGTCATCGAAATAAGAAAGCAGGTAGTAGAAAGGCACAAGCAAGATGTATTAATGCCGTGTTTATGGATGAAGTGGTATTTAAGCCGAGCTTAACGAAGGAATAAAGCCTATTACCAAAGGCTTTCAAATCGAGCCCCAGCGATGCGAGTATAGTTCACTGTATGCTTAGGATCTCTATGGCCTAAATAATCTTGAATGAGTCTTAAATCATAGCCTTTGTTTGCTAAATAATAGCCACAAGAGTGCCTTAGCATGTGTGGATAAACTGGTGATATTGAACATAGGTTAGCCGAACGCTTAATGATGTAGTTAATTGATTGCCGAGTTAAAGGCTGGTTTCGTTCGCTGATAAATAACCAGGGAAGAGTATCATTTCTTTTCGCCAAATAACGTTTAATCGCGCGGAGTTCATCACCTGCAATAGGTTGCTCTACTGATAATCCATTTTTTAGTCGATTCACCCATAAACGAGATTGTGATAAATTTAAATCAGTCAACTTTAACGAAATAAGCTCACTAACTCTAAGTCCATGGCGGTACATCATTAATAAGCAAAGATAATCACGAATACCATGCCTTCCTTTTTTAGCGGCAGTCAAAAGCTTAGATATCTCATCTTGTGTTAAAAAATTCTTGTTCTTCTCATGGCCATTAGTTACTGCATCAATCTCACTTTTTACATTTCGCCCGTTGAACATCATGATCCTGCTTTACTGTAAACCCTATCGGGACTATACCTTACTTATCTAACTTTTTACAAAAAGCGCCTTTTGTAAAAAGTTGTTTTCGAATGAAAAAGGATAAATGCTATGGATGAATTGTTTGATGAAATATTAGGTGAATTGGATAATTATATTGCTCATGGTAGAGGCGATCCCTTACTGTTTATCGATGAACTTCAGAAACGCTTATCATTACATATGACAAAAGAAGATATTGTTTTTCCGTTAGCAGAGTTACGCCGTAGTGTAGGACAGTTACAAGCAACAAATAATATGAAATATCACCGTTTATCGCTTGAACGATTATATGAATTAAAAACCAATTGTGAAAAGAAGATCAGCTTTCATTAAGTGTTAATGCTTAACCTCTATTGATTTATCCATAAAAAAAGCCCTGAACAAAGAGGGCAATTGACAATCATTGAAGTGGATATCAAGTGACTATAAAACACCTGACATAAAAAGTTTAGTAGAGATATTATTTATAATGTGACATGACTACTTTGCCCAACTATGTGACATTTGAAACTTGCCTTAACAGCGACTTTAGGCTTCGAATAAAAAGAGCGATAAACGTCTTAAAATGAGCCGTTATCTTAGCAAAATTAGTGAAAAAATCACATGCCAAAAAGTGGTCTATTTCATCACTTTGATGGTTGAGACTGATTGCGGGTTGAGTGGCTTATAAAAGAATAAAAATGTGATTTTGGGGGATAAAAACGTGAGGGTGTTTGCGTCTATTATGTCGGATTATGCCGATACCTTAAAAAGGGGAAGGCCAAAGTATTCCCCTTTTTGCTTAGCTAAATGTCTAATTGCTGTTTTTTTCTTAAAAAGATGATGATAGTTAAATCATCAAAGGAGGGAATGTGCATGATAAGTCAAAGAATAAAAATAGAATTGTTACTTAGGTGGTTTTATGGACTATTGGCTTTTTTATGGGTGCTATTATCCCTTTTTTTATTCAGTCTAGCGGGGCAAGTACTGGCCGCTACAGTGATGATGGAACAGGTTAAATCGGCACCGCCGAGGTTACTGGCGATAGGCAGTGAAAAGAGTGCGTTTCTTGATTTATTCACGACTGAGCATCAAGTGTCTCATATCAACATGGAAAATGAGTCATTTGATGGGCCTTTATTGAATCAAGACCTTTTAAGTAGTCAGTTAAACAGTCCACTAAACAGTGCGTTCAATAGGATCAAACAAGCGGATGTGTTGTTTGTTGATTTTGCCCAAGCCGCCCCTATTGAAAGTGCGTCATTTCAGCAGTTGATTGCGTATTTACAACAGGCTCAAAAGTGGCAAAAGCCCATTTTTGTGGCGAATGGTAATCAACAAAGTGCTCATCTTTGGCCGATTCAATTTGAGTCGCCTATGGTGTTGATTATGCCTCAAACAGATCAGTCTGACGTTATAGTGATCTTTAATGATCAACATGAGGTTAATCAACAAGCGAGTACGGCTCGACTCCCCTATGGCGCATCAACTATATATGAGGTGCAGTTTGATAAACGTATTGCTGCTTCAGGTTCCCAGTTTTCACCTACCCAAGCTTTATCTGCAAATGACTCTGACATCAATTTATCTTTTGTGCAGATCCGTGCTCAGTTAAAGAGGATGTTAAAACGGCCATCACAGGGTCATCAAGTCATTAATCATCGAGTGTCTGCTCTGCCTAAGGTGGGAGCATTGAGCAAAGATAGTTATATGAACACAGGTGGGCAGGTGGGTTATCCATGCCCTGCTAAGGCAAAGATTGAGCATCTTTGTTATTCGGCCATTGTGATGAACGACTTATATTTATTTGAGCAAGATGATGCCAAATTGAATGTGGTGCACGGTTATTCTTTTGCTGCTTATCGTACAGAATTGGGCACCAGTATTTTCGTGAGCCCTTTTGGCAGTGCCAATCCGACATTAACCCATAATACGGATGTTGATAGGGGCTTTTTTTTAAAACAAGTCAAACCTGAAGTGAAGGTGAGCGCATCAAGTGCGGCGGGGTTAATGCTCTTTAAGCGCAGTCCTGAGAATCAAAACGGCACCGATAGAGTGTCAACGTCATCTGGCATGGGGCTGAGTTTATCCGGCGCGGTATCCAATAACCCGTCATTGGGCGCGACGATTAGTTACAGCCAAAGTCGCTCACAAATGACCAATTTAACGGACTGGCGCACAACGACTTACTCTCATTCTGGTTATGATGCCAATTGGGATTATCATTTTAATAAATATATAGAACTAGAAGATTGGGTAGTGGATAAGCTGTTGTCGAAAAAAGCCCGTTTAAAGGAAGTGCCGGTGATTTCGGCCCACGGTTTACAGTATTCAGCGGAGGCGATTTGGTTTGGTAGTCATCAAAAGGTGAGTGGGGTTTTTGAGTTTACCGTGAAAACCACTGTCGTGAATGAACGTTTGTATTTTGTTAAAAATAACTTACTGGATTGGGAACTGAGTTCAACCCATTTTTCCCACGGATTACATGCTGGTGGTGAACGTTTTAATACTGACTGGTTAAAAACACTTTAGTTCACTGCGGGCTCAGCGAGTGTTTTATTTTGTTGCCGATATTGATGAGGGGTAAAACCTGTTTGAGCTTTAAAGGTTCTTGTGAATGGACCGATAGAGGCAAAACCACTTTCAAGGCCGATGACTAATATGGGCCATGTTTGTGTGTTGGGTTTGACTAATAAGGATTGGGCATGCTCAATGCGTAATTGATTGATAAATTGATTAAAACTTTTACCCTTGAGGTGACTACGCACAAGGTGACTGATACGGTATTCCGATACCGCCAATTCACGAGCAATATCGGCGACTTTCAAGTTGTTTTGTAAAAATTTTTTTTGATTAAAAAATAACTCACTCATCTGCGCCGCAAGTATTATATCTTGCTGGTTTAAAGGCTGGTGTTCTATTAAAGGTTCTGGTAGTCGAGGGTTTACTGTTAAGTATTGGGTTGCGAATGCCAATGGAGTGGTCAAAGAGGGAGCTTGATTTTTGTGACACCTAAGTTGACTGCGGGGAAAACTGTAACACCAGAAGATCAGCACTTGGGTATTGAGCAGCATAAAGAGTGTCACAAAGGCAATGATATGGGTTGTCATTTGTGGCTGATCGGCATAATAGCTTTTTGCTATTTTACAAATGACGACAGCGAAGCTAAATGCACTTAAAAATAATAGGCGTTGGGCTTTTTCTGTTTTTGTAGCGTGTTTAAATCCTCTACAGCCCTCCCAAAAGGACAACACTAATATGGTGGATGATAATAAAAGGGTGAGCTCACTAAGCATCGCCTTTGTCAATATGCTTTGCTTTATATCCCATTGCCATTGATTACCAGCAAATAAATAACCTTGTTTTATCATGATTAATGCTGCAATCGCAACGGCCAGTATAATGTGATGTAAAGTAAAAGGTTGATTTTTTCTAAATAGGCTACGGGCTAATAACCAGTACGCATTACATGTCGCACAGGCGCCCATACCAATGAGATATTGATAAGCGCCGAGTGTATTACCCGTTAATTTTTGTGTTGTTGCAAGCGCAACTGAGGCGCAAAAGAGAGCAAAAAGAAGGTGAGAGGTGTGTTTTTTTATGGTGATGGCTTGAATGAATAAGCACGCTAAGCAAACGCTAATATTGATTGTAAACAAGGTGGTGAGTGGCATATCCATTTTTTATTGTTTATTCCTGACAATTGACAGTGCTTAATCGACTTAATCTAATTTGGGCTTCATTTTTATATTCCTTCATTATTGGTGATAACCCCTTTTTCGTCAATAACCTATGGTCATCTATTAGATAAGTAGTCACAAATGATTCACAGAGAAAAGCAAGATAATGTTATGCCGAATTTTAAATTCGGCGCGATTAATCACTCAAATCACTTCATGATTATTGTCAATTTTTCAGTAAATTAAAGGAGAGTTATTTGTGATTTACTTTTCAATTGACAAGGACAAAATGGGTTTATTGTCTGCAAAAAAAAGCATGCATCATGCCATTATGACTTGGGGGGGGATTGCATTAATAGGGCAGTGGCTGTTTTCGGCTTATATTTTTATTTTGTATGCCATGCCATTAGTATTAGGCATTACTAAACAGGCAGAGTTGGTATCGCCGACAAGTGGTTATGATGCAAGTGGCAGTGTTCAATCTGCCGTTTTTTTTGGGCATATTATTCCCGCCATTATTCTGGCAATCAGTGGATTATTTCAATTAATACCTCAAATGAGAAAGCGGTTTGTTCATTTTCATCGATGGAATGGGCGAATCTTTTTTACCTTAGGGTTAGGCTTGAGGTTGAGTAATCTTGGTGCGATGGGCATTACACTTAATGGATTACTCATTCCTATTGCGGTGATTTTGGCATGGAAATATGCAGTGAGTCAGCAGTTTGCACAGCATAGGCGTTTTGCTGTACACAGCTTTTTGTTAGTGAATGGTGTATGGACATTCAGGCTGTATTTAATGGGTTGGTATATGCTTAATCAAGGAAAGAATGGTAATACTTCCACACTGGATGGGCCGGTTGACATTTTCTTTTCGTTTGCTTGTTATTTGCTGCCTATGTTGGTGGCCGAGTTGTATTTCTGGGCTGTTCGCCAAACATTGGAGCGAGTCAAATGGCTGATAACGGGTTTATTCATTCTAGGCTCTGGGATCACCTTATTGGGGATTGTTGCCGCATTCATAATGATGTGGTATCCCAGAGTCAATAAAATATTAATGTTAATAGGGTAATCATACTCAGGTTCGATAACCTGAGTATGATTAAGCGAGATTGTTATTTGTTTACCAGCGATGAGTAGAAGGTTTGTAGTGCTGTGATATCTGCTGGACGCTCAACGGCTAATTCATGGCCATCGCTTCTAACAGAACGCACTGCATCACAAACGGCTTTAGATGCGGTCACTATTTTAGTGCCGTGATAATGGGTCGTGATGGTATCTGTGGTGCTTGTTGGAAGAGGTAATGATAATTGACTTAAAACATAGGCGCTTTTGACAACGCCTGAGCGACCATCTCCAGCACCGCAATGAATGGCGACTTTAATGCCTTGGCTTTCAAGACTGTTAATTTTATCTGTGATAGCTTTTAATTTACTGGCAGGAAGTTGTCCATCATCTAAAAAATCTTCAATATGAAATTGACTATCATCAATATGTTGAATACCTGACTCTGCTAATATTGCGGGTAATGTCGGGCTTTCGTTGGCGCCGATGGAGATCAAGGTGCCTATGCCTTGCTCTTTGAGAAAGTGTACATATTGCGTTAAGTTTCCGCTAGGCCTCTTGGTCGACATTAACATGTCACCTGGCGCATAATGGGCATTGAATGCCGTCATTTTACTGAGTGCTGAATCTAATTCAATGATTGATATATTGGTAGGGGCTAATTGATCCATTGCCGCTTGTAAATTAAACACGACATTGTCATCATCGTCTAATTGAGCTAATGCTTGAGTGAGTGAGAAAACAGTACCGTCATCGTTAGCCGTGTTATTTAGCAGTGCTCGATTTAAATCTTGAACAGAATGTTCATCTTCATTCAATCTAGACAGCGCCTCTCTCAAATAGATGGCAGAGTTTTCGTTATCTTTAAACTCGCCTAATGCTTTTTGGAGATTAAAAATAGATCGATCATGTGACTCGATTTCTTCTAATGTGCTTTGTGCTGTAATATTTGACAAGTTTAGCGCAGATAAATTGACGCTGTTTGGCTGCCCATGAATAGCTGAAATATTGAGAGCATCCATCATGGTTGAGCGATTTGTTTGATGGATATTAGACAAGTTAAGTGCATCTAAGTTAAAAGCCGGTTCAGAAGATGATGGAGGTATTATTGAGCGGTTAAAGTCCTCTAAAAGTGCTTTTGTTTTTCCTGTTGCACTTTGCGTGTCAAACAATAAGTCAGATATATCTTCATCAAGGAAATTATCATAATCGAAAGATAATGCAAATTTGGGATGATGATTATCATCTAATAATGAGAGAGTGAGTGTTGCTCCAGTCGAGCTTTGATGGATATTGGCAGAAAATTGATCTTGATGGTGTTTTTCACAGAGATCTTTTAATGCTAGGAAGTGGGTTAATGCATTTTGTGCATGGGCTATTTTCGAATGGGATAAAAGCGCGGATTGATGATCTTCTTTCGCAGTGAATATATCCGTGATTAATTGAGCCATAGACTGTTTCTTTGTGCTGCAGACCATATTATCTATTTTAGATATTACGTTTTTTGGGGGCAATGAAGATGTCTCTGATAGAGTGTGAGAAGGTTCATTATTTGTATGAACTGACGGCGAACTTGTTAGTGATTGTCTGGTTACAACTGGCATTTATCTTATTCTCTTTGTTGAATTTTTTATTAGCTTCTTAAAAAGTCGTTGAAGTTATGATTATTATTTTTATGTATGGTGTTTAAGTACAGGTGTTAAGCCTTATGCTTTATGTGTTTAATAGAGGCAGTAATTTACCTTTGTCTGTTTTTGGTTGGTGAATAGTAAATAAAAGTTGGCTTTTTATCGTATCAGGTAAACACCTTAGGTGATGTTTTTTAATTTAATAAAAACAGGTAGATAACTTATTTAATCTACTTTTTTGAATATGTATCAGTATTTGTGCATCTGTTTTGTTTACGTTTACTTACCTATATTTACTTTTTATTGTGCTTGATAGGGTTAACGATAATGCTATTTTTTTTTAATGACTCCTCATATTATGATTTCTATATTGAAAATCATTTACCTTTTAAGCTATTAATATTCAACTTGTGGGATATAAAGGGGTTATTTTGTTTCTATTTTCGTCATTTAAAGTGAATATTAACATTAACTATTATTTACCAATTAAAGTGAGTAAATTTAAAGGTATTAATTGTACTTGTTGACAACGGTGAAGTGATGTTGTTGACGATTTGGTTCTCTTTATTATTCCGAATATGTCGTCATTTATTGTTACGGCTTAGGTGAAACGTTGTTTTTATTGACTTGGTGTGTGGTTGTTACTTTTTAATAATTTTGATTTACTGTAAATTTATTAATCAACATGATTTATATGAGTTTTTTTTGTATCTTCTTGTTAATTTATTGATTATAAATATTTATTTACAAAGTAGAAAGATAAAAGTTAATCATGAACGATGATATAGGTAACGACGATAGAAACAAAGGTATGAAAATACCATTTAGTATTCAACACCATTGTTTTATTTGCAGATTAATTTATCTACTCCACTAAAGTCATAGATTATATAAAGGCGTATATTGGCACTTTATGACACGTTAAAAAATAATATTTTATCCATGTTGACTTTGTTGTGATGTATTGGCCAATTATCTTTTTGTGTATGCAGTATCGTTATTTTGTGATTCTTCTTCATTATTGGCTTCTTCATCATTGAGAAGATGTTTTGTGGGGGAGTTAGCGTCTGTTTGTCTTTAGTGATGAGGACTTGGCTTGTGTTCAAACACCGTTATCTGTTCATGCAATACTACGAAGGGCATGCACTTTATGATTAAGGGCAAGGTGTCTTGAACTGAGGTAATAGAAGAGGCAAATTTAGGCATGACTTTTTCCTTCTTTGACTCATATTCGAATTATTGATATAACTTTTATCTCCTTTACATCACTTATATATAACTTAAGGTTATTAGTTGATAGATTTCAGTCTAGGTTTTGGGGAGATAAGATTGGCGATGACTCAGGTTTGTCCTTTAGAATGAGCCTTAATTGATTTGTTAGCTTTATGTTGTTGTGCCTTTGAGAGGAAATGCTGTAGTTTAATGGCAACCTCATTTTAAGGCTTTACTTAGGCTTATATTTTTAAAGTAGGAAGTGTATGGATCCCATTAGATTGACACATTTAAAGGCGCTTGAAGCTGAGTCCATTCAGATCATGCGTGAAGTGGCCGCTGAATTTGAAAACCCTGTCATGCTGTATTCTGTGGGAAAGGATTCATCGGTACTGCTTCATTTGGCGAGAAAAGCTTTTTATCCCGCTAAGATTCCGTTTCCCTTAATGCATGTGGACACCAATTGGAAGTTTAAGGAAATGATAGCCTTTCGCGATGAAATGGCTAAAAAGCATGGTTTTGATTTAATCGTGCATAAAAATCCTCGCGGACTGGAAATGAATATCAGCCCGTTTACCCATGGCAGTGCGAAACATACGGATATCATGAAAACCGAAGGCTTGAAACAAGCATTAGATATGCATGGTTTTGATGCCGCTTTTGGTGGGGCGCGTCGTGACGAAGAAAAGTCTCGCGCGAAAGAGCGTGTGTATTCTTTTCGTGATAGTAAGCACAGATGGGATCCGAAAAACCAACGACCTGAATTGTGGAATATTTATAACGGTAAAGTCGATAAAGGCGAGAGTATTCGCGTGTTTCCTCTATCCAATTGGACTGAGCTGGATATCTGGCAATACATTTATCTTGAGCAGATTGAAATCCCTTCATTGTACTTAGCCGCACCGCGACCCGTTGTTGAGCGTGATGGTACGTTAATCATGGTCGATGATGAGCGCATGGAACTTAAAGAAGGGGAAGTGGCGACAGAGAAAATGGTGCGTTTTAGAACCTTAGGCTGCTATCCATTGACTGGAGCGGTGGAGTCCACTGCAACCACCTTACCTGAAATTATTCAAGAGATGCTCTTGTGTACCACCTCTGAGCGTCAAGGACGGGTCATTGATAATGATTCCGCAGGCTCCATGGAGAAGAAAAAAATGGAAGGCTATTTTTAGTCTACGCCATTTAGCCTCATTGAGGGCGAGCATTGGGGTAATCGTGTTTTAAAGCCGGCTTTGTTTGAGCTAAGCAGTGTTGACTGAGCTGGGTTAACAAACAAAGAGACAGGTAAAAATTTTAATCTTTGCAAGTCAAACGTGATTTGACTTGCAATGGCAGCACCAAGGATTAACAAGATGGCTGATAATAGTACGTCGTTGATTGCTTCTGATATTGAAGCGTATTTAAAAGTTCATGAAAATAAAGACATGCTACGTATTCTGACCTGTGGCAGTGTTGATGATGGTAAATCGACTTTGATAGGCCGATTATTGTTTGACAGCAAAATGATTTTTGAAGATCAAATGGCTGCCATTGTGAAAGATTCTAAGCGGTTTAATACCACCGATGAGTCCTTTGATTTGGCCTTGCTGGTGGACGGTTTGCAATCTGAGCGTGAGCAAGGGATCACCATTGATGTGGCGTATCGCTATTTTGCCACAGAGCAGCGTAAATTTATCATTGCTGATACACCGGGGCATGAACAATACACCCGCAATATGGCCACGGGTGCTTCAACGTGTGATTTAGCGATTATTTTGATTGATGCGCGTCACGGTATTCAAGTGCAAACCCGTCGCCACAGTTTTATTTGTTCTTTACTGGGCATTAAGCATGTGGTGGTGGCAGTCAATAAAATGGATGCGGTGGACTATGATCAAAGTGTTTACCAAAACATTAAAAAAGAATACCGCGAATTTGCCGATGATTTAAGTTTTACCGATGTGCGTTTTGTGCCTATGTCGGCGTTAAAAGGCGACAATGTGGTGAATGAAAGCGCCAATATGCCTTGGTATCCGGGGTCATCTTTGTTAAAGCTGCTCAATACGGTATCGGTTAATCACGATGCACATCAGTCATTTCGTTTTCAAGTACAGTATGTTAATCGCCCTAATCTGGATTTTAGAGGCTTTAGTGGTACTGTTGCGTCGGGCGATATTCGTGTGGGCGATACGATAGTGGCTTTGCCATCGGGTAAAAGCAGTCAAGTGAAAGCGATTGTCACTTTTGATGGTGATTTAGAAAAAGCGCAAGCCGGTGAAGCGGTGACTCTGACCTTAGAAGATGAAATTGATATCAGTCGAGGTGACATGCTGGTTCGTCCCCATGATTTACCGCATTCGAGCGCACACTTTGATGCCGATGTGGTTTGGATGACAGAAGAGCCGTTACATCTTGATAGAGAATATGTCATTAAGGCGGGCAGTCATTCTGTCTTTGGTTTTGCTGAGTCGATTGATTATAAAGTGGATGTGAATACATTAGATAAAATTGATACTCAGCAATTGTCGCTCAATGAGATTGGTCGCTGCCGTTTTGAAACGACCGCGCCTTTGCAGTTTGATGCTTATGAGACAAACCGTGCAACGGGGGCTTTTATTGTCATTGATCGTTTAACGAACGTGACTGTGGGCGCAGGTATGATAAGAGAAGCCGTCTTAGATACGACACATAAATCTGAAAAAGCACCCCATGCTTACTCAGAGTTTGAACTTGAAATGAACGCACTGGTACGTAAGCACTTCCCTCATTGGGGCGCTAAAGATATTTCTCATTCATAAATGAGTTTAAGGGTTAGGCGGCTTTCTTCTGAGCACGCCTAATGCCCTTTTGTTTATGCTTGTTGCTATAGCGGCGCTGCTTTTCAAAGGGCGTTATTGTGTGTATTTCACTGATTAATAGCTTATTCGTAAACCGTTTATGGGCTGAAAGTTATTATTTAGTCGCGAACTATTGTGTTTTGTATTTTGCAAAATGAATAAACGGATTCATTGATTAACGGTTTATTTTGCTTTAATCATCTGAGGTCTTATGTCTATTGATGCTTATTTAACCTTAGGGATTTTCTTTGGCACGATCGTGGGATTGGTGATGTTTCAGCAGCGTCCTGCTGCTGTTTTTGGTGTCACCTTAATGTCGCTTGTGGCGTTTGGTTTGATTTCTCGTTCGCAATTGTTATCGAGTATGGTTAATCCTGGACTCGTGACATTAGTGCTATTGGTCTTGTGTTCATTTGCATTGGAGAAGACCCGTCTGCTCCGTGTTATTGCCTCAAAAATGATTGTGAGTAATTATCACTCCACTTGGCTTAGGTTGTTTGGGATCACTGCATTATGTTCAGCGTTACTGAACAATACTGCGGTGGTTGCGACACTGTTATCGCCTATTCGTAATAACCCTCACCACTTTGCCAGTAAATTATTATTGCCTTTGTCTTATGCGGCTATTTTAGGTGGGACGTTAACCCTGATTGGTACTTCCACTAATTTAATCGTCAATAGCTTATATATTGAAGCTCAAGGACACAGTTTAAGTTTTTTCTCTTTCACTGCGGTTGGCGTGTTATTGGTGTTAGGTTGTGGCATTGTATTACGAGTGTCGAGCCGATGGTTGCCAAATATTAATGCTGAAGATAATGGCTCTAAGGGTTATTTTATTGATGCTAAAGTCAAGGCTGGCTCTGAGTTGGTTGGACGCAGTGTCGAAGCTAATGGTTTGCGTCACCTTGAGTCTTTGTTTTTAGTTGAAGTGGTTCGAGAGGGGAGGTTGATTAGCCCTGTGGCACCCACTGAAGTGATTGAAGTGGACGATAAGTTAATTTTTTCTGGCGATGTGGCCAAGGTCAGGCAGTTAGATCAATTTACAGGGCTTGAATCTTTTGCTCATAAGAACGGATTATTGGATAGAAATTTAACCGAAGTGGTGGTGAGACCGGAAAGTATTCTAGTGGGTAACAGCTTGAAATCGACAGGTTTTAGGGCTTTATTTGATGCTGCTGTGGTGGCTATTCGTCGTGATGGTGAGCAAATATCGGGTAAGCTAGGTGAAGTGCTTATTCGTAGCGGTGACTTTTTAGTGCTTGCAGTCGGGGAAGATTATCCCAGCCGACGCAATATCAGTAAAAACTTTATTGTTCTGAGTGGCGTTGAGCCTGAAGTGAGACTTAACGGTTGGAAAGCGTGGTTAGCCATAGGGGGCTTCTTAGCAGGCGTCGCGTTAGCAACCACTGGCTTATTAGATATGATGCAGTCCATGTTGTTGCTCTTGGGAGTGTTAATTTTTTCAGGCTGCATCAGTGTGAATGAAATTACTCGCCGTTTTCCCATTGATATTTGGTTGGTCGTCTCAACGGCTATTTTGTTGTCCCACGCCTTAGTTAATGCCGATGTTGTGTCGATATTGAGTCATTGGGTGAACACAGGCTCGGATAAGAATGATGTTTATATTGCTTTAATTGCAGTGTATGTGGCAACGTGGCTGATGACAGAATTAGTCACGAATAACGCCGCGGCGGCATTGATGTTTCCTATTGCTTACAGCATTGCACTGGGGCTTGGGGTGAACGTGATGCCTTTTGTGATGACGGTGGCTTTTGCTGCCAGTGGCAGTTTTATCAGTCCGTATGGCTACCAGACTAATTTGATGGTGTTTAATGCGGGTCGATATCAGTTGGCTGATTTTTTTAAAGTGGGCGCTGCGGTGAGTTTGACTTATGGGGTGATTGTTTTATTGGTGGTACCAATATTTTTCCCTTTTTAATTTATATTATGCATTCTGTAATCGATAGGAAGTAACATGGCTAAATCACCTTATATCCATCTTGATGATACTGATAAATCGGCTAATGTGGTGTGGCATCAAGCCAGTGTGAGCCATGATGAAAGAGAGGCCATTAAACACCATAAAGCTGTTGTATTATGGTTTACAGGCTTAAGTGGCTCAGGTAAGTCCACAGTGGCCAATGCCGTGGATAGATTATTACATCAATTACACTGTCACACTTATGTATTGGATGGAGACAATGTGCGCCATGGATTGAATGGGGATTTAGGGTTTTCTGACACTGACAGAGTTGAGAATATTCGCCGTATTGGAGAAGTGTCAAAGTTGTTTGTGGATGCCGGTTTATTGGTATTAACGGCGTTTATTTCCCCCTTTAAAGCGGATAGAGACTTAGTGCGCAGCTTAAATAAAGATGGGCAATTTATTGAGGTGTTTATTGATACGCCACTTGCAGTGTGTGAGCAGCGGGATCCAAAAGGCTTATATCAAAAGGCGCGTAGCGGTGAAATTAAACACTTTACCGGGATTGATTCGGCTTATGAGGCGCCAGAGCGGCCTGAAATTCGCGTTGAAACGGCGGGCAAGAGTATTGAGTCTTGTGCGCAGCAAGTGGTGGATTATTTGCAGGCGCAAGGTCTAATAAACGGAGCGAAGCCGTAATGCATTACGACATATTTAACGGTGATGCCGATGGTATTATTGCCCTGTTACAGCTGAGACTGGCGCAGCCTCAGCAAAGTACGTTAGTCACAGGTGTCAAACGGGATATTGATTTACTCAATCAAATCAGTGGTCAATTGCAAGCTGATGACAGTGTGACTGTGTTGGATGTGTCGATGCAGAAAAATCAGCAGGGATTGAGTATGGCGCTTGAAAAAGGCGCCACTATTTTTTATGCGGATCATCACCAAAGCGGGCATATTCCTAACCATCCTCAGTTAAGTGCCCATATCAATCTTGATGCCAATATTTGCACTGGCTTAATTATTGATAAACTCTTGCAAGGGCAGTATCACAGATGGGCTATTACTGCGGCGTATGGGGATAACTTAATTAAGATCGCCGATGGCTTGGCTAAGGAGGCTGGACTCAGTGATGAGCAAGCTGGGCAGCTCAAAGACTTAGGAACCTTGATTAATTACAATGGTTACGGCGGATGTGTTGAGGATTTACATTTCGATCCAAAAACCTTATATACAGCCCTCTTACGTTATCCCGATCCCTTTTTATTATTTAAAGATAACACGTCCGTTTATTATCAATTAAAATCGGCCTTTGATGCTGACTTTGCTCAAGCATTAGCGATTGAAGCCGATTATAGCAGCGATACCGTCAGTGTTTATCGTTTGCCCGATGCTGCTTGGTCGAGTCGAATAAGTGGCGTATTTGGTAATCATCTCGCCAATAGTAAGCCCAATAAAGCCCATTTAGTCTTAACCACACAATCGAGTGATCAGGTGATGGTGTCTTTGCGTGCGCCGCTTGAGAATAAACAAGGTGCAGGGAGTGTGTGCAGCCAATTTGCAACAGGTGGTGGGCGAGAAGCGGCAGCAGGAATAAATGCTTTACCTTTAGACAGCATTGAGCAATTGATTGCTGTGACTGAAGCATATTATGCCTAACATGGAAGGGCAGGAGAGGTTTTGATTTTAAGTCTTTTGAAATGATTAAAGGCTTTTTATTTATTACGTTATGTTTGTTTTTTTCGTTTTCTTGAAGCCTAAAAAACGTTTACCGCATTTTAATCAGGCAAGCTGGCACTTTATCACTTAAAATTGAGTAAGCTCAATGATGTTTTATTGCATCATTCATTACATCTTTGATTGTGTATTTTATCATTTGAGGTGTTGATTGAATGTTGCCTTTGGGCTGTTTTGGCTTTTCATGTGCATTAAGAAAAGGAATTTAATATGAACAGTGTCATCGAAGAAATTTATCAGTCCGGGGCTGTAAAAGACAATAAAGGTAATGAATATTCGCTGCATTCAGGGATAGATAGGCTTGAAGGGGATTTCCTTCATCAAATTATTGAGTCGGATGACAGTATTCGCAAGACTTTAGAAATAGGCTGTGCTTATGGACTGTCTTCTTTACATATTTGTTCTGCTCTGAAAGGTCGGGAGGGAGCTGAGCATAAGATTGTTGATCCTTTTCAAAATAAGCAATGGCATGGCATTGGCACTGAAAACTTGAAACGTGCCGATTGTGATTTTTTTGAATTAATAGAAAAACCTTCAGAGTTTGCTTTACCTCACTTGGCTGAAAAAGAAGCGGGCACCTTTGATATGGTTTTTATTGATGGATGGCATACTTTCGATCATACATTACTTGATCTTTTTTATGCTAATCGATTGATTAAAGTGGGTGGTTATATTGTCGTTGATGATTGCTTATGGGCATCGGTTGCCAAAGCGGTATCTTATTTTGAAGGGTATCCGGCTTATCAGTTACAAGCACAATCCGCTTCTACTCAATCTTATAAAAGAAGTCTCGCGGACTTTATTCGTACAATCCTGCCTCCTCGTATCGCAGGTTATATATTACCACGTTATCTCTATGATAAATTTTATGTGAGAACCTTATTTTCAAGTATGGTTGCGTTAAAAAAAGTCAAAGAAGATGAGCGTAATTGGGATTGGTATCAATCTTTTTAAATGATTAATCATGACAGTTGGGAGCGAGTAATAAATGTTTCTATATGGGTAAAGGCATCCTTGTTATTAGGCTCCCAAAAATGGTTTTGCGCTTCTAGATAGGCCGCTTCATAGGCGTAACAACAGGAAAATGATACTGCATTAGAATGGTTTTCTTTATTATTTCCTTGTTTGATGGCATTGAGTAACGCATCAAAATGTTGATATTCTGGCCCTACTTTAGATAAGTTCTCAATATAATCATAATTATCTCGACACTGTTCTTGGTAACTTTCTTTATCGAAGCGATAAAAAATAATGGGAACACGGTATTGGAATACATCAATAAACAAAGAGGAATAATCTGTGATCAATAAGTCGATACCTTCTAAAATAGGGTAAACATCTTCCCATTGAGAAATATCAATAATATTGTCGAAGTGTTTAAATTGTGAGGCTAAGTGAGCTTCGTTGGGATGAAGCCTTAAGAGAAATAAAGATTGAGTCTCCACTAGATGATCAGACAGGGCTTGCCAGTTAAATGCGTCTTGATAGGGATTTTTATCTGCTAAGTTATCTCGCCATGAGGGAGTATAAAGGATGAGATGGCTTTGTGAGGTTAACGGAGCATTCATCATATCAAATAGTGTTTGTTTTGATTTTTTTTCTTTTGGGTATCTGGCATGAAAATCGGTTCTTGGATTTGTGCTTCGCAATAATGCATGTTGTGGAAGTCTAAAGGCACTTTTGAAAATCGTATCGGTTAATTTACTGGGGCTGAGCATAAGATCTGGCTTAGTATATTGTTGATGATGAAGTACCGAATAAAAGGGGGATATTTGATCTTCTTTAGGATGAAATACTTTTGATAATGGACCATTAACAATATCAAATTCAATGCGTTTCATTGGCGTACCATGCCAGAGGTTGATTTTTATTGCTCCGTTAGCTAAATATTGATTTACATCCCCAATATAGCTGTTGTAAAAAAAATATTTAGCCGTTAAGGCATGGTATATTCCTTTTAACGACCAGCGATAATATGCTTCCATCCCTTGTTTATTTAGGGTATCAATGAGTGTCTTGTCGCCACTAACCCAAATGCTGCGAATGAACAATGTTTGCTGCCAATGCAGATATAAATATTTTGCATTATCACTTAACTGATTTTTATAACTGCCTAAGACGGCTTTTTGTTGATCTCTTGGTGATAGTTTAGCTAGGGTATAGAGTCCTTTGGTGAATAAACCTTTTAATAGAGTGCTTATCATGATGAGGGTACCTTTTAATGAAACAGCAATATTTGTCAGTGCTTTTGTTGTCTCGTGTATTATTTAATTAATTTGTGGCGTATTCATCATTGAACTCCAAATGAGAGAAAAATATTTCTTTTTACCTTTTTCATGTATGAATGCTTGTTCGATAAGGAATTTTTCTTCCTCTGGCGCTTCTTTGCTGAGAAATAATTGAACGGGACCATAAAGCCCATAGCGGGCACCTTCAAGCGTTGTTTGTTGGTAGCTTTCAAGGTTTAATTGTGGGGCATAGCCAAAAAGATCTAATTTTCCGCTAATGACATGAATAAGTTGTGGTAATCGTGAAAATAACGGTGATGTTAAGTTCCATTGCCAACTATTAAGTTCTACTCCCTCATTATCAATGAGTGTGTTTTTTCTTATGGGTTGATTGGGTGAACAAAATAATGCAAAAGCCATAAAAATAGGCGATAAACATGCTGTTATGATAAATAGTAACAATGCAAATAATCGTGTGGATAACACTGTTTCGGTATGGTCAGAGGCCTCACTATTATGTGAGATCAATACCGGATCATTTAAACGTATGCAAGCACTAGTTTTCATCGATATTAAGAGATCATGACATAAGATAGCGTGTTTGACTTCGAGTCCTTCACCAACATAAGTGTGAGGGAATATTAGGCTATTTTCAATGTGACTGTCATGGCCTATTAAGCAATTATTACCGATAATATTTGTCCCTTGCAATTCAACTGTGGCATCAATTTTTGTTGATTGACCTATTATACCATTCATGTTTTGTATGCGTAATAATCCTATATCTGTTTTGGCACCCAAATAAATGCCTTTTGATGTTTGGCTGGTATTGTATTTTCTTCCTATGGGTTTGAGCGATGGGATAGCTAAATTGGCAAGATCCATATTAGCCTGCATAATGGATTTAAAATTATCTAGCATGTAACAATTGCCGTGTAAGACTTGGGTGACAATATCGACTGTTGGTGAAATATTGTCATTTAATGAAGCTTCATCATTAAATGACAAAGGCCAATCTATTTTATCTAATAGGTGTTTTTCACTGGGCAGTAAAAGTAAGCCTGCATTTTTGTCACTCATTTTGGCTTGTACAAATTCATTAGGCATTTGTTGACTATAGTTAATAAATGTTTCAACACAAGGACTTCTAAGCATGTCTCCTCTAATGAGCAAAACAGGCTCTTTTGTGTCGATAACTAAACGCTTTAAAATACTTTTCGCATCTTCTTGTGGTTGACTGAGAAAATAATCAATATTTAATCCCCATTTAGCACCATTTTCTACGTGGGACTCAATGGTATCGGGATCACTTGAGATGATGAGTTTGATGTTATTTATTCCGCAGTTTGCTAAATCTTCTAAGGTGTAGTCAAGGGTTGCTTTATTACCTATTGGGAGCATAGCTGGGCAATAATATTCATTAAGAGGAGCCGTTTCTTTTCCGTGTCGATTGGCAAATATGATGGCATCCATGAGCAACCCTCCTTTCGTTAATAAGCCCCACGAGTGAGTATGACTGCGGGTATAGTTTTAATGAGTAGCCATAGATCAGCAAGTAGTGATTGTTCGTAGATATAATCAGTGTCGAGTTCAACTTGCTGCTCAAAGGGAATATGTGAGCGGCCTGACACTTGCCAAATGCAGGTAATGCCAGGTTTAATTGATAAACGAGTTCTATGATCTTGTGTATATTGTTTAACCTCTGAGGGCAAAGCTGGTCTAGGTCCGACGAGAGACATATCCCCTTTTAGGACGTTCCAGAGTTGTGGTAGTTCATCAATGGATGTTTTACGGATAATTTTTCCTATTTTAGTGATACGAGGATCTTGCTTCATTTTAAAGGTGACACCGCCTTTCATCTCATTATTCAGTGTTTTTAATCGTTCATCCGCATCCGTATACATAGAGCGATACTTCCACATAGTGAAAGGTTTATTATCTTTGCCTGCTCTTGGTTGTGAAAAAAAGACAGGGCCTGAGGATTCGATACGGATCAGTAGTGCAATGGTGATCAATAAAGGGCTTAACAAGAGTAGAGCCAGACTTGACACGATAATATCAAGCATTCGCTTACTGAGTAAGTTGAGTCTGTGACGCGCATGATGTCTTAGTCGTCGTATTTTGGCTTGTTTAGCATTGAATTCAAGATTAATAATTGATTGCTCTTTTGTTTTTGAACTTTGTCGTTTTAGCTTTGTTTTTAATTTTCTAGATTGGCGAATATGTGTCATTTCTCTCCACGCTCTAAGAAGAAAGAGGGGATTACCTATAATATATCTTTTCCACATCCGTTGAGGTTCTTGAAGTAAACGATAGCTCCATTCCATTCCAAGTTGTCTTACCCATAATGGCGCTCGTTTAATTTTTCCAGAATAGAAATCAAATAATCCGCCTACGCCTATTCCCACTCCCACTTTGAGCTGAGATTGATATTTGTTTAACCATAGCTCTTGTGTGGGAACGCCCATCGCAACGAGCAATACTGTTGCGCCAGATTGATTGATCCTTTCAATGATCTCTGTGTTATCAGTACTTTTATCTAAGTGGTAGAAGCCATGTTGTGTTCCAGCAATGATGAGTTCGGGGTATTTTTTTTGCATTTTGTTGGCTGTCTGTTCGGCAATCCCAGGCTCTCCTCCCAATAAAAATAATGGCAGTCTTTTTTGTGCCAGTTGTTCACACAGTTTAGGGAACATATCAGTACCGTTGAGATTATCGATTAGTTTGGCTCCTTTCCACATGCAAGCAATGCGCACCCCAATACCGTCTGCGAAAATATGCTTACATTGTTGCAGTGTTTGCTGATAGTGGGAATGTGTTATGCTGATATTGAAGCAATCTGCATTTACAAAAGCGAGGTGTTGCATAGGGCCTGAAGTATTGGCGAATGTGATTATTTTATCGAGTAGTTCAACCATTCGCATATTGCTTAATGAAACATCGAACAAGGTGACGGTTGGGGGCACTTGTTTAGGGTGTTTGGTCATCATTGCAAGTAACAAGTAAGACAGGATTGTTCTTAATATAGCTAAACAATAGGCACCAATATTTTTATATATTTGATTGACAGTATCTTGATGGGATTCAAAACCAATTCCCATGCTTTTATTCATAACATCATAAGACATTAACCCTGGTTTGATCGTGAGATCCGGTGCTTCTTCAAAACTGAAATAGGTTTTTGTACCCAATAAGCTTACCTCACCTTCGAGTAAATTAAACAGCTGAGGCAGTTTCCTCCAATAGCCTATACCGGAGAATTGATATAAACCAATTAAATGATTGTCAATGCCGTATATATAAACAATTTCAACGCTTTGTCCATAACGCCATTTTCTTTTGAGCCAAATAAAAATCAGTATTGGAGAAAAAAGGATTAATAAAGAAAATGCCGTCATGACATCGATGATACGAATAGCGATGCGTGTTGACTGGGTTATGGTAGGTTGGGGCTCTGTTCCCATAATAACTCCTACTTACTTTATGATTATATGATGACTTTGGTCATACCGAATATGGATACTGTATTCACCAAGATGTTTATGCATGTTTGATCTGAATTACCTGACTAACAGCATAGACTATGCCATTTTTCTCTCTTTTAAATACAGTATGTTGTAATATGTCTTTTTTATTCTGATGCTTCATTTGCAATATAGGATGCATTTTGCAACGATTAATGATTACCATCATTTTGTGAACTCCTTTAAGAAAGTCTTTTTTTGGCGTCTTGCTTTATTCGCAGCTTTTGAAAACGACCGATCACCTTATGGCCTAATTTTTCACAGCTTAAATACACCGAAAGTGGCAGGCAATACAGCATATAAGCTGCCGCTAAAGTGGCAAGGGTTCTTCCTGTTTCAGCCTTGAGTATTGAAGGTGCAAGGTATAATGCCTGATTGACAAAGTGAACGGCTGTTTTACCATCGCCATTACGTATTGCTTGGCGGGCCAAATACCTTAGTTGATAGGCTCTGGCTTTATGTTCAAAGTGCTTTAGCAACTCAGGTGCATATTGTTTGGCTTTTTGGATCATGTTTTCCCATGAGGCCAATTGTTTCATTAGGTTTGAAGATAATCCTTGGTGATTTAAACGATAATAAGTTAGAGGGGCTGCGAGCCCTTCTATTTGCCATTGGGTTGTGGCAACAATCCTTAGCCAACATTCAATATCTTCAGATTGTCTAAATTTTTCATCAAAATAGCACCGTTCATTTGGACTCGTGTCGGGGGACTTGAAGGCGATTTCGTCAAAGGTTTTTGCTCTGACGACTGGAGCTGAGCCATTTCCAACAGGATTACGACATAATAAGTGAGCGGCATTGATATGGGTTAACTGTGGCATTTGATAGATTTCGAGAGGATGGCCTTCAAAATCCATAAATACAGAGCGGGAAAAGCTGATCCCCAGATGAGCATTATTGTCTAAATGCAGTAAATGAGATTGAAGTTTGTTCAGATGCCAGCTGTCATCTGAGTCTAAAAAAGCTAGATATTCCCCTTTTGCATGGCGGATCCCTGTGTTTCTTGCTGCCGCTAAGCCTTTATTTATTTCATGGTTGACTATCTTAATTCTAGGATCCTGGACGGTTTGACATATTTGCAAACTGTTATCGGTGGAACAATCATTGACAATGATAAGTTCAAAATCAGTAAAGGTTTGTTTCAGTACCGAATGAATGGCTTGAATGACAAAGTCTGCTACGTTATAAACGGGCATAATAACCGATATTTTAGGCATCATTAGGGAGCTCCTTTCCCATGTGACTCGTGTGCTGATCTTTTTGTTTAAGTAGAAAATAAGTGAACGCAGGTAATGTTATGAAATAGCATAGTAAACTGGCTAAAGCGACAGCCTGTAGCCCCCATATACTGGCGAGACTAATGCACGCAATGAGTAACAAGGTCAAAACGATATTGGCTTTGAGGTTTAATTGCGCTTGATGGTTACTGAGCAAGTATTGGCTTGCAGCTTCACCTAAAGGCCTGACCAACCCACTCAGACATAGTAGTATGAAGATAGGTAAAGCACCAGCAGTTAACCATTTCTCACCATAAATGAGTGGTAAATACCAAGGTGATAAGAGGGTTTGTAGGGTGATGAGTGGAATTGTTAACATCATAATAAATTTTAATGAATGCCTAAATTTTTGTTGTAAACTCTCTTGACTCGGCTGACAAAGATGAGAATAGAGTGCTGTGCCGTAACTTTGTATTATGCCAAGACTGATCCCTAAGCTGGCGTTGAAAGCAAAGAAATAAATTCCTAACGCTTCAATCCCTAAGAAATAGCCTACCAATAAGTAATCTATATTTTGTCTAAAGGCGAGCGTGATATCACTTAAGCCGACAGGAATACCAAATTTTAATATTGCTTGGTAAGAATAGTGACATTTTGGATTGAAAGAGGAAGATGGTGTTTGAGTTGAGGGCTGAGTGGATATTTCGCTTATTATTTTTGTTTTGTTCAATGGCAGTGAATTCTGGTACCGGTGAATACCAAGCCAAACAAAAGTCACAATCACTTTGGGAATGATAATTGCCCAAATGCCTAGTCCAATTAACGCCAATATTGTGGTCAGTATTCCATCCATCATCGTTTGCCAAAGGACAGCTCGACCGACAATCCTCATGCGATTTTGGCGTAAATTTAACGCAACATAAAGCATGCCAAAAGGCAGGATTAAATAGCTGCTAGCCATTAATATCATTGGCAAAATAATATGATTATTTTGATAGAACTGTGCCAGTATGATGCTCAGTAAACACATGATGATGAAGGCGAGTATGCTGGCAACCCAATTAATTTTATTGGCTTCTGGCAATGCTTTGACAAAACTGCTTTCATCCATTTTAACTAAAGCCGCAGTGGTTAGGCGCCTTAGTGGTGTACTGATTAATTCAAAGCTGGTTAATATAATGGCGATTTCACCAAAATTCTCGGGGGTTAATAAGCGGGCAATAATGATACTTGAAATAAGCCTAACAATTCGGCCCATTATTTGTGCAGAACCGAGCCAAAAAAGGCTTTTACCAAGTACGTGATGACTACTTGATTGCAAAGAGAGTGGCCATTTAAACCAGCTAGGCATTCCTTTACCTCTAAAATGGGGGAATACAGTTCAATACACTTAAGTATAGGTGATAAAATTTTTTTCTTATTTTTTGGTGATCAGGAAAATGTTGAGGAGGCAGACTTTGCCTATGGGTGATGTGTTTTACTTTTGTTGTGCTCTATTTCTTTAAAGGCGACGCCCAATATTATCAACCCTGGCCAGTATAGGTAAGCTAAAGTTTCTAAGTTCTCTCCAAAAGTATATAGAAAGAGCTGGACGAGAAAAGCTAAAGCGACTTGGATTGTGCTTGATTGGTGAATATAGCGAATAAGAATACCAAAACTCACCAAGAAAGGGATAGCGAGTGAAATAGCCCCAACGATGCCTTTGACAAAAAGCAGTCCATACCAAGTATGATGAGTGCCTATGGGCATATATTCAACTAAATGTGGACCTTTCTCTACGATACCGTGTCCCCAAGTGAAGGCTTCGTTATACCAGCGTTGGACAGCGATATCCCCCAGATGTTTCCTGACTCGTGTTGATCCTGCTCTTGCAGCTTTTATTGCACCTAATGTTTGTTCAATTTTATCGATAAATTGCACTCCAAATATACCCAATAATAGGACTACAGGGCTGGCAATAAAGTATAAATAGGGCGATTTATACCAACGAATGACACAAAAGTAGGCCATTAAAATTAAATAGCAAGCTAAGGCGAGCCGAGATTGGGAGACTAAGATCATTACTAAGCTGCCCACATAACCATACCATCGATAGCGAAGGTTTTTTTCTTGTGTGGCGAAAATATAAAACATATTTGCCAGCATGCCTAATGCAGGTGCCCAAGGGGTAAACAGTCGCCATCTAGGAGTACCACTGCCAGGGTCGATTTCATACAAAGTTACGCTGAAATACTCTGGTCCTGAACCACCTAAAAAACGTAATGGGGATGTGTATAAATGAGCGGGCAAATTTAATTTCCATGCGATAAAGAAAAATGGCATCACAATGAGAGTGTGTTTACAAACAATGCAAGTTGCCCGATAGAGAATATGAGGCCTGATGTTGAGCGAGCCAATGAGTGGGAATAAGGCAATTAAGGCCCACCCTTTTGCCCATCCAATACTTGATTTTATGAGTTTGAGTATGCCTAATTGGAAGTCTAAATGACCGATGACAAGTGCGAGTAACATGACCAACATGCCAAAGCACCAACATTGATTAGCAAAACTAAAACTGAAATTTTTTTTATCCAGTATGATGCGTTTTAACATCCTTAAAAAAAGGATCCAGCCTATGATAGGCGCCACAAAGTACATGGCACCTAACAGCCAAAATGCATAAGTCCAGGTGAGACTGTACCAAACTAATCGCTCGTCAGAATTTTCTGGAGTATAGGTTTTCGAATCCATAACAAAGCAAGTCCAATTAATATGCTTAGGCTTGCTGCAATTCCTCCAACAAGGGCAAGCAAGGTATAAAGCTTATCGGGTTGGTAAGGTAAGCTGGGGGGTTCTAATAATTGTATTAGTGGGTAAGCTGAATAGATATCAGCTTTACCCACATCCATTTTAGCCAGTGCTGAGGTAAAAACGGCGGTGGCGACTTGATACTCTCTTTTGAGATCATTTAATTTGGCTATTTCATCATTATTGTCGATTAATTTATTATCCCAATCAATAATTTGTTGTGATAGTGAATTGAGTTCATTGCGTAATCCTTCGGCTTCTGTTGTTAGGCTGAGCAATTCTTGAATTAATATACCTCTTCCATCGGCATTATCTGCTGATAGCATTAACATGAATCGCTCATCTTGATAGCCAATTAACGATTGACTGCGTTTTTTCATGGCTAATAATAAAGAAGCTTGTTTATTAAGTTGATTAATGAGTTTAGGGTGTTGTTGTCCGTGACGCCCTTCAAGTTCCGCGACCATGGCAGTTGATTGAGCATAATTAATGAGTAATTGTCTATAAAGCTGATCGTTTTTAAGCTTTAATAGATCAGAAGCTTGCAGAGTTGTTAATGATAAGTGTTGCTCTAATGTTTTAATACTGGCATCAACCCCCACCAGTTTGGCTTCCATATTGACGCGAGAGTGGCGCAATTTTTCGACCGTTAAGGCCAGCTCTTTAAATTGCTCAGTCGATATCATGCCTGTTTGAGATTGAAAATCGAGAATTTTTTCATGACTGTCTCCGACTTTAGTGACAAAGCCTTCCATACCGACTTTAATGCTGTTTTCTCTTTGTTTGACTTCATCTGTTCTCAATAGACTGAGCAGGGCTTGTAAACTATGGTAGTGCGCCCACGCTTTTTCTTGGGCCAGTTTTCCGTTAGACGCTTTGATACTAAATTGCATAATGCCTGTTTGGCTGGGTAATTTCTGTTTGGGTTTCCCTACTTCAGAGGCTGGTAAATTCAATCGTTTAGCAGCGTCGATTAAGATGGTATTCGTACTGGCAATGGCTTTATAGTTCTCTCTGGGATCGATAGCAGAGTTGGAGTAGGGGGAACTGGAAGAGCTACTTGCTTGCCCCACACTTTCAAGGTTGACATTGGCGCCAGCTCCTGGGCCGGGTAAAATGAGTGTCCATTTACTCACATATGCCGTTGGCGTAAAAATAATCACAGCAATGACAATAATCCATACACAGACTAATGCTGCTGTTGCCGTTTGAATATACACTTGCCGACGATGTTTACTGGACATGTTACTGCCATTAACTATGGCATTTTTTAACCAGAGAAATGTACGAGATTTATGTTGCGTTTTTTTTTGTGTCATTTCGTTTGATTCCCTATCCAGTCGAGCAATGTGGCAGGGATAATGACTTCTGTGATAGTGCGCACTATTTCTCTAAAGTTGGTGACGCGAGAGTCATAACAAGCAATACCATCACTGGGGAGTAAAACGGGATTCATGCCCGGCACCCAAGCATGGGTGATTAATGTATCAATCGCACGCTCAATAACATCAATTTCTTGAGTTAATGGATTCTTGGTTGTTAAAAGAATATATCGAGAGGCATTGGTTGATTGAGCGCCACCAACGCAGTTACCGGCAATGGCCGCACCTAATAGCCTTATACCGTAAGGAAAACGAGTAGCTTGTGTGTCCAGTGCTGATTGAGAATTACTGGTGGCGGGGACAGTCAGGTTAGAAATAAAGACACGAATGCCAGGTACAGTGATTTGTGAAGGACGAACGAGATCTTCATCAAAATAATAACGTTCAGGGACGTGAACATGGTCGTGTTTGATGAGGGGAAAATATGGCACCGGAGAGCCTGTTATGACACCCGATAAATCAAAGTAATAGGTATGGTAGCCTCGAGTGACGGTTACCTGACTCACATCGGCATTGGGGCTTACTCCACCGGATGATTTAAGTGCCTGAGCAATGCTACGTCTTGATGCATGATCCCCTGTGTGCACACTGGCATCATCAATAATATCAAGCTCTGAACGACTGTTTATCTGATGTTGACCAGGTTCAAACACGGCTCCAGAAACGGTGACTTCGATAGGTGCCCATAATAATGGGTTGATGCTGATCCTAATATTGTTGGCATGCATGAGTTTTTCATCAATTAACACCTTTTTAATGTCTCTTTTTAATTGTTTGATATCTTTCCCGTAGGCATAAATGGGATCTAAAAAAGGCAGATAGATATATCCATTGGTATCGATTTCAACTTTTGCTGCAAATTCTTCTCCGTTGAGTATTTTTATATCGAGTCTATCCCCCGTAGAGAGAATATGTTTGAGAGGCAATGGAGGCTGATGACTGTTGGATAAATTGCGCTGTTGATTGTGTTGGTAAACTAATTGGTTGGATTCTGATTGTAGGTGCGCATTTCTTAAATAGGGCATATTATCTGGATAGAAATGGCACTGAAACATATTCACATCATTATCTTTAATATAAGGGCTACAAATTTCTTCCATGTGAGGTGTATGTGGGGTAACGCATGAGGTGAAAATCAAGAGTGTGATAAAGGCAACACATAGCCGTATCAACAAATTCTTCTTTATAAAGCGATTATATGAAAAAGCACTCATAGAGAACTATTCACTGATCTTTGATGGCCGATAATGGACCACAAATATAGTCTATGGCCGCAGGCTGGCTTTCATAAATGTGGAATACTTGATGCAAGCGTGTGAGTTCAATTAATGCTCTTACACCATCAGATGGGGACAGTAATACGACTTCTCCTCCTTCTTGATTGGCTTTTTTCATTGCGGATATGAGGACTGAGAGGCCACTTGAATCAATAAATTCTACTTGATGTAAGTCCATGATGAGTCGAGTGACGCCAGAGCTGATCTGTTTTAGGATAGCAGCTCTTAGTGTTGGTGTTTCTGTCATGAGCATTTCTTTTGGTAGTGTGATAAGGCAAGCGTTTGCTTGTTTTAATGGCGTGAATTTCATGTGCATTCCTTATGCTTTAATCTTATCAATTTCGTTATTTTTAATGAAAATGGTTATTAATAATCCAGATAGAGATAGTTATTACACCTCCTTGAAGAATGCTAATAAGATGATGACATTCAAGGGTATTTATAATATTTAAATATAGTTAGTATTTATCACAATGCGGTATTTATTTTTAGTTGAGAGTATTATTGATATCAATTTTAGCCATTCTATTCTTTTTTAAGGGATAGTCTGAGGTGAGTACCGGAAACCGTTGGTTGAAAACTCACTTCATCCATCCATTGTTCTAAGATCCATAGGCCCCTTCCTGAAAGTTGATCAGCTTCTGGGCAATCATCGGGGGCTTTTAGCAAAGTAAAATTAGCATCATCGAGTATATCAATGACAATATTATCAATATCGCAATGAATAATAATAATGACTTTATTAAGACTATCATCAGTATGCATTATAAGGTTGGCTAATACTTCCATGATGCAGGTGATAACCTTAAATCGTTGTTGCTGGGTTATGTGTGATTTTAAAAAATTATCGACGTCATTACAGACTTTACTTTGATTGATGTTAGATTTATCTAAGTTGATTTGAAAATTTAACATAACCATTCCTTTTTTATTAATACTTTGGGCAAAGTATCATCATTGAAATATCATCTTGTAAGTCATTTTCTTGCCAGAGAGTGGTGGCATGATTGATATGATGGAGCATGAGCTTGGCTGACAATTCACTGGCTGAGGAACATAATTGGCATAAACGTTCTTGTCCAAACATACCGAAAGTGGGATGAACACATTCGTATAGGCCATCTGAATAAATGAATAATTTTTGCTTCCTCTCTAAGTAAACCTCTTGGTATTGATATTGATTATCTTTGCTCACCCCAATGGGGAGCTGGCTTTTGACACTCATAAGTCGCGTGTTATCGCCATCAATAATAATGGCATCGGGATGACCTGCATTGGTGACCTTTACTTGACTGGTTGTGGTATTTAAAATACCAAGAATTAATGTGGCAAACCTTCCCATGGATTCAGGATCTTCAAATTCTTGATTGAGCTCATTGACGATGAGAGCAGGATCAAGTTGTTCCCATGGACAACGGTCACTGGCAAGTCTTTGGGCTAAAGTAAAGCTTTGCATGGCAGCTGCGACCCCATGGCCTGTGACATCGAGGAGATAGAAGCCAATATGAGAATCGTCAATATTCATGCATTGAAAAATGTCTCCTGCAAGATCACTTGCTGGTTGAAAATGGGTGGCGATTTCCCATTCATCATTTAACTGTGGAGACTGAGGTAATAATGCTTGTTGTAAACGAGCAGCACTGTCTAAGTCTTGTTGAATTTGTTTCAGGTAAGATTGCTCTTTTTTTAATAGTCTGTGTAGCTGCTTATTTTTATTTTCTAATTGCTTTTGCATTTTAATTAGCCTAACGGCAGCTAAAATTTTTACTTTTAATATATTGGCACGGTAAGGCTTAGCCATATAATCATCTGCGCCAGATTCTATACCTGTGACTTTATGTTCATCTTCAACATTGCTTGTTAACATGATGATGTAAGGAATATTTGGTAATTGTTTTAATGTTTGGCATAATTCGGGGCCGGCGATCAGTGGCATATGCCAATCTGTAATAACGATGTCTGTAGGTGACTTTTTGAACATTGATAAAGCGTCTTGACCATTAGCACAACTGCTTATATCCAGTCCCATGGAGGTTAATAATTGCTTGAGAATATACCGCTGAGTATTTGAATCTTCAGCAATGAGAATGGAAATATGTTTAAACTCAGGAACCACTTCACTCGAGCTCATTTTTCTACCATTAACCTTCTGACCTTACATAACAATAGCAATTATTTTGTTGATTTGTTTTTTATCTTTTTGACGGGGGATTTTCAAGTATTCGCGAACAGTAAGAAAGTTGCTTATACTCATGATTAGGACGCCTGTTTGTGACATTCTATTTTTTATTGTTTGATGGATAAAAAATATTAATAGAGTAATGGATATTGAACTATCGCGCTGAAATTGATGGATTAAGGGCTGTTGCAGTTATCCCAGTTATTTTATTTCATGCTGGATTTCAATTGTTCAGCGGTGGTTTTGTTGGGGTTGATGTTTTTTTTGTGATCAGCGGTTATTTGATTACCAGCATTATTCTTGCTGAGCTGAATGAAGGACGTTTCAGTTTAATTACCTTTTATGAGCGTCGAGCTAGACGTATATTACCCGCTTTATTTTTTGTTATTCTAGTCTGTACCCCCTTTGCTTGGGCATGGTTTATGCCGATGGACTTGCAAGACTTCTTTCAAAGTGTTGTGGCAGTTTCTACGTTTTCATCAAATATTTTATTTTGGTTAGAAAGCGATTATTTTGATACTGCAGCAGAGTTGAAGCCTTTATTACATACTTGGAGCTTAGCTGTAGAAGAGCAATATTATATTCTTTTTCCACTGTTTTTAATGTGGACTTGGCATTTAGGTTTACGTTGGATTTTAATGTTATTATCGATAGTTTTTATAATCAGTCTCGTTTTGGCCGAGTGGGGAGCTTATAATGCGCCTAATGCTGCCTTCTATTTACTGCCGACACGAGGGTGGGAATTGATCTTAGGCGTGTTTGCTGCTTGTTTTTTTTATCGATATAACACGTTAAATGTGAGTCTATTCATTAAAAATTTATTGAGTTCATTGGGATTGATACTCGTCTTTTATGCTATTTTTGCATTTGATGAAACGGTTCCTTTTCCAAGTGTATATACTTTAGTGCCAACATTGGGCACTTTATTAATTATTTTATTTGCTCAGAAAGGAACATTCGTCCATGCCTTTTTAAGTTTAAAGGCTTTTGTTGGTATAGGTTTAATAAGTTATAGTGCTTATTTATGGCATCAGCCTTTATTTGCTTTTGCAAAATACCTTAGCTTTACTGAACCGCCTTTTAGTTTAATGATGGGGTTATGTTTCGCATCTATTTTTCTTGCTTATTTAAGTTGGCGTTTTGTCGAAATGCCTTTTAGGAATAAAAAGGTTTTCAGTCAAAAGAATATTTTTTCTTCAGCTATTGTAATAAGCAGTACCTTTATTGTTACAGGCGTTTACTTTAGTTTTGATGGACGTTTTTCACCAGAAAAACAACTTATTGTGAAAGCGTATCGCGCCGATAATAGGGGGCCACAGTTACAATCATGGGATTGGCTAAAAGAGCGTACTCAAGATGAGGATTATGATGTTACCAATAATCAGGTTGACCATACGCAATGGTTTGATTTAACCGATCCTCGGCAACGATTATTAATTGTCGGTAACTCTCATTCAAAGGACATGTATAATGTTCTCAAAAATAGCCAAGTGTCAAACGAACGTTTTCAAATTGCGCGTTTTGGTACTGAGTTAAATGCAATAAATCATGAATTTTACCAGGCACCGAATTATCAGTTAGCTGATATCATCATGTTTATATCCCAGTACAAACCCAGTGATTTGCCCGTATTTAATACACTAGTAAGCCAAGTTTTACGGGATAATAAAAAGATTGTTTTTGTGAAAAATATTTATGAATTCGAAGAGTTTAGTAGAAGAACTTATGCAGATTTTTTGTTTAATTTGTTATTAGATAAAGTGGGAGCTGATAATATTACTACTGACGATATTTTAAAAATAAATCAAAAACACTTTGAACAATATACCCATAGAGAAAGGAAACAGTTACATAAAAAGTCGGATACATTATTATTTCAACTACAAAAAAGATATCCTGAATTGATTGTGCTTAATAGGATGGATTATATCTGTAATACAATAAACCGTCTTTGTTATGCGATGAGTGACAATTATCAAAAATATTTTTATGATTATGGCCATCATACATTAGCAGGAGCGACTTTTTTTGGTTCACGTATCGACAGGACACAATGGCTTGATCCTGTAATTGAATAAACGTTATTCCTCCGTTTTATCGCTTCTTAAATCCATTAATGTTCTATTGATCAAGGTACTTGATGTACCTTGTGTATATGGAAAATAAATAACTCTGCAATTGACTGAAGCTAATTGCGTTTCAAATTCTTGCCATTTGGGTGTGTCGTACCAATCATCTCCGACAAATAGATATTGAGCTTGATTTTTTTTCGCGGCAGAGACCTTGTCCATATTTTTTTGCGGAATAGCAACATCAACATATTTACAAGCCCTGACGACTTCAATGCGCTCATGATAGGGAATAACAGATGTTTTTCCTTTATACATGACAAGTTCATCTATGGTGACGCCTACGATTAATTTATCGCATACGGCTTTGGCATTTCTTAATAAATTCACGTGTCCAACATGGAATAAATCATATACTCCACTTGTATAACCTATGATCATTTTAATACCTTTAAGTTTTCTTCAAACCAAATTTGATAGGATTGTTTATGTTTTGTTTGTTTAAAAATGGCAGTGAGATCAACGGGGAAACCAATTTTATTTTCAAAGGCAAATTCAGATCCTTTTAGTGGCGCAATAAGGTTTCTTAAAGGCATCTTGCCCAATTGTTTTCCCATTAATACCTCTGGAGATATTTTTGCAGCTAGTGTAAATGTGTGAATATTGGCTAATGGCTCTCGGCCTTCAATACCTGCTGCCATGAGTGAGAAATCTAATCGACGAAATAATATCGGTAGGTGATAACGGATGAAAAACCATCTTACTGCTTCAAAGGTACTGGGAAAAGAATGCTTGTTAAATAATTCGGTGATATTTTGATAAAATAAACTGTTTTTGTCGGGAATTGAATAACAATATAGTGCAATAAATTTGTCGATATCAAAGGTGGGTGAGTTATAGGCCCATTGGTACACTCTGTCATAACCACCAAAGAATTCATCTGCGCCTTCCCCCGACAATAATACTTTCATTCCATCTTTTTTTGCTCGACGGGCTATTTTTGCGAGTAGAACCTCATTGGGCACTGACATGGGTTCCCCTCTGAGCTGCAGTAAGATGTTGAATTCCTCTCGATATTCTTCATTTTGACATTCATGGATTGTTAAATTGTGAATATGCTCTGATTTAAGGTATTCAATATCATCATCGCCACTAAAGCCAATGCTATAATATTGGTTAAATTCACCGAATTCTTTTAATAAATGGCTATCGACACCTCGGCTAAGTAATAAACCTATTTTTGCATCTGCTACCATTCTTGATTTTATTCCTGCTAATACTGCTGTTTTGAGTTCAAACTCAGTGACTTCTCTGTACTCACCATCGAGATAATCTAACGGATTAAAGTATGCTCCTTTTATCAAGCATGTTCCGGGTGGAACTTGAGTGATATTCTTAAAGAAAGATCCACTAAATAATGGCGCTCTAACCGTTTTATACTCTTCGATTGCAGCAGGGTTGATATCAAGTTGAAAGAGTGTTTTTAATGTATTAGGTTCAGAGGCGATGGTGATATATTCTTGCCGTTTAAATATAAACAGCGGTTTTACGCCAAATTTATCTCGAACACAATGTGTCATTTCACCTTGTTGATTGATATAGACAAAGGCAAAAAAACCATCGAGCTCGTTAATATTGAGTTTGTGTTGAGCGATTAAATCACTGAGTAATAGCGTGTCACTTTGATAATATTGGTCGAAATATTTATGTCCTAGTTCACGATAATTGAGGATTTCTCCATTAAAAATGAGCATACCGCCAAAATGATCAAGTACGGGTTGATTAACACCACTGTCAAGATCAATGATTGATAACCTTGAATGGTAAGCTTTCCAGTTATGAAATGCGATGAGTCCTGAAGAACAGTCAGGACCACGAAAAGCTAATGTTTTATCAATGATGTTTAATTTATCTTTGGTAATACTGGGATCATTACTTATAAATATTCCACACATATAAAGCGACCTATATTCATTCCTTTGTTTAGAAGAGCTCATCACCTTGGCTGATTTTAAGGTATTACTTCAATATCACGTTTATCGCTTGCTGTTTTTATAGTGTAGGTGAAATATGCCAACTTCGAGATTTGATTGAACCTTTGATGGAATAATACCGTTTTTTATTTTGTAATTTAGAGGATTACCTTTCATCGTATTGAAAGAGCCAAAAACAGCTAAACTTAATATTAGCCTTAGATGAGATATTACTATTATGAGCCGCTTTAATGATAAGTCATTTGTACTCCCTATTAGTGATGAATCCGTGCTAGATGAGCATATTCTATCTGAACTTGTTGATATGGTTGGTTCAGCATCTATGTCCAAGATGCTGCAGGTTTTTTTAACCGAATTGAGAGATAGACTTGAGATATTAAATAACATGGTTTTTTCAACAGAGTCTTTGAATCCCACTGAGCATAGCAATATTAATTTTAATGGAATAGCGCTTCAAGCACATACTTTAAAAAGTTGTGCAGGCAGTTTTGGTGCCTCTGTATTATTTGAAGCTGTAAAGCAATTAGAAAAAGTGGCTATTGAGCAAAATGTTGGATTGGTTTCAGCTCAGTTGGCCAAGGTTAATGAATTGGGGTTAATGACAATAAATCAACTTACACAGCGTTTTATGAATAAATAAGTTGAAGCATACTATTAAATTTAGGTACTAATATGGATGTGAAAGAATCGTTTAGCGCATTATTGATTGAAGATAGTATGTCTTTAGGTGCACTTTATACTGAATATTTGAAGGCTGAAGGCGCCAGAGTGACTCATGTGAATTATGGCAGCGATGCATTACATGAGCTTGAGCAATGGCAACCAGATTTATTGGTGTTAGACATTCAGTTACCTGATATGTCAGGGATGGATATTTTAACGCATGTGCGTGAGCAGTATGAACATATCACTGTCATTATGATAACTGCCCATGCCACAGTCGATCTTGCTGTTGAAGCGATGAAAGCAGGAGCATTTGATTTTCTTATTAAACCCTTTGATGCAAAGCGTTTATCTTTTATTGTTCGCCATGCCCTTGAACATCGTCAGTTGATTAATTTAGTGTCGACCTATGAAAATAGTTTACCAAAGGTGCATTATATGGGCTTTATTGGTGACTCTCTTTTGATGCAAGCGGTTTATCGTACCATTGGTAATGTGGCCAATAGTAAAGCATCGGTTTTTATCATTGGTGAGAGTGGTACGGGTAAGGAAGTGTGTGCTCAAGCAGTCCATCAAGCAGGTCATCGTAAAAATGAAGCTTTTGTGGCATTAAATTGTGCTTCCATTCCAAAAGATCTAATGGAAAGTGAAATTTTTGGGCATAGGAAAGGCGCTTTTACGGGGGCAATATCTCATAGAGATGGCGCGGCCAGTCGTGCGCATAAAGGGACGCTTTTTTTAGATGAAATTTGTGAAATGGATTTAGAGTTACAAAGTAAGCTGTTACGTTTTATTCAAACGGGGGTGTTTCAGCGTGTAGGTGGAGTCAAGGAAGAAGTGGTGGATGTGCGTTTTGTCAGTGCAACGAATCGAGTGCCTTGGGAAGAAGTTAAAGCGGGTCGTTTTCGAGAGGATTTATTTTATCGTTTACATGTTATTCCTATTGATTTACCTCCTTTGCGTGAGAGAGGAGACGATGTGACGTTGATCTCGAATCATTTTATAAAAGAGTATAATAATGAAGAAGGTAAGTGTTTTAGAGGCTTTACACCAGATGTTGAAAGTTTATTTAAAGAGTATGATTGGCCAGGTAATATCAGGCAGTTACAGAATGTGATAAGGCAAATGGTAGTATTAAATCAAGGAAGCTTAATTGATGAAACCATGTTACCCTGTGAGCTTTCACAGGTGAAACAATCATTAGTTGAGCGTGGAATAAAGCCGTTAACTCGACTTGACATGAAGAACAGTCTTGAGTCAAACCTCACCTTGTTGTCAATTGATGAACAGACTGACTCACATGCAAAAGGTGACCATCAGGTGCAACCTTTATGGGTATCAGAAAAGCGCACTATTGAAGCTGCAGTTGCTTTGTGTGATGGTAATGTGCCCAAAGCTGCTGCATTATTAGAGATCAGCGCCTCGACGATTTATCGAAAAAAACAAATGTGGGATGAACAAAAAAATAACCCCTGCCATTAATGATGATGTAGGTCAGGGGTTATGTTAATAGGCATATTTTTCAATGTATAGCTGATTTTAAAAGGGCATATTAGAAACTACGTCCCCAACCGGCGTAGATTGTACTGTCCCAATCATTGCCACCAGTGGTGACATATTGACTGTATCCAATGGTACCACCGACTTTAAGGGTACCTTTATAAAACGGTCTATGGTAACTGGTATCAAATTGATACATACGCTCGTATTGATCCGGTGACACTTTATTTCCTCCATCTGGACGTGTTGTATCAATACCGTCAACATTTAACCTTAACCAGCGCAGTTTATTGGTAATATTTTGATCGTTACCTAGTTGAGTAATGGCACCAAAGACTAAGGTTTCAGAGTCATTGTCATAGGTACTGCCGATGCTTCTGTCATAATAACGGTAACCATCTTGATAGAAGCCATGCTCATACATACAGTTATAAGCATTAGCGTCTACGCCACAGGCGACTTTTGTATCTGTGTACTCTAGGAAAAAACGTGTGTTTAATTGGCTAATGAATACATCGACGCCGCCCATATTGGAAGCGTTAATGAGTTTCACTTTTTCAGTATGGAAATCTTCGTGGATACGCTCAAAATAGATCCCATAGGGAATACCATAGGCGGTATCTGACCAACGAAAATCATAACCGGCCAGCATGTTTTCCTGACCATTATCTAAATCATTTTCATTTTGTCCGCCATTGGATAGTCCGTCCCACCAATCACTGAAACTATTACCATAGCCTTCACCACCCCATTGCATCGCCCAGGAAAAGCCCACTTCTAATTTAGAAATAGGTCTTAGTGTGGCTCGAGTGCGCCAAAGCTTTGTATCAGAGATATATCGATCGCTTTCCATTTGACTAAAGCTGGCGGTATAAGTCCAAGGACCAATCCAATTAAGCCAAGGTGTTTCAAGGGCGTTACTGTTATTACGCGTCAAACTAATGCCTGGCATGGGTCGTGCGTTGGTTGTTTGAAGGAGAGCTGTATCCCAACCCGGTCCCCAATACATTTGCTGGACGCCAGCACTAACAATCCAATTACCTAGCATGACAGCAGCAAAGCTATTATCTAAGCGAGCACTGTTGCCATCAATAGGGTCGACATGATAACTGGCTGATAATCGACCGCTAAACCAATCTTTAGTGACATCAGCGTTAACGGTTAATTGGCCTTTATCACGGTAATCTTGACCAAATCCAATAAAGCGGGTGGTGTCAGAAGCGGCAGCAATTTCGATACTTGTATCGACAGCTTTATTGTCTTTGTTATAAGCTTGAGTGACACGTTCATATGCTGCCATTTGCCGAGCAGTGAGTGTGTTCACGTCGGCTTTATCCATGTCTTGTTTTAAGCCTGCCCACATAAGAGGATAAGTGGTAACGGGCTGAAGAATAATCCCTGTGTCGGCTAAGAGTTGAATATCGGCTCTTAGGGCCAGATCGTCTGGCTCAACCCACCATGCAGCTTGCACAGAATTAATACTTAAAAGTAGGATCCCTGATAATAATTTAAATTTCATTTGTGTCTCAATCGTTAATGCTGACAGTATGTTAAGTGTTTTTTTTATTGGGCAGTAGTATATAGGAGAAATGTATTTTATAGAAAAGATAAAAATGTGATTCAAATACGACTTTTGTATATTTTATTGTTTACATTTTGGTCTCTTATCGTCGAGGTAATCATATTTATCATTAATTTCAGTTTGTTGATGAGAGATCTTTGAATTTGTTAAACGTTATTATTTTTTATGATTAAGTTGAAAGATTTACAATTTGTGGTTTTTTCAAAGAAAGTGAAAAATTAACATCGATAGCGATTCAGGACGTTGAAGTATCACGGGTATAAAGTGTGTAAATGCGTATAATGAAGCGAAAAATGAAAGGGTCTAGCGGCTGGGTTAAACAAATATGAATATTCATCCACTTTCAAAGCGTAATGGGATCACGCTAACTTTGGTTGGTTGTATTGCATTAATTATTGGGATCAGTTTATTTCTGATCAGTAAAGACAATTTTGCTATCGGGTTGGTATTTTTTTCTGTTGGTATGATTGTGGCCATTTTAGGTGCGGCCAAGCAACTTGAGCCCCATACGACAGTGTCTCTGAGTCAGCAAGGTTTATGTTATTTTCACCGTCGAGGTGAGGTGAGGTTAGATTGGCGCAATATTCAACGTATTGATATTCCAAATGTACACCACAATGGAGAATGGATAGCTTTGCCTTATGTAGGGTTAAAGGTAAAATCAATTAATCCGATACTGGATACTATTTCACCTCGATTAGCGACGGGCTTGCTGACAGAGCAACGTCCTTTATTAATGACCGCTTCAGCACAAGATGAAGACATTGCTACATTAGAGACATATTTAGGTGCTGAGTTTACGCCATTAGAAGTGAACAATGAACGTTATAAAGGGGTGCTAGCGATGTTTGGGCATCGAAGTTTAATGTTAAATAAATACCTAGGATATCACTTATTTATTCCTTTTGATAGCTTGGATAGAGAAGGGGAGGCGTTCGTGCGTTTACTCAAAGAGTATAAAAAAGATTGTTTAATCGATTAAAGGCGCGGTTAAAAATTTGAAGGATGATATCAGGCTAACTTAACCAGTTAGCCTGATACTTGAGTCGCTTCAAGTGGCTTGGTATTGTTAATTAGAGCCCCTTAATTGACTAGGCTACTTTCTTCTAATTGTTTGGCAGGCTCTGATTGAGAGTAAGCATTTGAAAGAAGTTCTGCACTTTCTCTTACCCGCATACCAATAAATTGTCCGCCTTCAAAAATTTCCATTGACTGACAATTAACCTCACCGTCGACACGTCCAGTACTGGTAATGTTAAGCTTGTTACAGTTTAATTTCCCCTTAAAACTGCCCGAAACTCTGAGTTCTACACACTGAAGCTCGCCTTCTACATAACCATCAAGTTCAATATTAATGTTACTGGTCGATTGAATCGTACCTTGTAGTTCGCCGGACACGAGTGCTTCGTCAGTAAATTGTATATCACCTGTTAATTTTGTACCTTGGGCGATAAAGGTGAGTCCGCCTGTTTTGCTTTTTTTGAACATCGAATGTATCTTCATGGGAGCAGGGTTTGCAATATATTAACGCTAAAATTCAGTCAAGAAAACCACTAAAATTTGGCACTCTGATGTCATTTTTTTGGCTAAATAAAATTGAAAGTCAATCACATCGAGTTTTTATGGTATGAAATGACAATAAAACTGTATACGATGTTAAATTAAAGATGTATAAGCGAGATTACTGCTTTAATTGTAATCGTCAAGTTGACTTTTAAGGCTATTAAAGTCGTTTTTATTGCGTAAGCCCAAACACTGAATACGGCATGATAAGACAATTTAAGCTGGAAAATGTTTATAAAGTGAAATAGAAAAGTATGCTTATTGGTGGTTTTTTGTGCGTTGAGTCAATGCAGTCGATAAATACGTGGCTCGACTGCAATTTAAGTTTTTTGTAATGAGATTAATCGCAATATCCATTAGGATTGTTCGATTGCCATTTCCAGCTACTCATGACCATATCATTGAGGGTGTGATTGGCTTGCCAGTTAAGCTCTGCACGTGCTTTTTGCGGATCGGCATAGCAAGCAGCAATGTCACCCGAGCGTCTTCCCACCATTTGAAAGGGAATCGGTTTATTACAGGCTTGCTCAAAAGCCTTTACCATTTCAAGCACACTATAGCCTTGACCTGTGCCTAAGTTATAGGTAACGAGGCCGGGATGAGTATTGAGCTTTTCCAATGCTTTAAGATGACCAAGAGCAAGATCAACGACATGAATATAATCACGCACTCCAGTTCCGTCATGGGTGTCATAATCATTACCAAAGATACTCAAGGCGTCTCTTTTGCCTACTGCAACTTGAGAAATGAATGGCATCAAGTTATTGGGTATATCATTTGGATCCTCGCCTATAAGCCCACTGGCATGGGCCCCTACAGGATTAAAGTAACGTAACCTTGCTATATTCCATGTATTATCGGCTTGATATAAATCAGATAAAATATGTTCAACCATGAGTTTAGATTGACCATAGGGGTTTGTTGCTGATGTGGGAAAATGTTCGGTAATAGGTAATGTAGCAGGATCGCCATAAACTGTGGCAGATGAGCTAAAAACTAAATTTTTGACATTAAACTCATTCATGACTTCGCACAGTGTCAGCGTACCAGTAACATTATTGTCATAATAGCGCAGAGGTTGCTCAACTGATTCACCCACTGCTTTGAGGCCTGCAAAGTGAATAACAGAATGAATAATGTGATCGGTAAAAACTTTTTGTAAAAAAGCTTTATTGAGGACATCACCTTGATAAAACGTCACGCTTTTTTGTGTAATTTGCTCAACGCGAGACAATGCATTGACACTGGCATTGCTTAAGTTATCGAGTATAACAACATCATGGCCTGTGTTTAATAATTCAACAACAGTATGACTGCCTATGTACCCTGCGCCACCTGTAACTAAAATGGTCATATCTTCATGTCCTTAACGAGATTTTTCAAATATGCTTTAAATTCTGAACCAATTTCTTTATGTCGAATGGCATGCTCTACAGTGGCTTGCATATAACCGAGTTTATTACCACAGTCATGGCTTTTACCTTGCATATAATAGGCATTGACAGTTTGCTTGTTCATGAGCATGGCAATGGCATCGGTCAGTTGGATCTCATTACCGGCCCCTGCGGGGGTTTTTGCCAGTAAGCCCCAGATTTCCGGAGGAAGGATGTACCGGCCCACCACACTTAAATTTGAAGGGGCTTCACTGATTTTGGGCTTTTCAACTAATTGTGCAAGAGGGCAAGACTCACCGGGTGATAATGGATGACCATTGACATCTGCAATGCCATATTGATCCACTTGATCTTGCGGAACGCCTTCAACCATAATTTGGCTGATTTGTGTTTTATTATATTGTTTCACCATATCGGCTAAGTTATCGAGATGCAGATGACAACTTGCACTATCAATAATAACATCGGGCAGTAATACGGCAAATGGGTGATCGCCAACAACGGGATAAGCACAAGAAATGGCATGGCCCAGTCCTTTTGCTTGAGATTGGCGTACGCTAATGACAGAAACATGGCTTGGGCAAATAGCTTGTACTTCAGATAACAATTGTCTTTTTACTCGGCTTTCGAGCTGAGCTTCAAGTTCAAAACTAGTATCAAAATGATTTTCAATGGAATTTTTACTGGCATGAGTGACCAGAACTATTTCATCGATGCCTGCGGCGATAGCTTCATTGACAACATATTGGATCAATGGCTTATCCATTACAGGTAGCATTTCTTTTGGAATTGCTTTTGTGGCGGGAAGCATACGAGTACCTAGACCCGCAACTGGAATAACGGCTTTACGAATTTGATTTGACTGCATTGTCTTCCTTAATGTTTAAAGAGTACAGAGAGTGCAGTTATATTACGGACAAAATACATATATCAAAACAGTTTTTTAACTGTAATGAATAAAATCGATCTGTATTACTCAATATGTGTTCAATCCTATGGATAAATAATAGCCTTGCATAAAGGTGTAACAAAAAGTTTACGGAATTATTATGTTCAGTCAAAAGAATTAATCTCCCCATGGTTAACAAAATGCCTGCTTTAGTTAACTATGAAAAGAGTTGCAACTGGATGTGTGTAAAAACGATGAATACAAAAACACAATATATTGCGCGTAATGCCGATTTAAATGGATTAATACAATACCCTCAAGATGAGCATGATATTTGGCGCCAGCTATATACTCGCCAATTAGATAAATTGCCTGGTCGTGCTTGTGAAGAATACCTTTTAGGCTTAGATGCATTATCTTTGCCCAGTGATAGGATCCCTCAATTAGGTGAAATCGATAAGGTTTTATTAAATACAACCGGATGGAAGACGGCGGCTGTCCCTGCATTGATTTCTTTTGCTAAATTTTTTGAGCTTTTGGCTAATAAATCTTTTCCTGTTGCAACTTTTATCCGTAATAAACAAGAGCTTGATTATCTTCAAGAGCCTGATATCTTTCATGAGATCTTTGGTCATTGTCCCTTATTAACTAATCCATCATTTGCTCATTTTTCGCATTTGTATGGGCAGTTGGGCTTGGCGGCTTCGCCACAAGAGAGAGTGTATTTGGCTAGGCTTTACTGGTTTACTGTGGAGTTTGGTCTTATTCAATCGGCTCCAGATACGCTAAGAATTTATGGTGGTGGCATTTTAAGTTCACCCGGCGAAACGCTTTATGTCACAGGCACTATTCCTGAGATTAAACCTTTTGATTTACTTGAGGTGTTACGAACACCTTATCGTATTGATATCATGCAGCCGGTTTATTATACCATCGACCATATTAGTGTCTTAGATGATATTGCAAAAATGGATATTATGGCGTGCGTGAAAGAGGCGATAAAATTGGGCTTACTACCTGCTAAGTTTAAACAAAAGAAGAAAGTATCATCATAAAAAGATAGCGATTAGCTATTATGTTAACTGCAAGGAATAATAATGACTAAACTAGCTGAGATGCAATGTGAGGCTTGCCAAGTTGGAGCTCCTCAAGTGTCTGATGAAGAACTGGCAAATTTGATTAAAATGATCCCTGATTGGGCAGTGGTTGTGCGTGATGGTGTGATGCAACTTGAGCGGGTTTTTAAATTCAAAAACTTTAAATTAGCGATGGCATTTACCAATGCATTAGCCGATCTTGCAGAGACAGACTTTCATCACCCAGGCATTTTAACCGAATGGGGAAAGGTGACCGTGACATGGTGGTCGCATTCAGTGAAAGGTTTACATCAAAATGATTTTATTATGGCGGCGAAAACTGACGAATTATTAATTAGTGGTAAGTAGCTGCTTATATTGATGATTTTTTAGTTTCAAGTCTCTTTGATATAAAGAATAAAATGGTGCTTTCAGCGCCATTTTTTGTTGTTTTTTAGCATGCCTTGTAAACTAGGCTTGCCACACTCGCCATAACCTTTTACCGTATACGCACTAAATATCCAATGTCACCTCATATTAGGTTTAATTTATTTAAATCGCCTAAGTACCACAATGTTAGTGAACGACTCATTTTTATGTTTAGACGAGTTGTGAATGACTTGAGTTGATATAGAAAAGGAAAGGGTAAATTATGCGTTTGGAAGTCAGCTGTTTGGATCGTGTTGGTTTAGCAAAAGATATTTTAACTATCATGGAAGGCTATAGCATTAATTTATTTGCCATTGATGCAAGTAATCAAGGTTTTCTTTATTTACAATTCGCAGAAGTTAATTTTGATATATTAAGTGAATTACTTCCTTTAATTCGTAAAGTCGAAGGAGTACATGATGTTCGAACCGTGTCTTTTATGCCCTCAGAGCAAGAGCATTATGCCCTTAAGACGTTATTGAAGACTTTACCTGATTGCGTATTCTCTCTTGATGCAAAAGGAAAAATTTGCATTGTCAATGAATCAGCTTTACTGACTTTGGGTATGTCAGAACAAGAAGTGCAAGATGAACCATTGAATCATTGGGTACAAGGAGTCAATTTTAGCCGCTGGTTAAGTGAGCCTCAAGTATTAGCTCAAGCGACACGGGTCACTATAGGTGAAAATGAATACTTGGCTGAAATGTTGCCTATTTACCTTCCTGACGGCCCTGAGGAGTCTATTCTAGCAGGGGCTGTTGTATTGCTTAAATCTCCTGCGCGGGTGGGTAAACAGTTTAATGCTTTGCAAAATCAATCTTCTGGTTTTGAAACCGTTTTAGCCAGCAGTGATAAAATGAAAGCAGTATTAGCACAAGCACGGCGAATGGCGCAGCTTGATGCACCTTTATTAATTACTGGAGAAACTGGAACGGGTAAAGAATTAATGGCCAGAGCTTGCCATGACGCTAGTATGCGTAGAGAAAGTCCTTTTATTGCGATTAACTGTGCAGCAATGCCAGATAGTGCCGCTGAAGAAGAGCTTTTTGGCTATGTGAATAAAGGCGCTGTCGTTAAGAAAGGTTTTTTTGAAGAGGGGGATGGAGGGACGGTTTTTCTTGATGAAATCGCTGAAATGTCAGCTTCTGCTCAGGTAAAATTATTACGCTTTCTTCAAGATGGCAGTTTTAGAAGAGTTGGAGGGAGTGAGGAAGTCAGAGTTGATGTGAGAATAATTTGCTCGACACAAAAAAATCTTGCTGAGCTCTGTCAAAATGGAGAGTTTAGAGAAGATCTTTACTATCGTATCCATGTTTTGAGTTTTCATATGCCAGCACTACGGGAACGAAAAATTGATGTCCTTCCTTTAACCGAAATGTTTTTAGAACATTATAGTCAGCAGCTGTCCATTCCTATTAGGCGGATTTCAGCGGCATGTCGCGAGCATTTATTGGAGTATGCATGGCCGGGGAATGTACGTCAGTTAAAGAATGCTATTTTTAGAGCCGTGTCTATGTGGGACGGGCATACAGAGTTAAATATTGAGCAGTTAAAGTTACCGTCTTATGCTGAAGGTTTTGGTTATTTTGATGAAGAGTTCGAAGGTTGTTTAGATGAAGCTATGAAGCAATTTGAATCAAACCTTTTGAGGCGACTTTATCCGGCATACCCCAGTACTCGACAATTGGCAAGAAAGTTAGGTGTGTCTCATACCGCCATTGCCAATAAGCTTAGAGAATATAAAATCAGTAAACCTAAGCCAGCTTAATGGTTAATTTATCAGCCTTATTTGGGGTTGTATTCTTTATTACGACTATCATTGTAATGATAAGTTTACGTATTTTTTCTTTTTTTAACTCATAAATTTTCACCTATGTAATTTTATCTCTTAAAGGATGAAGGTAGGCTCTTGCCATTGAAAGAAAAAACATGTTCATTAAGTAAGCATCGTCTTATATTTTGACAAAACGAGGATCATATGAAATTAGCAAGTTATGATAACGGAACACGTGATGGTCAGCTAGTGCTCGTCAGTCGTGATTTATCGAAAGCCGTCGCCGTGCCAGCCATTGCGCATACTATGCAGCAATTACTGGATTCTTGGGCGCTGCTTTATCCTCAATTACAAGAACTTTATGATGCTTTAAATGAAGGGTTAATCGAGAACAGCCTCGTGTTTGATGAGTCTAAATGTCACTCTCCTTTACCAAGAGCTTATCAGTGGGCTGACGGCAGTGCGTATGTCAATCATGTTGAGTTGGTGAGAAAGGCACGAGGTGCGCAAATGCCTGAGACTTTTTGGCACGACCCTCTTGTGTATCAAGGTGGATCAGATTGTTTTATTCAACCTAAAGCTGATATTCCTTTAGCGAGTGAAGAGTGGGGAATTGATTTTGAGTCTGAAATTGCTGTGATCACCGATGATGTGCCTATGGGGGTTAAGGCTGAAGATGCATCTCAGCATATTAAATTGTTGATGTTAGTGAATGATGTATCACTGCGAAATTTGATCCCAGGTGAATTAGCGAAAGGTTTTGGTTTTTATCAGGCTAAGCCTTCAAGTAGTTTTTCGCCTGTGGCGATTACGCCAGATGAGTTGGGCGCAAAGTGGCAAGACACTAAAGTACACCTGCCTTTAGTGACTCATCTCAACGATACCCTGTTTGGTCAGCCTAATGCTGGGGTCGATATGACCTTCAATTTCAGCCAACTTGTGTCTCATGTTGCGAAAACGCGGCCTTTAGGTGCTGGGGCGATAATAGGCTCGGGAACCATTTCGAATTATGACCGCAGTGCCGGTTCAAGCTGTCTTGCGGAAAAAAGGATGTTGGAAGTGATTGCTGATGGAGTAGCAAGTACATCATTTATGCAATTTGGCGATAAAGTGAGGATCGAAATGTTTGATGATGAAGGTCACACCATTTTTGGCGCCATTGATCAAAAAGTAGTGAAATACCAAGGTTAATGACATTGTCTTGCTAATAACGAACTTATAGTCAAGCGACTTGATGGTGCATTATTTTAAGGTCATAACAACTACTAGGGTAATGTATCTTTGAATGATGCATTTTTATGGGCCCTTAAATCAGTACTGTTAAGTGGTTTGGCTATAAAAAGGATGTTAAGAAGGACTGTAAAATGAATAAGCTCTATGGATATTGGCGCTCAAGTGCTGCCTATCGTGTGCGCATTGCATTAAATTTAAAAAATATTACTGTTGAGCAGTTATCTGTGCACCTTGTAAGGGAAGGCGGGGAGCAACATAAAGCGGCTTATTTAGCACTAAATCCTCAAGCGTTAGTGCCAAGTTTTGTCATTCATGACGAAAATAGGGGATCAGAAGATGAAGTGCTGACTCAGTCTATGGCTATTTTAGAGTATTTAGATGAAGTATACCCTCATCAGCCTTTATTGCCTTCATCTAGCTTAGCGCGAGCAAAAGTGCGAGCAATGGCGATGTCGATAGCTTGTGATATTCACCCGTTAAATAACTTGAGAGTATTACAGTATTTGACCGATGAGTTGAGCGTCAATGATGAAGAGAAAAGTCGTTGGTATCAACATTGGGTCGCACAAGGGTTTACTGCTCTAGAGGCACAATTGACACATACCTCAGGCCAATATTGCTTTGGTAATAACGTGTCGATGGCTGATTTATGTCTTGTTCCACAAGTGTATAATGCTCAGCGGTTTGGCGTTGATTTAAGTCTTTATCCTAATATACAGCGGATCAATGCAGCTTGCCTTGCTTTGGAGGCGTTTAATCTGGCGACTCCTGAAAACCAAGCTGATGCAATTTGAGTTGGATTACGTATTCAGTGCATTTATCGATTCTCCATTAAAAAATTTACAAATGCTCTATCGGCTTGGCTGATAGGGCGCTGTTTTTTCCAAGCGATATGAAGATCTAAAAACATAGGTGGGCTGAAAGGCTTTGCTAAGATATCAGTTTCATCTTTAATGACCATATTCAGCACACTCGTAATGGCAAACTCTTGCGAAATAACTTGTTTGATGAGATTGATGAGGTTAGTCTCAAAAGCAATGTTTGCTTGTAGATTGAGGCGCTGAGCTTGTTTTAAAATCCATTCTCTATGAAAGTAACCTGGCTGAAACATGACTAACTCATGATTAAAAAACTGTGTCAATGTGATTTCTTTTTGTCTCGCGAGGGGATGATTTAGACCAACAGCCGCGACCATTTGTTCCTGTAATAATAAGTGACTATCAAATTCGTCGGTAAGATCGTCTGAGTTGACGATAGCGATGTCGACTTCCTCTTTTTGAAGCATGGCAAGGGCATGTCGAGTACCACCTTCAAATAAGGATAGTTTTAAGCTAGGGTGCTGATGTCTAAATGCCATTAATCGTGTGGGGAGATAAAAAGATCCCAGCATGCCTGATACCGCGACTCTCACTTCACCACGGGTTAAATTCGCCATAGATTTAATGTGTGCTTCTGCTTGCTGTACTTGTTGTAATATCAGCGTGGCATGGGTATGCAGTACATGACCTTCTGCTGTAAGGGTTATAGGCTTATTTCGGCTCTGATAATGCCTATCGATTAATGTAACACCTAAGGATAGCTCTAATCGTTTAATGCTTTGGCTTAGGGCGGGCTGGGCAATGTGCAATTGTTTAGCTGCTTTAGTAAAACTGCCTTCATCGACTAGGGTTGTTAAGTGGTTAAGTTGTTTTATATCCATAACAAAAATGTATAGGTAGGATGCTTTTTATTTATTATAGTTATGCTAATAGCATTGATAAACTATGTCTATTACTAAATGATAATGCAGGTTGAGCTCGATGTTAGCAATGGAGCAAGTGAAAAGAGAAAGGCGGTTAATTACAGGCGTGTCAATTGCATCCGTGGTGGTATATATCAACTTATATTTAGTACAAGGGATGCTACCGTTAATTGCTGAGCACTTTATCGTTTCCATGAGTCAGGCAACCTTACTTTTATCGGTAACCAGTTTCACCCTAGCAATATCTTTATTAGCCTTTGCAATCATGTCTGATCGTATTGGTCGTAAAACACCTGCTATCGTAAGTCTATATTTAATCGTATTGCTCGATTTTCTGATGATATGGACTCAAGACTTTTCTGTGTTATTAATATTGAGAATGATACAAGGGGTATTTCTTGCGGCGTTACCTGCTGTTGCAATGGCTTACTTTAAAGATGAATTAGGACAAAATGCGTTATTAAAAGCTGGAGCTATATATATTACCGTGAACAGTGTAGGCGGAATCTTAGGTCGGTTACTGGGGGGAACCATGTCTGAATATTTGACTTGGCCTCAATCTATGCAACTCTTGTTTGTTATTTCGCTAATCGGTTGCTTTTTATCGAGCTATTATTTGCCTGAGTGTCGTTTCATTAAGCCTATTAACACTCAGTCAACACAGTATTTGCGTAAGGCGGACATGGCCGGTTTTGTCATACATCTTAAAGATGTCAAAATGCGATTAGTATATTGTATTGGTGGGTTGGCCTTTATGGTGATGGTGAATCAATTTAGTTATATTCAATTACACTTAATGGCTAAACCTTTTTCCTGGGGGCGTTTTGAGGTGACTTTTATTTTTTTATGTTATCTCAGTGGCACGTTTGCTTCTTATGGTTCAGGAAGGTGGGTTCGACGATTAGGATTGTCACGGGTTTTATTATTTTGTATAGGGCTGATGTTTTTTGGAGTATCGTTAACCTTATTCAACAGTGCCCTTATGATTTTTTTAGGTTTTTTGGTGAGTGCTTTCGGCTTTTTTTTACTACACAGTAGCTGCAACACTTGGGTTGCTATGAGGGTGAGTGAACATAGATCGAAAGCCACGGCCCTGTACTTATGTATCTATTATATTGGTGCGGCGTTAGGCGGGCCTTATTTATTGCCATTTTGGCAACACTGGGGCTGGAATGGTGTTGTATTAGGTGTTGTGGCAGTTTTGTTTGTGACATTACTTTTAATAGCTAAGTATATTTCTGTTCCTGAAAGGGCAAAAGTTGGCTTGTCAGCTTCTTAGCTTGTTACTTTTGGATCGAACATATACTTCATATTACCGATTTGGACTTACTTTAAAATCGTACGATGACTCTTTTCAGTCGGTAAAAGTTCTAGTTTTCCTTGTTCATTGAAATACCAGCCTGTAATAACACCTTGTTGTCTCATTTCTACAAGTTCGTGAACCATTTGTTTTGCTTCTATTAATGCTGTTTTCTCATCATATTGATGCGTTATTTTTAAATAGGAGGCAATGCTTTCAATTGATGTTGATTGACTGATATCCGCTGTCATTGGTGATTTCTCCGCTCAACGCTAATACTAAAGTATTAATTATAGCCTATTGGTTTTCTTGTCGAGGAATATAAAACTAAATAGAGAATAAATGATGAAACTGATGTGAATTTGATAGGTGATAATGGTGGTCGATACTGGGCTCGAACCAGTGACCCCCTCCTTGTAAGGGAGGTGCTCTCCCAGCTGAGCTAATCGACCTGGGACTTTCTTTACAGCGTATTGTATTGAATTATTGACTCATTAAAAAGGCAATAATGGTGGTCGATACTGGGCTCGAACCAGTGACCCCCTCCTTGTAAGGGAGGTGCTCTCCCAGCTGAGCTAATCG
>NZ_CANMWS010000001.1 GCF_947501665.1 uncultured Shewanella sp. | reverse complement strand
AAAGCATTTATTTTCACTTTATTTATTAAGCACAACTTCCTAACGATTTACCCCCTAAGTTATCCACAAAGCGCCCTATTATTGCTGCAAATTACGCCACCACGAAAAAACTCTGCCTCTAATCGGCAGTTTTATACTCTTGAATACAAACTTTGGTAATACTCATCCGTTTCAAATAATGTTTGATGCGTTCCAGATGTTCTGATTTTTCCGTTTTCTATAATATGTACACTATCCATAATGGGCATGGCCGTTAAACGATGACTTATCATAAATAAGGTTTTGCCTTTGGCAAACTCAAGCAATAAATGCAGTATGTCTCGTTCCGTTTTTTTATCGAGTCCTTCTGTCGGTTCATCTAATAATATAAGCGGTGCGTCTCTCAATAATACCCGAGCAACGCCAATCCTTCTTTGCTCTCCACCAGAAAGCTGCCTTCCTCCTTCACCTATCCATTGATCGAGTCCATGGCTTGCTTTGTCTATAGAAGATAATAAGTGGCCCAATCCCACTTGATGCAAAACTTGATTCAGTTTCACATCATATTCGACACGTTCAACCTTCTTCATTTTGTGGAACGTAACATTCATAGCTAATAGTAGATTGTCTCTCAATGTCCCACTGAATAAATAAACACGCTGACTCATGACTGTCATACTCTGCCTCAACTCTGCTTCACCCAGTTCAGCAATATTCTGGCCATGAATAGTAATGCGACCTTTATCTGCTAACCAATCTCTTGTAATAAGTGATAATAAGCTAGATTTCCCACATCCCGTTTTTCCAAGTAGTGCCACTTTATCTCCCTGCTTAATAGACAGATGAATACCTGATAGCACGGTTTGATTACTCGCATATGAAAAATGCAGATCATGAATGTTCAACGCATCATCACTTTCATTAATTTCACGCGTCCCCCTATTCTTACCAAATATGATACTTGCACTGCGATCGGTTAATTCACTCACTCTGGTAGCTGATGTAATACTGCTCGACAAATGTTGAAAGGCACCTGCTATGGGCATCAGCATTTCAATCGTCGCCATTGTCATAAACACTATCATGGCAAGCATAGGCCCTGGAGGATTATCACTTCCTACCCCAGATGCAGCAAGATACATCAATAACACCACAGCACTACCATGAAATATAATCAACAATGCTTGGCTCAATGCAGTGATATTTGCCATGACTTTTTGATTGTCATAGAAGCTTGTCGCTATTTGCGATAATTGCTCTCTATAGCGTTTTTGGGCACCAAATAATGTTAACTCGGCCTGCCCCTGAATATAATCTAATAGCAAGGTGCGATAATGACGCTTTGTTTCAATTAAAATCCGTCCTGGCTTTTTGCCTAATTGATAAAAAAGAATCGGCATCACCAATAACACAAGTAATAGAAACCCTGATAATACAATTGCCAAGTGCATATCAAAGAAAGAGACGAAAACAAATACACCCAACAACACACATAGCGAAGCAACAATAGGTGTGATCAAACGAAGATACAAATGATCTAACGTATCAATATCAGCAACGAGTCTATTGAGTAAGTCTCCTCCCCTTAAGCCTTGCAGATCTTGAGCACTTAAAGGTAACAACTTACTCCATACCCAACATCTAAGTTGCGTTAATAACTGAAAAGTGGCTTGATGTGTAGCAAGTCGTTCGCCATAGCGGCTCGCTGTTCGAGTGATAGAAAAAAAACGCACGCCCGCTGCAGGCGTAAAAAAATTGAACGCTTGTGCGGTCACCAAGGTTAAACCCGCAATAGCCGAAGCGGATAGAAACCAGCCTGACAGCGATAACAAACCAATGCCAGCTAATAACGTCGTCATACTCAATAACAGCCCCACTGAAAGCATCAGCCACTGCTTTTTAAACATACGAAGATAAGGTATTAATACTTTCATTAATTAATCCTCTGAGTCAGCAGGTTTAGAGTGCACAATCGCGTTTGGGGCAACAGATAAGGATAAAGGATCCATCGCTTCATTTAACATATTACGAAATACACCATCACAGTTTGCCATATCCTTAAATAGCCCTTGCTGAACCAACTTCCCTTTATCCAAAACCAAAATTCTATTTTTATCCTTGAGTTGCTCTAAACGATGCGTCACCATGATACTGGTCTTTGACTTCATTGCCTCTGACAAGCTCATCACAACGGCCTGTTCACTTTGGCTGTCTAAACTTGCTGTCGGCTCATCGAATAAATACACATCCGCCTTATGTGCAAATGCACGCGCAAGCGCAATACGCTGCGCTTGTCCAACAGACACACCTGAGGACTGCTCTCCAATAGGATGATTAATCCCTAAATCCAACGACTCAACAAAATCCATCACCTTTGCCTCAGTCAACAACGAGATGACTTCTTCATCGCGCAAATTAGGATTAGCCATGGCCACATTTTCACGGATTGTGCCATGAAATAATTGGGGTTCCTGCCCCAGCCAAGTCAGTTTTCTGCGCCAATCATCTGTATCACTATCAGAAATTGAAATACCGTTGATAAAGATCTCACCAGTAAAAGGAAGAAAACCCATCAATGCATTGAGTAAACTTGTCTTACCTGCACCACTCGGACCGACAATAGCAATATGCTCACGGGCTTTTAATTCAAAACTAATTGGTCCTAGCAATGTCTGTCCATCAAAGCTCATTACAACTAAATCGATGACTTTTATATCAACAAATTCATTAATGGTGCCTGACGTTACTTGTGCACTATCGGCAGGAAAAGTTAACCTCTTACTCAAAGATAACATTTGACTGGCAGGGCGCTGCTCTTCATATGATAACAAGTCTTGTAATGCTTCAGCAGCGCCAATAGCTTGTGCTTTGGCATGATAATGTGTTCCTAAATCCCTCAATGGCTGAAAAAATTCAGGGGCTAAAATCAGTACAAAAAAACCAGTAAATAAAGTAATAGGGGCGCCGTAACTGCCAAAGTTTAAATGCCCTAGATAACTAAAACCAAAATACACGGCTAATACAGCAATAGATACTGCGGTAAAAAACTCTAACACTGCCGAGCTTAAAAATGCCATTCTCAGTACCGACATCGTTCGCTCTCTAAACTCATTTGATGCTTTCTCGATTGCTTTGGCTTCAGCCTCTCCTCGATAAAAGAGTTTGATCGTACTTAACCCTTTTAACCTATCCATAAAGTGACCACTGAGTCGTGATAATGCGGTGAAATTTTTACGGTTGGCATCAGCGGCCCCCATGCCCACTAAAATCATAAACATGGGAATTAAAGGCGCCGTTAATGCTAAAACAAGCCCTGCCGCCCAATTCATCGGAAACACTATAACTAAAATAATAAGGGGGATAAAACCAGATAACATCATTTGAGGTAAATATTTGGCATAAAAATCATGTAAATCTTCAACTTGCTCCAATACAAGAGTGGCCCAGCTACCAGCGGGTTTACCTTTAATAAACACTGGACCTAAAGTAGAAAGCTTTTCTAATACAGCTTCTCGAATATGTTGCCTAAGACGAAGACCCGCCATAAAGCTGACTCGCTCTCGAGCGTAAGCCAATATTGCTCTAATGATAATGACCACAATTAACGCAATAAACTCTTCTGTGAACGCCGCTTTCGGCATATTAAGAATGATAAGTCCATGTAAACAAGTCGCTAATAACCAAGCTTGGATCACTAATGCAACCCCGGTCAATGCACCTAACATCACACTTAACGATAAATAATGACCGCTTGCTTTTTTATATGATTTTAACCACAGCAATAATGATTTTTCTTGGGATTTATCCATGGTACTCCAAACTCGTGGATCAACATCTAATGCAAGCTTATTGATAAAGTATCCCAAGCATCCATATTAGAAGATACTCACAAACAAAAAAATGCTAGCCAGCGCACAAAACAATCAAACTTAGATGAATATTTGGATAATAATGTAAGTATTTACTTTCGAAATATTCAGTAAATTAACAATAGTGACATATTTTATCTTGGCATAAATAAGGATAGATTCAGTATTAAAGGCTGACCAAGCCAAAATGCATACTCAGTATGATCTTTTAAGTCATTACCCGTATCAGCATGTATTAAAATCGATAAGCCTTGCCTATTTTTATCCAACCAGTGGCATAATTTGTCATATTCCGCTTGATTGAAAGCCAGTTGACAACTCCAGCGTGGATGAGGGCCCACTAATTTTTGATGAAAACGGCCTAATGTCAACGTAAATAAACGTTCCGCTTGCTGACATAATTGTGTGGCCAGCTCAAGCGTGCCAGCATCAAAATACACATGAGCATGATAAAACGCATGAACATTATCAGGTAACATGCCATTTTTATTCTCTATTTCTTTACTCGTTGACATTAAATTGTCCTTACTGCTTATATCATCTGTTTTCGATAAAATATCTTATCTACACCTTGTCAAGGATAATCCATTAGCCCTCTCCATTAATAGTGTCAATATAGTGCCAAACATAATTTACCCTAGGTATAATCAATGCTATGAAAACACTTCTCGTTATAGGCTATGTTTGGCCCGAACCTAATTCTAGTGCTGCCGGCTCTCGTATGCTGCAGCTTCTTAATACTTTTTTACAGCAAGGATACCAGATCACTTATGCCAGTCCGGCTCAGGAAAGCGAACATGCCGTTGTTCTATCCAATTTAAATATTACTTCAGCTCATATTGAAGTCAACGATAGCAGTTTTGATGATTTCATCATTCAACTGCAACCGGATTTGGTCTTGTTTGATCGTTTCATGATGGAAGAGCAATTTGCTTGGCGAGTTGAAAAGCAGTGCCCAAACGCCTTAAGGATCCTCGATACTGAAGATTTACATTGTCTTCGGTTTGCCAGACAAAAAATGGCAAAAACACAGCCTAATACCGTCATTAGCACGGTCAATAATGACACTTTATATAGCGAACAAGCAAAACGTGAAATTGCCGCCATTTTACGCTGCGATTTAAGCATTATGATCAGCGAATATGAAATGCGATTATTACAAGAACGTTTTAACGTACCTGAGTCTATCTTAATTTATATTCCTTTCATGCTACCACCAATGGATAACCCGACCTTTAAGCCATTTACCGACAGAATGCATTTTGTTTCTATTGGTAACTTTCGCCATGAACCCAATTGGGATGCAGTTTTATGTTTAAAGCAGCACATTTGGCCGCTTATCCGTAAAAAAATGCCTAAGGCCCAACTGCATATCTATGGTGCCTATCCCCCTAAAAAAGCCACTCAATTTCATAATGAACAGCAAGGTTTTCTGGTTAAAGGCTGGGTAGATGATGCAAAAGCCATGCTCTGCAACGCTAAAGTATTACTGTCCCCTCTAAGGTTTGGAGCAGGATTAAAGGGCAAATTTATTGATGCTGCAGAGTGCGGCCTTCCCAGTGTGACCACATCCGTAGGCCGTGAAGGATTATTTTTGAATGACAGTTTGTTAAGTGGCAATCTTGTCAATAACAGCCTGATTAATCAAAGTATGACCAATGAAGCAATAAATAAAATAATAGGCGACAACACTGAGACATTACTCAGTAATGACGACTTTAATCAATTTGCCGAATTAGCTATCGAACTCTATAACAACGAAGCCCTTTGGTCTCATTTACAACAAAACGGCCCCAACTGGATTAACCAACGTTTTAGTGAGTCCAAATATCAACACCAGCTCATTTCCCGCATTGATAAGATAAGCCAAACATTAACCACACATCGCCAAAATAATTTTTTAGGTTCAATGTTATTGCACCACAGTATGAAAAGCACGCAATATATGTCGCAATGGATTGAAGCGAAAAATCAACTAATAAAACCGCCCCAATAATATCTTTAGCGCTATGAACAAAAAAGCCATTCGTGAGAATGGCTTTTAATACAAAAGGAATAGGTTACTGTACGCGAGTCACCTGACCACCTAGGCCTTTAAATTTATCTTCAATGTGCTCATAGCCTCTATCAAGGTGATAGATACGATCGACCGTCGTGATGCCATCAGCGACCAAGCCTGCAATCACAAGACTGGCTGAAGCACGCAGATCGGTTGCCATCACTTGTGCGCCATTCAGTTTTTCTATCCCGTGAATAACACAAGTATGGCCTTCAAGCTCCATATTCGCCCCCATGCGAATAAGCTCTGGCACATGCATGAAACGATTTTCAAAAATCGTCTCACTGATAGTGGCAGTGCCTTCGGCTAACACATTCAACACACAAAATTGTGCCTGCATGTCCGTTGGAAAGCCAGGATAAGGTACGGTTTTAATATTCACCGCTTTTGGCCTTTTACCTTGCATATCCAGTTCAATCCAATCTTTACCTGTCGTGATCACCGCACCCGTATCTTCCAATTTGGCCAATACCGCTTCTAGGGTTGAGGGATCAGCATCTAAGCAACGGATCCGCCCGCGGGTTACCGCTGCGGCTACCAAAAAACTGCCTGTTTCGATACGATCTGGCATCACGCGATATTCACAACCTTGAAGTGACTCAACCCCTTCAATACGAATACTGTCGCTTCCAGCTCCTTCAATTTTTGCCCCCATTGCAATCAAGCAATTAGCCAAATCGATGATCTCAGGTTCACGTGCTGCATTCTCAATGACAGTCACGCCATCAGCTAAAGCCGCTGCCATGAGTAAGTTTTCGGTGGCGCCCACACTGACCATATCCATAAAGATATGCGCCCCCTTTAAACGACCATCAACACGAGCCTTAATATAACCTTCATCTACTTCTATTTGCGCACCCATTTGCTCTAAACCTTGCAAATGTAAATTCACTGGCCTTGCACCAATGGCACACCCACCGGGCAATGATACATCTGCTTTACCAAAACGTGCCAATAACGGTCCTAAAATAAGGATCGACGCTCGCATGGTTTTCACCAAATCATATGGCGCACAAAACTCATTTAACGTTTCAGTTGAAATGCATACTCGCCCCGAAGGAGATTGCGTCACCTTAGCTCCAAGGCAACGTAGCAACTCACAACTTGTATTGACATCACGTAAATTTGGCACATTAGACACAATAAAATCTGTTTTTGCTAATACACCTGCCATCAATATGGGCAAAGCGGCATTTTTTGCCCCAGAGATCACAACACTCCCCGCCAACGCTGGACTAGCGGTTATTTCTAATTTATCCACAATGATTCTCTAACTTGGCATATTAAATACTTTTTCACGCTTCCATTGCGTGACAGTAAAAGCATTGATAGTGATAGCATGTAACTCGCCACTGGTAATATGGCCCATCAATGGACCATAAATTGTTTGCTGCTGCTTAACACGGTTCATTCCATCAAAACAGTCACCCACGGCAATAATTTTGTAATGAGTCCCCTCTTGGCTAACATGCACTTCCTCTAAAGACAAAGCCTCAAGCAGTATAGTTTCTATCTCTTTACATTCCATGGTTCTATTCACCTCAGATGACTTCTTCAACAAAGAAATCTTTTAAATCATATAATTGTATTAACTTTTTAACTTGATAAGCAGGTGCTTTCAGGGTCAATTTTACCCCTTCTTTAGCAGCGATACTCACCAATTCAAATAGAAATGCCATGCCAGCACTATCACTAAAGGCTAACTCGCTCAATTCTAATACTTGAGTATTGGCTGCTAATAACGTCGTTTTTTTCGGCCATAAGTCTATCACATCGCTTTGCCCTAAATGGCCACTAATATGACAAACTTCGCCTTTTTGAATAAAAGTCGGCACTAGTTATTCTTCTCGCTTGAGTTGCTACTTATTGGCTGTTGGGCTTTTTCATTTAAAGTTGCAATAACCTTGTCTATCCCTTGCTGTCGAATAAGATTACCAATCTCTGATTGCTTAGTAGATAACAAACTCACCCCTTCAGCGACCATATCAAACGCTTTCCAAGTATTATCTTTTAAACGTCTCACTTTGAAAATAAGCTTAATAGGAGGACGGCCTTGCTCAATCACTTGTACATCAACGCTAACGATCCTCTCATTAGCAAAATCCTCAGCAGGGGAAAACTGTATTTTTTGATTAGTGTACTCTGTAAAAGCTTGCGCATAAGTCGTAACCAAGTAGCCTGTAAACGCTTTCACAAAATTATTACGCTGCTCTTTAGTACTGTCCCTTAAATACTGACCCATGACTTTATAAGACGCATATTTAGAATCAATATAAGGCATCAAATCATCTTGAATAATCACTTTTAAGTAATTCGGATCCGCTTTAATTTTGGCTTGATCCTGATTAAAGCTCGCAAAGGTTTTATTCGCTGCCCCTTCAATCATGGAATAAGGATTTTTGGTATCAATCACAATACTGCTTGCGTCAGTCGTTTTAGAAGCCTCAGTCGTTTGCCCATTTCCAGCATCAGTCCCCTTTGCCAAAACATTTACACTCGACCCTAATAAAATAACCGTAACGGCACTGGCTAATAATTTTTTCAACATAGTTTCAACTCCGTTTATTTGCCTTTAGAAGACATGCTATATAACAGTTGACCAATTAAATCTTCAAGAATTAATGCAGATTGTGTGTCATCAATACTGTCGCCATTTTTTAACATCGATACATCATCATCGACAAACCCAGGCTTTAATCCAAGAAACTGCTCGCCCAATAATCCTGACGTTAAAATGGCTAAACTACTTGTATCAGGAAAAGAAGAATATTGTTTATCCATTGCAATGGTTACAACAGGTTCTAGTTTCACAGGATCCAATTTAATCGCAGTGACACGACCCACTACGACTCCTCCTACTTTGACTGGAGAGCGCACTTTCAATCCACCAACATTACCAAACTTGGCATACAAGGTATAGGTACTATCACCTCTGCTCACTTGTACATTAGCCACATTAAAGACTAACACTAGAAACGCCGCCAATCCTGCCAACAAAAACAGCCCAACGAGTATTTCAATTTTCCGTGTCAACATACCTTTATTACCACTCTTACTTTCGATACTCAATGTATCTACATTTACCCATTAACGGCAACTCATTATCTTCGTTGCCGCCGACTTTTGATGTGCTCATTAATTTATCATCTCATCATACTGACAGACTAAAACTAAATGGACATATTCAACTTGTGTTCAGCTCAGATTCATCATTGTTGACCAAACATCAAGGTGGTCATTAAGAAGTCTAATGCCAATATGGCTAAGCTAGATTGAACCACTGTTTGCGTTGTTGCTTTACTGATCCCTTCAGGGTTAGGAATAACATGATAGCCTCGATATAGCGCTATCCAAGTCACAACAACAGCAAAGACGACACTTTTAATTAAACAATTAACAATATCATTTCGCCATTCAACAGATGCTTGTAAAATGGACCAAAAACTACCTGAATCAATGCCTTTCCAATCCACTCCTACCAAATGACCGCCATAAATCCCCACAGCGCAGAACATCAACGCAAGCAAAGGTAAACTGATCACCCCCGCCCAAAAGCGAGGCGCAACAATTTGTCTTAAAGGATCAATAGCCATCATTTCCAAACTGGATAATTGCTCAGTGCTTTTCATTAAGCCTATTTCAGCCGTTAATGCCGATCCCGCCCGGCCTGCAAATAATAGTGCTGTGACCACTGGACCTAATTCACGCAGTAAACTCAACGCCACCATAGGGCCTAGACTTTGCTCTGCACCATAACCCACTAAAATAGTATAGCCTTGAAGTGCTAACACCATACCAATGAATAGGCCAGAAACCAAAATAATCACCATCGACTGGACACCGACCACATAGAGCTGCTTGATCAGCAATGGGGTGCCCTTTTTCACACGAGGGAATCTCACTACAGAGCGATAAAGCATAATACCTGCACGGCCCATACCCATTACATTATCAATCGCCCAGCGCCCAACATTGGCGATTTTATCAATCACACTCATTCAACACCCACCCTTAAATTTACCTGCTATCTGTATAGAAAAAATATCTATTTCAACCCCTGTAACAACTCTTGCTGATAGTCCTTAGCTGGGTAATGAAAAGGCACAGGCCCATCGGGAGCACCTTGTATAAATTGCTTCAATTGCGCACTGTCTGTATTGCGTAATGCTTCAGGAGTACCATGGGCAATAATCGTTTTATCGGCCATTACATAAACATAATCGGCAATACTTAATACCTCTTGCACATCATGAGAAACCACAACAGACGTCAAGTTTAATGCATCAGATAATTCACGAATAAGTTTAACTAACACCCCCATCGAAATAGGGTCTTGACCCGCAAAAGGTTCATCATACATCACCATTTCAGGCTCTAACGCAATTGCCCGCGCTAATGCTGCACGGCGCTGCATTCCACCAGACAGTTCTGTGGGCATTTGTTTTGCGACGCCTCGAAGGCCCACCGCTTCGAGTTTCATTAACACAATACGCTCGATAATAGGTTCAGCTAACCCTGAATGTTCTCGCAATGCAAAAGCCACATTATCAAAGACATTCATATCAGTAAAAAGTGCCCCACTTTGAAATAACATACTCATACGTTTACGAATAGAAAAGAGCTCAGTACGGCTCGCTCGATGGATATCTTGGCCATCAAACAATACTTGTCCCGAGTCAGGCGTTAACTGCCCTCCCATTAATTTCAATAAAGTGGTTTTCCCAATCCCACTCGGCCCCATTATGGCCGTCACCTTCCCTTTAGGAATAGATAAACTGACATCATCATAGATAACACGTTGGCCACGACTAAAGCCCAAATTTCGAATCTCAATGAGCGGTTTCTGCGTTTGAGTCATACTTGAATTCCGGCATTTATAAGATGAAATATCAGGTCTCCCTGACAAAAATAGAGTGATAAATTGTACGAAATTGATAAAATAGAAACAACATAATCTAGAGTATCTTGTCTCAATACTTTCAATTTACGTCAAATCCAGCGAAAATGCTCGCCAATACTCCTAAAAATTATAATCAAATGCTATTTAATATTCTGATACTGCTCGCTGGTCTTGCCACTCTAGTTTGGAGTGCTGATAAATTTGTGTATGGTGCTGCCGCGTTTGCACGCAATTTCGGCTTACCTCCCATGCTAATAGGACTCACGATAGTCGCTATGGGCAGCTCAGCACCTGAAATGTTTGTCGCGGCAACAGCATCAATCAATGGCATGACAGATATGGCCATCGGTAATGCATTAGGATCAAATATAGCCAATGTCACACTGATTTTAGGGATTACCGCATTATTAGGTGCCATTGCAGTCCAATCACAAACATTAAAACGTGAAATACCTATGATGTTGGGTGCAACAGCAATTGCAGGTTACTTTTTACATGATGGGCATTTAAATCGAATGGAAGGCATAATGCTATTAGCGGTATTTTTCATTCTCATCGGCTACCTTATTTGGCATGCCATTAAGAATAAAGCAGACGATCCCCTCGCCAACCAACACAGTGATGAAATTCCTACTGACGTCCCCACCCCTAAAGCAGTATTATGGCTGATTGTCGGGTTAATATTATTGCCTTTATCTGCCGACTGGATGGTACAAGGCGCAGTTGGTATTGCAAAAGCGTATCATTTGTCTGATTTAGTGATTGGACTCACCATTATTGCCATTGGTACTAGCTTGCCAGAGCTGGCAGCGAGTGTCGCTGGTGTGTTAAAAAAAGAAGATGATTTGGCCATTGGTAATATTGTGGGTTCAAACCTCTTCAATATTTTGGCAGTATTAGCACTTCCAGCACTTATTGCACCTGGGGCCGTCGATATCTCAGCAACCAGTCGCGATTATTATATGGTGCTAGGAACAAGCAGCGCATTGGGCGTATTAATTTTATTAAGTGGGCGTGCAAGACAACTCAAGCCTTGGCATGGTATTGCACTCCTTATAACCTTTATCCTATACCAAACGGCCCTTTTTCTGTCCTAATCGGCACGCTAAGGTCTAGTAAGATTCTATAGAGAGATCAAAATGGTAGATGAAAATAAATTACGCCAATGGGGCAGAAATGTTATTCAAATAGAGCAACAAGCCCTTGAAAACCTTTATCAATATGTTGACTCTATTGAATTTGCCCAAGCCTGCCAGCTTATGTTTGATTGTAAAGGAAAAATCATTGTCATGGGCATGGGAAAATCAGGACACATTGGCAACAAGATTTCGGCAACACTTGCCAGTACAGGCACCCCCGCATTTTTTGTTCATCCAGGTGAAGCCAGCCATGGTGATTTAGGCGTGCTGGGTCAAAATGATGTCATTCTCGCCATATCGAATTCTGGTGAATCAGATGAAATACTCACATTATTACCCGTCATCAAACGATTAGGTTTACCGCTAATTGCAGTAACGGGTAATCCGACATCTAATATGGCAAAATTATCTCAACTGCATTTATGCATACAAGTTCCCGAAGAAGCTTGCCCATTAGGATTGGCCCCAACTTCGAGTACCACAGCGACCTTAGTGATGGGCGATGCACTCGCCGTCGCGCTGTTGCAAGCAAGAGGCTTTACTCAAGATGATTTTGCTTTATCTCACCCAGGTGGTAGTTTAGGGCGTAAATTATTATTAAAAGTGAAAGATGTGATGCATCAAGGAGAACATCTACCTTCTGTCAGTCATCATATTTGTATTTCAGAAGCTTTATATGAAATATCCAAAAAAGGACTCGGCATGACAGCCATTGTCGACGACAATCATAATTTGGTCGGTATTTTTACTGATGGTGATTTACGCCGAGTCATCGATGCAGAAGTCAATTTACACACCACTCCGATAAATAATGTCATGACAAAAGGTTGCGTTACCGTCGATGAAGATATGCTAGCAGCGCAAGCATTAAAGCTCATGGACGAAGAAAATATTAACGGTCTCATTGTCATCAATGCGCAACAGCAAGTCATCGGTGCACTCAATATGCTTGATATGGTCAAAGCAGGAGTTATATAACATGTCACAATCAGGATTTTATGGCCCAATCGAAGACAGTACTTGGGAAAAAGCAAAAAACATCAAACTATTGATATGTGACGTGGATGGCGTTTTTTCTGACGGACTCGTCTATATGAGCAACAGTGGAGAGGAACTGAAAACCTTTCACACACGAGATGGCTACGGTGTTCGCTCATTACTTTCCGCCAATATTAATGTGGCGGTGATCACAGGACGTCAATCACAAATCGTTGAAAATCGAATGACCGCACTGGGTGTCACCCATATCTATCAGGGTGTCGATGACAAGCTTGTTCCCTATCGTGAATTGTTAGAACACTATCATGTCAGTCCCGAAGAAGTGGCTTATATTGGTGATGATATGGTGGACTTAGCGGTTATGAAAGCCGTTGGTTTATCCGTTTGTGTCGCAGACGGGCATCCCTATGTGAAACAACATGCAGATATGATAACCACACTCAAAGGCGGGCATGGTGCATTAAGAGAGCTCACTGACTTGCTTTTATTGAGTCAAAATAAATTTGAAACGGCACATGGAATGAGCATATGAGTCGTGTTAGCATCGCCATCGCACTTTTGTTTGGGACTGCGATCATTTTATATTGGCAGGTGCAATCGAAAAAAGAAGATCAATCACTGAATGTCGATATCAGCCAGCGCCCTGATTATATCGTGGAGGATCTTTCTGGAGTAGAGTATAACAAGTTGGGCTTAGTGAGCAGCCGTGTTTCAGCCAAGCATATGGAACATTATGACAGCACCAACATGACCTATTTTACTGAGCCGGTTTATTTCATTTATCCTGATAACCAACAAGGAAAATGGCGTATACGGGCTAACAAAGGCACTTTAAATAAAGTCACCGGAAAAGTGACATTAGAGAACAATGTCATTATCGATTCATTAAGCCCAGAACAACCTGTAAAGACAGTCAAAACTGATTTTTTAGAACTCGATCTCAACACCAAAATAATGACATCAAATAAGCATATCTATATTACGGGTGTCGATTTTACCATCGAAGGTAAAGGCCTTTATGCTGATCTCAATACGCAAACAGTCAAGCTGACTAGTCAGGTAGAAGGAACATATGAAACCAAATAAATCCATTATTGCCACATTACTGTGCCTTGTTAGTCTTCATGGAGTAGCCAAGGATGGGGATTTAGAGCAAGAGGTTAAAATATCCGCATCGAGTCAAGAAGCTGATATCAAAAATAATCAATTAATTTTTAATGGACCCGTTATCGTCACGCAAGGCAGTATTAAAATTAATGCAGCAGAATTACAAGCCTTCTCTAAAGGTGATGACACAGCTAAAACATTAGTGGCGAGTGGAACACCCGCCACCTATTTTCAAATCATGGATGATGGTCGCCCCGCACAAGCAAGTGCACATGAAATTCACTATGAACTCTCTACTCGCACATTAACCTTAATTGGAGAGGCAACGCTTTCTCAAGGTGGAAGTCGTGTCACAGGAAGCCGTATTCGATATAACATTGAACAACAAAAATTACTGGCGGAAAGTACAGGTAAAGGACAAGATCGCGTTATTACTGTGATCCAGCCTGAAACCTATAAAAAATCAACTAAAACCAATACAACAAAAAAAACAGAAGCATTAACGCCTGAGTCAAACGATAAAAACAACCTGTCACCTGAAGATAACTCACTGACACCCAATAAAAAGACTATTCCTGACACCAAACAAAAACAAACGATTGAAAATGAATCTCAGCCTGATACACAAACAGACATTCAAGAAAAGAGCACACAACAGGTCGACAAGGCAGTTAAAAATGAAATTGGAACTGTTGAGACAAAATTATCACAATTAAATATTAAACGTGAAAAACTGGAAGCCCAACTAACGGCGTTAGCAGCCAGTAAAACCAACAAAGATATCTCAGCCTCTGAATTTGATTTCAAAAAAGTGAATATACAAGAACAAATTGATAAAATAGCCCCACAACAAAAGCAACTGGAAAACCAACTTTCTCAGCTCATGCCATCGACAAGCCAATTAAAAGCCTTATCGACAGACATCGTCAGTCAAGCCACTGATCTGCAAGAATTAGCCTCCAATCTCACTCATTCGACTCAGACAGAGTCCAAGACGAATTCCACTGAAAATGTAAACACCGACACATCGCCACAAAAGCAGGTAGAAGAATGACTACGATTTCACTAGAAGCGCGAAACTTAGCAAAAAGTTATAAAAATCGTGCGGTTGTTCAAAATGTGAGCTTAAAAGTCAATACTGGACAAATAGTAGGGCTACTTGGCCCAAATGGAGCAGGTAAAACCACCACCTTTTATATGGTCGTTGGCTTAGTGCAAAGTGATAAAGGGCAGATATTTCTTGATAATGAAGAGCTAACATCAAACCCTATGCACCTTAGAGCCCGTAAAGGAATAGGCTATTTACCTCAAGAAGCCAGTATTTTCCGTAAATTATCTGTCAGAGATAACATTATGGCTGTATTGCAAACTCGCGCCTCCTTAAGTAAACAAAACCGTGAAGAACAACTAGAACACTTACTTGAAGAGTTCCATATTACTCATATTCGTGACAGTCAAGGCATGGCGCTATCAGGCGGAGAGCGTCGACGTGTCGAAATCGCGCGCGCACTTGCCGCTAACCCCAAGTTCATTTTATTGGATGAACCTTTTGCAGGTGTCGATCCTATATCTGTTATCGATATAAAAAAAATCATTGAACATTTAAGAGACAGAGGTTTAGGTGTACTCATTACCGACCATAATGTCCGTGAAACCTTGGATGTGTGTGAGCATGCCTATATTGTCAGCCGCGGTAATTTAATTGCAGAAGGAACGCCTGCTGAAGTTTTAGACAATAAGCAAGTCAGAGAAGTGTACTTAGGTGAGCAATTCAAGTTATAGTGGATGATTAATGAGTAAGTCGTTAAAAACGCATTAAAATAAAAATTAAAACGGCGGGTAACAATTCCCACTTAATTTAATCATACTTATATCGTATTATTCTAGGTTATGACTTGGTCATCAAAACAAACTGGCCGCCTTAGTACATAAAATATCTTGAGCTTCAGGTCCAACATTAACCCTGCTCAATGATTAGGATAATGACAAGTAGGGAATAGCGGTAACATGAAAGCATCACTTCAGTTAAAAATGGGTCAACATCTCACTATGACCCCTCAATTACAACAAGCCATTCGTCTGTTGCAATTATCCTCATTGGAATTACAACAGGAAATTCAGCAGGCCCTAGACAGCAATCCTTTATTAGAGCTTGATGAAGGCCAAAATGATAATGAACAAAAGTCATTAACATCTGATGATGCTTTTAGCCGTGATACCGACACTCAGCCACCTCAAGAAAATGCCGCGATCGAAACCCCTGAAGCACTCACTAAAGATTCCATGCCGGATGAGCTTCCCATGGACACTTCTTGGGATGAAGTTTATAGCCCTTCTTCTGGAAGTAGCCACTCCATCCGTGATGACATGCCCTTTCAAGGTGAAACCAGTGAAGGTTTATATGAACACTTAGAGTGGCAAAAGAATTTAACCCCATTTTCTGATAACGATTTAGCAATTGCCACCGCCATTATTGATGCCATTGATGAACGAGGTTACCTCACTCAAAGCTGCGAAGACATTTTAGAAGCCATGGGTAACGAAGAAATCGAAATCGATGAAGTCATTGCCGTATTAAAACGAATACAACATTTTGACCCTATCGGTGTAGCAGCAAGAGACTTAGGTGAATGCTTACTTTTACAGCTTACTCAATTTTCTCCTGACACCCCTCATATCGACAGTGCCAAATTATTAATCAGCAATTACTTAGATCTCATTGCGGGTAGAGATTTTCGCTTACTCATGCGTAAAACAAAGCTTAAGGAAAACGAGTTAAAGCAAGCCATTCATTTAATACAAACTCTTAACCCTCGGCCGGGTTTATCCGTTTCTCCGAGTAAAGAAGAATATGTGATCCCCGATGTTTCTGTTACCAAAGTCAAAGGACGCTGGCACGTTGAATTGAACCCTGACAACATGCCAAAAATCAATGTTAATCAACAATATGCTTCTATGGCCCGTAGCACAAAAAATCAAGCTGATGGGCAATTTATTCGCGGCCATTTACAAGAAGCAAAATGGTTTATAAAAAGCTTAGAAAGCCGTAATGACACCTTATTAAAAGTCACCAATTGCATCGTCAAATTTCAACAAGGTTTTTTTGAATTCGGTGAAGAAGCCATGAAACCTATGGTACTCAATGATATTGCTGAGGCCGTCGATATGCATGAGTCCACCATATCCCGTGTCACAACACAAAAATACATGCATACCCCCAGAGGTATTTTCGAGCTCAAGTATTTTTTCTCAAGCCACGTAGGAACAGACGATGGTGGAGAATGCTCATCCACCGCAATCCGCGCTTTTATTAAAAAGTTAGTGGCAAGTGAAAATCAAAAAAAACCTTTAAGTGACAGTAAAATGGCACAATTGCTTGCAGAGCAAGGAATTAAAGTCGCACGCAGAACCATAGCCAAATATCGTGAAGCCATGCTAATTCCACCATCAAATCAGCGTAAAAGCCTATAAACAGGCCGTCAAAAGCACAAATAATGAACAATATGTTTAATTTAACCATTATTTGTATAAAATTTGGTAATAGAGTAACTCGTTATCGTATACACTATGATTAAAAGTTACCCAAAAGCAATTGTTTTACAGCTCAAATCGTAGAGCTAGCAGCCAATAAATGAATTATAATAAGAAATACAGACAAAGCTTGAACAGTAATTAGATCAGATCCATAATGTGCGCCTTAGTTTCACCTGTATTTTTACAAAGATATTGAAAATAAATATTCCGTTCATATCTTGATTTGTTCCTGAAATAAAAGTACTCAATAAACTAAAGTAAAGCATACATCGTCTGAAGAAAAGCGCTTCAGAATAAACAATAAACAATATGAAATTAAATAGTTAATGATGGAATTAAGCAGCATACTTAAGCCAGAATGCACCACTTGTGCAACACCTGGCAGCAAAAAAAAAGTACTTGAGCTCATTAGCGATATCGCAGCTGCTCAGTACCCAGAACTCTCAGCTCAAGAGATTTTTGAAAGCCTATTAACCCGAGAAAAAATGGGCAGTACGGGGATCGGAAATGGCATTGCAATCCCCCATGGCCGATTGAAGAGTATTACTCAACCTATCGCCGTATTAATCAAATGTGAAGATCCCATCGCTTTTGAGGCTATTGACAAGCAACCAGTAGATATCTTATTTGCTTTGCTCGTTCCAGCAGAGCAATGCGAACAACATTTACCAACCTTATCGCTCATGGCAGAAAAGCTTAACGATAAAGCCATATTAAAACAGCTTAGAAAAACCCAAGACGATGCTGAGCTCTATAAGGTAATCACTCAATGAAACTTGTCATGGTCTCAGGGCGTTCTGGATCGGGAAAATCCGTTGTCTTAAGAGTGCTTGAAGATCTTGGCTATTATTGTGTTGATAATCTTCCTCTTCCTATGGTCACGCCATTATTAGAGCAACTCGCAGGCAGTACTGAACGTGTCGCAATTAGCGTAGACATTCGAAACATGCCTGCCGATGAAGAACAAATCAATGAGCACTTAGGAAAATTACCCAGTGATATTGAACTCTGTAGTTTCTTCATTAACTCAAATGATAAAGTGCTCCTAAAACGTTACAGTGAAACTCGTCGATTACATCCGCTTTCACGTAGTAAGGTCTCTTTGCTGGAAGCCATTCAACTCGAGCAGAAACTACTCGAGCCCCTGTCAAAACGCTTCGACTATTATATTGATACTTCAACACTCAATATTTATGCTCTCAGTGATAAAATTAGAGAAATCTTACTTGGCAGCACACATAAAGAGCTAGTCATTAATTTTGAATCTTTTGGCTTTAAACACGGCATGCCAAAAGAGGCAGACTTTTTATTTGATGTACGTTTCTTACCTAATCCTCATTGGAAGCCAGAACTCAGACCGATGACAGGCTTAGACGAACCAGTACAGATATTCTTGAATCAAGAAGCTTTGGTCAATAAGTTAATCTGGCAAATAGAAAACCTATTGCATACATGGTTACCTCATTTAGAACGTAATAATCGCAGTTATCTTACGATTGCTATCGGTTGTACTGGCGGACAACACCGCTCTGTTTATGTAGCAGAACAACTAGCAAGGCGCTTTATGGGTGGTAAACATAAAGTACAAGCAAGGCATAGGGAGTTAAACTAACTTATGTTGAAACTAACGCGAGAAATCACTATCTGTAACAAACTCGGATTGCATGCTCGAGCCGCAACTAAGCTTGCTATTTTAGCGTCCGAATTTGATGCAGAAATTACCGTGATCCAAGATGATAAACAAGCATCAGCTTCCAGTGTATTAGGTTTATTGATGTTAGAGAGTAGCATGGGGAAAACAGTTACCCTTGTTGCCAAAGGTAAAGATGCAAAAGAAGCACTAGATGCCGTTTGCAAATTGATTAATGAAAAATTTGACGAAGAATCATAAGACCTAACAAGACAAAAAGTGTGGTCATAAAAACCGTCCTTGGCTTTTTCAAATTCAACTTTTAATCAATATAAACACCGCACTTTACAGCGGGCTCATGACAATTTCTACTCGCCTATTTTGAGAACGTCCCGCTTTCGTACTATTACTCGCAATAGGAGCGACTTCTCCCATTCCTTGTGAGCTCAAACGACTTGACTTGATTTGTCTAGACATCAGATAATTAGCCACCTCGCTCGCCCTTACTTGAGACAAACGCAAGTTATAGGATGCAGACCCTGAGCTGTCGGTATAACCCAATACATTTAAGCGAGTGTTATCATATTTTTTTGCGACGACAGCAACACTATTGAGCACATTTTTAGCCCCTTGACTTAAATTTGTTTGATCGACGCCAAAAGTCACTGCATTAGGCATGTTCAAAATAATATTTTCGCCATTACGGGTCACACTCACTCCCGTCGATTGTAATTGTTTTCTCAGTTCCGCTTCTTGCACATCCATGTAATAGCCGACACCACCACCTAAAGCTGCACCAGATGCTGCGCCAATCAACGCCCCTTTTCCACGATCACTTTTACTTGAAGATGCCACACCAATTACGGTGCCCGCAATTGCACCAATCACTGCACCAGTTGTGGCATTAGCCGTCTCAGTTTCATTAGTATAAGGGTTGACGGTTTGACAGCCTGCCATCGCAATAGCGACACTCCCCATTAATATAGGAGTAAAAATCCGCTTCATTACTTTTATCACTTTTTTTCCTCATTACGACAAAAAATCAGAAAACCACTCAAAAGTGTGATCAATTCTTAATCATTTTGATAAATTTGGCACTAGTATAACCTCAAGTTATTTAAGAATGCGAACACTTGACGACCTTATAAGTTGCACTATTAAGGTGCATTTGCACTATCTTATCCCTTAAATAAAAAAGCTTAAAAAGTAAATATTAGTAAGTCATTGTAAATAAAAATTAAATATACGGTCCCATATTGGCATGAATTATTCATGATGTTTATTGAACGTCAATGTAAACCCTAGAGGAAACCATGATGAATCAAGTCAAAGAGCGGATTAAGCGATATTTCGACTATTGGTTATCACAACCTCATGTAGGCTTCAGTCAATGGGATGTCTATCAACCCAAAAGGAAATGATAATGAATTATTTAAAGGGCTGGCTCAAAAACTACAGTGAACATTGGTTTTTACTGAGGCATTTAGGCATCAGTCAATGGGATGTCGAAAAATAACCCCCCTACATAGCAAAGCCGATCCTTTGTATCGCCCCCAACGATTAGAGTTTCGGCTTTGCGCTTTTATTTTATCTAGGTATGTTTCTCGTTAACCTTATACCAAATTGATTAAACTGGTATTATTCCTTAATGTGTCGATAAGTGACCCAAGTTGAGCCACACCAGTTCACGACTAATCCGGCCAATACACCTATGGCTAAAGAAGAAGCTGCAAAAATAATATTTGCAGGCAAAAATAGGCCTAATAAATAAAATACCCCCAAATTGACCCCTGCAGCAAAACAGGAAACAACCAAGGCTATGGTAAATTGTGGCCCCTTATTTAATTGACTGCGATGTCGAAAAGTAAAACATCGATTTCCCAGCCAAGTAAGCATAGTCGCCACCAAAAAAGCGATGAGCCTCGCTTGAAAAACAGTCAGGCCTTCCCATTGATAAAGTGCTATAAACAGCGTCATATCAATAAAAAAAACACTGCCCCCCACCAGTAAAAAACGCATGACCTCATTATTGGGAGTCATAATATATCCGATTAATTTCCACATAATAATAGGACTTTCTTATTGGTATTTGCCTGCCTTTGACATTGATCAAATAAGCTATTATCTTCCAAAACTCTATCTTTCACGACGATATAATAAGGTGTTTGAGGTAATATTGATAACGCTTGCTTAGGTTTTACTACCTGCACTTGTCCCTGACTATAATACTGGGCTGAGAACGGAACTTTACCCCAATAATAAGTGGGTAAAGATTGTGTTCGTTGAGCTAATAGCCATTTCTCACTCTTCTCTTTAATGGGACCCTCTCTTAGTCCTATCAAAGTTAAAATCAGTAATATTGCCATGCTAACTGCTATAATTTTCAATCTCGGCACACCCGCATCACCCCACGCTTTTGCTACCAATAAGGCTAGCGCTGGCACACCAGGTAATACATAAGCAGGCAAAATATTTCCAGCTAAAGTAAATAGTAATAAAGGAGAAAGCATCCAGCATAATAAGAATGCTGTCAGCGCATCAAAACCACTTTTTCCTTCTCTATATAGTTTATATAATGCCTTCGGCAAATACAGACTCCACGGCAAAGCAGCAACGATAAAATAAACCCAAATGGTGCCACGCACCCTATCATGTGCACTACCGTATAAATCCCCTTTCCAACCGCTATCCATGAAACGATCCCAGTGCTCCCCGATAATAAAATACTTCAAAAAGCCCGGAGTTGCATGCTCTGCTGCAATATACCAAGGTAAGCAAAGCGCCAACATCAATAAAGTGCCTGAAATTAATGGGGTACGCTGCCACAATAATTTCCATGGTTTAATGAACCCATACTGCCAGAATAACCAGACTCCCACCCCTATGGCAAAAATGACTAGCGTCACCGGTCCTTTTGCTAACATACCAATCGCTAAACCAACAAAGCCTAAATAACCCCAGACGATTTTACCTTGCCAAGATCCATAAAAACCGGCCATAGCCAGCGTGATCCCGACAGTCAGTGCCATATCTGTCATCACCGCACCCGCACTGATATAAAACACAACAGTCGAAATTAAAAGGATGACACTATTAATAGCTGAAATATGATTACGTTTTGCAAAATGATAAATCACATACAACACCAAGACACCAGCAAGAAAGTGAGGAAGCCTTAGGAAAAACTCATTATTTTCAAATACGAAAATAGAAGCTGCGCTCATCCAAGTTTGTAGTGGCGGCTTTCCCCAAAACGGTACTCCATAACTAAATTGAGGCGTTAACCAATTACCGGTTTCAACCATTAATCTTGCCATTTCGCCATATCGAGACTCTGTCGTATCCATTAAAGGGTACAAACCTAACGTCACTAACCTTACGATTAACAAGCCTAACAACACTAATCCTGATGAACGCCATAAACAAACTTTTTTCATTTAAGTGACTCCTGAGCTTCTTCGGCTTGAGATAAAGTACTTGCGGAAGTCTTAACTCCATGTTTCTTTTGAACTTGATGTGACACTTCTTCAATTAAATACAAAGGGCGCTGCTTAACTTCTACAAAGACCCTTCCTAAATATTCACCAATTAAACCTAATGCTAATAATTGAATGCCTGCGAGCCCCAATTGCACCACCATCATAGAAGGATAACCAGCAACCGTTTCACCAAGATATAATGTTTTAACGATCACCCATGCACCATAAGCAAATGAACTTAACGCCGTTAATACACCACACCAAGTCGCTAACCTTAACGGCTTAAAACTAAAAGAGGTGATCCCATCCATCGCTAAGCCTAATAATTTTCCATAATGCCACTTTGTTTTACCCACAAAACGAGGATCCCTATCAAATATCAAGGTCTTTTGTTTAAAACCTGGCCAACTAAATAATCCTTTCATAAAACGATTACGCTCGGGCATTCCATTGATACTATCGACCACTTGTCGGCTCATTAATCTAAAGTCCCCCACATTTTCTGGCACCACAGAGTCTGAAACCCAATTCATTAATCGATAAAAACACTTTGCCGAAAACCGCTTAAACCAAGTCTCACCTAGCCTTTGCCTGCGTTTCATGTTCACAACATCATAGCCTTCTCTCCATACGGCTAACATATCAGGGATTAACTCTGGTGGGTCTTGTAAGTCAGCATCCATCATAATAACGGCTAGACCCCTAGCTTGCTCTAAACCTGCAGACATCGCGGCTTCCTTGCCAAAATTACGACTCAACTTAATACATTGACATTCACAGTGAGCTAAAGCAGCACCGCAGACTTTGTCCCATGTCGTATCTGTGCTACCGTCATCAACAAAGACTATCTCAACGGTATCAGAGAGAGACAGTAGTACACTGTCTAATCTCGCTACGAGTGATTCAATCATTTCAGCTTCATTAAACATAGGAATGATGATTGACAAGCAAATTTCGTTTGTCTTTAACGTACCCTGTGGAGAAAGTGAAGGCATATTTATGTCCTTACGCATCAATTATGCCGTCACTATGCTACATATTAAGTGAATGAAATGTCATTGACATTTCTTCGACAAAATTGGGTGATAATTAGCCATAGACGAGCTCACACAATGACCGAAAACAACACACTTAAGCTATTAATAATAGAAGATAACAAGGATGTTTCTGGTATTTTATGCGATTTTTTCGAAGCTCAGAACACCGAATTAGATTTTGCTGATAATGGTGAGCTTGGCTTGTCATTAGCTCAGCGTTTTGATTTTGATGTTATTATTCTCGATGTCATGCTACCTAAACTGGATGGATTTAGTTTATGTAAACAATTAAGAGCATCGGGGTGCTCTACTCCCGTGCTGATGCTCACAGCATTAGACAACAAAACGGATCAACTACAAGGTTTTAACTGTGGTGTCGATGATTATTTAGGCAAACCATTCGATTTAGATGTGCTAAATGCACGTATTCACGCCTTAGTAAAACGCCACAGAGGCCAAGTGGCTCGAGAAGATATTTATTTTGGTGATGTTGTGGTTGATATAAACAAACATGAAATACGTCGCAAAGGTATCAAACTCATCCTCACGCCGACAACTTATCAAATTCTATTATTATTAATTAAACAAGCGCCCAGAATAGTCAAAAGAGAGCACATTATTGACACCATTTGGGGAGCATCACCACCCAGTAATGATGTGCTACGCAGCCACATGTACCAACTTAGAAACCAACTTGATAAACCTTTTGAAAAGCCAATGCTAGCCACCGTACCAAAAATTGGTTTTCGATTACAGTTGAATGAATAAGTTTATGTTAATTCATTAAACTAAAAGAATGACTTAAGTAGAGGTTTCGTCATGATAAAAAAACAAATATCCGCTAAAAGCTTACCCCAACGTTTACTCATTTACTTTAGCTTTATTGCAATCATATTAGGCTTAAGCTTACACCTTATCACTCTAAGTTTAATGCAGTGGATTGAAGATGAAGTTAATCAACATGAGCTAGAAGTCAGCGCACCTTATGCCATTCAATCTTTTCAACAAGGTGCAAAACAGCCCCTCGCTATAGGGTTAAATGCAACAGCTTACTTTTCACTTGATGCCATTCCTGCCCAATACGGTGCATTAGATCAATACCCCCTTGGATTTTCAAGTGAAATTAATTTACCTGATCCCCAGCCACATACTGATAATGAGCCTGTCTCCTTTTTTTTCTATCGGGGTGAGTTCACCCTTAACGGCAAAAAGACCCCTCTTTTTTTAACCATGCCAACGGAAAATGTTGAACTCAGTTCCCATGAATGGTTACTCATTAATTTTTTTGTATTAATATTGATAGGGATATTATTCATCGCCTTCGGTATAGCCATTAATCGTATTTCAAAACGGCTCATAGCGCCCGTCTTTCAACTCAGTCAGCAGCTCAAGCAGCTCAATCCATGTCAAAACAATAGAGCATTTAGTGTGTCAGCGGAGTCCGCCTCTGAATTTAATGAATTAACCGATAGTCTCAATTATTATCGAGAACAAAATGAACAACTCATCAAGCAAGAACAAGCTTTTGCACGATATGCTAGCCATGAATTGAGAACGCCGCTGACTGTCATTACTGGAGCCGCCAAATTACAAGAACAAAATCCTAATCCTATTTTTCAAGCGAGGCAGAGAGAACGTATCACACGAGCCGCGTTAGAAATGCAACACACTGTTGATGCGCTCCTTAATTTAGTTAAGCATGAAAAAAGCATTGAAAACACAACACGCACTATTACCCTTGAAGAGATTTCACAACTCATTGAACCTTTGAGATTTCTCGCTCAAAAAAAACAACTCAACATAAATATTATCCACACTGAAATGCCAAAGATCCAAGCCAGTCAAGCCGTACTGCGTATGTTATTATCCAATCTCATCACCAATGCTATTAATGCTTCAGAGTCATCCAATATCACACTCAAAATAACAGCTGCACACATCCAGGTAATCGATAAAGGTTCAGGGCTTCTACCCCATAATAAAAATAATCAACAAGGACATCAACTGGGGCTACTCATTGTCAAAAGCTTATGTCAGCGCTACCAATGGCAATTTGAAATTAACAATACTCTTCCTCAGGGTTGCACAGCAACACTCACCTTTCCTCAGCTAGATGAAAATAAACCATAAAAAATTCTGCTAAAGCATTAATGGCTAACTAAAATAAAAGTGAATTCTATTATTTTAGTAGGTCATTAAGATTAAAAAAATATCAAAAGCCACAGTCTCCATTATCTTATTATTACTTTTTCAATCAATGAGCCACGCCAAAACGTCCCCTTTGATTGATCATCTTTCATTGGGTATCGGTCACGCGAATGGAGGAGCCGACACCTACAGACTCGGTCTTCAACATCATTTTAATTCTCCATTATGGCAAAGCAAAGTAATGTCTTTGTCTGGATACTTTGAATTTTCAGTAAGTTATTGGAATAATCACGACAACGATATCACAACGCTATCCCTCTCTCCTGTACTGCAACTCTTTTTTTTCGATAATAGCGCACTTTTCAAACCCTATATAGAATTGGGAATAGGGATTGCCTATCTCTCTAATAAGTATCTTTATGACGATACACTCAAGCAGCGTAATTTATCTAGCTATTGGCAATTTGAAGATAGAATGAGTATCGGCGTCAAAATAAAACAATATGATATTAACTTAAGATTTCTACACTACTCTAATGCTGGTTTTCAAAACCCAAATGATGGAATGGATATGATCCAGCTCACTTTCACTTTCCCAATGGATATCTAATGCAATGAATGACATCAATAAAAATAAACAACATATTATTTTATATATCCCCATGTGTTTATTACTCAGTTATTGGGGGTATATGAAAGTCGCTCTTCCCGTTATTCCCGATCTATTACATAGTTTTCAAACAACACAAAACTTACTCAATCAATTTATTTCACTGGCCTTTATTCTTTCTGGTTTATCTTCTATTTTTTGGGGGGTATTGATTGATAGATTTGAAATTAAACGATTTCTTATATATCTGACTTCTATTGGTATTATTATTTTAGCGTCAATTTCCATAACAACCAATGTGTGGTTTTGGGGGATAAACTACATTGTGGGCGCTATTTTAATGGGTGGACTCGTTGTCTGTTCTAGAAGCTTTGTTATGATTTACCTAACGGAAGAAGCTGATATTAAAAAAGCCCTAACAATGCCAATGGTAGCCGGTTTTTTTGCTGCTTTTTTCATGCCTTATATCAGCGGTTGGTTAGCCAGCTTTTTGGGTTGGAATTACGCTTTTTTTATCATTCCTTTATGGCTCATTTTATTACTTATTCTCCTGTTCAAACTCCCTCCTTCGACTCAAACTATCAACAAAAATATTAGAATAAAAGACAATATTAAAGCGATGTTTCTGCACCTTAAAAATAAAACATTTTTATTTAACATTCTGGGGATCGCTTGTATTTCCTCCATTAGCCAAAGTTATTACATCGCCATTATATTTTGGCTTATGGCGAACTATAGTATTCCCATACAAAGCTTAGCCTTATACCTTTTCCCACTGCTATTTCCAGGAATGATTATTCCACTGTTCATCCAAAAAATATATCAAAAAGTCAATGAGAAAAAAATGATAACTGTATATGTTACACTGTTATTTATTGCCGCTTTCACTGCGTTTATTCTTTATATCATATTTAACATGTCCGCAGCGTTTAGTAGTTGGCTTTGGGTTATTCCGGGTGTGTTGTGCACCATTACACTAGTGTGCTTAGTCCCTATTTTATCATTTCGAGCCTTAAATTCAGTCAAAGAGAACTATAATTCTGCATCTGGTCTACTGACTATTTCTGTCTACTGCGCTGCTGGTTTCGGTATTTATATCAATTCTTTCATTACATTAACGCATTTTTACTTAGAAGGGATTTTTATTTTTGTCGCTGCATCATTACTGATCCTATGCATTCGTAAAAGTATCGAAAATCCGGTCTCTATTGAGCAAACGCCTAGGTAAAAAATCTTCATGAATGAACTTGAAAAACTCAATAAACGCTTAAAAAGAACTCAGGCAGCACTAACAGCAGCTGAAGACTTAGCCGAAAATAAACTCAGGGATACTTATTATGCCCAAGAAAAATTAAAGGCCGAAATTGAAAACAGAAAAATAATCGAACATCATCTAAAAACGACCATCACAGAGAAAAACAAAGCTCTTTCGGTGAGAACACAATTTTTACAACACATCAGTCATCAACTTAAAACCCCAATGAATGCTATTATTGGTATGGCTGAAGTATTAGATAACCCTCAAGAGCCTCTCACCCCAGAACAAGGACAATGCTTAAAAATCATTCACCAATCCGGTGAGAATTTACTTAATATGATTGAAAACCTGATCCAATTTGCCCAACTCTCCTCATCGGTTTACCAACCAAGTACATTAAATTTTAATTTACAAGAAATGTTACATGATTTTACCCAGTTCTATTTACGCTCCCACTTACATAAGAATATGCATATTAAAACAAAGATAGCCCCAGAAATACCCAAGGTTATCAAGGCTGATAAACGCGTACTCATCAACATTATTAGACAATTACTATCCAATGCCATTGCATTTTCTCCCCCTGGATCTCACATCACCATTTCAGTCTCATTGGAAACAGAAAACAACCATCTATTTATGTTGATTGTTAATGTCACCGATACAGGGATAGGCTTTCCAGAAAACCTGTTAATCCAAGTCTCTCAAGCAAATATGAGCCCACATTTACACCACATAGAATCAAATAGTGGACTGGGACTTGGATTAATATTATGTCATATCATGCTTAATAATGTCGGAGGACATCTCAAGATTAAAACCAATGACCCCTGTGGCAGTATCGTCTCTTTTACATTCCCTGCTATGATTAAATCATCTCCCTAATACACTCAAATTGAACTGCCGCTAACTCAAAAGGCCATCCAACTATGAAAGGACATATCTTCAATTTATTAGAGCAATTTATTATTGAACAAGCGGGCGACGAAGCCTTTGAAGATATTTTAGATGCATGACAATTTATCACGACAGAGCCTTTCATTCGATCAGGTACATACCCAGATGAAGATTTAATCGAACTGGTTAATCAAACTTGTAAGAAACTCAACCTCAGTCCTAAAGATGCCCATTTTAGTTTTGGAAAATGGATCTTTCCACATCTCACAAAAATTGCACCACCAGAAGTCACGACTTTCAAGCACCCAAAAAAGCTCTTTTTACGGCTCGATCATATTCACAGAGTCGAGCTGAAAAAAATCTGGCCTGACGCCGAGCCACCAAGATTTCAATGTATTGATACTGGGCCCAATTCTGTCACCATGACTTATGACTCTATAAGAGAAATGGCCGATCTCGTCGAAGGTGTCATAGAAAGTGTGGCAATGAACTACCAAACCGCCATCCAATTTGAAAAAAAACACATCAAAAAGAAAACTATAACGTATATGAATATTTTTTGACTTTCGGTTAAAAGCATTGATTTTTCATGGGTTAATGATGCTCTTAAATCCTAGCAATGTCTGAAACCCAAGCCAAGCATATCTAAGCTGAACTCGTGTTAGTGAGTGTCAGACAGCCCAAACTATTCCTTTAAAGTCAATGAATCACAGACTGCTGTCTAAATCATCACAACAGCTCCTGTCGCTAAATCAACCGAGAGCATTCAATCACTAAATGATCGCTTATACGCTTTATCTATTCTACGTTGAATAATGCGTAATGCCGTATTAATTGGCACTTTATGACGAGTTGCAATTAACAGTAATTCATTATAAGTAATATGCGTATTGCCTTGGTTATCATTCCATATAAGAACCTTTTGTGGAAAACCATCTAATCCTAGTGATTGCGATGCTTTCATCGCCCTTCCACCTGGACCCGGCGCACCAAATAACACTAAGGTCATTTGGGGTAACATGATCCCATGCTCTTTTGCCACTGCTTGGAAATCAATAATATCGAAAACAATTACACCTTTACTATCACGAGCAATATTCACCGCTCTTTTAAGTGATGACTCAAAATCCATTGAACTAGACACAGTAATGAGAGCCGCTTCATCAATACGTGTCAATGATAACGGGCTTAAAATAGACTCATCGATCCCCTGAGTCGCCATCGCAATACTTTGTTCATACCAATGCGCCAATTGGGGCTGTTCACCTAAACCATAACGCTGACTAAGATAAGAAAAATCATTCCAAACCAACTTCACTTCACCATGGGTGGCCTCTTGATAAGCCAATAACTTAATGGGAAACTCCATGGCAATGAGAGGGTTAATCTGTAACAACTGTGATTCTAACAACTTATTATGAAAAAGAGCGACTTGCGTTGGTGCTAATCGACTCCCTTGACTACGAGCTAAACGAGAATGGTCAATATTGAGCACTTTATCCAGTAAAGGATCTTGGCTGATATTACTCGATACAGTATGCATTAGCGCATCTGTTTGTTGGTAATCACTCTCAGGTATTGGAGGAGGCTTGGAACAAGCAACTTGGCCACATACAAGTAAATAAATCGATATTCTTGTCACCTCAACAGGTAATATCAATCGCCGTATCATACCTTTGAATTTGATAAACATCTTCATCTCAATCATCATCCACTCCATCATGTTTTTCACTTCCAAAGAAAGCCGATAAAACTAAGAATAGTTGACAACACAATAAAGTCATCTCATTCAATACCTCCCACCAACTGTGAATAAATGATATTCAATCAATACGTTTCACGTTAAACCAAGTCGCATAAAGTGCAGGTAAAAACAACAAAGTTAAAATCGTTCCTATTGCCGTCCCACCAATTAAAGTATACGCCATTGGCCCCCAAAAAGTGGAGTATGTTAATGGAATAAAAGCCAATACAGCCGCAAGCGCAGTTAAAATAACCGGCCTTGAACGCTGAACTGTCGCTTCAATCAATGCGGTATATTGTGACATTCCAGCGTCTAAATTATCTTTAATTTGCTGAATTAAAATTAATGTATTACGCATTAAAATACCAGACAAACCAATCAAGCCTAAAATAGCTGTAAAACCAAAAGGTTGATTAAAAATTAGTAATGCTGGAACAGCTCCAATTAAGCCTAAAGGGGCCGTTAAATACACCATAAACATCGCAGCAAATGAGCGTACTTGTAACATAATAATAAATAAAGTGAGGCCAATCATAATAGGAAAAATAGGCAATAGTGCGTTATTCGCCATATTAGACTCTTCAACAATACCACCTTCCTCTATCACATAGCCCTTAGGTAATTGACTCATTAAACCTGACAACGCATCTTTTACTTCTGATGATGCCTGATGAGGCTGTACGTCTTCGCCAACATCCCCTCTAACGGTAATAATGGGCATTCGATTTCGGCGCATTAACACCGGATCTTCTGAGCCAAATTCAACGTGCCCAATTTGACTCAACGGAATCGCTTCACCATTCGCATTAACTAAATTAAAATCTTGAAATAAAGTCGGATCCCATTTCTCATTTCCTGCTGTGCGCGCAACAATTTCCACACTGCGAATATTTTCACGCATATTCGTCACAGTCATACCACTAATAAGCAGCTGTAATTGCTCTGACACATCAGATAGAGACATACCCAATTGTCGTAATCGCTCTTTATCTATCACAAAGTCTGCTTTTGCCTGCTTCTCCCCCCAATTACGATTAACACTGCGCATACTGTTATTACTTCGCATAACCTGAGCAACTTGGCTGGAGATGTCTCGTAATTTATCAGGATCTGGACCCATGACACGAAACTCAACAGGGTACGGTGTATAAGGACCATACACAAGTTGAGAGACACGGATCTGAGCTTCTGATCCTAGCCCTGATTGGATTGCTTTTCGTAACTTTAATTTTAAACGATCTCTTTGAGTATCATCTGCTGTCAATACAATAATTTTTGCAAACGCGGGATCCGGAAGCTCTGGGTTATAAGATAAAAAGAATCGAGGTGCACCTTGACCAATATATGCAGTCACCACTTTTGATTCTGGTTGTGATTTTAACCACTTTTCGATTTTTTGAGTCGTGTTGTCCGTTATCGCAAAACTTGATCCTTCTTGCATCTGTAATTCAACCAGTAATTCAGGTCTATCCGAATTAGGAAAAAATTGTTGTTGCACAAAAAGCATGCCAATCGCTGAAATGATAAAGAGCAATAATACTGAACTTGATACTACTCGCTTAAACCTCACAACCCATTGAATTAATTTACGTAATTTCTGATAATTTTTGGTTGCATAAATCGCTTCATGCCCGCCAGAGACTCGCTTAATATTAGGCAATAATTTCACTCCAATGTAAGGCGTAAACACCACCGCGACAATCCACGAAGCAATTAATGCAAAGCCCACTATCCAAAAAATATTACCGGCATATTCTCCAGCACTTGATTGAGCAAAACCCACAGGCGTAAAACCAATTATTGTTATTAAGGTACCTGACAACATAGGTGCAGCAGTATGACTCCAAGAGTAAGCCGCTGCCTTTACACGGCTCATCCCCTCTTCCATTTTTACAACCATGGTTTCGATTGCAATAATGGCATCATCTACTAGCAAGCCTAAAGACAAAATCAATGCACCTAAGGTAATGCGATCGAATTGCCTATCCGTTAATAACATTATTGTGAATACTGCTGCCAAAGTTAATGGAACTGCAGCAACAACAATCATTCCAACTCGCCACCCCATACTCAATAAACTCACCAACATGACCACTGAAATGGCAACAACAAATTTAAGCATAAATTCACTAAACGCATTATCAATATTGACAGCTTGCTCAGAGACTTTACTGACATCAACACCAGCGGGAAGCTGCTCACTAATTGCCGTTACCGCTTTATTTAATGCCTCTCCTAATGCAAGTCCATTCCAGCCCTCTCGCATGACGACGCCCAATAAAATACTAGGCTCACCATTATCACGAATTTTAAAGCTGGCAGGATTTTCATAACCTCTTTGAATCGTTGCAATATCTTTTAATTTGAAGGTATAACCATTACTTGAAATAACAGTATTACCGATATCTTCTAAACGATTGTAGGCACCATCAAGACGAACAAAGACTTTGCGATTTTCAGTTTCAATCGCACCAGCAGGAGACAATCTATTTGCACTTTGTAGTGCAGAAAAAATAGCAGTAGGTGAGATACCTAAACTAGCCAATTTAGCATAAGAAAACTCCACAAAAATACGCTCAGATTGCTCCCCCAAAATATTCACTTTTTTAACGCCAGCCACATGCAATAGTTGCTGTCTAATGCCTTCGGCTTGGCGAGCGAGTAACCGCATAGGCATCCCATTGGCCTTTAAAGCATATAATGCAAACGTCACATCAGAATATTCATCGTTAATAAAAGGCCCGACGACACCCGCAGGTAAACTTTTCGCTTCATCATCTAATTTTTTACGCGCTTGATAAAACTGTTGATCGAGCTCACTTGGTGGCATGGATGATTTAAGTGTCAACGTCATCAGCGCTAATCCCGGACGAGTCACTGTTTCCACTTTGTCATACCAGCGTAATTCTTGCAGCCGTTTTTCAAGGGGCTCAGCCACTAAATCTTGCATCTCTTCAGGTGTTGCTCCCGGCCATACAACCGAGACGGTTAAGACTTTCACCGTGAACATAGGATCTTCAGCACGGCCTAACTCAAAGAAAGAAAACACGCCAGCCAACGTAATTGCAATAATAAGAAATAACGTAATGGATCTTTCACGAACGGCTAAAGCAGATAAATTATATTTATTCATTGAACCACCTGCTTATCATATAGAACGGCAACCAACTCATTTTCATGTAAACGATGCGCCCCATTGGCCGCAATAAACTCATCAAGCTTAAGGGCACCTCGTACACTGGCATTTTTTGTATTCATTCGTAGAATACTAACCCGCCTAAAAGTTACTCTGGAATCTGCTTTATTGAGTACCCACACTCCACTGCCTTGCCCATCGTTATACAAGGCATCAATTGGAACGATAAAACTGCCTTGCGCAGCAGGTAATGTCAGTGTCACACTGACCGTAGAACCTAATAAAGGGGGGTGTTTTCCATTTAATTTAAAACGCGCTTCATAAGTTCGCGTTACAACATCAGCCGCATTTGATAACTCCCTTAAATAAGCATCTCCCTCTGGTATATTTGCATTGTAAAAACGTGCTTTAGCTTGGGTCCCCAACGCTGGGTGTATGGTTTCAGGCAATCTTACGACAGCATCTCTTGGACCGTCTTGTGCTAACGTCATCATAGGTTGCCCCGCCGTGACCACTTGACCCGCTTCGCCCGTCACATTGACAATCACGCCATCAGCATTGGCAACTAACGCTGAATATTCCATCGCATGTTCGGCAATCGATGCCTTCGCTCTTGCCATTGCTAACTGAGCTTTACTCGCCTTCAACGTCGCCAGAGCATAATCATAGTCTTGTTTAGAAACATAACCTTCATCAACAAGTTGACGCTTTCTACGTTCATCACTTTTTGCTTTAAAAACATCTGCTTTTGCCGCTTCAACGGCTTTATTCGCAGAAGTCAGCTCTAAAAAGAGATCTTTCGTATCAAGTCGCATCAATACTTGGCCTTTCTTGACATATTCCCCTGTATTAACCTGCCTTTCTAAAATTTTACCTGCAATACGAAAGCTTAAATCACTCTGTATTTGAGCTTCAACAGTACCACTAAAGGTCCTTTCTTGACTGACATCGGGTTGCACTGCAACAAATGGAATAAACGGCGGTTGTATTCTGGGATCAGTTTCTAGCCGTGGTTGCTGCCCACAAGCGATAAGCAACACGCTCATGAATATGATGATAGGGAGCTTATATGACATACAAATAGGACCTATTAAACTTCAATGGGACCCATTATTGGTTACAAGTTACAAAAAGTCAAACTTGTAACCTTGTTTTATTGATACTTCATACTCATAAAACTTTAAATAGCCAAGCTACGAAGTACCATATTGGTTATTGCTATCAAGCTTTCTTCAAGCTGAGACTCCTCTTTTTGCTCTAATAATAATGGATGTGAAATGTGCAACATCGTATCTCGAATGGCCAAACAAACTTCATCTAAAGGTGCCTTACGATCAAAAACCCCATCTTCACGCCCCTGTATAACCACCTTTTCAATAAGGCTAAAAAGAGCCGCTTGATGATTATTATTTGAACACCAATTATTTTCAAAACTCAATGCGGCAATTTCATGTAATTTCTTTTCTTTAGAAAGAAGCTCTAAACTTCCTTGCATCAATGCCTTAAAAATCAATCTTAGTTTATGAGTTGCACTGTGTTCAGCATCGACAATAGCCGCTAAACCTTCATCAAGCGCCATTAATGTTTCAGCACAAACCGCCTCAGCAATATCTTTTTTAGATGAAAAGAATTTATAGATATAGGCATTAGAAACACCAATGGCTTTTGCAATATCGCCCACAGAGGTTTTGTTATAACCATAATGACTAAAATGCTCAATTGCGACATGAATAATTTGCTCCCGCCGCTCATGTGATTCTGGTCCGCGCTGAGGAAGCGGCGTCTTTTTATTATTACTCATCGACCCTACTTAGGTGACATAAATTAACTTATGTCACCATCTTAGCACAGTCATCAAAAACTCGCTATTTCCTCCAGCGCATCACATTTATCACTCAGAATTAACGAGGTTTACTGGCAATTATCCCTAAAATGCCTCGACCATTACCGCCAAAAAAATGGTCTAGCTCATCTGGAAAGTGAATATCAAAATAGTGACTATCCTCAACAACAAAACCAATCCCCTCCAGTAAGCTTGAGAAACTTTTGATAGTAAACACATGAAAAAAATCAGGTAATGCATCTCCAGGCATAAGATCATTTTTTTCTTGATGAATAAATTGCCCCATATTTTGTATATCGATTTCACCAGGGAAACGTTCACCTAATGCTTCTTTGCGCTTAAACTCATCAATAAAATTAAGCCAGTTCAAATAAGGCGTTGCTGTATTGATATACAGTTTACCTCCAGGTATCAGCCAATCATATGATTTTTTAATTCCTTCTATAACCTCTCCACCTTTTAAAAAATGGAATATATAAGAACAGTGGATCCCACTAATCGAATGACTTTTAAAGTCATAATCATAGGGGAAACACCCTTGTTTTAAGCTTAAAAAAGGCAATAAGGCTTTGGGGGTTTCAGCTTGTAAAATATCCAAATGCTGCTGCTCTAAGTCACAAGCAATGATGTGTTTTTTCATTTCAAGTATGGGAAGAGTCGCTATGCCGTAGGCACAGCCCATATCAATTAAATCATGTGTTGCACTGGCTGCATCTCGAATAAAGGCCTGACTAACATTGGAAAACTGCTTTACCATCACGCCTTTTTTATTCAAAGAGCTTCTTACCCATTCATCATCAACCATCACATCCGCCTGACTTAGAAAACATCTGTTGTCAGTATAGGATCGGTTTAACTTTTGTGATGAACCATACGCCATTTACAAGTTATTTATACATGCCGGTAAGATGTCCTTATGTTCAATTGAGCTTCAAACACCACGCTAGTTTCCCCATTCGTGGAACTTAAATGAATAAGTGATAACGCCATAAAAAAGAGTCACACTTAATCCCCCCGAAAAAGGGCTCCTCAGAAAGCGTTAAAGGACATCGATAACTAAAAAACATTTCACTCTTACGGATAAAAAGATTAATTTTTAAACTCGTCAGACCAATTCATTAAAAAAAGTTTATATTGTCGATATATTTTCATAGCTTGTTCCCATTAAGCTAGCACTTATCTTAATGCTGTACTGAGTATTTAAAGGGGTAATCTATGCTGACAACAACACCACTATCATATTCAAATCATTATCATCAAAGTTTAGAATCTTTAGTCGAGCAAGCGCTGATTTCATTGGAGTGTCCAGCCGAACAACTTACAGGCTTTCGCGATCACTCCAGTATTCACCTTGAATTTGAAAATCTGCCTGATATTACCATCAGTATTGAAAATGATAGACTATGGCTATGGTCGGCTTTTAGTGAACTCACCTCCACTTTAATCACTCAACAGGCAGCAGAATTACTCAGCCTCTTACAACAACCCATCCCTAATATTGAACTCGATCAAGCGGTACTAGTACAAGCAAATCAAGGTTATGAACTCAAAGCTCTGGTCGATCCCAGCTGCCTACATATTGCATCTAATCTCGGTATGATTATCGAGTATTTCTACCAAAAAGTGGATGGTATTAAAAAACTTTTTGCCCAATAACAGTCATTTTAATTCATCATCATCAAACAGAGACATTTTCTTATGCCAACAACATTATCGGTTCCAAAATCTGCTCCGCCACCACCACCAATTTCATCAACCTCCATTGAGAGTTCGCGAACATCGACAAGCATCAACTCAAACACAACTTCAAGTGTAAGAGACAATTTGACAGGAATATCGAGCAGTCAAAACCCAAGCCAAAGTCAATCCGTAAAGGTGCAAAAAGATGGTATCATCTATAGCCCCTTTGCCGTTGAAGACTCTGTTGAACAATGCATGGGGAAAAATATCACCCGCATAAGACAAGGTAAAGAAGCCTATCCTGTTATCGTTAAAGATAACAATGCAAAAGTGCAATTCGAAAACATTAAACAGCAAAAAATAAACCAATACTCTAGCTATATAGAAAGACTTCAAACATTAATACAAAAAAACAACCAAAATATACTTTCAAATAATCAAATAAACTATACTTCTAATGAAAATATACAGTTAAGAGAGCAAACAAATAAAACAATAGAAAATCGAATAATCAAAGATCAGGCATTATTAAGAAATAATCTTGAAATGCTCAATACATATCAAAAATTAGAGGTTTACAGTAATCAAGATAGCCATTTGCTTGGACAACTCTCACAAGGAAAACACAAACTCTACATTGTTGCACATGGTACAGCGGGAAAAGATACGCTGCAGGCTACATTGTCAAAAGATTCACCACAAATTTCATCTAACCAACTTGCTAAAGATCTCAAAAAAGGAGGACTGAAAACCAGCTTTGATGACGTAAGAAGCGTAAGTTGTGAGAGTGCAGACACACGCTCCATCACTTCTTTCAATAAGGAAGAATTAAAAAAAGCAAGCCAACCTACCTATAACTTTAATTTCAATCTGGGTTTTACGAGCTTTAAATCAATTGATCGCCAGCCCTTTGCTCAGGAACTCAGTGACGCACTCGGCGGCTTAGGTTATAAAAACATGAAAGTCACAGGCTATCACGGCTCTGGAAGAGGGATGCCTGAAGGGGTAAATCAACTTCGTGTTCTGGGCGAAAACATCAACTCTGAATCTATGAGACGATCATTGGTGAAACAAGTCTTTACTCCCAAAGTCTAAACAGTAAGTCGTACACAAGCCAACACCGATTCTGCGTTAATGTGCCATCATAATAACCATAGAACTGACTAGTGAACTCATAATTACTCACGGTTTAATTCCAGTTATAATTTGTTTGAACATTAACGCAAAAGATAAGTTTACTGCCAGTCTTACTGAGAGCGCCACCCCACAGTCTTTTAAATCACTTCGAAACTCTTTTTCTTCCTTCTCTAATCTTCTAATGATCCTATCTACCAAGTTTAAAATACTTGTAGTGGCATAGTTAAATAAATATTTTTCTTAAGCGAACCATGTGTCTCGAAGATAATAAGCTCTCGCAGAACCAGTTCTGCAGCCCCATACATAGGTCTGAGCGTCATAGAAGTTATTGGGCGAAGGCCATAATAATGACTTTTCCTGAGCGAGAAATACGGATGATGGGATGGACACCTCTTGTTGAACCGGCGTCATTTGCGCCATATTGAGTTTGCATGTTCAATAATCAACCAAAGGTGTCCAATATGAACGTTACACTAATCGGAATTGATTTGACAAAAATGTTTTTCAAGTTTGTGGTATTAACCAAATTGGGAAATCTATTTTTAATCGTGTGTTAAAACTTTCACAACTTAGCCAATACTCAATAATCTGTTTTTTCTTTACTTATAAATCTAAGTGAATATGAAGGCTTCGAATTCAGCGATGAACTTGCTGAGCGACCAAAACTGAGTCCACAGAACACCTTGAAATGAATCATCCACCAATCTAAAAATCATCACAGCCCTCCAAATAAACGATGTGATAAATCACACTCATTTTTACAATTATTTCATTAATAAAAGTATTTCTGCGAATAACAAAATCTCTTAAAAACTCTTGCAGTATATTCAATTAACACGCGTTCACATGCTATAGCCCAAGCAAACGTTCCCACCCTTTATAACGGTAAAAGGAGAGATATATGTATGCCCAACGACAAATAAAACCTCAAAAAAAAACTGATATCAAAAAAACGAAATCTGCCTCAGTATCCATTAAGTATGACAAAAAAGGCAATCTTCTTCTTAACCCACTCCCAAGCATGTTTTATAACAAGCTTGCTCAAGCATCTTGCATTCAAAAACTTCAGATCATAGATGGCAGTGGCTTTATGAGCGAAGATAGACTCACGCAGTGGCTACAAAACAAAGCATGGGCAAATGCTGACGAGCAACATGTCAGGCACTGCGCTCAGTATATTTTAGCCCATAACGGCACCACGACAGGAGGAGGAACGGCTTATCAAGTTGGAGGAAAAACCGTATTTCATATCTCACATGGTATCAGAGACAGAGATGATGGTTGCACTGTCTTTTTTGTTTGTAATCGCGTTAAAGCAAATAACAATGATGATAAAGGGATAGCCTATATTGTTGGGGTTGGACATCATACTGGTCCCACTTCATACCGATTAGATTGGGGCTGTGGTCAAGGCGCTTTCAATACGGGGGCCAATATTAATCTTTAAATAGCGGCCACGGCTATGTCATCGCCTTATTACAAAGCAAAGGCTACGAGTGTAAATAGAAAATATAACGTGGATCTTAGCCTTTGAATGAAATTGAATAGCATTTTTTATCGATTAAGCTTCGCTTAATATGCGAAGTCCCCCAAGTCGAAGAAACCACACGCTTTGACTTTTTTGCTTTTAGATCCCCATCGAAATTGCTGAAATGCGTTCAATAAATGATGTAAAGCTGACATGGATGTCAGTTTAACTTTCGGGCTATAGGCCGTTCATTGATATCCCTATCATCACGGCATTTGTAAATCCATTTACATCAGATATAGCAGCGGAAGTGTTAATCATTTTTTGAGTCAGCATAAAGCTCGTACTTAATGCAGGTAACTTCGTCTGGGTGTTATGGAGATTATAAAGAGGATAAGGACGAGCAGCCCTCTTTACCCCACGCTTTATTACAAGAAGAAATGGGAACTCACGACCTTCCATTAAGCAAAGCTTAATCGCCGTAAAAAATAGTGCTCAAGTTGTACACCGAAAACGAAAAAACAGATAAAGCAAAAACTCCTCCCTATACTCTATAAGCTCACCTGATCACGCTGGTGAGTCGTCACATATTCTATAAGGAAATGATTATGAATAAATCTATCATAGGCTTACTCATGCTATTCTTTTCAACTAGTGCTATAGCCAGCACTAGTAACGGTAAGATCATCGATTATTGGATACATAATTTCCATGATAGTTTTGCTTTTACCGTTGAAAATCAAACTGGTCGTCCTTATTGCGCCTCATATGGCACCATAGCAGGTCGATATGTCGTTGACACTACGACAGAAAAAGGAAAGTTAATTGCAACTGCTGTCATGGCAGCAAAAGCGGCTGATACCAGTGTTCATGTAGAAGGAACAGGAGATTGCCTTTACTACACTGATTCAGAAGACTTAAATTGGTTACACGTCGAATAATAGTCAATACACACCTCAAAATGTAGATTCAAGGTTATTAGAGACACTGAAACCTAAAACGAAAAAAGTCCTGCTCACGCAGGACTTTTTATCAATTCATCTAACTATTAATTACAAAAGTTAATCACAAGCATTAACCGTTAGATGCACTCTAGGCGCAAAAGCCTAAAACGGAATATCATCATCCCAACCGTCATCCAAATCTGGCGTGAAGTTTTGCGCTTGCTGAGGCTGTTGAGCTGGTTGCGCAGCTTGCTGAACTGGCTGCGGAGCAGGACGCTGCTGAGGAGCATTTTGCACTGGACGTTGCTGAGGAGCAGCTTGTGGTTTAGGCGCATAAGCCGCTTGCTGTTGCATACCTTGTTGTGGTACTTGACCTTGAGGGGCTTGCTGGCCGCCACTCTGTTGACCATAGCCACCTTGTTGTGGCGCGCTCTGATAACCCCCTTGCTGAGGTGCACTTTGTTGACCGCTATTATGTTGGCCATAGCCACCTTGTTGAGGGCTATTTTGTTGGCCACTATTTTGTTGATAGCCGCCTTGTTGACCACCGCCTTGTCCACGGCTGTCTAACATTTGCATTTCACTGGCATTAATTTCAGTTTTATAACGGTCTTGACCCGTTTGCTGATCTTGCCATTTGCTGGTTTGCAATTTACCTTCAAGATAAACTTTAGAGCCTTTTTTCAAGTACTCACCAGCCACTTCAGCCAAACGACGATACATCACAATGTTGTGCCATTCGGTACGTTCTTGTTGCTGGCCTTGCTGATCTTTCCACGTTTCGCTGGTCGCCACGGTAAAGTTGGCTACTGCGTTGCCATTCGGCATGTAGCGTACTTCAGGATCTTTTCCTAAGTTACCGACCAAAATTACTTTATTGACACCACGACTGGCCATTGAACTCTCCTGCAATTGCTAATAAAAACGGATCATGTTGATCGCGTGTTATTTAATATGGGTAAAACGTAAGTGCAGTTAACGCACTCCTATTCATTGGGTGAAGCCTAACACAGCTCGCGCTTCTCTTAAATCGAAATGCGCATCTACTTTCAAATAAGCCACTTTTTCTTCTAGCACGACCATGGCTTCAACCACCCCATTCAACATGGATAATTCACCAGCCATTTGCTTAGCATCTTGTTTATTTTCGATATTAGCTTCAAGTGTATAAGATTTCAACATCACAGGCTTTTCCATACCTAAAGTTAATAGTAGCCAAACAACAATCAAAACCGCAGCGGCAATAAAAACCCCACTCGCCCCCAAATATTGATAGGCACCACCACCAATCAAACCACCACAAAATGCCCCTAAAAACTGGCTTGTGGAATACACCCCCATGGCAGAACCTTTACTCCCCACTGGCGAGAACTTAGCAATCAAACTGGGCAATGACGCTTCAAGGTAATTAAAGCCAGTAAAAAACAATACAATCGCAGCCATCAATAGGGTCAAGTTATGAGAAAACGTTGCCATCACACCTAAGGACAATAACATGATCATCAAGGCAACTTGGAACATCGTCTTGGTATTATTACGCTTAACCCCGATAATAATCAGCGGCACCATCAGCATAAAAGAGCCTATAAAAGCGGGAAAATACAACATCCAATGCTTTTCTTTTACTAAACCTGCATCCACTAAATCCAGAGGCAAAGCCACAAACACTGCCGTTAAAACTAAATGCAAAATAAAAATCCCCGCATCTAACCTAATAAGCTGTGGATCGTTAAGCATGGCTTTTAATTTGGCAGGCACAGCGAGCGTGTCACCTTTGGGAGCATGAGAAATAGGGTTAGGCACCAGTAATTGAACAATTAACATGCCTACAACGGCTAAAATTGCCGTCATATAAAACAAGCCTGATAGCCCAATATATTGCGCAACAATGGGGCCCACCAGCAAAGAAAGTGCAAATGAAAAACCAATACACATGCCAATCACAGCCATCACTTTAGTACGCTGCTCATCACGGGTTAAATCTGCTGCTAACGCCAACACTGCTGCTGCAATAGCACCGACACCTTGCAATGCCCTACCAGCTACCACGCCATAAATACTGTCGGCATTGGCTGCCAATAAACTGCCTAAAGCAAAAACAAAAAGCCCGATGAGAATAATCGGCTTTCGGCCAAATTTATCCGATAATATCCCCATTGGAATTTGCAACATAGCTTGTGTTAAACCATAAGCACCAATCGCTATTCCCACCCAAAGCGGCGAGAATCCCGTTAAGTTTTGTCCATAAAGAGCAAAGACGGGCATGATCATAAACAAGCCCATCATGCGTAAACCAAACACACTGGCCAAAGAAAATGCGACTGTTTTCTCAGTCTTTGAAAGTCCTGTACCGATCATTACTCTGCCCTGATCACCAAAGATATAAAATTAGATCGCGCAGTTTACCATGAAGTTTTTCATTAACCCAAAAGTAAAGTCAGCTAAAGTACAGGTATTGTTACCGCTTTACGTTATACTTATTCCCAGTGACTTGATTTAATACCGCCAAAAATTCATCAAATTCACTCTCATTAAAATACAACTTAATCATTTATTTTAATTATGATTTTATTTAATTGACTCACTTTTATTTACGATATACCCCATCAAAAAAAGCACCATGGGTTAAATATGATTAAGGAATAACATGCGCGCAACAAAAAAGATTAACCTCATCTGTATTGGCCTGCTAATGTCAATTTCATGTAGCACAATTGCCAAAGAGAAGACCCTTGTGACTATTGCCGACGCTAAAACAGCCCCTGCGATATATATCGATCTTCCACCAAAAGGTGACTCTTTAGGCGATCAATATTTATTTGACCAGCCATTATTAAACGATAAAAAACAAAAAATCGGCACCAATAGTGGATTTTGTGTACGAACGCGGCTAAACCATAGCTTGCAATGTCAATGGACACTTAGCTTACAAAACGGCACTATTCAGGTACAAGGCCGAGAATTCGATAAAGGTATTTCACCTATTGCCATCGTCGGTGGCACAGGTCAATATCGATATATTGCAGGCGAAATGGAATCAAAAAACAATGGCGATGGGACCTTTTTACAGACATTAACGTATTCGCTTTTGAAATAAGGTTACCTACGGATGGTCAAAAAATTATTACTCAGTTATTGCGCATTGGTGCATTTATATGCTCCAAGCTATGCGGCATCTAGCGATAGCTTAAAATTGATCACACAAGTTCGAGAACACGCCCATTACTCCTGTGCAGAATGTCATGCTATTGACGGTAATCCCCCCATCACAGATCAATATAACAAACAATCGCCCACCTTAGCTGGGCAAGATATGGATTATTTAATTCGCCAGCTATTGGCCTTTAAAGCAGGTGAACGTCAAACAGATGAAATGAAAGGTATTATGCAAGATTATTCTCGCAGTGAAATTAAGAAAATTGCCCAGTATTTCTCAAAGCAACCGCTTAAAATAGCCTCAAATTTAAATCCAACTATCGATACCTTAATTCACACTCAAAAAGAAGATGCGATATGGGTAGAGAAAGGCAAAAAACTGTATCAAGAAGGCGATATCAAACGCAATATCGCCTCATGCCAAAGCTGCCATGGTATCAAAGGGGAAGGCAACAAAATAAAACATGCTCCACAATTAACGGCCCAGCATGCTCGATATGTTCGAATGGCACTACATGAATATCAGCAAGGTAAGCGAACCACAGATAAAGCATTTGGTAGCCCAATGCAGTTAATCACCAAAAAACTCTCAAATGATGACATCAAAGAGCTCGCTGCTTATATTCAAAGCATGACGCCTTCCTCTCCTTAAAATAGCGCCTAATTCAACACATCACTCAACGCCTTAAGACACAAGCTCACATTTTCACGTCGTGCGCCATAGCCCATTAATCCAATGCGCCATGCTTTACCTGCAAAAGCGCCTAAGCCCGCGCCAATTTCAAGGTTATAATCTTGCAATAAACGCGATCTCACTTGTCCATCATCGATACCTGCAGGAATCAACACGGTATTAAGTTGAGGCAACCTCACCGCTTCTTGCACCACAAATTCAAGCCCAAGCTTTTCTAAGCCTTGACGTAAAATTAAGTGTTGATCTTGATGCCGCTGCCATGCATTTTCCAACCCTTCTTCAGCTAATAAACGCAAAGATTCATGTAAGGCATATAATGCATTCACAGGGGCCGTATGATGATAACTGCGCTTGCCCTCTCCACTCCAATATCCCATCACCAGACTTTGATCGAGGAACCAGCTTTGCACGGGTGTGGCTCTTGCTTTCAGTTTTTCAACAGCCAAAGGCGAGAAAGACACTGGCGATAACCCAGGCACACAAGATAAACATTTTTGGCTACCAGCATAAATGGCATCAATGCCCCATTCATCGACTCTAAGCTCCACCCCCCCTATGGATGTGACCGCATCAACAATAGTTAAACAATCATGTTGTTTCGCTAGTGCACAAAGACTTTTAGCATCAGATAACGCTCCAGTGGAGGTTTCCGCGTGCACAAAAGCCACAAATTTTGCATCGGGATGTGCCTTTAGCGCCGCCTCAAGTGCATCAACATTAACCGCTTCGCCCCATTCATTATCCACCACAACAGCAACCGCGCCAATACGCTCGACATTTTGACGCATACGCTCACCAAACACACCATTACGGCACACAATCACCTTTTCCCCTGGCTCAACTAAATTGACAAAACAGGTTTCCATGCCCGCAGAGCCGGGCGCCGATACAGCCAGCGTCATGGCATTACTCGTTTGAAAGGCATATTGAATAAGTGCTTTAAGCTCATCCATCATGGCCACAAATAAAGGGTCAAGATGCCCAATGGTTGGTTTAGCTTGCGCTGCTAATACTTGTGGGTGTACATCGGAAGGCCCTGGCCCCATTAATATACGTTGAGGCGGGAAAAATGGCTGAACGGTAGGAGCAACTAACATGATATTTCCTTATAAAAACAAGACAAAAAACACTAGAGCAGAAAAATAACTGACACATAAAATAGCAAGCCAATAACATACCACAAGCTTAAAAAAGAATCATAATGAAAAAGCCACACTGAATATTCAGCATGGCTTTTTTGTCTCACCCCTATACTTCCATTCAGTTCGTTAAGAATAATTGATAAGCAGGGTTATGTGTTTCTTCTTTATACTCAAAGCCTAACTTATTTAAAAATTGTTGAAAAGCCAAATTGTCAGTTTCGGGTACTTCAAAGCCTGCCAGTACTCGGCCAAAAGCCGCTCCATGGTTACGATAATGAAACAGCGTAATATTCCACTGGCTTTTTAATGTGATTAAGAATTGAAACAAGGCGCCAGGATGCTCAGGAAATTCAAAACAAAACAAACGTTCTGTCAAAACTTCAGAGGGATGACCACCCACCATATAGCGCACATGTAGCTTTGCCGTTTCATCCATGGATAAATCTTGAACTTCAAAACCTTCATCTTCAAGATTTGTCACGATGCCATCAAGCTCACTTTGTCCTGAAGTGAGTTTAATCCCCGCAAACACCACTGCTTTATCACGGCTGTTGAAACGGTAATTAAATTCGGTCATGACACGTTTTTCAAGTAACTCACAAAAACGCAAGAAAACACCTGGCTTTTCAGGTACTTTCACCGCTAGAATCGCTTCTTTTTGCTCACCAAGCTCACAACGCTCTGACACATAGCGTAAGCTATGAAAGTTCACATTGGCGCCACTTAATATTGCTGCAACCTTCTCACCTTTACCACTATCACCAACATACTTTTTAAGGCCTGCTAACGATAAGGCGCCTGCAGGCTCTGCAATCGCGCGAGTATCTTCAAAAATATCTTTCAATGCCGCGCAAATTTCATCTGAAGAAACCGTGATCACTTCATCCACATATTCACGTGCCAATTTAAACGGCTCAGCGCCAATTTGTTTCACCGCGACACCATCGGCAAACAACCCGACTTTATCCAGCACCACACGCTCATCAGCTGCTAATGCGGCTTTTAAACAAGCAGAATCTTCCGGTTCGACGCCAATGATTTTCACTTGTGGCATCACCGCTTTATAATAAGCAGCAATGCCTGCTATGAGCCCGCCACCACCCACAGGCACAAAAATGGTTTCTAAGTCCCGCTGTTGCTGTAACATTTCTTGTGCAATGGTGCCTTGACCCGCAATCACCGCTTCATCATCAAAGGGGGCCACATATACACGCCCTTCTGTTTTTGCTAAATATTGTGCATGGGCATTGGCCATATCAAAGGCTTGACCATGTAATACCACCTCACCGCCTAAACGGCGCACGGCATCAACTTTAATGTCTGGCGTCGTCTCAGGCATCACAATGACAGCACTTATTCCTCTTGCGGCCGCAGACATTGCTACGCCTTGAGCATGATTACCCGCAGAGGCACACACGACACCGCGCTGACACTCATCAAATGAGAGTTCAGCAATCTTATTGTAAGCACCTCTTAACTTAAAAGAATGCACAGGTTGGAGATCTTCTCGCTTTAAAAAAACCTGACAGCCTAATCGCGCGGATAGCTTATTAAGACTCGATAACGGCGTCACCTTGGCAACATCATAAACGGAGCTCAACAAAATTTTCTGTAGATAATATTGGGCTAATTCTAACTGTGACTGTGAAGCTAATGCGAGCATATCAAACCTCAATGGCAGGACATTCGCTCTGTCCTGCCTATAGATGAAAAAGAACTACAACTTAGTGAGATCGCGCACCGCACCTTTATCGGCACTGGTGGCTAATAGCGCATAAGCTTTCAATGCTGAAGACACCTGTCTAACACGACCAACAGGTTTCCATGCATCTTGTCCTCGCCCTTCCATCGCATAACGGCGTGCCGTTAATGCATCATCACTAATGGCTAAAGTAATAGAGCGAGAAGGAATGTCGATTTCAATTCGATCGCCAGTTTCCACTAGACCAATGGTGCCACCTGCTGCCGCTTCAGGTGACACATGGCCAATAGACAGACCTGATGTGCCGCCAGAGAAACGTCCATCGGTAATGAGCGCACAAGCTTTACCTAAACCGCGAGATTTTAAGTAACTAGTCGGGTAAAGCATTTCTTGCATACCCGGCCCCCCTTTAGGGCCTTCATAGCGGATCACCACCACATCACCGGCCACCACTTCACCACCAAGAATACCGGCTACCGCATCATCTTGACTTTCGTATACTCGAGCAGTCCCCACAAAGGTATGATTCTCTTCATCCACACCCGCAGTTTTCACAATACAGCCATCAAGGGCAATATTACCCGATAGCACCGCTAAACCGCCTTCTTGACTAAACGCAAATTCACGTTTGCGAATACACCCTTCTTCACGATCGATATCAAGACTCGGCCAACGACAACTTTGACTAAAAGCCAGAGTCGTTGGAATGCCCGCAGGACCTGCTGAGAAAAACTGATGCACAGCCGCATCATCACTTTGCGCCACATCATATTTTGCCAACACGGCTTTCAAGCTCTCACCAGCCACGTGAGGCACTTCGTTGTGTAACAATCCTGCTCTATCAAGCTCACCCAAAATCCCCATCACACCGCCAGCGCGGTGAACATCTTCCATATGATATTTAGGCGTTGACGGCGCCACCTTACAAAGATGAGGCACAAGACGTGACAATCTATCGATGTCATCCATAGTAAAATCGACTTCTGCTTCACGCGCCGCCGCCAATAAATGCAATACAGTATTACTGGAGCCCCCCATGGCAATATCCAATGTCATGGCATTTTCAAACGCTTTAAAACTGGCAATATTACGTGGCAGCGCGGATGCATCATCATCACGGTAATAACGTGTCGTTAAATCCATTACACGCCTACCCGCTTCTAAAAATAATTCACGGCGATCGGCGTGAGTGGCTAGCATAGAGCCATTACCAGGCAAAGATAAGCCTAAAGCTTCAGTTAAGCAGTTCATTGAATTTGCGGTAAACATGCCAGAGCAAGAACCGCAAGTGGGGCAAGCGCTACGCTCAATTTTCTCACTGTCTTCATCAGACACGCGCTCATCGGCGCCCGCCACCATAGCATCAACCAAATCAAGCTTAATGATATTATCCGATAGCTTAGTTTTACCCGCTTCCATCGGCCCACCCGACACAAATACCACAGGTATGTTAAGTCTTAATGCAGCCATCAACATACCAGGGGTGATTTTGTCGCAGTTTGAAATACATACCAAGGCATCGGCGCAATGGGCATTAACCATGTATTCGACACTATCGGCAATCAATTCACGAGAAGGTAAACTATAAAGCATACCGCCATGCCCCATAGCAATGCCATCATCCACCGCAATAGTATTGAACTCTTTCGCAATACCGCCCGCTTCTTCGATGGCGCCGGCCACTAAAGATCCCATGTCTTTTAAGTGAACATGTCCGGGAACAAATTGTGTAAAAGAATTAGATATAGCGATAATCGGCTTGCCGAAATCGTTATCTTTGACACCCGTAGCACGCCAGAGTGCGCGAGCACCTGCCATGTTACGACCTTCGGTACTGGTAGCTGAACGTAATTTTGGCATTGCGATTGTCCTATCTTTGAGAAAATAACCCTATATTAGAATGAGCTATTATCATCTGTATCAATAATGCTAAAGCAGCGATGCAATCAACACCCTGCTTTAACCACGACTCATTTTCACTTTAAAGGCTCTAACCAGCCCCACTTATCTTTTGTTTCTCCGGTAAATAAACCAAAGAAGCTATGCTGTACTTTCTTAGTAATAGGCCCACGGTGCCCTTCACCTATATCAATTCTATCGACACTGCGAACAGGGACAATTTCAGCCGCTGTTCCCGTCATGAAAATTTCATCGGCTAGATATAAAAACTCTCGTGACATGGCTTCTTCAACGACTTCATAACCCATGTCTCTGGCAAGAACCATAATCGTATCGCGGGTCAATCCCATTAAAATGGCAGCGGTTGCAGGTGGGGTATAAATTTTGTTTTTCTTCACCACAAATAAGTTAGCACCCGCGCCTTCGCTCACTAACCCGTTAGTATCAAGGGCAATCCCTTCATCAAAACCATTTCGTTTGGCTTCCGTTGAAATTTGCAGTGATGATAGATAATTACCACCCGCTTTAGCGCCAGTAGGGATAGTATTGGCCGCCAAGCGATTCCAAGATGTAACCGCGACATCAACCCCCGCTTCCATACTGTCTTCACCTAAATAAGCTCCCCATGGAAAGCCTGCCACCAATAAGTCACATACTGCATCTTTAGGGGGCGTGATCCCCATGCCCACATCCCCATAAAACGCTAATGGGCGAATATAGGCACTGCTTAAGTCATTTTTCAGTACACTATCAGTACAAGCTTGCATAACCTCATCAAAACTAAAAGGAATAGGCATGCGATAAATCTTGGCTGAATCAAACAAACGTTGCACATGATCCGTTAATCTAAAACCTGCTGGCCCCAAATGTGTGTCATAAACACGTATACCTTCAAATACAGAAGTGCCATAGTGCAACGCGTGGGACATCACATGAACTTTTGCATCCGCCCAAGGCATGATTGCACCATTAAACCAAATATATTCTGCTGTTTTTGCGGCCATTATTTTTTTCCTTATACGCTAGCAAGTTTGTTTTCTATCTTTGATGGTAAGACTTGGCACTCAAGCACATCAATTAATTTATTCAATTGATTACTCAGTAAAGTAATTGCCCGCTCACTCTCTACGGCTATATCCACCATACTAGTCTCATTCTCATGGACTTGCATGTTAATGCTCATCACCTTAAAACCACGATGGCGAATGACTCTTAAAACACGCTCTAATACTTCGGCGCGTTGATGTACCGTTAAAATCATGTCGTAGATCATATTTGCGTCTCCGTCTCGTCCATCATATTGTGATTCGCCGCCCCAGGCGGCACTAAAGGCCAAACATTATGTGCATCATCAATAGCAACATGTAATAAAAAAGCCCCTTTCGCATTAAGCATTTCATCAAGACCCGCTTCGACTTCATCAGCCTTATCAATTGTGCGGCCAGGAATGTCAAAAGCTGAAGCTAAGCGTACAAAGTCAGGATTATCAGATAAATCAGTTTCGCTATAACGCTCTTCAAAAAACAGTTGCTGCCATTGTTTAACCATACCTAACTTTTGGTTATCAATAAGCAATATCTTAACCGGAAGTTGCCGACGCTTAAGCGTGGCAAGTTCTTGTACATTCATCATAAAAGACCCATCACCTGATACCGCAACAACGGTTGATTCAGGGCGACTCACTTTAGCGCCAATCGCCGCAGGTAAACCAAATCCCATCGTGCCCAGCCCGCCACTGGATAAATGATTTTCAGGTCTGTCAAACCACATATGTTGAGCAACCCACATTTGATGTTGCCCCACATCACAGCTCACAACGCTGTCTTTTGGCAGTTTTTGCGCTAAGCGCCTTAACATAGAAGGTGCATAAATCAGCTCCCCAGGACAGTCATAATGTCGCTCATGAGTTACTTGAAGTTGTTTCACTTCCTCGCACCATTCATTGATATTCAATGTTTGAGTAATGGCAGGTAACACTTCACGTAAATCACTGGCAATAGCAACATCCGCAGCCCGCAATTTACCTAACTCTGCCGCATCTATATCAAGGTGAAGCACCTTGGCTTTACTCGCAAAACAAGACAAACGTCCAGTCACTCGGTCATCAAATCGTGCTCCAATGACCACGAGTAAATCACTTTCTTGTACCGCAATATTTGCCGCTTTTGAACCATGCATGCCCAGCATGCCTAAATAACCAGGCGTATCGATAGTAATGCTCCCCAGCCCTTTTAGCGTTGCAACGGAAGGCATGCCAGTCACATCAATAAAGTCACGTAATTGACTCACTGCATTGGCCATTCCCACACCACCACCGGCATAAATAATGGGTTTCTTTGCCGCTTGTAATAAGGCTTTTGCAGCATCAATATCGGAATCTTGATGCCAAGGTTCAGGTATTACAGCATGTAAGGGGGTTTTATATTCCAGCATGGCCACTTGGATATCTTTAGGTATATCGACTAAAACGGGACCTGGACGACCCGAAGTTGCAATTTCAAAGGCTTGATATAAGGTAGGAATAAGCTCATCAATGTGAGTCACCATAAAACTGTGTTTAGTACAAGATAAGGACATCCCTAGCATATCAATCTCTTGAAAAGCATCGGTACCAATAAGATGATTCGGCACTTGTCCGGTAATCGCCACCATAGGCACTGAATCTAATAATGCATCGGCAAGGGTAGTCACTAAATTTGTCGCACCCGGTCCTGAAGTGGCAAAGCACACACCAATTCGGCCACTGGCTCGCGCATAGCCTAATGCAGCAAAAGCAGCACCTTGTTCATGCCGGCTTAATAGGTGATCCACAGTGCTACCATGAAGTGCATCATAAAGCGGCATGATAGCGCCACCAGGATAACCAAAGATTGTATTCACACCATGAGCGACTAACGCTTTGATTACTGCATCAGCACCACGAATTTTCTGCCCTTGTTCCATTAATCTCGTCACCTCTATTGCCATGCATTACAAAAAAATTGTGCTTTACAGCCCATTGAAACTTTAAGGATACTAATAAAAAACCCCCCGGTCCTTTCGGAGCGGGGGGTTTGTTTCAATCTTTAAACCTCATTAGGTATATCGATTTAGCATACGCTGCCCCCGCTGTGACTTGAGAGCCACGACGGTAATAATCACAATAATGAGCTGAGCAACTAAATGACGCATCGTTAATCTATATCCTAATCAGTTTCTTTGCATAAATTCGGTTATCGACTCTTACATAAACATAAAAGCGATACTTAAGGTTTACCACAAAGCCAAAAATAAAGACAACAAAAACTTTGTATCATTTGTTGTCTTTCAGCTAATACGGAATGTAATAGCATTAAACACATGAAAGAACAACATACTACTCACGTCCTTATTGCAACTATTCTACATTCCTTAAAATTAAATCTTGCACTCAAACTCAATCTCAATCTCAATCTCAATCTCAATCTCAATCTCAAAAATTATTCGCGTTTAAGGGCAAACCTAATCATTAAGCTTCTTCTACAATTTTTTTCATTTCTGTCATGTAACCGCGCAACTTAGCACCCACTTTCTCAACTGGGGTATGACGAATAGCTTGGTTGACTTCAATTAATCGAACATTATCGACACCATTATGAGTATCGCTAAGGCCTGCGCCTAATAGTTCTTTAGGCATATTATTGACGTAATCACGCAACATAGGCAACGCAGCGTGATTAAACAAGTAACATCCATATTCAGCCGTATCAGAAATAACAACGTTCATTTCATATAAACGTTTACGGGCAATTGTATTCGCGATTAATGGCGTTTCATGTAATGACTCATAATAAGCAGACTCTTCGATGATGCCGGCTTCAACCATAGTATCAAAGGCAAGTTCTACGCCCGCTTTAATCATAGCAACGAGAAAAATACCTTTATCGAAATACGCTTGCTCATCGATAACCTCATCACTTTCTGGCGCATTTTCAAAAGCAGTATCATTCGTTTCATTGCGCCATTTTAAAAGATTTGCGTCATCATTGGCCCAATCTTCCATCATGGTTTGTGAAAAATGACCACTGATAATATCATCCATGTGCTTAGCAAAAAGCGGTTTAAGAATTGATTTTAGCTCTTCAGCGGTTTCAAAGGCCTTAATTTTGGCCGGATTGGATAATCTATCCATCATGTGAGTAATACCGCCGTGCTTCAACGCTTCGGTCGTCGTTTCCCACCCTTGCTGAATAAGCTTAGCCGCATAACCTGGCTCAACACCATCGGCAACCATTTTCTCATAACCTAAAATAGCTCCCGTTTGTAACATGCCACATAAAATGGTTTGCTCACCCATCAGATCCGACTTCACTTCGGCAATAAATGATGAATGCAATACACCGGCTCTGTCACCACCGGTTGCACTGGCATACGCTTTAGCAATGTCGAAACCATCGCCATTAGGATCATTTTCAGGATGAACCGCAATCAACGTTGGCACACCAAAACCACGCTTGTATTCTTCACGAACTTCGGTACCTGGACACTTAGGTGCGACCATAATAACCGTTAAGTCGGGACGAATTTGCATGCCCTCTTCGACAATATTAAATCCATGAGAATAAGCCAGCGTTGCATTTTGCTTCATGAGTGGCATAACTGAATTGACAGCTGCGGTATGCTGCTTATCAGGGGTTAAATTCAACACTAAATCCGCTGCTGGGATTAAATCTTCAATAGTACCAACACGGAAACCATTGCCCGTGGCCATTTGATACGAAGCGCGCTTTTCACTAATCGCTTGCTGGCGCAGTGCAAAAGAAATATTTAAACCAGAATCACGCATGTTTAAACCTTGGTTTAAACCTTGAGCGCCACAACCTAATATGACAATGTTCCAGTCTTTGATATAATTACAGCCTTCACTGAACTCACTGCGATCCATAAAGCGGCACTGAGCCAGCTGTTCTAATTGTTGACGTAAACTCAGAGAATTAAAATAGTTAGCCATCTGTTGTACCACCTCATTAAAGGACTACGGGGAGCGATTGACTCTCATTAAGCCAAATCGCGATTGAAGCCACTATAGCGCAAGCTTTTCATTGCTTAAAATGATATATTTGGAACACTGTATTGCATTTTTTGCAACACAAATACTATGTTTTGTATTAGTGATCACAGCGTTAAGAAAAATATTTACTACTTGAGCAAATGTTATGGATATTCGTACAATTAAACTCTATCTTCACCTATGTGATAGCTTACACTTTACTAAAACAGCACACGCCATGCATGTGAGCCCTTCAACCTTAAGCCGTGCCATGCAACGTTTAGAAGAAGAAGTGGGTGCACAATTATTTAGGCGAGATAATCGCAGCGTTTCACTGACTAATGCAGGGATTGAATACCGGCATTTTGCCGAACAAACCTTAAATAATTGGGGAAAATTAAAAACAAAAATCGATCCCAAACAAGATCTGCTAAGAGGAAGGTTAAATTTATTTTGTTCCGTAACGGCCGCTTATAGCCATCTACCGGGTTTACTTGACCGCTTCAGGCGAGAACATCCTTTAGTTGAAATAGCCTTAACCACAGGCGATGCTGCGAACGCAATCCATGAAGTAAGTCAAAATCGAACCGACATCGCTATCACTGCTTTACCCGAGCCTTTTCCTGATAGCTTACATTTTTCCAAAATCGATAATATTCCTTTAGCCATCATAGCCCCGACTTTTAGATGTAAAGTACAAGAATTACTTAACGAATCATACCTTCCTTGGGACAGACTGCCTTTTATTGTTCCTGAACATGGCCCTGGACGCATTCGTATTGATAATTGGTTCAGAAAATTAGGGTTAATTCCCAATATTTATGCTCAAGTATCGGGCCATGAAGCCATTGCCTCTATGGTTGCACTGGGTTGTGGTGTCAGCATCACACCAGAAGTTGTCATTAAAAATAGTCCTGTGAGAGATAGGATCCAACTCCTACCTTCACCTATCGCCATAGCACCTTTTGAATTAGGTTGCTGCTGTAAAATAAAGCGCCAAGAAGAGCCCGTGATCAGCGCATTTTTAAAAGCAATATAAATTAACTGATCACACGAAAAGAACCTTAAATTGGTAGTGTAATTACAACCATACCAATTTAAGATCATTATTAACTATTAACCTCCCAGTTGTTACAAAAATGACTAAGTTAAATGATTAGTCTTTCCAACAAACATCTTGTTGATAATTAAGATCTTTTAATACAGCTCACCAGCCAAATTTAGACTAATATCTACTATCAGGTTGATTTAAAATAGTAAATAAACGCAGGCTGAATTACACTGTAAAACACTGTTACACACCATTGAAAAAACATGACTCCCGTAAAAGCGCCTTTGCTCAAACTGTCTTTTTTATGTTTATTATTAACTGCTCCCTTTCTTGATGCCACCACCTATTGGGGGATCCCATTGTGGGCATGGGGCTCACTTATCCTCAGTATCATTTATGCGCTGCTCCTGTTTATCGCACTAGAAAAAGAGTGGGATGAATAAAAAACCTATCACCGCCTTTTCCCTGTTAAAAACGAATAAAATAGCGTAGAGACAACATGACGAATCCCTTACTCAACCCCCCTAGTATGATATTTCTTATCCTTTATTTGGTATCTCTTATTGGCGTTGGCATTCTAGGGAAGCAAAAAAGTCAAGAAAACACACTTAATGACTTCTATTTGGGCGGTAAAAGTTTTGGCGTCGGGGTGTTATTTTTGACCTTATATGCAACACAATACAGTGGTAACAATCTCATTGGGTTTGCAGGTTCAGCTTATCGAAGCGGCTGGTTTTTCTTAGTTGGTATGACCTTAATGCTATCGGTTATCGGTGGTTATATGCTGTATGCCCCCAAGTTATTTCGATTATCTCAGACCCATAATTTTATCACTGTCGGTGATTTCATTGCTTATCGCTATAACAATAAATGGCTCACCACTCTCATTGTCACTATTTGCTTAATGGTGTTATCCGGTTATATTTTAAGCAACCTTAAAGCCATTGGTTATATTATGGATTATGCCACTGGTGGACAAATTAATTTTGCCCAGGGGATAATCTCTATGGCACTGATTATGGTGATTTATGAAACCTTAGGAGGAATGCGCTCAGTTGCTTGGACTGATGCCATACAAGGCATTCTATTGTTAGTCACCATTTTAATTATTTTTACGGTGGTTTGGACTCAGTATGGTTCAATATTAACGAATCAAACCCTACTGGAAAATACTAACAAACAATTCTTTAAAACACCGAACATAGCAGATATAAAGAGTTGGATTGGAACATTAATCATGGTCTGTTTCGGTGCCGCAGTTTATCCTCAAGCCATTCAGCGAATTTATGCAGCCAAAAATAAAAAAACGTTGCAGCGTTCTTTACAATTAATGCTCGTCATGCCATTTATCACCACATTACCCATCATCATTATTGCCATTATCGGCGCCGCACACTTTCCTAACTTAGATAAAGTCACTTCTGATGAAATCATACTGTTAATGCTATCTAAACTTAATCATATTGCCGGTATGCAATATATCATTACTTTGTTTATCGCAGCAGCGATTGCCGCTATCATGTCAACCGTTGATTCAGCAATGCTGGCCATTTCCTCGCTATTTACGCAAGATATTTATCAAGCTTATCGCCCAAAAACGAGTCAAAGAAAATTGATTTATATGGGAAAAGTGTTTACTTGGATATTAATTGCTATTATGGCTAGCTTGGCCATTTATGTCCCTGTGACTTTATGGTGGTTAATCCAATTAAAATTAGAGCTTCTCTGTCAAATCGCACCAGCAGTTATGATGGGGCTACATATAAAACAATTAAGAGCAAGCTCGCTGTTATGGGGCCTCATTACTGGATTAAGCTTTACACTCATTTATATGTTTACCCCTTCTCTCACCCAACCCTTTGGACTTCCAGCAGGTGTCGTTGGCCTCATGCTTAATGGACTCGTAGTGAACTTGCATCATAGATTCATCCACCAAACTCCTTTAAAAAACCAACAAACCTAATTAGCCTGAACTCGAGTTAAGCAGCGCCGTTAAATATCGCTATTTTGGCCCCTATCTGTGTTGTGCTTCCGACTAATAGCGGGCTATTAGGCACGAAACCTCGCCTTGATATCGACAAAAATATCGGCATTTAGCAAAAAGTGACATAAATAAAAACAGGCAAGTAAATTAAGAATTTGATTTTAAATGCCATTAAATTTATATCTGACACTCATTAACCCGAGTTAAGGTTAATTAAAGCCTATCCAGCTATACTGCTAAATATATGCATTTTAATTATGACGATGTCATGGGATCATTTTTTCACAATAAATTGCTGCTTTTAGCAAGCCTTTTACTTCTCTTTATTGCGGGGTATTACAGCTCTGGCTATTTTTTTATTTATAATAACGATGCCTATGTCAGTGCCAATGTCGTCAAAATCACGCCTAGCGTATCTGGCCTGATAACTCACATAAACATAATAGATAATCAAGAAGTTAAAAAAGGTGACTTACTCGTCACTTTAGATCAAGAACCCTTTAATATTGCCGTTAATAATGCCACAGCCCTCGTTGCGCAAGCCGTTGCACAACAAGATTTACTCAGTACTCAACTTAAGGAAGCACAAGCAGGAATAGAAATCAGCCAAGCTCAAGCCAATTTTGCTAAACTCGAATTTGAGCGTTATCAGATATTACAAAAAAAGAACTCAGTCTCTAAAAATGATCTCGACTCCAAACAAGAAGAATACAACATTGCCACGGCCACACTGGAAAAATCTCAACTCACCTATCAGGACTTAGTCAAAAGAGCCCCGCTCGATCAAGCCCTTGTTCAACAACAAAAAGCCGCATTAAGGCAAGCTGAATACAATCTAAAAATGAGTCAAATTTATGCACCATCAGCTGGCTATATTAACAATTTAAAAGTATATGCTGGCGACTATGCCAATCAAGCCACCCCTCTTTTCGGCTTTATAACGAAAAATAGTAAACATATTGTCGCCAATATAAAAGAAAGTAACTTAGTCTCACTGACGAAAGGCACCCTTGTTTGGGTCTACCTATCAAATCATCCTTGGAAGCTGTATCGAGGACAAATCACCAGTTTTGGCAGAGGTGTATCTCGCAGCAATACCCAACCAGACCCATCATTACCTTACATTGAACCTATCACTAACTGGATACGTTACGAATATAGGATCCCCGTTCGTATAAAGCTGATGAACTTTCCTAACAGTAATCATCTCCCTGTTGGTATTGATGCTAAAGTCATCATCTTTTAACCAGCCTAATGTTAAGCGTATTTAAAGGTACTTATTAATGAATGTCCTTGAAAAAATAAAAAAAGACACTCATCTTCAAGTGCAAACCTTTACATTAAGCTCCCCCCAAACAAGATTAGCTTTTCAAGCCAGTGCAGCCGTTATTGTCGCTATTTTTCTGGCCGTCTTATTGCAAACCCAAGAGCCTTATTGGGCAGGCATTTCAGCCTTTATCTCTACCCAACCGACAGTGGGTAATACCTTATCTAAAAGCCTAGAGAGAGCCATAGGCACAATACTTGGTGCAGCAGCGGCTTTACTGATCATCTCATTATTCATCACATCTCCGCCGCTTTTTTCAGTTGCTATTTTTTTTCTTGCTTTTATCGGTATTTATTTAACCTTTGCCATTGAAGAAAAAACTTATACATGGCTTTTTTTCTATGTCACTGGCCTTATGATCTTATTAGCAAGTCTCAATAATCCAACACCTGAAAATTTTATTAATACCGCCTTTTTTCGCAGCCTAGAAATTATTATAGGTGTATTCAGTAGTTGTATCATTAGCTTATGTTTCACCACTCAATATGCCCATAAACAATTAATTGATTCATTGATAAAACTGATTAATTTACTCATTAAGCTAAATGACACAAACATGCAATATATATCATTGATAGCTCAGCCAAAAAGCCATAATCAACATGAGCAAGAAAAAATACAGCAAGACATCTTTGACACGCTTAAAGCAATCAGTACACATCAAATAAAACAGGATCAATTATTAATCTTTGCTCAGCATGAAATCAAATCTAAAAAACAACATGAGCAATTAATCAGTTTACTCACTAATATTAGAAACATCACTTCCATAGTGATGGATACCACACGACATCAATATCTCAGTGGTGCATTCAAATCAATATTGAAAGAAAATGAACATAGCAAAATGCTCTCAGCCTTAAATCAATTCCATACCCCCTTATCAGAAATACTGAATACAATCAAAGTCGCCTTAACAAGTACTACTGTTCTCAGTGTTTTTGAAAAAACAACCCAATCTTTCATCAATGAAAATTTAACGACAATTAAAATAAGTATGGTTCAACTCAAAAGCATGCTTTTTAAAGAATACACAAATCCCCCAGAGACAGTACATCATCATATACATTCTAAACTCATCGGTTACGAATGGTTTCAATCATTAAAATCCATACAAAATGAAACAAAGAAACTTGCGTTACAGAGCAATGTAGGTAAAGCAAAAACCCATGACTCTCCAGAATTTAAACGCCATATCAGCGATTATTTTAAATATGACCCCTACTATTTTAAACATGCAATCATAGGCGCGGCCGCTATTTTATTTGTCCCTTTTATTTGGCTTTATTTTAATTTGCCCGGTTATTATCAAATTGCAGTTTCTATTGCTGTTTGCTTTAACTTATCGAGCGATATCTCTCGAGATAAGGGTCTATTACGTATTGCGGGGTGCCTTATTGGAAGCATTATATCTCTCTTTGTGCTCACTTTAAGCTTGGACAGTTTCCCATTAATATTAGCCATTTTATTTGGCGTTATTTTCAGTTTTGGGCTTTTACATTTCTCCAACACAGACTCCATGAGCCTAGGAACACAGGCTAATGTTGTCTTTATCATAGGTGTAATCAATCAATTAACCCCTAATACATCCCTCGTCGTTCCATTAGAAAGGCTTGGCGGTATTTTTTTAGGTGTAAGCAGTGTCATCATCTTTCAAGCTTTATTTTGGCCTTATCAGCAACAGGACAAAATAAAGCACACCTATACTTTGCTACTGACTCAATTTAATCAAAATTTGGCTCAAATTTTTTCACATAAAAAAGCCTTAAACACCGCCAATCTTTGGGATAGTCAAGGCGCATATAATCTAAGAAGTTTAAAGCGACACCTCATCGCATTTATAAATTTAAACCAAGATAACCATTCAAATAAAGCTGCTTTTCTATCCAGAAAACAAACACCTTTACGCCTATATTACAGTATTTTTCATTTCTTAATGATAAAAGAAGATCCCTATTATACCGAGTTCGTTCAATCACAAGATAAAAATAAATCTATAATCACAGAAACATATAAACTATTGTCGACACCGCTCTCCCCTGATGAAGCAGACGATATTATGACGCAATACAGTGAAATTGAAGCTCAGTTAATAACAATACTGAAGGAAGTCAGTCCCTCCAAGCTGAAAAATAGAAGCAATACAGCAATCACTCCAAACGCTTTTTATTTATCATTACTGAATATATGTAGCCACAAACACACTTTACTGAAAGAAAATACCCTCTACCTTTCTAAGTCAGCACAAACACCGCCGATAGAATAAAAAATACGATAAAAATGCCTTCTTCAAATTTAGAGCCTTTACGATGTGCAGGCATTTTTTGAATCTTTCTTAGATAATCAGAAAATATTTTCATACGACTCACCTACAATATTCACTTCACTAAATTTTACCATGACAATTGATTAAAAGTTATTCGCTTTTGTAACCATTTATTCTATTGTTGAATAAGTCATTAGCCAATTAATCTAGCAGATATACCCACACCCTACGGCTCATGGTTTTCCAACACCGGAATACTCAATATCAAGGCTATAAATAGCACCGGTTAACAGAGATGTCGCTTCCTCAGGATCAAAGGTTTTTGTCGTCATAATAAACAATGTTCTTCGCTCTTTTCCCCCTAATACGCAAGCCAATGGATGGACTTCATCAGGCAAACTAATTTGCTCCAAATACTCACCTTGTAAATTGACTCGATAAACTAAACAAGACTGACTACAGGCAACCCAAACCGCCCCTTGATTATCGAGGCATATTCCATCTGGACAACTTCCTTTGGGAAAGTAAGCGACTTGTCTCTTATTAGTTAACACACCATGACTATTTAATTGATAAGCACTTAAACAGTCTGCAAAAGTTTCAGCAACAAACAAGGTATTGCCATCAAGACTAACGGCCATTCCATTTGCCGTTCCTATTTCTGTTACGGCTGTTAAACAATGTCCATCACTGTCCAAATGCTTAATGTTACCTAGCCTAGGCGATTCTCCTTGCATATAATTAAAGCTAATATTACCAATAAAAGCATTTCCCCTTTCATCAATAATCATATCATTACTGGCAAAACTTCCCTCATCATCCAAGTTCGCCCAAATGTAAAACTGCCCATCATCATTGAGTTTAAGGACGCTATGTTCAAACACTGATACCGCACAAAAGTCACCATTAGGCATCCAACCTATACCTGATAATGCCCCTTCATATTTTGCCACCAACCTGAGCTGCTGTTGGCCATCAAGCACTTTTATTTCCCCAGAAAACACATCAGTAAACCACAGCTCCCCTTTATGCCAACGAGGAGACTCAGGATAACTTAGCCCTTTAGCGACGCATTTTAATTTCGCCATAAAATGACTCAATATAGCTCACAGATAAATTAAGCATAGTGTAAACATACCTTTGAGGAAAAAAACTTTAAAAAGCATTTAATAATCAATAGATAAAAGAATAATATTGTGATAAAAGAGTCACAATATTATTCGATAATCAGTAGCAAGCGGCGATAAAAAGAAGGTTAAATCACATGAATTTAGTAGGTTCAAGAATCACACTCAAGCAATATGATGAAAGCGACTGGCCATTAGCATTGCATCTCTCGACTGATCCTATACTGATGGAACATGTGTACGATCCTTTTACTGAGGAAGAAGCCAGAACAAAATTTGAAATGCAGCTTTTACCTTGGAATAAAGACAGTGAACACTGGTTATCTTTGAGTATTAATCATAATGAAACGGGTGAAAAACTGGGCAGTATTGGCCTAAAAATCACTAACCCCGATGCCGCAATCGCCGAAATTGGCTTTATGCTTAAAGCATCATCACAGGGGAAAGGCTATGGTTTTGAAGCCCTTTCACTCATTCAAGCCCATGCCTTTGTAACCTTAAAGTTGAATAAACTTGTCGCAACCTGCGCCGTTAATAATACAGGCTCCTATAAGCTACTAGAAAAGGCAGGCTTTATACGAGAAGGGCATTTAAAGCAAAACGCCTTCATTGGCGGTCAATATGTTGATGACTATTTTTACGGGCTGTGTAAATACGATAGATAATGCCAAGAACACACTGGCAATAAGTTAAAGGCCGTTAATAAATTAAGCGATAATAAGTCAACGAGCAGATTCAAAGGATTAAAAAATGAAATATAAATAAACAATTACGTTTAATTTATAATTATTCACTTTTCTGATAGCAAGTGAATATTCTACCTGAGAGAATCAAAAGATTAACATTAATTAATCTTAGGCGGTGAAATGTCCCTCTCTATTTCTATTAGTAATCAATCCAGTATTTTCTCACAATCTCTTACGATGGAAAATTTGCAAACAATTGCAGCGGCAAAACATACAGGTAATGTGCTAAACATGAGCTTATTCGAAAAATTCCTTGACTGGGCTTTTTCAGGCTCAGTAAAGCAAGAAACCGCCGAATTACTGTATGATATATTTCATAACGAGAACCAAGATGAAACCCAAATTAAAAATATAATTGAAAAACTGAACAGTTTGGCACATTCTCAAGATCCACTTAAGCAATGCTTCAAAGCCAATGTATATAATGGCCCAAATGGAGAGATGAAATGCCACATTCAAGTTCTGAACCAATCCTGCGATCAAACTATTTTCAAACGCACGATTAGTGTTAACCTTCAAGAAAAAGCACAACAGCAAATAGCAGAGCAATTGAATCATAATCTTTTAGCCCTGCAAAATAATGGACTCATTGAGAAAGCTTATATTAACCCTGACGATATTTTACCAAAACTCATACCGGAAAATTCACATAAACCTCTCGACATTAATCAGCTTGAAATCAACGTAAACCTAAATCAGAATAACCATAGAATCGCAAAAGAGGTTTTTGAAAAAAATACTGAACTAAGAGAGCTCAATGCTCAAAATAATCTTAAAAAAATCGACGAAATCAAAGACTGGTTCATCGATGATGATATGCATTCAGCAAAACGGCTCCTAGAATGCACAGATGAAATAAACCTTTCGAATTCAATCGTCGCCCCAGTATCGATGTGTAACAAAATGATCAACATGCTCAACTCTGTGAAGCCTGAATACAGAGAGCAATTTAATGCCACACTTGAAAAAAATGAAGTAGGTCAATATCAGTTAAAACTTAATATCATTCGTGATGATAAAATTTTTATTCAACACACTCAGCCGGTTGAAGATTACAGCAAGTTTCAACAAATCGACAAAGATGACCTAGACGTTCCTTACGGTTTCTCAGATGAGTTCAAAATAGAAGCAAGCCAGCATCAACTCAAGGTACTAGAATACCCAAATGAAGGTATTGAGCAATTCTCAAGTGTTATTGATCCATACACAGTTAATTTAGGGCAATATAGCCGCGAGCCAAAAGATATTCAAGAAGCACATGACGACACCGAAATCCAGATTGAACTTGCTAAATTTGAAATGATACTACAGGACAAGTTCAAAAAAGATAAACAGAGTATAGAAGAACTATCAAAGACAAATAACCCTACAGTTACATCACTTTTAAATAATTATATCACCATGCAAAAGGAGATATTCTCTAACCTAAGACTTGCTAAAGGAATAGATGTATTTCATGGTGTTGAAGAACACATGAAGTTTGGTGGAAAAGGCCAAATGGATGACAATGGTAATATACACTATTTTAACCATGTATAAGTTATAAAAATCAACAAAAACAACATCAATGAGTTAAATAAGCGCCGCAAAAAATGCTGGCGCTTACATTCTTTTTACTTTAAAACAGCATTGAATTATTCATTGTTAAGGCTAACGCACTCATTTTTATTTACGTACAGGCTCATGACCTAATATCCGTTTATGCATAACCTCTGTAGCTCAATCAATATAAAAATACCATAGCCATTACCACTAATAAATTATTAATGATAAATAAGACTGACTAAACGAAAGTGAAATATTTAGCCGAGATACGATGAGTTCTGAAGCTCTCAAACATATGAAAGAAAGCTTTTACTAAAAAACTTAACTGAATTCAGTTGCCATATTTCGCTTAAATAACGACTCATGACCTGGCTTAGGAATATGCGGCACCAATAAAGCCAGTCCAAGAGACACCACAGCCATACCTGCGCCAATATAAAACACCAATGCAGGACTTATCATCCAGATCATACCTAAGAAAACCGGTAACACCACTGCAGCAATATGATTAATCGTAAAGGACACCCCCGATGTAGACGCAATATCTTCAGGTGATGCAATCTTTTGAAAATAGGTTTTAGTGGCGATAGCCATAGCAAAGAAAATATTATCAATGACATATAAGCTTGAGGCAACCCAATGGTTATCTACCAGTCCATAGGCTACAAACACAATAATTAAACCAATATACTCCACTAGTAGCACATTTCGCTCACCAAAATGTCCGACAAACCGGCCAATTTTAGGTGCTAACCAAACTGTTGCAATTTGATTAATGATGAATAACATGGCCATATTTTCTACCGAAAAGCCAAATTTATCGACCATTAAAAATCCAGCAAACACCACAAATATCTGCCTGCGAGCACCACTCATAAACACCAATGCATAATAAAGCCAATAACGTTTCCTTATTACTAAATGTCTGTGTTGAATTGATTTTTTTGGCAACAAAGGAAAGCGAAGAAATAAATATAAAGCCATAACACAGCCAAGTATTCCTGCAATCACATAAATAACCCAATAAGGCACCTGCAAAAATTCCATCGCACACCAAATAATACTAAAGGTGATTAATGCCGCCATCGCTGTTTTACTGAGTATTTTCCCCATCACGGCTGGCGCTTCTTTTTTCCCTAACCATTGAATTTGTAAGGAGGTATTAATTGTCTCAAAATAATGAAAACCCACCGACATCACAATCGTCGTTGCATATAAACCATAACTCGTTGGAAAAAAACCAGTTAACCCAACACCAATAGAAAGTATAGCCAGTGAAACCACCGCTAAGTATTGCTCTTTTAGGAGTAGCAATAGAAACACAGCCCCAAATGCAAGAAACCCTGGAATTTCACGTAATGTTTGTAATATGCCAATTTCGGTCCCAGTGAAGCTGGCCTGCTCGACACTAAAATTATTTAATAACGCCTGCCAAACTGAAAAAGTAATCGCCACACAAATAGCACTGAGCAATAAAAACTGCTGCGCGTGCTTATCTTGAGAAAAGCCATTCAGAGTATGGTATTTATCCCTAACGTTCATTTTTATTCCTAAGTTGTAAAATAATCTAAAGCAGTTTACGAGGAAATAAAGTGGCAAACTTCATCAATTATGACTTATTATTTATCAAATACGCCAAATTAATCCTTTGTCTACTCCGTGATAAGGAATAACGACTCGATGACCCCTTACCCCTTCACACTCAAAAAAATAATGAAGTACCCTATTGAAGCTATTGTCGCAACACATGAAGCCAATACCTTAGGCATGCCGCATCATCACACTTGGTATCAATTGCAATATGCAGTAAAAGGAACAATGAACATCATTGCTGGCAACCAAAGCTTTCTCATTCCCCCTCAAAGAGCCGTCTGGCTGCCTAAGTATGTCACTCATCAAGTCAATAATTTATCGACAGTCGCTTATCGTAGTTTGCACATTAGTGATGAATTAGGAAAAAAAATAGGTAACAAGGTCAAAGTCATTGAAGTGTCTCAATTTTTAAAAGAACTCATTATTCGAGGCTGCAATGCATGGCAATCTCGCTACGCTTCAACTCATGTAGACAATGCCATGGCAACCTTGATCATTGACGAAATACAGCACGCAGCTGAAAGCCCATTACATTTACCTTGGCCAACGGATCCTAGATTGAGAAAAATCTGCCAAATTCTACAAAATAATCCAGCTGATAACCGAACTTTGCCTGAATTAGCAACACTTTCTGGTGCTTCGGTTCGCACTATTAATCGTATTTTCATCAAAGAATGCCAATTATGTTTTAGTGATTGGCGGCAAAAGTTGCGCGTACTCATAGGGCTTGAGCGACTGCAAACTCATGCATCCATCACCCAAGTCGCATTAGATTTAGGTTATAGCTCTAGCTCTGCGTTTATTAATGTATTTAAAAAACATTTACATGTCTCGCCTAAGCATTATTTAAAGCAAAGCTAATCAACGGTCATAATCATTTAGCAGCGTATAAAAATAAACATAATATGATCTAAAACTTCGACATAAATTCAAAGGAAATGCCATGCAATATTTATGTATGCAATGCAAAACCACCTACCTCGCCTCCCCAACACGCATAAAATGTGATTGCGGTGGAGCACTTTGGCTAAATGACGATACATTAGGATTAAATAAAAGTGATATAATTCAAGAGGACTTTTCGCTTTGGCGTTACAGTAAAGCTTACCCTATCGGTAGGCAAAATATACAAGTCTCGTTCAACGAAACCCTCACGCCTATGCCTGAATGTGTATGGGATAACACGCCCATTTTTGTAAAAATGGATTCCTTAATGCCCACAGGTTCCTTTAAGGCCAGAGGTGCGGCCATGGTCATTAATTACTTATTAAAACAAGGCATTGACTGCTTTGCAGAAGATTCAAGTGGTAATGGAGGCTCCGCTTATGCGGGCTATTGCGCCAAAGGTGGCCTAGCACTCAATGTCTTTATTCCCGCAGGAACCGCAGTAGGAAAAGTCGTACAAACTAAAATGTATGGTGCGAACTGTATTGAAATCAATGGATCACGAGAAGATGTAGCCAATGCAGCTATTAACAGTCTTCACACTCATGGCAGTTACTATGTTGGCCACAACTGGCATCCATTGTTTATCGAAGGTGTAAAATCAATCGCTTATGAAATTTGGGAACAAAACAATTACCAAGCCCCTGATAACATTATTGCACCAGCCGGTAATGGTAGCCTCATCGCTGGCGCTTATCTTGGATTCAAAGAACTCTTAAAAACAGGTGAAATAACTAAAATCCCTAGACTATTTGGTATTCAATCAAAAGCTGTCAACCCGTTTGTTAAACAATTTAATCATGATCACTCCCCCTTAAAACCGCAAGATACCATTGCAGAAGGGATCCGCATTATTCAATCTTCTCGTATAACCGAAATCATTCAATTTGTGCGTCACACTCAGGGGCAATTTATTGATGTATCAGACAAACAAATCAAACAAGCCTTAATAAAAATGGGGCAAAAAGGCTTCTTCATTGAACCAACTTCAGCAGTCGCTTTTGCTGGAATAAGCAAACTCATTAAAAATAATATTATCAAACCCGAGCAAACAACAGTTGGGATCATTACCGGAAATGGATTAAAAGCAACAGAAAAAATACACTCATTGACCAGTTAATTTAATGGATAAACGATTCTACTATACGATTAAATTTCTTAGGGTTTTCAATAAAGGTAAAGTGTTTCCCCCCCTCTTCAACTTCAAAAACAACAAGCTGAGAATCGTTAATAATACTATTCATCCAAATTTGAGAGCTCACAGGTGTTGGGCTTCCTCTACCGACGATAATTAAAGTGGGTAAGTTAATACGAGCAATAACATCACGGCAATCTTGATGAAACTCATTATACAACAATACTGCACCTTCAGAGTTCGACAAAGCACAACTGCTATCCACTAATAAGCCTTCATCCTCAGGAAGAATATTTGGAGTGATCTGTCTATGCAATAAAATCGTCTTTGCCATATCAGCTCTGTCACTTAATAAAGTATTCACAAAACTCATAGAAGAAACAGGATCGACAAAGGATCCATAACTCGCCACTTCTTCTGGTGACCATAGAGGATTAGAAGTTAATACCGGGATTTTATCCACCAATACCAGCTTAGCTAATCGCTCTGCTTCAAATAATTCTCAATAGCAACAAATCACCGCGGCGCCCGATGCATGTCCAAGCGCAACCACATCATTTAAATCCAAATAGCACAGTAATTCATTAACATCTTTAGCAAGTCGATATATTTTAAAGCCATAATTGACCTTTTCAGATAAACCATGCCCCCTCATATCTAACGCAATAATACGATACTTATGACTTAATCCTTCAATTTGATACTTATATTGCTCACAGCTTTGTGACCAACCATGCAGTAAAACTAAAGGTATACCCCGACCTTCATCAATATAATGCAGCTTGACATTGTCAGTCGTCATAAAATAATGATGCACTATATTGGAAACCATCAGACCCCCCAGTCTTAAAACTCATTAAGATTATTCAATAAACTTGTCAATAACACGATTAAATTTAATTGGATTATCAATAAAAGGAAAATGCTTCCCTCCTTCATGCTCTTCAAAAATAATCAATATAGAGCCTGTAATTTGTTCTTTTACCCATTGTTGTGATGATAAGGAAATCGGACTAGCTCTACCCGCGATGATTAAAGTCGGTATATTTATTAAGGACAATACCTCTCTCCAATCTTGATGTACTTCATCATAAAAAAGTATTGCAGCTTGCTCCTTAGGTACAGCTTGACTCGAATCCAACAAACGTTGCCTCATATAAAGAGAAATAGGTGGTGTGAGCATACAATTCAATAACACGGCTTTATATTGATCTCCTTCATTTCCAGCTATCATATTTCTCACCTCCATGGCTGTATGCACATCCATTGCTGCTCCATAGTGCTTCACTTGTTCCGCTGTCCACAGCGGATTAGAAATAGTCATTGAAGGACGATCGACTAACACAAGTTTTAACAGCCTTTCCCCAGTAAATAACTCCCAATAACACATAATGACTGCGGCTCCCACAGAATGACCCAAAAGCGTTATATTGACCAATGCTAAATGTTCAAATAACTCATGGAGATCTTTCGCAAATCGATATATTTTGTATCCATAATCTACTTTTTCAGATTGCCCATGGCCTCTCATATCAAGTGCTATAACACGATTTCTTTGACTAAAGTGCAAAATTTGAGCGCTAAATTGCTCAGCAGACAAGGTCCAACTCGATATCATCACCAAAGATTTTCCTTCACCTTTATCAATATAATGTAATTTCACTTTATCTGATGTGTAAAAATAACCATGTTCAGAGGAAAGAATATGTAAGGGTTTCATCTTTCTTCCTCTTTCTGCTCTTGAATAAAGTCATCAACAACACGATTGAACTTTTTAGGGTTTTCAATAAAAGAGAAGTGATTTCCTCCCTCTTCTTTTTCAAATATAACCAATTGTGAATTTTTTATTTGTTGATGTAACCATTGGTGAGATGCAACTGAGACTAAACTCGCTCGCCCTACAATCAGTAAAGTAGGCACTGTAATTCGAGGTAATAAATCACGCCAGTCTTGGTGAGCATTACTGTAAAAAAGTGTCGCAGATTCTTTATTGGGAACACGCATACTTGCAGCTAAGATTGATACCCTTTGCTCATTTGAAAGCGTTTCTGAGAATAAAGAATGAACAAAAATACGCTTATATTTTTCCCCTTCCTCTCCCGCCAATTGATTGCGTATATCAATGGCAGACTTAGGATCTAATATCGCCCCATATTGTGCTTTTTCTTCTATTGTCCACTTAGCATTAATCACTGTCGCTGCCGACTTATCCACTAAGACTAATTTATCGAGTCGATCTAAACCAAATAAATCCCAATAACAATAGACGATTGTCGCTCCAACAGCATGGCCGAGTAATACCACTTTATCCAATGAAAGGTGAACTAATAATTCATGAACATCTTTTGCAAAGCGATATACTTTATATCCAAAGTCAACAAACTCAGATTCACCATGACCTCGCATATCAAGTGCAATAGTACGGTACTTCAGGCTTAATCCCTCAACTTGATATCGGTATTGCACAGCACTCATTGTCCAGCTGGGGATCATAACGATAGCCTGACCTTGACCTTTATCGATATAGTGTAGATTGACATTATCACTGGTTTTAAAATAGTAGCTATCATGCTTTGAAAAGACCATATTAATCGCTTAAAAACATAAATACCTTGCCTTAATTATAACATTTTCACGGTGAGATTAAGCACTAAATTGTAAGCATTAATTTATATTGAAAACAAATTAAAAATTATTTATATCAAAATGTTATGACTTACCCCTTATCAAATTTATACCCTTGTATATTATTAAGTAAGTTTGTATAGATTATAGAATCATAAAAAACAAAGATGAAAAAATAGAACAGCAACTACACTGTAAAAAACCCACATAGCCTTAATAAAAGGATTGGTTTATGGCCATTGCTTGTGTTAAAACAAGGGCAAATAAAGGGGTTGATGCCCCATCAGTTACTGTTGAAGTACACTTAAGTAATGGTTTACCTGCTTTTAACTTAGTGGGATTACCAGAAACATCTGTCAAAGAAGCCAAAGAAAGAGTACGCAGTGCGATTATTAATACTGGCTTAGAGTTTCCAGTGCGACGTATAACGGTTAACTTAGCCCCTGCCGATCTTCCAAAACAAGGCGGACGTTATGATCTCCCCATTGCTATCGGGATTTTAGCCGCATCAGGACAAATACCACCACAAGCCATTATTCCTTTAGAATTTGTTGGTGAACTTGCACTTTCAGGCTATATACGCCCGTGCCAAGGCCTTATTCCCGTTATCACTGCAGCTCAAAGACAGCAGATCGGTCTTGTTCTTCCTATTGATAATCAAAAAGAAGCTGAATTGGTGGGTTACCAAAATGTACACTTTACCAACACACTACAATCACTTTGCTCTTTTTTACATGGCCAAACCTCTCTTCCCAGCCTGGACAATAATATCCAATGGCAATCCTCCCCAACTGAGCACTCGCACAATCCACTCGGCTGCTTAAGTGATATTATCGGTCAACAACAAGCAAAGTTAGGTTTAGAAATCGCTGCCGCAGGTAACCATAATTTGTTAATGATGGGCCCCCCAGGGACAGGGAAAACCATGCTGGCCAGCAGAATACTCAGCATTCTACCAGATTTAACTTATGAAGAAGCCTTAGAAGTGGCAACCCTATATTCAGTAGCAGGCCAATCGATCAATCAAAATGCTTTTTTCTTACGTAAATTCCGCAACCCTCATCATACCAGCTCAGCGATATCTCTCATCGGAGGTGGCAGTATTCCGCAACCGGGTGAAATATCACTCGCCCATAAAGGCGTGTTATTTTTAGATGAACTAGCAGAATTCCCAAGAAAAGTATTAGATTGCCTCAGGGAGCCGATGGAAACAGGGGAAGTCGTCATTTCACGCGCTGCAGCCAAACTCACCTTTGCAAGTCAATTTCAGTTAATTGCCGCAATGAATCCCAGCCCTTGCGGGGATATAAACAACCCAAGAGCCAATCCAGATCAAATTTTACGTTATTTGTCTAAATTATCAGGCCCTTTTCTAGATCGATTTGATTTAACATTAGATGTACCTAAATTACCTGTAGGCACCCTAAACAATCATCATTCACAGCAAGAAACCAGCCAAATAGTGGCTAAACGCGTAAAACAAGCTCGTGAAATACAACTTGAACGCTCAGGGATACTGAATAATCAACTGACAGGCACTCAATTGAAAAAAACCAATTGGTTTCACCCCTCTGATTTACACTATTTAGAAGACACACTCAATAAACTGGGGCTATCTGTAAGAAGTTACCATAAAATACAAAGAGTTGCTCGAACCATTGCCGATTTAAAAAGTGAGAAAAATATTGATCGCTCTCATATTGCACAAGCCTTGAGTTACCGAGCCATGGATAAACTACTAAACAATTTAAAAGCATATTAGATTATACAGCCTTACCACTGCATTCCCGCAACGATTCATTATCAATAGAATCAACTTGCGTCTGTTAGGCTAATATTTAATCATATTTACATTTCATGATTGAGCCCAAGAGCGACTACGAGTAACATAGGTCTCCAATTTTTATCGAGGCAATATTTAATGGGTTCGTTCGTATCTGGGATCACTGGCTGTTTGGCTTTTTTGTTATATACAATAAATACACTTTTCTGGATCTGCCCTATCCTCATCATTAGTTTACTCAAGCTTCTTCCACTGCGAGTCATACGAACAGTATGCACTTACCTCATCGATTTTTCAGCCAGTTCTTGGATAAGCTGCAATGGTATTATTGAAAGGCTCTTCCACCCAGTTAAAATTAATCTTGAGTGCGATCAGCCGCTCAGCACCAAAGAATGGTATATGGTCATTGCCAATCACCAATCTTGGGTCGATATTTTAGTTTTGCAACGCATACTTAATCACCGTATTCCTTTTTTGAAGTTCTTTTTAAAACAAGAATTAATATTTGTACCAGTCCTTGGTTTAGCTTGGTGGGCGCTGGACTTTCCTTTTATGAAACGCTATAGCCCAACTCAATTAAAGAAAAACCCAAAACTAAAAGGTAAAGACATAGAAATTACCAAAAAAGCCTGTTCAAAATTTAAAACGAAACCCGTTAGCGTAATGAATTTTGTAGAAGGAACACGTTTCCATAAAAGTAAACACACAAGACAAGCTTCACCTTTTACCCACTTACTCAAGCCCAAAGCAGGTGGAATGGCCTTTGCGCTTTCAGCAATGGGAGAGCACATCCATAAATTAGTCGATGTCACCATTTATTATCCGCAAGGGAGTCCCACTTATTGGGAGTATATCTCAGGTAAAGTCAAACACGTCGATGTACATATTAAGGTCACAGACATCAATGACAAAATGAGAGGTGATTATACAAAAGATCGCCAATTTAAGATTGATTTTCAAGCCGAACTGAATAAAATTTGGAAGACAAAAGATGAACAATTAACCAAGATGGCCCAACAAGGGACCCCCAATAAAGAGGTGCTATAATCAATGCTTAATTTTTTACCAGGCCCACTTCTCTATTTAATAAGTGCTGTATTATTAATCATTAATACCACAGTATGGAGTACTCTTATTTGTATCGGCGGGATCATAAAATTCATTACGCCAGCCCCATCTGGACGCATTTTTATTACTAAAATAATGAATCGATTTATGTGGGCTTGGGCAACATGCAATGGCGGTATTTTGTTTTTACTTGCTGACATTGAATGGGATATTGAAGGATTAGACAGTTTAGATAAAAATGCATGGTATTTATTAATCAGTAACCATTTAAGTGGATTTGATATTGCAGTGCAAACTTACATATTACGCAATAATATTCCCATGCTTAAGTTTTTCCTAAAAAAGGAATTAATTTTTATCCCATTAATGGGACTAGGATGCTGGGCGTTAGACATGCCTTTTATGAATCGCTCCAGCCCACGTAAACTGAAAAAAAACCCAAAGCTAAAAGGCAAAGATCTCGAAACAACACGTCGAGCCTGTAAAAAGTTCCGCCATATGCCAACCTCTATTATCAATTATGTTGAAGGTTCACGCTTTACTGAGCAAAAAAAGGCACGCCAAAACTCTCCCTACCGCCATTTATTAAAACCCAAAGCTGGTGGAATAGCCTTTACATTAAGCGCTATGGGTGAACAGTTTACCAATGTTCTTGATATTACTCTTTTATATCCAGAGGCAATGAATAAAGACGCATTAGTTGAAGTGATGCATGGACGCATTAAAAAAATAACCATTCGAATTCGTGTATTACCCGTACCAACAGTAGACGATAAACGTTATTTTTCAGATCCTCAATACAGAGTGGATTTTCAACGCTGGCTAAATCAAATTTGGGAAGAAAAAGACGAAACACTGCACCAATTGATCAATGCACATCAAACCTTATCGACAGATAATAGTCATAAAAAACCATTAGAAAATCAATAAAGACAAAAAAAGCCTTCAGGATTGAAGGCTTTTTATACTCATTATTTCAATCAACTAATGACCCGTTCGGCCCACTTTAACTAGCCAATCTTTAGGGCCTTGCTTATAACCTTTTTGAATATCAGTCAATACGTTATAAATTCGTTTGGTATGCTCGCCAACACCACCATTTCCCACAGTCAGTATTCGCTTATCTTCAAAAATATACGAACCAACAGGCGCTACTACTGCAGCAGTCCCCAATCCACCCGCCTCTATAATTTCGCCAGATTCAATATCTTGAATGAATTTATCGAGTAAAACAGTTTCTTGCCTGACTTCACAACCCAGTAAATCACCCAATTCTAAAATAGACTCAGAAGTAATCGACTTCAAAATGGTATCCGTAAAAGTAGGGATAATCACGGTGCCATCTTTAAGAATATGAAAGTGGTTCATTGCCCCCACTTCCTCTATTTGCTGATTATTAGCATCTAAATAGAGCACCTGTGCCGCACCGTATTCAGCAGCTACTTTACCCGCTTTTAAAGAAGCTGCATAATTCCCTGATGCTTTAGAAGCCCCTATGCCTCCGGATACAGCGCGATGAAAACGTTGACTTATCAGTAAACGAATAGCTTGATTGAAGCCCGCTTTATAATAGGGGCCACTTGGACTTAAAATAACACAAAAGGTATATTGCTCACTGGGTGAAACGGATAAACGATCTTCTGTTGCAAAAATAAAAGGACGAATATACAAACAAGCATCATCTTGCATCGGAAACCATAATCTATCGACATCAATCAACGCTTCAATACCCGCTCTTTGCATTGCTTCAGGCACACCCTGCATGCACAAAATATCTGCAGAACGATTTAATCGTTGAGCATTTTTATCCAATCTAAAAGTATAAATTTCACCATCTTTATGATGAAATGCTTTCGCTCCTTCAAAAACAGACTGGCCATAATGCAGTGCAATAGCACCCGGCGCCACTTCAAAAGGTCCATAAGGCACTATCCTAGGATCCACCCATTGACCCTCTCGAAAATCCATTAAAAACATGTGGTCAGTTCTCAGTTCACCGAACCCCACATTGTCTTTCGGTTCAAATGCCACTTGTCGACGTTCAGACTTTGACTTTAAATTGTAACTAATTTGCATGAAATACCACCTTAATCAATGTGACGCAGACTATGGAGCCTCACGCACAAAGTCAAGTATAATGACCTTCCTCCTCTCTATTTTTATGTATTGAATACATAAAATTATGTGTATGCAATCTCCATATTTAACCAAAAACATGCCATAGAAAACGGTAAACATTAAATCAATATAAACACAGAATTAACATAGAAATACAATTGAATTTCAATTGGTCAATTTTTTCAAAAAACATTAAAATTCAATAAGTAGCTATGTTCAGTTATTATTCAGCTTATCTCTCCTATGATGTTTCGAGAAAAATTTCTTATAATATAGCGGAGTCAATGATGAAAATGATGAAAACGAAATCTCTTGTTTTAGCATCTGTAGTTGCAACAACGCTTTCTATCCCAGCAATGGCCGCCGATAACTTTGTCGGAGCAGCCTACGGTAATCAACAAAATGATTATGATTTTGGCAGTGGTTATTCAAAAGATGTGAATGATCCTACTTACCAACTACGTGCTGGTACTTATATCAACAATGAAGCACGACTTTATTTGACTTACTCATTCAATGATGATGAATTTGCAAAGCAGCAAATGGGTCTAGTCTCTTATGATTTCCTCATTCCTGTCACAAGCGACCAAAAACTCAACTGGTTTGTCGGTGCTACTGCAGGTATGAACCATATCAGTCCTGACGCTTCTTCCCTCGACTCAGCTAATCGATTCGTCTGGGGTGGACAAACAGGGTTACAGTATAAAATAAACCCTAAATTGAGCACTGAAGTGGGTTACCGTTATCTAAAACAGGATTACTCTAAATCGATTGTCTCTCTAGATAACTCACAGCAAGTTTATCTCGGCGTAGATTACCGCTTCTAGAAAATCCACACTGATAAAACCCCTCAATAAGGGGTTTTTTTTCGACATAAGATCATCAAATATAAAACTCTTTCACTCAAGGATTGACTCTTTGAAAAGATAATGTGGAAAAACCACTATAAAATACAAAATTCGTGCAATTTATTGATTTTTTTTTCATCACTTGAAAGAATTGGCTATTCACTAAGCCTACCGCACTGCTAGAATCAGTATTTGTAATCTTGACACAAAAGGAACTCCCATGAGCCTTGAATTATTATCAAAACTAGAAACAAAAATCCAAACTGCACTTGAAACCATTGAATTATTGAAAATGGAGCTTGAAGAGGAACGACAATCAAGTAAATCATTAATTGAGAAAAACCAACATTTACAACAAGAGCTCACTTCTTGGAATGAAAAAGTAACTGGATTAGTTGGTTTACTCAATGAAGAAGTTAGCTAATTATTAGCTCGCTTGTTCTTCAAGGTTTTGCGACTCAATTAGCTCATTGAGTTCATCAATCGCCTGCTGAACCTTTGGCAGGCTTTTCTTGGGTAATAGCACTCTTCCCTTTGAAAATTCTAACCTTCCTAGTCCCCTAACCCAAATCGATCCCTTTAAAAAAATCCTCACGTGTTTGACAATCAATTTTGGTGCATAAACGGGAAATACCCTCATAAAGCGCCTCCTTTAATGATTCTACAATTAACACATTTCAAAAATCAAAACCTGCCCAAATCACGTTTTGGGTATGATCTCTGTTCTTTCACTCTAGTTCGACCATAAAGATAGAAGTAGAGTTGCATCCTTTACAAATAAAAACTGAATTTAACCCCATTTTCAGCATAAAAAAACAATTTAAGCTTCTCTTTCAGACAAATAGTTCGCAAAAATAATAAAGTGACACTTGCCAAAAAAATGACTCTCTGTTAAATTTTATGAGTTACTCAGGGTAATATTGAGCAAATAGCTCTTGTAGCCGTACTTCTCACAAAAATGAAGTACGGTTTTTTTCTATCTATGAAGTTATACCTAATTCAACCCAGTTAAATAATAGGCTATTTGCCTCATCTCATCATAAGATTTAATCGCACCAGTTTCGACACGATATTTTCCGTTTACAATTAAGGTAGGTACGCCTACTATGTCGGCATCTTTAACCGCCTGTTCCATTTGTGCCACCTTACTGCTGACCATAAATGAGGATGCTGCAGCATCAAATTCTGCATCATCCACACCATTTTCAATAAATACTTTTTTAATATCATCTAATTGAGTAAACCGAACACCTGTTTTATGTACTGCTTGAAATAATGCCCCTTCAATGACCTCTTCCACATCAAGTAACTGGGCAATCACAAAGGCTTTAGCCATTTCTTTTCCCATCGCTCCACCCACGGCCGCAACTTGCACCTGTTTAAAGCTTACACCTTGGGGTAACTGTGCTTTCATTTTAGGTATTTCCATCTGTGAAAATTGGTAACAATGACCACAATAAAATGAAAAGAAACTAGTAATTTCAGGCGTTACAGAAGCCCTTTCTCGAATTACGGTGTAATGAACCCCTTCCTTGTACTCCGTTGCTAGCACATTCAACGTCATGAATGATAAACTTAAAATTACTCCAAAAATCGTCTTCATTATCTTCTCTCAAAACACCTTACTTACTAAAAGTCATCAAGCACGGACCAAGGTTGTATCATTAACCGAACTGAATTTATGTAGTAATCAATAAAATAAAAAGACAATATAAAAGATTGAATGGCATTAGGCAGTTAGACAAATAGATAAAATAAAAAAGAAGCCATGTGGCTTCTTTTTAAAAGATTAACAAGTGTTTACCCCCACCTTAAAAGGTTGTCGCATTTCGACAATAATACGCTTTAAATGATGCACTTTTTTACTCTCTGAAAATATGTATCTAGAGTATCATGGGTATCACTTATTTATTTCAAGGTGGTGAGATAAAACGCAATGTTAAGCATATCATCGTAAGATTTAATCGCACCAGTTTCAACACGATATTTACCGTTAACAATCAATGTGGGCACACCCTTAATCCCCGCATCTTTTGTTTCACGTACCATTTGCGCCATTTGAGCATTCACCATAAATGAATTAGCCGCTGCATCAAATTCCGCTCCATCCACACCATTAGCCACGAACAATGCCCTAACATCGTCTAAGCTGGTAAAACGTTGCCTTTTATCATGAATGGCTGAAAATATAGCTGGCTCAATTTTATTTTCAACTTTGAGCAGTTGAGCAATCGCAAAAGCACGGGCCATGACATCACCCATGTTCACGCCACCCTTTCCTTTACCACCTAAAAAGTCAACTTGAACTTGCTTAAACTTCACACCCTTCGGTAAACGCTTCTTAATTTTTGGTACTTCTGATTTTTGAAAGGTATAGCAATGTGGACAATAGAAAGAGAAAAACTCTGTAATTTCAGGCTTGCTTGTGGCAGGCCCTTGATTAATAACAGTGTAATGTACTCCTTCTTTATACTTTGATGCTACTACAGGCTTAGAAACATCAGGTTTAACTGGCGCAGTATCAGCCATCGATACCATTGGCGCGATTAACAACATCGCTGCAATAAGTAATGCTTTTTTCATGCTTATTCCTTGTCGACTTCAAATAATATAATTGTCACTTGGAGCATATCATAGAGTTCTTTTATCTGTATTTCAAAACAGTAATAATATATTACTGCTTAATATCAATTGGACGTTAGTATTGCGGTAACAAACTCAATGGGGGCTCATTCAATGCGGCGAGCTGTTCTTTAAAGGCTAAAATTTGCTGCTCCCAATACTTATCTTGTCCAAACCAAGGAAAGTTCATCGGAAAGGCGGGATCTGCCCAACGGCGACTCAGCCAAGCATTATAATGCAACATCCGCATCGCCCTTAATGGCTCAATTAACGCCAATTGCCGTGAATCAAAGTCACAAAACTCTTCATACGCTTCTAATATCACCTCAAGTTGCAATAATTGTTGAGGTCTATCTCCCGATAATAACATCCACAGATCTTGAATCGCAGGCCCGGTACGAGCATCATCCAAATCTACAAAACTTGGACCATCATTCGGTGTCCATAAAATATTACTAGGATGCAAATCGCCATGTAATCGAATTCCAGAAACATTAACGCTTTCCCATAAAGCAGTAGCTTTAGCAAGCACCTGTTCCACTACAGTGAAATAAGCTTCCCGCAAACTGACTGGAACATGACCAGAACTTTTTAACCACATTAATGACTCATCACCCAATAGTTGAGGTGACATGCCGTCTCGATAATGAAAAACATCCTGTGATGAATATTGATGAATACGGCCTATAAATCGCCCTGCCGCTTCAAGTTGATCAAGATTGTCCACTTCAAATGAACGCCCGCCAATAGAAGGGTATAAAGCAAATTTAAACCCTTCATACACATGTAACGATTGATTATTAATCATAACAGGCGTTGCGATAGGAACCTCATTTGAGACTAAGGCTGCTGAAAAATCATGTTCCTCTTGAATTTGCTCAATACTCCAACGCTCTGGTCGATAAAATTTAACCACATAACGTACACCACGATCGCAGCGAAACTGATACACCCTATTTTCATAACTGTTCAACGCCAATAACCCCGTTTCAGGATAAACACCCAGTGACTCTATGGCGGTTAAAATCAAGTCGGGAGTCAAAGCTTGATAATGAAATTCACTCTGTATTGGCGTACTTGGTTCTACTTTATTCATGTTTTTCTCGTTTACTCATTTGACGCAACATAAGGCTTTAATAATCCAGCTAAATAAATTAACACCTCTATATCCTCTTCGTTTGAAACCGATAACCAGCATACATCACCATAGAATTCATAATGTAACTGCAACTGACAACCTTCAAAGTCCAACAACCATTGATGGCGATCGGCTCCCCACTGTCGTTCTATCACATGGCAATCTAATCGCTTAACGAAAGGCTCTGCAAAATCTGAAAAATGCTCAAAATCCACATTGGCTAAAATTGATAAGCTTAACTGTACTTCATTAAGTTGTATTGCATTTATTTTCATTTTACTCTTCTCAATGACTGTAAGACAGCATCATGTCTGCCTCATCATGGGTTGGTTTTCTGGCAAAATCAGAGACAATTTAAGTAGTTTCGATAAATCATCCTTCTACGTAGCCTTTAGGGCCTCTTGAACCAGAAAATTTGGTACTATATATTTAGAGTTTGACTGATTACGTAATGTCAGCCAATTCTCGATTTTCCGACTCGCTGCTGATAATGAGTAAACCAAATATCAAAATCATCTCGAACCACAAAACCCTCCCTTAAACTCACTTGTTTGTCTTTAGCGTCAATTTGTCCACATTGACACCATGTTAGCGTATGAACTAACTGGCTGTACTTCATTGGCCGCATAAATTCACTAATTAACGCTAAATCATTTTCATCTTCTTTTGGTGAATCTTTTGAGACATTGATTATACTGATGCCAAGTTTATTACGCATTAAATGTAAATAATGGCTAACAAGTTCATTCTGGTATGTGTTTAACACTTTCATTAAGTCATCTGGTGATATAATTGGTATTAATGCTTGGGTTAAACGTTATAAGCTCCAAAGTACCCTCCAGTTGCTGATTAACCTGAACTAGGGCCAAAAGCGCCGTTACATATCGCTTTTGGCCCCTATCTGTGTTGTGCTTCCTACTAATAGCGGGCTATTAGGCACGAAACCTCGCCTTGATATCGACAAAAATATCGGCATTTAGCAAAAAGTAAAATAAATAAAAACAGGCAAGTAAATTAAGAATTTGATTTTAAATGTCATTAAATTTTTATCTGACACTCATGAACCCGAGTTCAGGTTGATTAAACGCATAACGTCCTTGAACATCAAAATCATTACAAATAAAATCTTCCTTAAGCATACCTAAAAAAGCAAAAGGACCAAAATCACTAAAATAGGCATGTTATCAGTATTCATCACTCCATGAACAAGCCCTACAACCTATCAATGTGCAATCATACTCGCAGTATCTTTATCCACCTGACAAAACCATGCCCGGTTGCCTAGGTTATCAGCTCAATGAGGGGAGTGTTGTGAGATAGTGAAATTCAATAATTGGAATTAATTTATCATGCGAACTGGTATCACTATGACAAAAAATACTCAAAGTGAGCAAAACAAATATGACTCTTAGCCAACCTCAGCGTTATTACAGCCATTTCTTGAGTATCTCGCCACACAGGTGTCTTTGAGACTATAACAGCCAAAGCGTGAATCATAGGAATATGTAAATAACCTGAACTCGGGATAAGCAGCGCCGCTTAATAGGGGTATTTAGTCAAATTAAACAATAAAGAATAACTGAAATGATTTTAACCAATTAATTTTAAATGGATAACTAATATTCTTTGACACTCATTATTCCCAGTTCAGGTTAACTAATGTCAAGCTTCAGAAATCAAAAAGATCTCGAGTTGCCGAACGTAACACCGCCCGCCCATCACTATGTCTCGAATAAGAGGTCATAGCCGATCCTTTTAACGCAACATCCCAATCAGCTAAAGGCCCTTGAGCCTCCCCGATAATAACTGAACATCCATCACCCAATTATGAAGTGTAACCACCAAACTGATGACCAGAATAAACTTGAACCTAGTAACAAGCACAGTCAATGATCTGATTGACTGATAACTGAGCGAGTAAAATATTGGTTGGCTAAGTGAGTCCAACAAAATGGGCAGCATCACTCCATCCCACCCATTAGGCTCTTCTAAGTATTGTGGTGACACTTCTGAATAAAAACCGAATAACTGAGTAAAGAAATCTTACTTAAACCCTCTAATTGAAACCTGTATAGCTAAATCAATGCAGATACAGTATACCTTATAGGCTAACCATCTTTAATTAATACCAATTCCATTATAAGGTTCAGAGGCTCCCGCAGAAAGATCATATATAATGAAATTGGTATTAGCATCAAACTTACCACAATTATCTGGCTTGCTTATGCTTTGCCTTCTCAATGCGACTTTTACGACCAGAAAAGCCACTCACCGTTCCATCGGTTAATTCATAATCAATCGCTTGCTGACAAATCGAAATCGCCTCATCAAAATCACCTTTATCGTTTAGCAGTGTTGCCAATTGCATAAAGCTCACCCCTTTCAAATCCAGTAAAGATTCATCTTGACTAATCCTCTCACATAATCGTGAAAAATCTGAGGATAACGTCACGCAAAAATCAACATATTGCTTATCTTTCCGCTGTTTATAGCATTCAGCTATAACCGCAATCATCGCTGTATATTTCTCTTCTAATATTTCAGATTGATTGAGGTTGTCCACATGCTTTTTAAGCCGCTCGTTCGCTTTAACAAAAAGCTTAAACACTTTTTTTTCTCCATCAGTTAAGGACGTTATACTAGGTTCAGCCTCCTCTTCCTTAGACGAAGAAATCGATAAATGTTCAGATGACCCATCAACCTCAGACTGTTCATCATGGATTGTGGCTTCTGGTGTCGAAACGGTTTTATTACGTCTATAAAGATAAACCCCAATTAGTACAATGATAATGATGGCAAGAATTTTCATTTTATCTTCCTTGGATCAATTTAATGCAAGTAATCAAAACATATATAAAAATATCAACTATAAAAATCATAGTATATTGTTTAGAATAATCAGCTAACAAACCCTATTCAGTTTAATTTATTATCAATATTCCTTTTTTGACAGAACATCACTCCCACAAGACTTGTCTTAAGCCTATAAAACATGTAAATAATTATATTAATGTTTATATTACTATTTTTATTTCATATCCTAGAAGCAAACAGGCATCACTCTAAAATACAGCCTCTATACAAATGTGATTAATATTGTGTATAAATAATAATGAATGAATTTAATCAATTTTTCTCTCAAGCCTATTTATGGCTCTCAATATTAGGCGGACTAAATTGCTTAACCGCTTGTATTTACATAAATTTAAATCACCAACCTCGCTCATTCAACTCTCATTTATTAGCGGGAATATTAGGGCTATTAGCGGTCTATTTTTTTACTGGTGCCATCAATGAGCACAACGCCCCCATCCCCATCAATATGTTATTTACGTTAATTATTCCAATTTATTTCTTACTCATGCCATTGGTGTATTTATATTGTAAAAGCAATGTAACAATAAAAAGTATTAATCACTTAAATTGGAAACATTTTTACCCCGCTATCCTCGTCGCTATATTGGTTGTCTTAGTCTTTGCCTACCACTGGTTTATACTCCTTCATTCATCAAATTTATTTTTTCAGACTATCTGGACACCTCAAGAATTTAATATGATTTTTATGGTTTTTCCGGGATTATTAAGCCTGCAAGCCGCTTTCTATTTCATACTCATATTCAATTTATTAAACAAATTTCCATTCAAAAAAGATGCATTACAGAATCCAGAGTTAACACAAATAAAATTTAAATGGTTACTGCTTCTAACCTTTGCACTGATCATGAACTGGCTCGTCAGATGCCTGTTAATCATGCTGCCCTTTTATACTGGCGATACGATCAATCTCTTTAACTTACTCTTATCAAGAGTAATATTGTTAATATCTTTATACATACTTGCTTTCTATGGCTTAAAACAAGTCACTCATATTGCTCATATTAAAAAGCAAAAAATGTCATCCATTCAGCCACCACCATCATCCAATACAGTTAAAGACAACTTACTAACCGACGAAGAACTCGACTTTTTACAACAAGTCATGAATGAGAATAAGTAACCTCTATTTTCCGTACAAATATTTAACACTCTGTGATTTAAGCTAAAAAATACCTTATCTCGTCTCCATATCACTGAACCAGAGCTTGCATGCTTAAAAATACACTCAAGTGTGTTCATTTTTTAATCTAATCATGTTCATTTTTAACTAAGCTATGCGTATGCTTTAAATTCACCCTTTATTTTGGAGACCGCCAATGAAACACCTTATGTCAAAAACAACTTACCTACTATTTATGATATTAAGTCTCTTTTTCACAACACAAGCATTAGCCGACAATCACAATAAAAGTGATTGTAGCCAAATAGATAATTCTTATAAAAAAGCTACCTGTAATTTTAAAAAGGCTAAAGAAACACGCCAGTTCTTTAATAACGCGTATGGGTATGCCCTCTTCCCAACAGTAGGCAAAGGTGGGTTTGTCGTTGGAGGTGCTTATGGTGACGGGCATGTCTACAAAAAAGGAAGAATTACTGGCGACACCACCTTAACGCAACTGTCTGTCGGTTTTCAGCTTGGTGGGCAGGCTTATAGTGAAATCATCTTTTTTCAAAACGAAGCCGCTTACCAAAAATTCACCAGCGGTAATTTCGAATTCAGCGCACAAGCCTCAGCCGTCGCCATTGTAATTGGCGCTAATGCCCAAACGAGTACAACCGGCAACTCCGCGAGTGCAGGTAAATCTGCCGCAGCCGCCTCTTATGTCAATGGCATGGCAACGTTTACCCTAGCAAAAGGCGGTTTAATGTATGAAGCTGCGTTAGCTGGACAAAAATTTACCTTCGATAAAAGAGACTGATATTCCGTTATCGATTAACAATTACAGATAAAAAAAGCCAGTAGGCTCCCTCCACTGGCTTTAACTAGATCACCAATACGCTTTGACACTCATTATTCCAAGTTCAGGTTAACGACAAGTCAATACACATTACCATTGATGCTTTGGTGTTGTCCCCCAAGCATTGGTCTTTGTATTACGTTTAGCCTGTGGTTTTTTACTCTTACTGTTTGCATCAGATTGACTAAATGTTTTTTGTTTTTTCCCATTGCGTTTAGTATCAAATTGATCTGTTGAAAAACGCGTCAATCCTTGTTTTCCTTTGACTGCCGGTTTTGTTTTATAACGTTGCTGTTCATGACGAGTCTCTGCGGGAACTAAACAATTTGCACCATTACCGATAAGATGTTCTTTTTTCATATCAGTCAACGCTTCACGAATAAGTGGCCAACCTGCTGGATCATGATAACGTAACAAAGCTTTATGTAATCGGCGTTGTCTACCCTTTTTAGGCACTGGAACTGTCTCACTGGTATGCTTTACATTTTTTAATGAATTCAATTCAGTATGATAAATTGTTGTTGCATTTGCCATCGGAGATGGATAGAAATTTTGCACTTGATCCAGTTTAAATTTTTCATTCTTCAACCATAAAGCCAAGTTAATCATATCTTCATTAGTTGTGCCTGGATGAGCGGAAATAAAATAAGGAATAAGATATTGCTTCTTTCCAGCCTCTTGAGAATACTTATCAAATAACTCTTTAAATTTATCATAGGTGCCCATACCTGGCTTCATCATCTTGCTCAATGGGCCTTCTTCGGTATGCTCAGGTGCAATTTTTAAATAGCCACCCACATGATGCTTAGCCAGCTCCTTCACATAGCGGGGATCTTCAATAGCTAAATCATAGCGGACACCTGATGCAATCAGAATTTTTTTAATCCCGGGTACATCACGCGCAGCACGATAAAGATCAATGGTGGCTTGATGATCGGTATCTAGATGACCACAAATCGATGGAAAAACACAAGATAGCCGGCGACAAGTCTTCTCCGCCTTTTCACTCTTACATCCCAAACGATACATGTTTGCTGTTGGACCACCTAAATCTGAAATCACACCAGTAAAACCCGGAACTTTATCTCGTATCTCACCAATTTCACGTACAATAGAGGCTTGTGAACGACTCTGAATAATTCGCCCTTCATGTTCCGTAATTGAGCAAAATGAACAACCGCCAAAACAACCACGCATGATATTCACTGAAGTCTTAATCATGTCATAAGCAGGAATTTTAGCGGTGCCATATACAGGGTGGGCAACACGTTGGTAAGGTAAATCAAATACCGCATCCATTTCATCGGTATTGAGTGGCCATGCCGGTGGATTAACCCAAACAGCTCGATCGCCATGAGGCTGATACAAGGCTCTTGCACAACCAGGATTCGTTTCCTGATGTAAAATACGTGAAGCATGAGCATACAAATATTTATCTTGTATTACTTTTTCAAACGCAGGCAATAATACATAGGTTTTTTCCCACGGCTTAGGGCGCGGAGGCTGAACACTAATCGCTTTGGGTTTATCATTATCAAATATTTTAACATCACTAGGGCCTGATAAATTACTACAACCAACATCATCAGCCCCATAAGGATTGGCTAAAGGCTCAATTTTATGTAATTGATCAAGCTTACGCGAGTCCATCCCTCGCCACTCGACTAAAGGCGTCTTACGTAATACTGCTGTGCCCCGTATATCATTTAATTGCTCAATAGATTCACCCGATGCAATTCGATGAGCAATATCAACAATCGGTCTTTCAGCATTCCCATAAACTAAAATATCTGCTTTAGCATCAAATAATACACTGCGTCGTACTTTATCTGACCAATAATCATAATGGGCTATTCGGCGTAAACTCGCCTCAATCCCGCCTATCACCACAGGACTGGTTTTATAAGCTTCTTTGCACCGTTGAGTATAAACAGTCACTGCACGATCAGGGCGTTTTCCCCCTTCATTGTTAGGTGTATAGGCATCATCATGACGTAATCGACGATCTGCAGTGTAACGGTTAATCATCGAGTCCATGTTGCCAGCTGTGACGCCAAAAAATAAATTAGGCTGTCCCAATTGCATAAAATCAGCCTTACTAGACCAATCTGGCTGAGAAATAATACCGACTCTAAACCCCTGCACTTCAAGTAAACGTCCTAGCACCGCCATACCAAAACTGGGATGATCAACATAAGCATCACCTGTCACAATAATAATGTCACAGCTATCCCACCCCAGTTGATCCATCTCTTTTCGAGACATAGGTAAAAAGGGAGCAGTGCCATAACACTCCGCCCAATATCGAGGATAAGTAAATAAAGTCGATTCAACTTGCATGAGATAAAAAGCCTAATAATCTGATTCAGGGCAGAGAAAGCACATTCGCCTCCCTACACAGGGAGGCGAATTATACACGATAAACAGAGTACCCCTCAAATTAAAGCAAAGTGAGCATTAATGCGGCATAAAACAAGAGCAAAAAATCGAATACCGCTTAAAGTCTATAAAACCTATTAATATTCATCACATGGGATCAAAAAATTGAATAAAATTGATAGTCACTAAACCTAACATGACTAACCAAGTCAGTAAGGTTCCCCAATACCGGCCAAAGTGCGCCCCTCCTTTTCCAAGAATGAGCCCCGCTGCATGCAATAAACGTGAAAAAATCCAGACACTACCAAAGCAATGTAATAAGGTGGGCGACATACCGTTCGCCTCTGTCGCCAGCATTAAAATTAATGTTACTGGGGCATTTTCTAATAAGTTACCATGCACTCGTGTGGCAATCAGTAATGTGGTGTTATCTTCAACGCCAACACCTATTTTATGTTCACTTCTAAGCCTTATAACTCGATACGCAAAAATAATAACTAGTAACGCCGTTAAGCTGGCATAAAAACCTGTAATAGCAAGTGACATGAATATCCCTCTTAGAATTGTTTTATGTACTGAATTAAACTCGAGTTAATTAGAATTAAGTTAACATTATTAACAAATGCTTTCTCCTTTTCTAGCGTAAATAGGGTAATATTACCAACTTAAATAGCAAGCAATTAACACCGACTTTCAATTTATCGTCGGAATCCGCATCACAACCCCTCTTTGTTATAGTGAAAAGCAGCAGTGGATAACGAACAATTTTTAAAAAAACGTAGCTTTATTATAAAATTAGGAAAGGCTTTGCATAAGTTTGGCACCCCAGCTTATCGACTTGAAGCTCACCTACAATCAGTATCTCATTTATTGGGGATTGAAGGCTATTTTTTGATCTCACCGACTAGCATGACATTTGTACTACAAAATGAAACTGATCAAGAATACAATCATGTCGCCAGAGTCAATCCGGGAGAGCTCGATCTAGGGGCCTTAGCAAGAACAGATGAATTAGTGGAAGAGCTTCTTTCTGGGCAACGCAGCCTCATAGAAGCACTCGCTCGATTAGAAGAAATAATCAATAAACCTAATCCTTATGGAGTCGGACTCACTTTTCTAGCCTATGGCACTGCAGCAGGTGCATTTTCCATGTTGATGGGCACCAGTTGGAGTGATGTATTTACATCTGCACTCTTAGGATTTATGGTTTATGGCTTAGTTTACCGTGCTGAACGTTCTAAACGTATGGCTGAAATGCTGGAACCGCTTGCCGCTATTCTCTGTGCCATCTTTAGCTGCGCCATGGCACAATTTGATCCCCATATTAATATTCCTGTGGTCATCTTGTCAGGTATTATTATTTTTGTCCCTGGATTGGCGCTCACACTAGGACTCGCTGAACTAGCAGCGCGTGATCTAATATCGGGTACTGCACGCATAATGGACGCCTGTATGCTCCTCTTTAAGCTCTACTTTGGCGCTATTTTGGGCATGGCCGTTGCTGGCGCTCTTTTTACCCCAGATCCTTTCATGGAACCTGAGTCCTTACCACAATGGGCTATTTGGTCTGCCGTCCCGATATTGTCTATGGCATTAGTCATTATTTTTAAAGCCCGTATGAAAGATTCTCCATGGGGTATTTTAGCCGGCATTGTCGCTTTTTTCTCTTCCATGTTAGGTGCCATCTATTTAGGTGAATCTATTGGTATTTTCTTTGGTGCATTAATTGTGGGTATTTATTCCAACCTTTTTGCCCGCTGGATGAAAGCTCCCGCTTCAATAGCCCTGTTACAAGGTATTGTGATCCTCGTGCCAGGCAGTAAAACCTATATCGGTCTCAATACCTTAATTTTAGGGGAAACCATGCTCAATCAATCTCATATAGGTACTCAGATTTTTTTGATCTTTATGTCACTAGTGGCCGGACTCATTTTTGCCAACGTTGCCGTGCCTCCGAGGCGTACATTATAACCTTGAAGCCATAACACAATTCTTCTTTCCTTAACTCGTTAAAGCCTCTTCAACGAGTTAAGGCCCTAAAAATGATGGCTTCGATGACTACACCAGTTCACCGCTAAAAATCACAAACCCTTTCTTTTACTTTTTCCACTTCTTTATTCCTACAACAACTTGACTAACGTGCGTTTTACATCTGTTATTAATAAGCGCAATACGATAAGTAAAACTGATTTAACACATCAATTTTTTAAGATCACTAGCAAGGAGGCGATAAAGCCATGAGGCATCTCTCATTAAGTAGACTTATCGCGTTATCTTTACTTTTTGTCTCATCAAAAGCTTATGTTCAAGAAACGCAACCTTCGAGTCAGCCTGCAAACAACACAAAAAATAATAAACAAGATCAAAAAATAAAAAGCACATTAAATTCAAAAGAGATCGATCCTAATAAACCTTTTCTGATAGATAAAATTATCATCAAAAGTAATAATATTTTTGACACATCACAGTCCAATACATTTTTTATTCATCGTTGGGCCAATTATTTACACATTAATACGCGAGATTGGATTATTCGTAAAAATCTCAATTTTAATGAGCACAGTGAAGTGACACTCAAACAACTCAATGAAGCCCCTAGGTTGTTAAGGGCAGAACCTTACATTCGAGATGCAAAAGTAGAACTTTCAGCTAAAGATCCCAGTGTAAAAAACTCTGACAAAGGTCAAAATGTACTTGTTGAAACATGGGATAACTGGTCGTTGCTGCCCACAGCAGATTTCGGAAGCAGTGGCGGTAATACCAGCACTTCTATTGGCTTAAAAGAAGATAATCTACTTGGACTCGGCATTAAAACACAATTTAAATACAGCTCCGATATCGACAGAACAGGTTATAAGTTTGAAGTTGAAACACCAGTTTATTTTTTAAGGCATGCCACACTCACCACCAGTTTTTTTGATAATGATGATGGCCAAGCAACAGAGATTTTCTTTAACAACCCTTTTTATTCATTAGAAACAAAACAAATGTATTCGGCTCAATATATTGATGATTTACTCACCGACACCTTAAGACAGAATGGTGAGGAGGTAAATGAATTTAAACAACAAATTGACTATATTGAATTGCAATATGGCTGGTTAATCAATAAAGATAATACAGAGTTATCACGCTTCATCATCGGTGGAACAAAAGATAAAAATGACTTTACCAATACCGACGATTACCCCAATTCACAATTACCTAAAAACAGAGACTTCCTCTACCCTTGGATAGGTTACGAATACATCCAAGATGACTATACTGTCTTAAATGATATCTACCTCATTAATAAAAATGAAGATTTTAATTTAGGCTGGTATCATTATGCTCAATTTGGCATAGAAACTAAAGATTTAGGCAATCATTTACCTATTGGCTTCCATCTTGAATGGCTTGCCAGTCGAGGTTATAAACAAGAAGATCATCTTTATTTACTCAACTTTTCGGGTTACAGCGATCTTGCAACAAGCCAAAAGGAGTATTTTCAAATTAATGCCACAGGTGAACATTTTTACCACATCAATCCCAAATTCACCATTTACAACAAGCTCCGCTTGAGTACTTCACAAAATCATTATTATGATGAACCTTTTGCTTTAGGGGATGATACAGGACTCCGTGGATATCCAGATAATTACCAGTGGGGAGATAATCAATGGCTGATCACCAATGAACTTAGATATTACCCCAACATCAATCTCTATCAATTGGCAGAGTTAGGTTGGGCAGCCTTTACCGATATAGGGCAAGCATTTGGTGGCGATGATGAAAATAATGAAGTCTCAGGCCCCATAGGCGTATTGGGAATTGGTGCGAGAGTCTATTCCTCCAAATCCAGTTTTGGTAATGTGGCGCATATCGACGTAACTTTCCCCTTTACTCGCGGTAAAGATGTCAATACGCTTGAATTTCGTTTTCTCGTTAAAAGTCATTTTTAAATCCAAACTTGCCTACCTAAACTGTAACGCGGAATTCCCGCCAAAATCCCCTTTCAATTATAGGTAGATTCCCTTAAAATCACGGCCTCTTTATCTTTCAATTTTTCAAGGTCAAATTGATGAAACTCAGCGCTCTTACCCCTGCTTTATATGAACATCTTTATCGGGATATCCATGAATTTCGCGCCACCTTCGATTTGCCTATTGAAGCACCACAAACACTCGATGATAAAGCCGATACACTTCATACTTCGCTTGCAATTGAAGAACTAACTGAACTGGCTGAAGCAGATTCCAAGATTGAGCAAGCTGATGCAATTGTCGATAGTGTCTATGTGTTAATGGGTCGCTTAGTGCATCTTGGCGCATCACAACTTAATGACAATATTGAAATCAGCTATATTATTGATTTGTTGTTACACGTCGCCAAAAACAGAGGCATTGATTTCATTAGCTGCTGGAATGAGGTCCATTCAAGCAATATGAGTAAAGTGTGTAAAAATGAAGATGAACTCACGGAAACAGTCGCTCACTATGCAAAACAAGGTGTAGAAATCGAAGGCAGTAAAAAAGGCGATTTTATCATTGCGAAATGCGCTAAAGATGTTGAAATGGCAGGTAAAGTCGTACGCCAAGGAAAAGTATTAAAATCTGTATACTACCGTCCAGCGGATCTTGAAAAATTAGTCCAGAATTCATAAAAGCACATAGTCAACAGAAGTAGTTCTTCAAACAATAGTACTACTTCTGCTGATTTTTATAGGATAACGTCAATTAAAACTGCTGCTTATCCAAGCCAATAGTCTAACCCCAACGCAATAAATAAACTCATTCCAGCCCAATTATTATTTAAAAAAGCCTGTAAACACGATGCTCGGTCACGATGAAAAATCAGTTTTTGTTGATATAAACCAAACCCAATAAAAGCCAGAACGCCTAAGCCATAAATAAAGCCTCTATCAGCAACATAACCTGCTGCAATGAAACAAATAAGCGCCACAACCTGAAAAGCCAAAATAATTTGCCTATCAAAACGGCCAAATAATATAGCCGTTGATTTTATTCCGATTTTTAAATCATCATCTCTGTCTACCATGGCATACATAGTGTCATAGGCCACCGTCCAGCACCAATTCGCAGCAAATAACCACCAAGCTTCAGCAGGAATATGCCCTAATTGTGCCGCATAGGCGATTGGAATAGACCAGCTCCAGACTACGCCCAAAAACATTTGCGGCATGTTTGTCACGCGTTTCATAAAAGGATAAATAACGGTTAAAATTATCCCGACAATAGCCAGTTTCATGACTAACGCATTCAGCATCAGAACCAATAAAAAAGCAATTAAGGCTAATCCAAAAAATAAGCTCAGCGCTTCTTTAGTACTCACCTCACCACTGGCTAATGGCCTGCTTTTTGTGCGCTCTACATGGCCATCTAATTCTCGGTCGGCATAATCATTAATAATATCGCCGCAAGAGCGCATCACTAAAACACCAATCACAAAAATCACAATATTTTTGGCATCAGGCATGCCGCCTGCAGCAAACATCAACGCCATCAAACAAGGCCAAAGTAATAAAAAAGTCCCAATAGGACGATCCATGCGTGCTAAACGCATATAAACCGACGCTTTTTCTTTAATATTCATGAATTACATTACCCTACTTTAAATCGCTTAACAGGCTTCGAGTCTTGCATAAGACAACATTAACCATTTACTGCCAACATCAATAAAATTCACTTGTACACGTGACTGCGCCCCACTGCCTTCATGATTGGTTACCACACCTTCACCAAACTTAGGGTGCATGACTTTTTGACCTAATTTGAAACCAGAATCATTCCCCAAATGACTCCCTGTAGTCGACATCCTAACAGCAGGTTTTGATACTTTTGTTTTTAGACGAATTTCTTGTATGTGCTCTTTCGGGATTTCGCCGATGAACCGTGATGGTCTCGCATAATCTTCTCGGCCGTATAATCGCCGAGACTCGGCATAGCAAACATACAGCTTTTGCATGGCTCGCGTCATGCCCACATAGCAAAGACGGCGCTCTTCATCGAGCCTATCGCCTTCTTCTATGGCACGTTGGCTCGGAAATAGCCCTTCTTCCACGCCAGCCATAAACACCATGGGAAATTCTAATCCTTTTGCCGAATGCAGTGTCATCAACTGAACCGCATCGGTGAAATCATCCGCTTGTCCTTCTCCGGCCTCCAGTGCAGCATGAGATAAAAAAGCGCTTAACTCGCCCATATCGTCACTCTCTTCTGGCATGACAAAGCTACGAGCTGCAATAACCAACTCTTCTAAGTTTTCTATTCTGGCTCTGGCTTTTTCACCTTTTTCGGCTTCATACATGGCTTTCAAACCTGAATGACCAATAACATGATCTGTCATTAAATGCAGACTATGAGTCGTCGTGTCTTGGCTCATTCCCACAATCAAATCCATAAAACCACGTACCGCATTCGCCGCACGTCCACTCAAGACTTTCTCTTCTAATAAACGTAGGCTCGCTTGCCACAGCGTCATCTCATGTTGGCGGGCCGTTTGACGTAAAATGTCTAAAGTGCGCCCACCAATACCACGGGTAGGGGTATTCACCACACGCTCAAATGCCGCATCATCGTCTTTATTATTCATAAGACGTAAGTAGCCCATGGCGTCTTTAATCTCTTGTCGTTCAAAAAAGCGCTGACCGCCATAAATACGGTACGCCAAGCCTTTATGTAACAAGGCTTCTTCTAATACGCGTGACTGAGCATTAGAACGATATAAAATAGCGCAATCTTCTAGTTTTTTACCTTGTTCTAACCATTCACTAATGCAGCCAACAATAAAACGTGCTTCATCCATTTCATTAAAAGCGCAGTACAGACCAATAAGCTCACCATCTTTATCGTCGGTCCACAGCTTTTTACCTAAACGCTCAGCATTATGAGCAATAAGCTCATTGGAGGCTTTTAAAATGTGCCCCGTCGAGCGATAATTTTGCTCTAATCGAATAGTTTGTGCGGCAGGAAAATCGGCTAAAAATTTATGTAAGTTTTCCACTTGTGCGCCGCGCCAGCCATAAATAGACTGATCGTCATCACCCACTATCATGACATTGGCTTTCGCACCAGCAAGCACACGGATCCAAGCATATTGAATTGCATTGGTGTCTTGAAACTCATCCACCAAAATGTGTTTAAACCTATCTTGATAATGCGCTAGTATGTGAGGTTTATTGAGCCAAAGTTCGTGGGCTCGCAGCAAAATTTCAGCAAAATCCACTAAACCCGCTCGATCGCAGGATTCTTGATAGACTTTATAAATAGCAAGCAAATTTTGCTCAATGGGAAACCCACCCGCATCAATATGTGAAGGGCGTAGACCTAAATCTTTTTTGCCATTGATATAACCTTGAGCTTGACGAGGTGGATATTGTTTTTCATCAAGGTTTAAACTTTTTAAAATACGCTTAATCAGCCTTAACTGATCATCCGAATCTAAAATTTGAAAGCTTTGAGGTAAATTCACCTCTTTATAATGGGTTCGAAGCAATCGGTGCGCTAAACCATGAAAGGTGCCTATCCACATGCGCCCCATATTTCCACCAGCCACCTTTTCTACACGCTCACGCATTTCAGCAGCGGCTTTATTGGTAAAAGTAACCGCTAAAATAGCATAAGGACTCTGTTGTTCCACTTGCATTAGCCAAGCAATACGGTGAGTCAATACTCGAGTTTTACCACTGCCAGCACCAGCCAGTACTAACATGCTCGATTGAGGTGCGCCCACAGCCTCACGCTGCTTATCATTCAGGCCGTCTAGTAAAAAAGATACGTCCATTATTGCCTCCAAAAAATCAAGCCGGAAGTATAACAGAAGTTATCAGGTGAGGTTATCCCCCCAAGGATCACAAATGAAGAGAAGAGCAAAGAAGATCCACCACTCTTTTAAAACAAGCACACGATAAAATATCGTTAAATCGCTTGTCATTCCAGCAGAGAGCCTCATGTTTGTTGGTTTAACTATAACACTTAGAAATAGGATGAATTAAACGTCTTAAGCAAGAAATTAATCTTCACATAATTAGCCATAAAAAAGCGCCTACATTAAGGCGCTTTTTTATGGCACTAAATATAAATAACCTGAACTCGGGTTAAGCAGCGCCGGTAAATATCGCTATTTTGGCCCCTATCTGTGTTGTGCTTTCTACTAATAGCGGGCTATTAGGCACGAAATCCCGCCTTGATATCAACAAAAAATATCAGTATTTAGTAAAATACACAAAAACAAGAGTGCAAGTTAAGATTCTGATTTTTATATATTATTTAATTTAAACTTGACACTCATTATCCCGAGTTCAGGTTAAATAACCAGAACTCGAGTTAATCAGCGCCGCTTAATAGCAGTATTAAGCGAAACATGAAAATAAATTATAGCCAGATTGATTTTAACTGACTATTGAGATTTTTTGACACTCGTTATCTCGAGTTCAGCTTAAATAATCAACCAAATACAGGCAATAAATCAGCCATGGCTAACAAATGACACGTCGCTGTTACCAAGCCAAATAAAACCACCAGAATAATCAATGATGTTCCACCAGGAACCCGAAAGCTGTCATGATTAGGAAACAACTTTCTAGACTGATAAGCCATCATGGCAGGCACAATTACCGCCCAAATAGTCGCCGCCAAGGCAGCAAAGCCAATTGCCACAAGAAACCCATTAGGAAATAAAACGCCGAGTACCGTCGGCGGAATAAAAGTCACAGCTGCCGTTTTTAAACGCCCTTTTCGAGAACCATCAAAGTTAAATAAGTCCGCTAGATAATCAAATAAGCCTAATGTCACACCTAAAAAAGAAGAGGCCACAGCTAAATTAGCAAATAAATTAAGCATGGTATTAAGCCAATCACTTTCAATCACTTGAGACAAAGCCGCAACTAACACTCCCATATTGCCGCCTTGCTCAATAATATCAGTAAACTGGCTTCGTGCTAAACTGCCCATCGTCGCAATCAACCATAAAAGGTAAATACCTAAAGCGATTAAGGTACCAATAACAATAGCCTTAATAATGGTTTTAGGCTCTTTACCGTAATATTTCATTAAACTCGGTACATTGCCATGATAGCCAAAGCTGGCTAAACCAAAAGGTAAAGCAGCCCAAAGATAAGGAAAATAACTAGGATCACCATTAGGATGAAATAATGTCACACTGCTGACATCAAGCAACAAATTCCCAATCGCTAAAAAGAAGGTGATAACCATACCACCTATCATCACAGTCGTGATCCGATCCACCGCTCTAGTGCTAATAAATACCACTATAGACAACACAACAGCAAAGATTAGCCCGGCAACACTTTGAGGTAATTCAATGCCAAAACTCGACAGACTATGATCAACAATCGAGCCTCCGCCACTGATATAAGCATAAGTTAAGATATAGAGTACAAATGCAATAGAAACCCCATTAATTACCCGCCAGAATTGCCCTAATGTTACTTTGGTTAACGTATCAAAACTATCACCAGGATTAAAATGTAAATTAGTTTCAAGCAAAAGTAATCCTGACGCCAACATGCAAAACCACACACCCAGTAACATTAGTGCTGAGTAACCAAACCACATACCGGCCCCTACGACAGGCAAGGAAAACATTCCAGCCCCGACTGCCGTTCCCGCTATAATCATTGCTCCGCCTAATAGGGAACGATGAGGTTTAATACTCGCTGTAGCTGTCGTTTTAATAGAATGAGGCATTAACTTGAAAGCTCCGCAGCAACACTGTCCACTATGGTTTGCCTTACCGAAGAACGTAACAACATATTGGCGCGCACTTGTATACGGTTAACCTCTTTATGGGAGCCAGAATCACTGAAATATCCTAACTCTTTTAGTTTGACACTCAAAGTGTTGTACAATTTTTTATCATAAAATTCAGGAGCAGTAATTCCATGTAAAGCGCCCAAGCGTTTCGCTAAACGATGACTTTCACGCTCCAGATCAGAGCGTTCCATATCAGGAAAGACTGTTAATAAATTAAAGATAATGGCATAACGTTGTAGGGTTTCACTCACAGTATCAGAGAGTAATAACACTTGTGCCGCTTTAGACTCAACAAGATCAAGTGTATGCGTCTCAATAATAAGACCTTCTTCAATAAAGACATCCAAAACTTGTTCCACATACTGCGCAGGATTAGCTAATCCCATAAATAGCTCAGCTTCAAGCAAAGGATAAAAATCATTGACCACATCAATAAGATCGGCTCGCGTACCATGATCTTGTCTGATCAAGTAGCTCGCTATTAACGAAGGAATAATTAATAAATGGATCATATTATTACGATAATAAGTCATAGTGACGGCATGCTTATCATCAATTGAAATAATATCCCCTAGAGGATCTTGTGTTTCCACGATTTTATTGAGTTCTAATACTTGGTTAACTAAACTGTTCCCATCTCCCTGAGGTAAGGACATATATTGTGTGTACGGCTGAGCTTTAAGAATATGCAAATACAAATCCAACTGCTTTTCCAATAAACTTCTCTCTAGTGCATTTTGCTCTGAAGCCAATAACACTAAACTGGTTAAAGTGACTGAACTCACTGCCGCCGCATCATTAATGTAAGTCATCACTTTACCCGCAAGGTTGTTCACAACAGGGGTAAACCAAGGTTGTTTTTGATCAGGGTCAAATGCCACATCTTCTCGCCAATTTGGCACTTGCTCAGTTAAAAAATGACTTAACGTAATCGGTTGACCGAAATTAACATAGCCTTGACCAAAATTACTCAATTTACGAATGGCACCAAATACTTGCCAAACAGACTCTTTTTCTTTTTTTTGCCCTCTCAGCTCTTTATGATAAGTTTTGACTTCCATCACATGATCATAACCAAGATAAACAGGCACTAAGGTCACCGGACGATCCACCCCCCTTAATACGCTATTAATCGTCATGGCAATCATCCCTGTTTTAGGCGGCAATAATCGACCAGTTCTAGAGCGGCCTCCTTCAGTAAAATATTCAACAGAATACCCTTTACTGAACAATTGAGATAAATATTCTCTAAACACAGCTGTGTATAATTTATTACCTCTGAAACTTCTACGAATAAAGAAAGCACCGCCTCGTCTAAATAAAGGACCCGCTGGCCAGAAATTCAGGTTAATTCCCGCAGCTATATGCGGCGGAACCATACCTTGATAATATAAAATATAAGATAAAAGCAAATAATCCATATGGCTTCGATGGCAAGGTACGTACACAATTTCATGACCATCATGATGCAACTGACGAATTTCTTCAGCGCCTTTAATATTGATCCCTTTATATAACTTATTCCAAAGCCAAGTTAAAAAACGCTCAGCAATACGTACTAAACTATCCGAATAATTAGCCGCCACTTCATCCAAATATTCCATCGCTTTGGTTTTCGCCTCAGCTTCAGAAATTTTCTTACTGCTAGCTTCTTCTTTTATGGCTTTTTGTAATGACTCTGATTTCAATAACGCATGAAACATCGTCTGGCGATCAGGCAATTCAGGGCCTGTCATCACCATGCGTTGACGTTTAAAGTGCGCACGAGCCACTCGTGCTAATTTATGGGCAATACGCTCATCGGTTCCATGCTCGTTGGCCATATAACGCAATGAAACAGCATTGGAAAATTGCACAAAATTATGTCTGCCTAAAAACAAGATCATTAAACACTTACGCAACCAAGTTGGGCTCTCTCGCTCAAATACCGCCGCTTTCATGGTATCGTCTTCTTTACCCGGGGTTCGGCCCCAATATAAACTCACAGGCACTAATTGAATATCGAGTTTAGGGCTGCTCTTATGTGCTCTGAGTAATCGTTTAAACCAATGAAGATAATGTTCAGCACTTTCTCGTTGCCCCAAAATGGGTTTTGCCCCCTCTAAACACACGACTCTAGGTGTGGTGATCCCATTAACTTCAAGTGCTTTATATGGACTGGGTAATCCGATCTTGTCAGTCACTTCACTTAGTGCAGCGATATCACTCACAGATTCTGTTTTCATCACATAAACAACAGGGCGGTTCGGGTCCAAGTTAAGATCTTCAAAAGGATCTTGAGGTACAACAATAGTATGCACTAACTTTTTCTGGATCCAACGAAGCGATTTATACCAAAGCGAGTCTTGTTTAGACATTATTCTTTTACAATGTAAGCGATTTCAATATCGCAACATACTATCAGAAAATGAAAACATTTGCCTATTTAGCACTTTGTTATGTCTTGAACACATCAAGATGCAAGATTCTACCTGAATAAAAAACCTTTTAGGTTGAATTTTGAACAAAGGTTTTAATACTCCTAAACCAAGGAGTAATCACCCAGCATAAGAAAGTGTGAACCCGTTTTTTGGGTGTGTGTAACAGCCCCTACTCTTTATTTTAAAAATATGTTTCTGTAAATAAGATTTTTACGCCACCTTTAAAACAGAGATCTAAAGTAAGGCATATGACTTGCACTCAAAAAAATACTGTATATACTAACAGTTACTGTATAGAAAAACAGGGTTGACTATGAGACCGCTCACCAAAAGACAAGACGAAATTTTAACCCTCATAAAACGAAATATCGCTGATACAGGTATGCCCCCGACACGAGCAGAAATTGCCAAGCGACTCGGCTTTAAAAGTGCAAATGCAGCTGAAGAACATTTAAAAGCCTTAGCCAAAAAAGGGTGTATCGAAATTATTCCAGGCACATCTCGCGGTATTCGATTAACGCAAACCGATACAGAGACTGATTTAGGCCTACCACTGATTGGCCAAGTCGCTGCAGGTGAGCCCATTTTAGCCCAAGAACATGTCGAACAACACTACCAAGTTGATCCTGCCATGTTTCGCCCACAAGCGGATTTTTTACTGAGAGTCCGTGGTGATAGCATGAAAGATATCGGTATTATTGAAGGCGATTTATTAGCCGTACACAAAGTACAACAAGCCCGTAATGGACAAATTGTTGTTGCCAGAGTAGAAGATGACGTAACAGTAAAACGATTTGAAAAGCAAGGGCATACGGTATATTTACATGCTGAAAATGAAGCTTATTCTCCTATTGAAATCGATTTAACCTATCAAAGTTTCAATATTGAAGGCTTAGCCGTGGGCGTGATCCGTAATGGTAATTGGCAATAATTCATTATGACTTGTCTGAACGGGTAAATACAATCGCATGACCCTGTATTTATCCTGCTTTAACATTAAATTCATTATTGCTTCATCACTTGATAAATGGTCGATATAAGAGAGCAGTATGCTAACGCTGTATTCTTGCAACGGAGGTTACGATCTTGAAAAATATAAAAATAACTAAAAGCAAACAACGTGTGGTAACCTTAACGAGTACGCCAGCTCATCATCCTGGGCTCTGGCATTATCAAGATACGTCCAGCAATACAATCAATGCGTTTAATCACAGTATTACTATTCTGAATACTCAGTCACAAGGCACCGAAGAGCTCCTTCATGTGGGCCATAAATTGGCACAATTAAGCCAAGAAGGCCGTTGGATAGTCCTGATTAGTCCACCCAATATTGCTTATAAACCACTCTTAGAAAAAGCTGGGGTCAGAATGGACAGAATATTATTAGTCCATGCAAAAGATGAAGTCGAATCATTATGGGCAATGGAAAAAGCATTAACCAATGGCACTTGTAGCGCAGTGATCACTTGGACACAATCGCTCAACAGCCGTGATAATAGAAGACTGCAAATTATTGCGAAAAAAGCCTGTGCAACAGGTTACATCCTCGACAAAAATACCAATATAACGCAGACTGAACAATTAGCTCACTATAGCGGTGAACTTCCAATACTTAAAAGTGAATTGCACTGAATGGCATAAAGACTCATATTCAATAATAACGAATGATTGAGTCTTTATTTAATTTATAGCATCAAGCTCAATTTAGGCTACACTCATAATTTCCAGCTCAAACATCAATAATGATATTTAATTTAAAATATGAAAATATATTTCTTAATACGAGACTAATTAAGCAATAAAAAGTCGCCACTCGAACTATTAATTTAAATAATTTTATGTTATGAAATTAACAATGAACTTTAGTCGTGATCAAGATCACATTTTTATTATTTTCACACTAGTTTATTAAGTAACTTTATTGAATATTGTCGCTTCATTTCAGAAGCTCTCCACTCAATCGACTGACAATTCATACTTTTTATGACGTATTTTATGCATATAGAATAAAAAACACGCTTGAACAATACGTAAACATTCAGTAATGTATACAGTTATAACAACGATAATTTGTTATATCTGAGCGATTCGTCGTTTGTCTTTGTTAATATTTTTATGAGTACTTACTTAATTAAATAATGAGAATAAATACCCACTAGAATATTGAATAAAATATGCTCCTGATTAGCCCTATTCAAGGATTGAAAAAGCAATTGTTAATCTCGTCCATGCCATTTCAAAGACTAAAATTGGCCTGATATAGTCAGCCGTAGGTGCTCTGTGGAATATAAAAAATATAAACACATTTTTATATTAACCGCTGCATTAGTACTTTGAAGTCATCGTTGCTTTTTTGAGAACTGAAGAGTTCACAGAGAGCAAAGATTTACTGTGTAACTCTTCTTTGTCTATGACGAAGGAGAAGTCTAGTGAAGCAATTGTGGTGTGGTGCTTTGGCGTTACTCTTAACGCCTGCAATCTTGGCAGCAGAAATGCCCTTAAATATGACAGAAGGTGTAACCGATATTAGTGGCAGAGTGTATCACCTGCACATGACTATCTTATACATCTGCTGTGCTATTGGTTTAATTGTATTTGGCATAATGCTCTATTCAATCATCTATCATCGAAAGTCTAAAGGCGCAGTCGCAGCCAACTTTCATGAAAGTACAAAAGTCGAGATCCTCTGGACTGTTATCCCATTTATTATTCTTATTGGAATGGCTATTCCGGCAACAACAACATTGATTGCCATGGAAGATACCAATGATGCTGCGTTAACCATTAAGGTCACGGGCTCGCAATGGAAATGGCATTACAGTTATTTTAATCAAGGCGTTGAATTTTATAGTTTGATGTCGACCCCAAGAGATCAAATTGAAGGTGATGCCCCTAAAGGAGAGCATTACTTACTGGAAGTCGATAAACCCTTAATCGTCCCCATAGGCCGAAAAGTCAGATTTTTACTCACATCAGATGACGTTATCCACTCTTGGTGGGTGCCCGCCTTCGCCATCAAAAAAGATGCGAACCCAGGTTTTATCAATGAAACTTGGACACATATAGATGAGCCAGGTATTTACCGAGGTCAATGCGCTGAACTCTGTGGTAAAGATCATGGTTTTATGCCCATCGTCGTTGAAGCCTTACCAGAAGATGAATTTGAAGCTTGGCTCGTCAGTCAGCAAGAAGAAGCCAGCTTAGCCGCTTTAGAAGCAGAAGCCTCACTTACTGTCACTCTCGAAATGGAAGAACTCATGGAAAAAGGAGAGCAAGTGTATCTGACCTATTGCGCCGCTTGCCATCAACCCAATGGAATGGGGCTACCTGGGGCTTTTCCTGCAATGAAAGACAGTCCCATCGTGATGGGAGAAATCAGCGAACATATTGAAATCATTGTCAATGGTAAACCTGGTACTGCAATGCAAGCATTCAAAAAACAACTCTCTGCAGAAGATATTGCTGCTGTTATCACTTACGAACGTAACGCTTGGGGCAATGATACTGGTGATGTCGTTCAAGCCGCTCATGTTAATAGCCATGGTCAATAAGGAAATAATATGAATACTTTGACCCCAGAAAATCAAGTTAGCATGGAAGACACCCTCAACCCAGAGCAAGAACATGATGATGGACACCATGCTCCACCAAAAGGCATTATGCGATGGTTGTTGACCACCAATCATAAAGATATAGGCACACTTTATCTTTGGTTTAGTTTCATTATGTTTCTTACTGGCGGTGTAATGGCGATGGTGATCCGCGCTGAACTCTTTCAGCCAGGATTACAATTGGTCGACCCTAATTTTTTCAATCAAATGACCACAGTTCATGGTTTAGTCATGGTCTTTGGTGCTGTCATGCCTGCTTTTACAGGCCTAGCTAATTGGCTAATCCCTATGATGATAGGGGCACCTGATATGGCTCTCCCTCGCATGAATAATTGGAGTTTTTGGATCTTACCCTTTGCTTTTATTATTCTATTAAGCTCATTATTTATGGAAGGGGGAGCGCCCAATTTTGGTTGGACCTTCTATGCACCATTATCCACACAATATAGCCCTGATAGTACTGCTTTGTTTGTTTTCTCTGTACATATTATGGGTATTAGCTCCATTATGGGTGCCATTAATGTCATCGTAACCGTCATTAATATGCGCGCACCAGGCATGACTTGGATGAAACTTCCTTTATTTGCTTGGACTTGGCTCATTACCGCCTTTTTGCTCATCGCCGTCATGCCTGTTCTGGCGGGAGCCGTCACTATGGTGTTAACCGATAAATACTTCGGCACCTCCTTTTTTGAAGCCGCAGGCGGCGGCGATCCAGTGATGTTCCAACATATTTTTTGGTTCTTCGGTCATCCTGAAGTTTACATCATGATTTTGCCATCTTTTGGGATCATGTCAGCCATCATTCCTACTTTTAGTCGTAAGAAATTATTTGGTTATTCATCGATGGTTTATGCCACGGCCAGTATCGCCATTTTATCTTTCTTAGTGTGGGCACACCACATGTTCACCACAGGGATGCCCGTATTTGCTGAGCTCTTTTTCATGTATTGCACCATGCTTATTTCTGTTCCCACTGGGGTCAAAATTTTCAATTGGGTTGCAACCATGTGGAAAGGTTCATTGACCTTTGAAACCCCAATGCTCTTTGCCATTTCCTTTTTAGTCCTGTTTACCATTGGGGGCTTTTCAGGCTTAATGCTTGCGATTACGCCCGCCGACTTTCAATATCATGACACTTACTTTGTGGTAGCGCATTTTCATTATGTACTTGTCACAGGTGCCATTTTTACCATTATGGCAGCCGTATATTATTGGTTACCCAAGTGGACTGGGCGTATGTATGACGAACGCTTAGGTAAATGGCATTTTTGGTGTTCAGTTATCTCTGTCAACGTCTTATTCTTCCCCATGCATTTCTTAGGGTTAGCGGGTATGCCAAGACGGATCCCTGATTACGCCATTCAATTCGCGGATATTAATCAAATTGTCTCTATTGGTGGATTTGCCTTTGGGTTATCACAACTTATTTTCTTGGTCGTGTTAATCAAATGTATTCGCAGCGGTGAAAAAGCGCCCGCTAAACCATGGGAAGGTGCGGAAGGACTAGAGTGGGATCTCCCCAGCCCTGCACCTTATCATTCTTTCTCAACTCCACCGGTAATCAAATAATCATGGATAAAGATAAAGCAAATTCAAATAAACGTTTAATTCGTTTTCTCATATTAGGAGCAATCTCTATGTTTGGTTTTGGCTTTGCTTTAGTTCCGCTTTACGATGTACTTTGCGAACAACTGGGAATAAACGGAAAAACACAAAACACAGCCAGTCAATATATTGATAATGAAGTCGATAAAAGTCGAACCATTACCGTCGAGTTTATCTCCCAAGTGCAAAAAGATATGCCTTGGGAGTTTACTCCTCAAGTCAATCGCATGAAGGTTCATCCTGGAGAGTTAGTCCGTACTCACTTTACGGCAGAAAACTTATCAAATAGGCAGATTGTCGGTCAGGCCATTCCTTCTGTCTCACCTGGCATGGGCGCGGCCTATTTTAATAAAACAGAATGTTTTTGCTTTAATCAACAAACATTAACAGCCAAATCAAATGCAGATTTACCGCTAATATTCTATGTCGATCCAGCCTTACCGGACAACATATCCACCCTGACCCTCTCTTATACACTCTACAATATCACCGACAAAGGTTATGTCGATGCAATAGAGCAAGGAGCAGCAAAATGACAACCAAACATGAAAATTATTATGTTCCTGAACAAAGCGCTTGGCCTATTATTGGCGCAATGGGGTTATTCCTCATCGCTTTTGGAGCAGGGACTTATATTTCAGAAATGGGCACCGAAGCCACATTTGGCAAATACACCTTAATTGCAGGTATTGCCGTGATCATTTTTATGATCTTTGGCTGGTTTAGAACCGTGATTGCCGAATCTATGGCTGGATTGTACTCGGCACAAATGGACCGTTCATTTAAACAAGGCATGAGCTGGTTTATTTTCTCTGAAGTGATGTTTTTTGCCGCATTCTTCGGTGCGCTATTTTATGCCAGAATGATCTCCGTGCCTTGGCTAGGCGGAGCCTCTAATAATGCAATGACAGCAGCTATTCTTTGGCCCGATTTTATTGCGGTATGGCCACTTGAAACAACACCAGATGGCCGCTTAACCCAAGCGATGGGCTGGATGGGGTTACCCCTTTATAACACGCTGATCTTGCTCGCGTCATCGATAACTCTACATTTTGCCCATGTGAACTTAGAAAATGACAACATAAAGCCTGTAAAAGCATGGCTAGGAGTCACCATTATTTTAGGTGTCGTTTTCCTCATGCTGCAAGTGCTTGAATATACCCATGCCTATCAAGTCATGGGATTAACTTTAGATGCGGGCGTTTATGGTAGTACCTTTTTCTTATTAACGGGTATACACGGTATGCACGTAACCTTAGGCACTGTATTTCTTTTCGTATTATTTATTCGTATTGCAAAAGGACATTTTACCCACGATAAACATTTTGCCTTTCAAGCAGGAAGTTGGTATTGGCATTTTGTCGATGTGGTCTGGCTCTGTTTGTTTGTTTTTGTTTATGTCCTTTAACACCTTTTTACAGACTCAAATAAAAACGATTTGAGTCTGTAAAACACGTATCCCCTATCAATAATATCAGTAAGGTCTCAGGTTAGGATTAATCAATCCTGATAAAGAAGCAAACACGAGTAATGCCATGACAATCAATGCAAACGCCACTCTTCGCCCTAAAAAACGACTCATAGTGGCTGACTTTTTGCCTTTGACCATGACATACCAAGCACGACCTAGGTTAAAAATCATGAATAGCAGCAGTAACACTAAACAAAGCTTAAACAACAATAAGAGATCCATTCTTACTCCTCAAAAGGTAGTCACAAAATCTGGGGTATTTATTTTGATCTCTACTGTGAGCGTGTTTACCCTTTTGGTCAAGCTAGGTATGTGGCAACTTGAACGCTATCAAGAAAAATTAGATTGGCAACAAGAACTCACCTTAAGACAAAACCAAACAGAGCTCAGTTATCCTCAGTTAATGACCCTACCCAGTCATACTTCATATACAGGGTTTAGGCTATCTACGCGTGTCACCCCAATCCACACGCCAATAACAAATCATATATTACTGCTGGATAACCAAGTATACCAAGGGCAAGTGGGCTATTTAGCGTATCAAATCATGGAAGTCTTACCCCACCTGCCTTGGCTATTAGTCGAATTAGGCTTTGTAGCGGCCAATATCAATCGACAAATTTTACCAAGTATTCACCCCATTTCAGTCCCAACGACACTCAAAGGGCGACTTTACAATAAACAGGCCAATCCAATGAGCCATACTTTAATGGCTGAAAAAGGCTGGCCTAAACGCATTCAAAATCTTAATTTAAATCAGTTAGAAAAAGAACTTCAACATGCAATAGCGCCTGCAGTGCTTCAACCCGATACACTGGATACACACACCTTACCCCATCCATGGCAACCTTTCCCCATGACAGCAGATAAACATAAAGGCTATGCCTTGCAATGGTTTGCCATGGCAGCGGTATTTATTTCGATTATGGGAGGCTTGCTATTAAGAAAAATAAAGCAATGAAAGGCTGATTTATTCTTTTTCGGCTCGTTATTGAACCAGATTAAATAAGTAAAAACCTTCACATGAAACATCTTCCTAGCTGCTTCGGGAAGTGAATATATTCGTTAGTTCACAAGATGGTTATGCATCTATGTGCACTAGAAAATACTCATCAACTAAGGTATGAGGAGATGGAATGAACTCCCCTAAACAAAATGGAAAAAATACGCTATTAATATTACTTTTAGCCTTTATCCTTCCAGTCGCGGTTGCAAAACTGGTGCTCAGTATGGATCTTTACCGAGGAGGAGCCACTAATAATGGTACCTTAATTGCTGCCGATACCACTTATGCCAGTTTAGCGATGAAAAACCCTAAACCTCAACAATGGCAAATATTGTATCTGTTACCCAAAGACTGCCAACAAAAATGTCAAAATCGTCTGTATATTTTACAACAAAGTCACACGGCGCTAGGCAAAGAAAAAGACAGAGTACATCCTGTCATTATGCTCGATGAACACAGTGATATTTCAGCCCTATTACCCTATCAATTTATCACTCATTCAGTTAACAGCAAATTGGCAGCATTATTAAGCGAACAAAAACTCATTATTGTTGACCCCTTAGGCAGCCTCATTATGAGCTACCCTATCGTCCTTAATAAGGATGCGCAAATAATGCAAGGTAAAGCCCTGATTGCAGATCTTCGCAAACTCCTTAAACTCTCGAGGATAGGGTAATGCAAATCAGTCCTTTGCTTAAAATCACCCTGATCTTCACCTTATGTGTCATTTTAATGGGCGCCTATACTCGTCTATCCGATGCGGGACTCGGTTGCCCAGATTGGCCGGGATGTTATGGCATGCTAAAAGTCCCGACGCAGGCACATGAACTCACTGAAGCTAAATTAACTTTTCCTGAATTTACCGTTGAATCAGATAAAGCTTGGTTAGAAATGATCCACAGGTACATTGCAGGCACGTTAGGCATATTAGTCATGCTCATTTTATGGCTTTGCCTTAAAACAGCTAATGCGCCTAAAAATTTACCGCTATTTATTGGTGGGTTAGTTTTATTTCAGGCTGCATTAGGTATGTGGACCGTCACAATGAAACTCATGCCAATTGTGGTCATGTCACATTTACTAGGGGGATTTACCATTATTTCCTTAGTATTGTTACTGTATTTAAGAACCAAGCCTCTGAGAATTATTGGCGGCGATCCTCAAGCCAAAAAGCTAGCCACTTTCTCGCTTGCCTGCTTAAGCGTACTGGTGTTACAAATTATTCTGGGCGGGTGGACATCCGCAAACTATGCCGCCCTCGCCTGTACAGCGCTCCCGATTTGTGAAGGCAACTGGTACCAAAACCTCGACTTCATTAACGCTTTTTCCCCTTGGCAAGGTGAGCATCCCAGTTTTGAATTTGGTGTCCTAGAATATCCTGCTCGAATGACAATACATGTCGCCCACCGATTATGGGCTGTTGTCACTGCAATCATGTTAGTGACTTTAGCATATAAACTCATGCAGCGTGCCCGCTCATCGACATTAAAACAAGCCGCATGGGTATTACTGATCCTTGTTGGGATCCAAATAGGACTGGGGATCAGTAACGTTATCTTCCACCTTCCTTTAGGTATTGCCGCAGCACATAACGCAGGCGCCGCCTTGCTATTGTTGAGTCTAGTATTCATCAATTATGCCTTATGGCGTAAAGCTTAACATTTTGTTTTAAGGAGTAAGAAATGAATAAATCACTATCTTTATCTATGACCCCCCCATTATTGCAATGGCGCGCTTATTTAGAAATGACTAAGCCTAAAGTGGTCGCCTTAATGCTACTCACCGTATTTGTCGGTATGTGTCTAGCAGTACCTGGGGGCTTACCTTTTCCAACGGTTATTTATGGACTCAGTGGTATTGCTATGATGGCAGGTGCTGCGGCCGCATTTAATCATTTAATCGATCGCCGCATCGATGGATTGATGTCTCGAACGGGTAACCGTCCTTTACCTCAAGGTAAGATATCTATATCTCGAGCAATCTTGTTTGCGGTGACGCTCGCCATTGTAGGTTTCATTCTCTTATATGCACAAGTTAACCCACTGACAGCTTGGCTCACCTTTGCCAGTTTAATTGGCTATGCCGTCATTTATACAGCTTATTTGAAGCGAGCAACACCACAAAATATCGTCGTTGGAGGGTTAGCAGGTGCCATGCCTCCTTTATTAGGCTGGACCGCTATCACAGGAGAGTTTCATGGTAATGCATTATTATTAGTGATTATCATCTTTACTTGGACACCTCCTCATTTTTGGGCATTGGCCATCCATAGACGACATGAATATGCAAAAGTAGACGTTCCTATGTTACCAGTGACTCATGGTATTGCTTTCACTAAAACCTGCATTTTTTTATACACCTTATTGTTAGCTATTGCTTGTTTACTGCCAGTACTTGTCGGCATGTCTGGTCCACTGTACTTAGTTTGCTCCACTGTGCTAAGTGGCATTTTTATTTATAAAGCCTGGGTATTAAAATTCAACGACAAACCTGAATTAGCAATGGGGCTCTTTCGTTTCTCCATTTATCAATTAATGTTGTTATTCGCAGCATTACTTATCGATCATTATCTGTGGATCCAATAACTCACTTATCCCTCCCTTTTTTGAGCAATAGAAAAAAGGGACATAAAAAGGATGTCCAATGAAAAAAATTAGCTTACTCGTTATCGGTGGGATTATTTTACTGACTCTAGGGGCTGTCGCGGCCAATCAATGGAAAGGGCAAACTCAAGAAAAAAAACTCTCATTAAAAACCAGTTACGTTTTCCCTGAGGCACGTGTACTCCCGCCATTCACACTCAAAGATCAACAAGGTAATCCTTTTACAAACGAACACTTAAAGGATAAATGGAGTATTATTTTTATTGGGTACACATCTTGCCCAGATGTTTGCCCCACCACAATGAGTAAACTCACTGCAGCCCATGCCCAGCTCAATAGTGATCTGAATATACAAGTGATTTTTGTTTCTGTTGATCCTCAAAGGGATTCCCAAGATAAACTCAGTGATTATATCAATTTTTTCAATCCAGAATTTATTGCCGCAACAGCCGGGCATAAGGTATTAATGCCTTTCACGCGTAGTTTAGGTTTTGTCTACGCCATGGTCGGTGAAGAAGATAACTATCAAGTCGATCATAGTGCTTCTTATGCGCTTATTTCACCAAAAGGAGAAAGGCTAGCCATCATTAAACCCACGTCACCCGCTCCGGGAATAACACCTCAAATCAAAAATAGTGAACTCATGGCTGATATCACCCAAATAGTTGAGCATTACTCATACTAATCACTCCCCCATTGAAAGTAACCACTTCAATGGGGGGATTTTTCTTAGGGCTCTTTTTTCCAAGAACCATCATCATTTGGCCTAACCCAAGGCTGAGAGAACCAATAATAATTACCTGTTTTTTTACTCGGCGCAGTACAATTATAACGAGAGCGACCAGGCGGTAAATCTAATTCCGCTCTAATACTCATCTTATTTGGCGCTATCCATGTTGGTTTTTTAGCCCCTTGACCTTGAATAAAACACATCATTTGACTTTTCTCGATATCACTCATATCCAAAGTCAACATTAACGTCGGCCGCCAATGGCCATTAGCAAGTTCAGGATTACTTTCATTTTGAGCGAGTACAGGCATATTTAAACTGTGAAGTTTAACTTTTAAGCTGGCTAAATTGGCATAAACCCCCGCCACAGGAAAACGAGGAAGCGCTTCCAGTTGAGAGTATACCCCTGCCGCGCCTGATTGCTGACCAAAAGCGACAAAACCTAACTTTGCCATAAGATCTTCAAGATCTTGATTGTATTCTCCATAAGGATAAGCCAACATTTTTAAATTCTGTCCAGTACCCTCCAAAATTTTCTCTTCTGTTTTCACAATGTTTTTTTCTATTCTCGCTAACCACTGTGTTTTTGATTCATTCGGTAATCGACGGATCAAATGTTCATGGCCCCAGCTATGATTTGCAATTTCAGCACCTTCTTTTGATAAAGCCACCAGCTGCTGCCAACTCATCATCGTTTTATATTTCTTCTCAATGGGTTCAACAGACACAAACAAGGTATAAGGGAAATGATACTTCTTTAAAATAGGATGAGCCGTATCAGCAATACTTTGATAACCGTCATCAAAAGTGATTGCCACTGTTTTAGGCGGCATGTTTCTTTTCGCCTTTAATGCCAATACCACCTCAGATAAAGGAACGACATTAAAATGATTTTCGGCCAAATATGCCATTTGCTCTTGAAACTGTTCAGGTGTCACACTGGTAATCGCTGGTGTCTGTGCAGAAACATGATGATATTGTAAAATAACGACAGCGTGAGCCGAAAAACCTGTTAGCGCTAACAACACAAATAACACGTTTTTAATCATAACTATCCAACCTTAAATTTTCCAAGTCGCTAAAAAGTGCACATTGCCAAACTCTGTCAAATGGTTCGTTCAGAGCACGTCATTCACAAAACGCGAACCAATAAGAGTTATGCAACCAAAACAATAAATAATTGAAGCTTTCATTTTTATCCCAGGCATGTTGACTGGGAGATCAATTAGTATATACAAAAAGGTATACTTAGGGGCGCGAGTTTATATAAAATAATCAATTATCGGGAAGTAAACTTGCCATCATTCCATAAAAAATGCCATTTTAGCCACTTTTCATAAGAGCATGCATCACTTATGTCGTTACTTTCATTACTTAGTAATAAGCACAAAAATAAACGCTTATTTGCTTTAGCACTGCCGATGATCCTCTCAAATATTACCGTTCCCTTATTAGGACTGGTTGATACCGGTGTGATTGGTCACCTTTCTAATGCTTATTATTTAGGGGGAGTCGCACTCGGTGCAACAATGATAAGCGTAATTTTATTTTTACTTGGCTTTTTACGTATGGCCACTACCGGTCTCGTGGCACAAGCTTACGGCGCCAATGATAAACAAGGTCAATATCAGCTCCTTTTTCAATCTGCCAGTTTAGCATTAGTATTGGGATTGCTCACTGTCATTTTTCAATCCCCAATCGCCCAGCTTTCTGTTTATTTATCGAGTCCAAGCAATGAAGTCGCCCAATATTGCATAGAATATTTCAGTGTTCGAGTGTGGTCGACGCCTTTTGCATTGTTAAATTTAGCCCTTTTAGGTTGGCTACTTGGTATACAAAAGCCCAAAGCGGCAATGTTACAATTAATACTCGCCAACTGCGTCAATATTTCACTCGACCTACTGTTTGTTCTAGGTTTTGGTTGGGGTGTCAAAGGCGTCGCTTTAGCCTCAGTGATTGCCGATATATCAGGGTTTATTCTCGCCCTATCCGTTATTTGGTACCACTTAAATAAAGATAAAAACTTCCACTTATCAGCATTAGTTAGCCATTTGAAAATTAGTCATTATCAGGCCTTGCTTAGCCTCAATCGCGATATTTTTCTTCGAAGTTTATGTTTACAACTCGTGTTCACTTTTATCACCTTTCACAGTGCTAGCTTAGGCGATAACATACTGGCGGCCAATGCAGTCTTACTCAATCTCGTGATGCTGATCTCTTATGCACTCGATGGCATTGCTTATTATGCTGAAGCGGAAGTAGGTCGAGCCTATGGTGAACAAAACCAAACATTACTCAAAGAAAGCGTTAGCCTAGCATGGGCTTGGTCTGCCATTGTCGCTATCGGGTTTGTATTTATTTTCATGTTTGCAGGAGAGTTCTTCATTAGCTTGCTCACTAATATTGAAACCGTACAAATAATGGCGAAACAATACTTATATTGGATTGTATTCTTTCCTTTACTGGCTTTTAGTTCATACCTATTTGATGGCGTTTATATTGGCGCTGCTAAAGGTAAAATCATGCGTAATAGTATGCTTATTTGCACTTTTATGATTTTCTTCCCCATTTGGTCTTTATTTAGCTCAGGTGAAAACCATGCTCTTTGGGCGGCTTTAAGTGCTTTTATGCTTTCAAGAAGCCTCACACTTGGACTACATTATCACTACAAGCTCAAGTTTTTTCAGTAATATACCCGTGATACTTCAAGATGCCTGTTCTCAGAGTGCGTAAAAGTGCCTAATTCAAGGCGTACTCTTTTGCAAGAAAAGGGGCCAAAATGCTTATTGCCTTTTAAGATGATACAACGTAGAAGTTGGTGCTTTTACACACTCCCAAGGGGCTGGTTTAAAAGCCTTTTATACTGTGTTATTAAACATCGGCTTAGAATGACTAGGCTCGATGTTCAATGCCTTGTCTAAAAGGCTTTTAATTCCAGCTGAATCCTGCAGCTTGAAGTATCATGGGTATATTTAGCAAATGCAACAACAGGCAATATCTTCTAATATTGCCTGTTGTTGCATTTACACAGCCACTTAAATATCATCAACCGTTGTAAAAGAGAATACAATTTGACTTGTCTGCACCCCAAAGCTATTGATCCCATCGACTCGCCAATAATATGTTTCACCCGGCCTTAATTGCCCCGTAGCGAAAGTACGTTCAGACGTATTCGCCACTTGTAAGTCTTCCTCAGTCAAATTCACATTTTGACCGAAATATACATTGTAGGTTTCAGCAGCAGAGCCTTTAAGCCATTGTAACGTAGGAGTGAGTTGTACTTGAGGGTTTTCATCTCTAGGATATTGTAATAGCGTCGATCCTGGCAGCATTGCTTGCATGTCCTTTATTTGTGCTTGAGCAAATTCCTCTGCTCCCCAGTCCAATAATTGAAATATAGAATTGTATTTTAAAGTACCACCATTAACCATGCGCGCCCCATGAGCATAAGAACCATCCTGCCCACTGTGCACCCCAACAATACAATTTCCGCAACCGGTATCATTTCGATACACAGGTGCACCACTATCTCCAGATTCTGACTCATAAGTTGCCATGAAATTTGCTGAAACATAAGTATCGAGAAGCCCTGTGACCCCATCGCCCACATAAAGAGTATAACCGGGTCCATAACCTAACATTCTTACATTATCAAGCCTTACCAGCTCATCAGTTAAACCAAACCACCCTGTAAACTCACCAATATTTTGACTCATTGAGCAATCAGTTAATGTAATTAGGGCATAATCAGCCCAAACGGTCTCTAAAGAATAGTTACCTGATTTGGCCTCTGGTAAATATGTAATCTCTTGTGCTTTACAAGCACCAAATGGCGCCAGTTTATTACTATGATCGTAAGCAGGATATACATTGCTCACATGTTTTACTTCACTAAAGCAATGAGCAGCAGATAAAACATGATTAGGGCCAACCATAGCCCCACTACATCGGTAACTTTTCCCCTCATCATCCATAATAGAAATATAAACAGTTGCGCTTGCAGGGTATTCATTTGTAACAACAACTGCTTCTCTATTCGTGTTTTCTCCGTTAATAGGATCATCAATTGATAAAGCATTAGCTGAGAAAACATACACCCCATAGAACAACGCCACTAAACCAAGTTTCCAGATGATTTGAAATAGACTCTTATTCATCAGTACCACCTAACTTAACCTTTGAACGCCCATATAAAGAATTCAATCAATGTTAGCTCATGAAAAAAAGTGAATGATAAATAGAGTGTATCTAAATATGTCATATAAAAAATATCTTAATGATATTTAGAATATTTACTATCAAGTATATTTATTTCACCGTCCCCAAAATAAAAGCAATTTAGAACCGATCCGTTATTAACCGCATGTCTCATACTTTCTCAACTAAAACGGATCCTCATCATGGTTAATACCAACCTAAGTAACCTGAACGCGAAATAAGCAGCGCCGCTTAATAGCGCTATTTTTGCCCCTATCTATGTTGTGTTTTCTACTAATAGCCCACTATTAGACACGACATCCCGCCTTGATATAGACAAAAATAGTGGTATTTAGCCAAATTAAACAATAAAGAATAACGAGATTTATTTTAACCTATTGACTTTAAATGGATGAGCAATGTTCTTTCACACTCATTATCCCATGTTCAAGTTAAGCCAAAAGAGAGATAGTCCCCCCTAAAAAAAAGCGGGTTAGCAAAGTGGGTAGAAACACAAATACAGAATAAAATTTTATAAATAAAAATCACTTAAAACAAAAAAGCCTGCTAAGTAAGCAGGCTTTAAAATAAATATCATACCTTTACTGATATGAATGCTCACCCGCTTGATGATCCGTCACATCTTTTACGCCTGTGATCTCACCAGCAAACATGTCCAATAGCTGTTTTTCAATGCCATCTTTTAAAGTGACATCAACCATAGAACAACCATTACAACCACCACCAAACTGTAATACAGCCACTTTATCTTCAGTCACTTCGATTAAAGTAATATTACCACCATGACTGGCTAATTGAGGGTTAATTTCGGATTCAATGACATATTGAATACGCTCAATTAAAGGCGCATCACCAGAAACTTTGCGCATTTTTGCATTAGGCGCTTTCAATGTCAGCTGAGAGCCCAGTTGATCGGTTACAAAATCAATACTCGCCTCTTCAAGAAAAGGAGCACTTTTCTCATCAACCATGGCACTAAAACCATTAAAACTTAATTCAGTATCATCTGTTTCCACCGCATCAGGTGGGCAATAAGACACTCCGCACTCAGCCTGCGCAGTACCTGGACTAATGACAAACACACGTATATGTGTGCCTTCAGGCTGATCCGCTAGTAATTTAACAAAATGGGCCTGAGCGGTATCAGAAATATTAATCATGAAATATGCTCCGTCAGGTTATACCTGAGCATTTTAATAAGGAATAGGTCTATGATACTCCGACAACGGGGTTCTGTGTAGTCCCGATTGAGTTTGTCAGCATAATTTTAACACTAAGTTATAATCTATGAAGTTAACCCCAAGATACAAAATAGGTTAGAAAATTGATAATGATGAACGTTAATCCATTAACTTAGGCGCTTCAGCTCTTGCTAGGCACCATACTTGAACGTGAATATGTTGCCGCTGAAATAAACAAGCGATTGCCTGTGTTGTCGCCCCAGTTGTCACCACATCATCGATTAATGCGATACGTTGTACTTCGGCTGCTGGTAATAATTGAAAAGCCTTGTTCATATTTTTTCTTCGTGCTTTACCTGATAAGCCCGCTTGAGCCTGAGTATGTTGAGTGCGAGTCAACTTTTGAGTCGATAATGGAATATTCATTTTTTTACTCAGGCAATTAGCGATTATCCAAGCCTGATTAAAACCTCTTTGTTGCAATCTTTTTTTATGCAAGGGAACAGGTACTAACACCTGCGGCATGGGCAATAATCCTTGTTCATATAATAAAGTAACACGCAGAATCAATGCGTCAGTCAAACAATCTAATGCAGCAAATTGTGCTTGATACTTCATTGATGCAACAAAGGGTCCTAAGCCTTGATGATAACTACATGGTGCCACTATTTTTAAGGGAGTTACTGCTAAACAGTGCCCACAAAAATCTGTCTCTAACTGCATTTTACGTCCACAGCCCAAACAAACAGGCGATGTGTACAAACAAGCTTTAAGGCAAACTCGACAAATACCTTGATGAGGAAATGCAATCTCTTGATGGCACATTAAACAACGATTAGGTAAAATCAGCATAAAGAGATGAATGCTGCTTGTTTTCAACCATTGAAAACATGACATGAATGAACGAAAGTAATTTAGTAACGGCCTTAGCATTAGATTTATCAATGTTTTTTGTTAATCATGTTAAGGTGTTAAACAGGTAAAAGTTAAGTGGAATATTGTCATAATCAAAGTACTAAAACGCCTCATTCATTGCACCTAAACACAATAGGGCAAGGGCCCGATATTGTTATGCTTCATGGCTGGGGCATGAACAGTGCCGTCTTTATGCCACTACAACAGGGTTTCTCACAGTATAGAGTGCATTATGTCGATTTGCCGGGATTTGGCTTCAGCCCAAGTATCAATGGCAGTATTGATGATTGGGTTGATGCAATTATTGATATCGTGCCTGATAACAGCATTTGGTGTGGCTGGTCACTTGGTGGTTTAATTGCTTCAAGAGCCGCTCTACGCTACCCACATAAAATCAAAGCATTATTAACTATCGCTTCTTCGCCCTACTTCATGGAACAAGATAAATCCATTATCGGTGACACAAAAAAAAATACAGATATATCATGGCCGGGTATGGCTCCACAGGTACTAGAGCAATTTCATCATGCTCTTAGTTTAAATTTAACTCGCACAATCAATCAGTTTTTGTCCATTCAAGCAATGGGAAGTCAACATGCAAAAAATGATATTAAACAGTTAAAATCACTCATTTCTGAACGCCCTGCCCCCCAAATAAATGCATTAACCCAAGGGCTTAATATCCTTGCCCGTACCGATTTACGTGAAGATATAAATCAGATAAATCAGCCTTGGCTTAGAATTTGGGGTCGCCTAGATGGATTAGTACCGCAGATTATTCATACCTTAATGCCTCAAAAAAAGTCCATTACCGATATTGTATTACCTAAGGCTTCCCACGCCCCATTTATTAGCCACCCAAAAGATTTTTTAGATGCTGTGCACCATTGGCTAAATAAACTCAACGACTCCCATCACTGACAGGCCTACTCACTTCAATTGGAGCAGTATGCCTGTCACGATAAGAAATAAACAACTCAATAAGAATCGATTCAATGTTCGACGTAAAGACGCAGGCATCAATCACCTCCTGAGAAATAAAAAGTGTCTATACAATAGCGACCAAAAATACAACACCTGATAATAAGTAAAAATAAATCCAATAATGTCAGTAAGTAATCAGACTTATTTTTACCCATTCAGTTCCAGCTTAATTTAAGATATGTGGGATCCAAAGTAATAAAGAGAATAAAATAACGAGTTTTACGACCTCTGTCATAATTAACTTCATATTGATTAACTTCATATTGCTTCTCCAACTTAGCTTTGAGTCCTTAAGTTTATAGAAGATGCTTTAATCTAAGCTGAATAAAAAAGGGATAGCACAGCTATCCCTTAGTAAAAAACACTTAAATAACCCCTTTATTAAAATAGATTAATCACTACTTTTTCCTTCTGTATCGAGTGTTTTTTCACTGAGTGGATTATCATTTAGCCCATTAACATTAAAATAGCCTTTTTGATAAGCTAAGCTTCCCCATAATGCCCAAGCAAGTGCAGTTTGTTTCATATTCTTACTTTGTGCCTGAGGCGTTAAACTTTGCTCATTAGGATTATATTCAAAACCTTTTGGCGCATGCTCAGGCTGCAAAATCACCACATCATTTCCTCGCATATAAGCCATATTTTTATCATATTGCATTAGAGCTCGGCCAGGCCAATCATCACTCACCTGAGTTAAATCCTGCCCTAGCATAGGGTAAGTTGCTGAAATTCCTATTAAAGATAACAATGTTGGAGCTAAGTCGATTTGACTGACAACACGATTATCTTGTTTAGGTGCAATCCCCTCACCTAAAATAACACCTGGGATCCTAAAACGTGAAATAGGGACCAAGCTCGCTCCACTCACACGGCTGTCATGATCAGCAACAATCAAGAAAACCGTATCTTTCCAATAATCAGATTTCTTCGCTAATTTAAAAAATTCACCAATGGCAAAATCAGCATATTTAGCGGCATTATTACGCGTTTGCTTAGGTTGTTCATATAACTTAATACGGTCATCAGGAAACTCAAAAGGATCATGGTTACTCGAACTAAACACTAAACTAGCAAAAGGTTTACCTTGCTTATGTAAACGCTCAAATTCACTATTAGCCTTACGCATGAGATCTTCATCCGACACGCCCCATGACCCCACAAAAGCAGGTGAGTCATAATCGGTTTCATCAACAATATCCTGAAAACCATTACCTAAAAAGAAGCTGCGCATATTATCAAAATAGCTTTCTCCACCATAAATAAACTGAGTGGTGTATCCTTTTTTAGATAATAAATCCGCAATAGTGAAAAAATTAGTCTGGCTCTTGCCTAATTTCACCACAGAACGTGCTGGAGTTGGTGTGAACCCAGTGGTAACTGCCTCAATCCCTCTCACTGAACGTGTGCCCGTTGCATACAAGTCATTAAACGACCAGCCCTGTTGAGATAACTTATCCAAATTAGGGGTCAAGGGAAGCCCGCCTAAATTACCGACAAATTGGGCGCCGAGACTTTCTTCTAAAATAATCACTAAGTTCTTAGGCTTGCCGGTATAACTCGCTTTATTAAAAGTACGACTTGGAAACTCCGTAGACGTAAACTCGCTCAAAGGACGACCGCTATCCGCTCTCACCAAAGAAACAATGTTATCTTCATCCATCTTACCGTAAATCTTAGCCGCATCGGCTTCACTGCCCATCTGATTGATGGCAAAAAATAATGAATAAGAAGAATTGATGACTAAAGAGTTAACTAAAGGATCCGTTGAAAATGCCACCATAGCAGGATTTAACGGTCTATGCCCCAGTGTCGATCGCGCTCCTGCGAAAGTCACAATAATCACCATCAACGCAATCACTGGTCGCCAAAAAAAGCGAGGATAAGTGACTTTTTTAAGTAATGAACCACTTAAACGCCAACCAAACCAAAGAGTCACTATGGTCAATAATAGTGAGAAAATCACTTCTATTGGACGGCCGGCCCATAACATTGAAAGTACTTCTTTAGGATAAATAAGGTATTCAACATAAAGCCGATTAGGTCGAATTCCGTATTCTTCTATAAAGGCGGGTGTCGATGCCTCTAAAAACACAATTAACCATAACCCTATGGTTAGCCAGCTCCTTAAAATAACATGCCATAAACGGCCGATAAAATGTGAACCACTAAAAAGGGCCGTGCCTAGTGCAGCGACTCCCCAAAGCCAACATAAAGTGGCGACATCCACTCGCAAGCCTTGGATAAGTAAATTAGACCAGCCATCTGCCGCACTAACGCGATCGGCTTGCCATAAGCTGAAACCCAATCGGCTTGCCATCATCACAACCAACGCGATAACACAAAAGACTAAAATAGATCGAAATGGACCTAAGTTGACTCTATCTTGCATATACAACCTCTCAATGGAACAACTTGCACGTATTTACCGTGCAATATTGAACTAAGCAATAGTCAATCCTCGTCCATAAGGGAAGTTATCTAAAATTTTTTATACATCAATATCAACTTTACAATAAGCACATTGTTAGCCCGCATTGTTTGCGGGCCATACCTCGAACACTATTTCTTTAACTTAGCAAATGCATCAGCAAAAGCATTCCCCATCGCAGCATTCATCGGTTGCTTTGGTTTACTTTTTACGGCTTGCTCTTGGTGATGATGGCGTTTAGCCTGAGGCTTATGCCTTGGCGCATCAGCAGGCTTAGTCTTAACCTCACCCGCTTTATCGTTAAGGCGCATACTTAAACTGATCCGCTTACGCTCAACATCCACTTCCATCACTTTAACTTTAACAACGTCACCCGCTTTAACAAGCGTGTGCGGATCGCTAACAAATTTATCGGTTAAAGAGGAAATATGGACCAATCCATCTTGATGAACGCCAACATCGACAAATGCACCAAAGTTAGTCACATTAGTCACCACACCTTCAAGGATCATATCAAGTTTAAGATCACGAACCTCTTGCACACCTTCTTTGAAGTTAGCCGTTTTAAATTCACCTCGAGGATCTCGACCGGGTTTATCTAACTCTTCTAAAATGTCAGTGACTGTTGGCAAACCAAAAGCCTCAGTCGTAAAAGCTTGGGGATCCGTGCTTTTTAACACCTCAGTATTACCAATCAAAGCATCAAGGGTTTGCTGTTTCGCTTTTGCAATAGACTCAACTAACGCGTAAGCCTCAGGGTGGACAGCCGAACCATCAAGTGGATGGTTGCCATCTGAAATACGTAAAAATCCCGCTGCTTGTTCAAACGCTTTTGGGCCTAATCTCGGCACCTTGAGTAACGCTTTACGATTATCAAAGCGGCCATTTTCATCACGATATTGCACAATATTTCTTGCTAAGGTCTTATTCAAACCAGCAACTTGTGCAAGCAACGAAGGTGAAGCCATATTTACATCCACACCAACAGCATTAACACAATCTTCAACAACAGCCTCTAAAGAAAGAGACAATTGACTTTGACTCACATCGTGTTGATATTGTCCCACACCTATCGCTTTAGGTTCTATTTTCACTAATTCGGCCAAAGGATCCTGTAATCTGCGTGCTATCGACACAGCACCACGAATAGAAACATCTAAATCAGGAAATTCCTGCGCAGCCAAAGCTGATGCTGAATACACAGATGCACCCGCTTCACTCACCATGACTTTAATTAATGTGGGACACTCTGTTTTTAACGCCGTTATCAATTCACTGGCCAGCTTATCGGTTTCACGAGAAGCCGTACCATTGCCAATAGCAATAAGCTCGACTTTATGCATTTTAACCAAGTTAGATAAAGTCCGGATAGATTTATCCCATTGATTTTGAGGGGCATGAGGAAAAATAGTCGTATGCGCAACACATTTACTTGTTTCATTCACAATAGCGACTTTAACGCCACTACGTAACCCTGGATCTAAGCCTAATGTGACTTTCGAACCTGTCGGCGGCGCCATTAATAAATCAGACAAATTACGACTAAACACTTTAATGGAATCATTTTCAGCCATTTCACGCATACGAGCAAAAAACTCGGTTTCCATTTGTGGTAACACTTTAATCCGCCAAGTGGCCGTGATAACGGTTTTAAGCCATTGTTCAATATCACTCGACCCTAAATTAAACCCTAAATGTTCAGCAATAATCACCACACAATAACTGCTTTTATTTTTCTCCCCCTCTTGACTGGGATCAACATTCAAAGATAAAGACAGTGCCCCTTCATTTCGACCCCGTAGCATAGCTAATGCACGATGGGATGGCACTTTTAGCAATTTTTCACTGTGATTAAAATAATCCTTAAACTTAATCGCCTGCTTTTCTTTGCCTTTAATGAGTTTACTTTCAATTTGAGCACTTTGGCTCACATGGCGACGGATTTTTCTTAATAGCTCTGCATCCTCAGCAAAGCGTTCCATCAAAATAAAACGCGCCCCTTCTAATACTGTCTTGACATCGTTAAAACCCGCAGCCTCATTACAATATTGCTCAGCAATGTCTTCTAGCGTTCCTTGTCTTAAAGACAACAAGGTATCCGCCAGTGGCGCTAACCCAGCTTCAATGGCTATTTGACCCTTAGTACGTCTTTTAGGCTTAAAGGGGAGATACAGATCTTCTAAGCGAGTTTTACTCTCAGCCATATTAATGGCCTGACTCAATTCAACCGTTAACTTTCCTTGAGTATCGATGCTAGACAATATTACTTCACGTCGTTCATTTAAATCACGTAAATACTGTAATCGGCTATAAAGATTACGTAATTGGGTATCATCCAATCCACCTGTTGCTTCTTTACGATATCGAGCCACAAAAGGCACTGTAGCCCCTTCGTCTAATAATTTAATCGTAGACGTAACTTGCTGCTCGTTAACCTTAAGTTCATGAGCAATAATGTGAGCAATATTTTGCATAAATAGAATTGAGCCTAGATTGAAAATCAAAATTATGCCCACAATACCACAGGCGCTAAGCAAGGTTAACCTCCAATCCCAAACAGCTGAAATTTCACCCAATCAAACAAGCAAATAACGCGTCGAATTAACCTGCCAAAAATATGTAAATAACCATAAAAAACAAATAAGTAATCAACATAATAAAATTCATGGCTACAGTCGATTTCATAAAAACAAAACAGCACTCACTCTCGTTAGTCAATATTCCATCCAATAAATAAAGTACCCATATTAAGATGAGGTTAAAACGTTAATTAACATTAAATATCTTAATGATTATATTATTACGAAATAAAAAATACTGTTTTTAAAATAATTATATAAAAATGTTCTTCCACGCTAAAAATAAAGCGTAATCATCAATAAAACATTCCAATTTAAGTTTCATTAATAATTGAAGTATGAAGTGATACTCAATTTTACATTCAATAATATTCAATCAAGCTTCATCGGCAGATAATGCCATCGACACAAAAAAGCACAATGACACTATATTGACCTATAACCACTCTTAAAAAGTGACTAAAAAGGCAACAATCACTAAATAACACTTTATAAAAACAATTTTTATTAACAATAAAAAAACAAATTAACACAAAGATTAACCATTTATTGGTGTCAGCAAAAAATAATGATTAGTATTCAGATGTGTGCTATTTTGCTGTGCCTATTTTTTAAATAACAACGATATTAATATAATTTAAAATAAGATAAATAAAAGGTTTCGAAAAAATATGAATGTTTGTCATCCATAAAAAGACGATATAAATATAAACAAAGTCATTCGTTTTACTTTCATAACTTTGTTTATAAAATATTCATATTTTGTTGAAAAAATCACATTCAGCCAAATACTAAAATCGTTTCGGTACGAATTTAGGTTTAGTAGTGAGGAATAATAAAAAATGTTAGACACTATTGTTAATTTTTTAAACGATTTACTCTGGGGAAAAGTATTGATCTATGGGCTGGTTGCCGCAGGATTATATTTCACCTTACGTCTTGCCTTCATACAAGTGACTCATTTTAAACATTCAGCAAAATTAATGCTCAAAAGTCGTCAGGGTCCAACGAAAGATGGACTCACTTCCTTTCAAGTATTCTGTACCAGCATGGCCGCCAGAGTCGGAGCGGGTAACATGGCAGGTGTTGCTGTGGCGATCAGCGCAGCGGGACCTGGGGCTATTTTTTGGATGTGGCTCATCGCTGTACTCGGTATGGCCACAGCTATGGTTGAATCCACTCTAGCACAAGTCTATAAAGTCCGAGACAAAGATGGACAATTTCGCGGCGGCCCTTCATATTACATGGAAAACGGGCTAGGAAAACGTTGGATGGGAGTGTTGTTTGCCTTTTTCCTTATCCTAGCATTTGGTCTCGTCTTTAATGCCGTTCAAGCCAATACCATTTCTGGTGCCATGAGCAGTATTTTTGATATTTCGCCAACGACAGTGGGAGTCACTCTAGTCATTTTTAGTGGGTTAATCATCATTGGCGGACTGAAAAAAGTGGCGAAGGTGTCAGAGATCATTGTTCCTGTCATGGCCCTTGGTTATATTGGCATCGCATTTATTATTGTACTCATGAATGTCAGCGAACTACCTGCAATCTTTATGCTCGTCATCAAAAGTGCCTTTGGTGTTCAAGAAGTCGTTGCTGGAGGCGTAGGTTATGCCATCGCACAATCCATGCAAGCGGGTATTGCACGAGGTTTATTTTCAAACGAAGCCGGTATGGGCAGCGCAGCCAATATTGCCGCCAGTGCTTCACCCAATCCAAACCATCCTGCATCACAAGGTTTTATTCAAATGATGGGGGTTTTTGTCGATACGATAGTTATCTGTACGGCAACCGCGGCTATCATTTTATTAGCCGGTGACGTGGGCGCAGATAATGACGGTATTGCCATTACTATTCAAGCACTCACTAACCACGTAGGTGCTTGGGGCGGCATTTTTATTGGCTTAGCTATTTTACTTTTTTGTTTCACTTCAATCATTGCAAATTACTCTTACGCTGAAACCAATGTCCTATTCTTAACACGCAATAATAAAAAAGCCCTGCCCTTATTTAGAATGTGTGTGTTAGCCATGGTGATGTTTGGCGCCGTTGCCAAAATTGGTTTAGTTTGGAACTTAGCTGACTTATCCATGGGTCTCATGGCCACCGTTAATATTATTGCCTTACTCATGCTATCTAAGCTTGCCATTAAGGTCATCAATGACTATCGCTATCAATTAAGAGCCGGAAAAACACCGACTTTTAATAGCAATCAGTTCCCTGAACTCGCGAATTTAAAAGGGGGAATTTGGAACGGGGCCGCAACTCCTGAAGAAAATACTGACACTGCGGGCGACCAAGGTTCGGAACCCACAAAAGCATAATATTCATTCAATAAACAAACCACGCTCGTTGAGCGTGGTTTTTTATGTCATTATCAACCCATTCAATATTCTTATATAACATTTGAGTGTTCCAGTGAAAACCAATCTAATTACCCCTGAAGGGTTTGATAAATTAAATCAAGAATTGAACTATCTATGGCGGGAATATCGACCTGAAATTACTAAAAAAGTGACTTGGGCCGCTAGCTTAGGCGATCGTTCTGAAAATGCTGATTATAAAGAAAACAAGCGCCTACTAAGACAAATTGACAGTCGTGTTCGTTTTTTAAGGAAACGCATTGAAGCATTAAATGTCATCCATCATAGTCCAGAACAAAATGGTAAAGTCTTTTTCGGTGCTTGGGTTGAAATAGAAAATGATGATGGGCATAACAAGTCTTTTCGCATTGTCGGGCCCGATGAAATTTATGGCCGCAAAGATTATATATCAATTGACTCCCCGATGGCACGAGCCTTAATCAAAAAAGAGGTGGATGATGAAGCTGTAGTGCAGACCCCCACCGGCCCGCAAACTTGGTATATCAACACCATTACTTATACCAACCCTAGTACATAAGTACTCATTTCAGTGACAATACAAAATATATCACTCAGCTTTCCTCATCTCATGTCTCAATTTTTGTTGCTCCCAGACAGCAAGCAATATTGACTCTCACCAGAAGAAAAGTATCGAGTTCTCATCTGTGTGAATAAACAACAGAGATCAAAAATAGTTAATCAGTACTGAATACACTTCTCAACAATTCTATTTCTGCCGTTTAAATTAGTTACAATTTATCCTTTTTTAATAACATTATGATATATTAATAACCATTTCATAATGTTAATGACTTATTTATATAGCAAAAAGACATGTTCACCTTCACATTTCTTTACTGCTTAATCACCATCAAGACTGAAAAACAACTATATTACAAGAAGACTGTATACGATATGCTTAAAAATTAACTGAAGTACACTGCTATGATATTAAAAAGTCATCATTCATCACAGCCTAATAAAGGGACAAAGCATGGGACAAGAAACTTCCAAAATACTCATCGTTGATGATGACATGCGTTTGCGTTCTCTACTTGAACGCTATTTGGTCGAGCAAGGATACCAAGTACGTAGTGCAGCAAATGCTGAACAAATGGACAGATTATTGGAACGAGAAAACTTCCATTTACTGGTATTGGATCTGATGTTACCTGGAGAAGATGGCTTATCCATTTGTAAACGCTTACGCCAAGATGATGATCAATTACCTATTGTAATGCTAACCGCTAAAGGCGATGAAGTGGATCGTATTATCGGACTCGAATTGGGCGCCGATGACTATTTACCTAAACCTTTTAACCCTCGAGAGCTGCTTGCACGCATCAAAGCTGTCATGCGCCGTCGCACCACTGAAGCACCCGGAGCACCAGCACAGGAGGAAGAAGAAGTCCATTTTGGCGAATTCACCCTCAACCTTGCTACTCGAGAAATGATTAAAGAAGGGCAATCAATCTCTCTCACCAGTGGGGAGTTTGCAGTGTTAAAAGTACTGGTTAATCACCCTAGAGAATCACTGTCTCGAGATAAACTGATGAATTTAGCTCGCGGTCGAGATTATTCCGCTCTAGAAAGGTCTATCGATGTGCAAGTCTCTCGCCTTAGACGACTCATTGAAAAAGATGCCGCAAACCCAAGGTATATTCAAACCGTTTGGGGATTAGGTTATGTATTCGTGCCTGATGGCAGTGAACGTCATTAAATGATGAAAACATCTTGGTGGCAACGATTCATCCCCCATAGCTCTTTTAGTCAAACGGTGGTGTTGATTGGTTGCTTACTATTAACTAACCAAATTGTCTCGTATATTTCTGTGGCAGTTTACTTTATTAAACCAAGCTATCAACAAATAAACCAGCTGATTGCGCGGCAAATAAAATTACTTTTCATTGATGGCGTTGAAGTCGGTCGTGAACACCTCAGCATGGTCGATGCCCTTAACGCCAAAGTACGCGATGATGGCATTCGAATTTACAATCAAAAACAAGCAAGAGAAGCTGGCGTCAATAAAGCAACCTATTACAGTTACTTTTCATCACAAATGTCTGAATATCTCGGCGGTCCAGCTGAGGTGCGCATCGCACAAGGTGCTGAATTTCAAATATGGATCCGCCCACCACAAGCCCCTTCCATCTGGGTAAAGGTTCCCTTGCATGATATTAGTGAGCAAAATTTATCTCCTTTAACCCTATATCTAATGGTCATAGGCGCATTGAGCGTTGCCGGCGGATGGTGGTTTGCACGAAAACAAAACTCGCCTTTAAAACGATTACAAACTTCCGCACTTGCTGTTTCTCGTGGGGAATTTCCAAAAGCTTTGCCCTTAACAGGCTCAAGTGAGTTGGTTGCGGTCACAAAAGCTTTTAATCAAATGTCTTACAGTATGGAGCAACTCGAACACGATAAGGCACTGTTAATGGCGGGCATTTCTCACGACTTACGAACACCGCTAACTCGTATCCGTTTAGCCTCAGAAATGATCAACAGCCAAGATGAATATTTAAAAGAAGGGATCGCCCATGACATCGAAGACATGGACGCGATTATTAATCAATTCATCGATTATATTCGTCAAGATCAATCCTCTAATCATGAGATGGCACAACTCAATGACATTATTAAAGATGTCGCGGATTCTGAAGCCAATAGAAAAGGCAGTATTGAAGTTGAGCTTGCCGATCTTCCTATGATCCCAATACAAATTGTGGCCATTAAGCGCGTGATCAGTAATTTTGTCGAAAACGCCTTTCGCTACGGCAATGGCTGGGTCAAAATCAGTTCCCAATTTAACGGAAAACAAGTTGGCTTTAGTATTGAAGACGACGGTACAGGTATAGATGAAGCCCAAATACCCAAATTATTTGAACCCTTTATTCAAGGCGATAGTGCTCGAGGTAGCATAGGCTCAGGTCTTGGACTCGCTATTGTCAGGCGTATCGTCGACAGACACCAAGGAAAAGTAATATTAAGCAATCGTAAAGAAGGCGGATTACACGCCCAGGTTTGGTTACCGCAGGAATAATTAGATCAATAATGACATTACATAAAAACGTGTGTCTCTTATTGCTAAGATCTAGGACGCAATATTAAAAAACAAATAAAGCGCCATCAAGGCGCTTGCTTTAATCCATTTTAAGTGGAAAACTTAACTTATAGCCCTGCTAAAATCACTTCCGCTTTACTAACGTCAAATGATTTGGGTGCTTCAACATTAAGCGTAGTTACCACGCCATTGTCTATCACCATCGCATAGCGCTGTGAGCGCACACCACCGAAACCAGCAGTATCCATCTCAAGGCCTAATGCTTGCGTAAAACTGGCATCACCATCAGCAAGCATCATGAGCTCTGATGCGTTTTGTGCAGCGCCCCAGGCTTTCATAACGAAAGCATCATTGACCGACACGCAGGCAATAATATCCACACCTTTAGCTTTAAACTCATCGGCGAGGACCACAAAACCGGGCAAGTGCGCTTCGGAGCACGTCGGGGTAAAAGCGCCTGGCACGGCAAATAAAACAACTTTCTTATTGGCAAATAACTCAGTGACGTCATGGGTAACCATGCCATCACTGGTGAGCTCACTTAAGGTAGATTCTGGCAGTTTTTGACCTGTTGCTATCATTGGTTTCTCTCACTTAGCAGGTTATAGGGAATAAACCTGAATACTATAATTTATTTATCCGCTAAATGCGCCTACTGATGCCTTACAAACATAAATACTCGCGACTAACCCAAACATTTTAGAATAACGACTCCCTATTACGCTAGTCAGCATCTGCACTGCATGGGTTGGAACTAACGCCACCACACAACCACCAAAACCACCACCAGTCATTCTCACAGCGCCTGTATTACCCAATACGTCATCAATAATGTCAACTAAACCATCCATTTCTTTCGTTGTCACTTCAAAATCATTTCGGAGAGAAAGGTGTGATTCTTTCATTAACACACTCAGCGCAACAATATTATTGTCTCTTAATGCCTTGAATGCAGCTTGAGTACGTATATTTTCAGTGATGACATGACGCGCTCTTTTATACAAAACAGGTTCAAGCTGCGATTTGGCTGTATTTAACTGCACCAGAGACACATCACGAAGCACCTCTCGATTAAAAAAGTGAGCCACTTTTTCACACTGTAAACGTCGCTGATTGTACTCACTATCAACTAATCCACGTTTAACATTAGAATTAACAATATAAAGAGATAAGTCCTTTGGAATGAATACATTTTCAAAGGTCAAACTTCGACAGTCCAGTAACATAGCATGATCTTTTTCCCCCATAGCAGACACCAGTTGATCCATAATGCCGCAGTTACAGCCAACAAACTCATTCTCAGCTTGTTGGCCCAACAGCGCTGCTTTTACGCCATCTAAACCCAAATCAAATAAGGCATTAAAAACCTTTAAAATAGCAATTTCAAAACTAGCAGACGAACTGAGACCCGCACCTTGTGGCACATTCCCAGAGACAACTAAATCAGCGCCTGTTACGTCAGGAAATTGCATCGCTAATATCTGTAGCGTACCGGCAACATAATTGACCCACATTTGTTGAGCATTAAATTGAATACGATCAAGCGAAAACTCAGCCGTTTCCTGAGCACAATCGTGTGCATAAACACGAATAATCTTGTCATTTCGTCTACTCGCTGCGATATAGGTTCCAAAATTTATCGCCACAGGTAAAACAAAACCGTCATTATAATCAGTATGATCACCCAATAAATTAACACGTCCAGGCGCATGGGTAATCCATTCTGGCTCGGTGAGATATTGCTGAGAAAATAATTCTGAAACTATATGAGCGTTCGACATTATTCGTTCTCCAGATAATGCGTTAACGGCTGTACTTTTAACCTCTCAGCAGCCTGCTCAGCAGTGAGATCACGCTGGACTTCGGCCATCATTTCATAACCCACCATAAACTTACGCACCGATGCTGAACGTAATAAAGGCGGCACAAATGTCGCATGTAACGTCCACTCGGGGTGCTCTTTACCATCATAAGGCGCACCATGCCAGCCCATGGAATACGGAAATGAACAATGAAATAAATTGTCATACTTGGTTGTGATTTGCTTCACTATCGTTGCTAATGACTCTGCCTGTGGTTCGGTCAGCTCTGTCATGCGTGAAATACTAAAGCGGGGTAAAATCATGGTTTCAAAGGGCCAAGCTGCCCAATAAGGCACTACAACTAACCAGTGGTCATTTTGAACTACAACACGTTCGACCAACAGTGCTTCACGCTTAACGTAATCGCTCAATAATGACGATTGATATTGTTGAAAATACGCCAATTGAGCAACGGCTTTCTTACTCACTAAGCTAGGTAACTGATGCTGCGCCCAAATTTGTCCATGGGGATGAGGATTGGAACATCCCATCATGGCCCCTTTATTTTCAAAAATCTGGACCCACTGATATTTTTCACCTAGCTCGGAACATTGCTGTTTCCATGCGTGAATGACAGCAATCAGTGCTTGTAATGATAATTGCGGCAATGTCTTACTGTGATCAGGCGAAAAACAAATGACTCTGCTTTCACCTTGCTCGGTAATCATTTTAAATAACGGATCATCTCTGGTTATTGTCGGTGTATCGGTTTTTAATGCCGAAAAATCATTATTGAACACAAAAATATCGCTGTACTTATCATTAACCTTTCCGTTGACACGAACATTACCTGGGCATAAATAGCACGTTGGATCGTAATTTGACTTATGCGCATTATCAACTGTCTCCATTTGGCCTTGCCAAGGGCGTTTTGCTCGATGAGGACAGACTAAAACCCATTCATTGATCAAAGGGTTATATCGACGGTGCGAATGCTCTGTGGGATCAAATTGGCTGCTCATAAAACTCATCCAATATAAAAGCCTAACGAGATAGAAGAATAAATAGTATCGCCTGAAAAATTTGATAACAATCTTTCAATTTTCTTGAACATAAAGTGTATAAAGAAAGGCTAGTCGATGGCATATTGAATTGCCAAAGAGTTACAGTCCTTTTATATTCTCTTATTGATATGCAAAGATAAATGCAATAATCAAAAGCAATAAGCCTTAGCTGCTATCACCTCGCTATAATGAAAGCGATTTCAACCACTCGGTATAAACAACGTGAAAGCTGACGCTAGCTTCAATACTTATTTCACCTTATCATGGGCGTTAATTCAAGGCAGGAAAATGACTAAGCGAAATAAGTAAGCCAACCAAAAAAAGACATATCTGAAGTATCGATAAATAATAATACATTTATTCATTTTATATTTCCGAGCACCGAGACAGCTTAACACTATATCTGATTTATCGTAATCAACCATGTCAGCATCCCAATAATATTAATGAAATCGCAGTCAGCGCAATTTTGATGGTTATTAACGCCTGTTAACAATAAGGGGAATACTTAAATGTTATCGTTGACACGAATATTGAATGCCCTTCAGATCAAATTGTTCATTATTATTGTATGCCATTATTGGTCATCAGCCCACTTTAATGAACCAATCGTTGATGACGTGGTTTAATTGATACGACTAACCCAGTTAAGACATAATTGATTTAACTGGAGATTGAAATGAAAACACGTAAATCCTATTCAAAAGAATTCAAGCTTGATGCCATTGCACTGGTAAGAGAGCAAAATTACAGTATTGCTGAAGCCGCTAGAAATTTAGAGCTTACTCCTCAACTACTTGGCCGCTGGATAAAAGAAGCAAAAAATGATGATGGTCATGCATTTAGAGGCAATGGCAAGCTGACACCTGAGCAGGAAGAGATCCGAAAGCTAAAAGCACAAGTTAAACGCTTAGAAATGGAGCGTGAAATATTAAAAAAGGCGACGGTCTTCTTTGCCAAAGAAACGAAGTAAAGTACACGTTTATTGCCCAAAATAAGAAGATCTGGCCAGTGATAGTAATGTGTCACGTATTGGGTGTGAAAAACAATAATTATTACAGTTTTCAAAAGCGGAGATCTCAGGTGTCTGTTGATACAGAGCATCAAGAGATGTTGCAGTGGGTTAAAGATATTGCTGATTTTAGCGATAATACCTATGGACAAAGACGCATGCAAAAGGCATTAAATTTGCTTGATTACCCTGTTGGACGCCGAAGAACAGCACAATTGATGAAAGAGGCAAACGTTTGGGTGCGCTATAAAAAGAAGTACAAAGCAACGACCAACAGCGAGCATAAGAAACCTATATATGATAATGAACTTAAACAGGGTGACCGAATTCAGTTGACCATGTCAGGCTATTATGTTTCGCGTGATAAACATTAAGCCGTTTTAGCTCAATAGGGAACGCCCCATGAGCTTCAAAATCTAACTCATGCAATGCTTCTCTAATAGCGAAACTCAACTGCTGATAAGAGTCAAAAAAGTTTTCAGCAACCACACGCAATAAATAACTTTCTAATGATTCATCAGCAAATGCTCTAGCAGTCGGTGAAAACAAAAATGCCATAACCCACCAAAACTAAGGATATCTTAGTTTGATTAAGTTACTGGGCTAACACTTTTTTAGCAAGAGCAAAAACATGATCAACCACTCAAAAAAACAACAAAGCCAAAGCATCATAGATACTTTGGCTTTGTGATTTATAAAGAAAACTCTTCTGGTTTGTAGAAGGTGAACCCAGTGATATTATTCGCTTCAAAAGCTTGTTTTACTTTGTCGTGAGCAATGACAATGGGTAAGCAGGAAGACAACCTAAAAATATAATGTAAAGTGATATTCGAAGTGTCAATAAATGATAACGAATCAATGGATCTCACATTGCCTGACTCAAATAACGATATATCAGATTTATCGTAGTCAATGATATCGGCATCACCAATAACATTGATCAACATATAATCACTGCAATTTTGATCGTTGTTTATACTTTTTAGTAATACGGGAAATTCTTGAATGTTATTAGCACCTAAATCACGTAAAGCTTTAACTACACGTTCATTTCCCAATATTCCATTAAACCCTGGTGCAACTAGACTATCTGTCAGATTATTAAACTCATCATCTTCTTCTACTTCATATTCAATGACAGGAAGTGATCCCGTAATATGTATACCTTGATCAAATTCCAAATCTAAATCTTCAATCAAAGCAGGTACACCTGAAAGAATAGCATCTTGTTCATTTTTTCGTTCACTAAACATTACCCAATACATTAGTTACCCCTTCTTTTTCAATTATTTTTATCATTCTTTCTTTGGAAAACTCTCTATCTGCAAACGCATCAGTCCTAAGCAAGTATTTCCAATTTTTTATTTTTTTAGCAATATCCGACGATAATATATTTAATTCTTTGATTAATTGTTCACTGTGCTTATTGTTATCATTTTTAAGACATAGCTTTTTAAATTCATTTTGTAAAATCTTTAATTTCACTGAAATTTTATCATTGTAGAGACTTGTTGGATGACGCCCACGATGGCATTGCAAACCATGCTGAGCGATATCAAACCTAAATGCAGGTAAACAAATGCCATTCTTAGGATGATTCACATCATAACCTGATAATTCAGCATTGTGCTTTAACTTAGGTACCCGAGTGAACAAATTAATGGAAATCAAATGGTGCTTTTGTGTTGGATACTCAGGATGTTGCATATTGACGGCTTTATTTACATCATCGATTTTTTTCGTTTCAGCAAGATACTCTTCTCGAGTTGCTTTAGTATCTGTCCCCGCACCATGAATGACCCAAGGCTCTAACCCCGCTTTAACCCACTTTTTAGCAAAAACATTGTTTCGTTTTATTACGCCATTGTTTGGGTAATGGATTGGTTTTTTATGCTTGCCTTTACAGTCTTTCCAGTCGCATTTGTGCGTTTTATCTTCGTCCTCTTTATGCTTATTGTTTTGTTTGTTCTCTTTCAAAGGCGTCACAAAGGTACGAGTATTGAGATCGGCTTGATAGTTAGGAATGGAGGGATCTTTTTTGTATAGTTGTTTTTTGGGGTTGTTGTTACGCACCACTTTAAGGGCGTCTTTCATTTCTCCTAGGACTTCAACGGTTTCTTCTCCTCAGGTTTTAAAAGAGAGTTTACCCGCCTTGCGGCCGTTAGCGGCAAGCAAGAGTGAGGCCTGAAGTGATTAAATATGAGCAGTATTATGAATCGATTAGATGGAGGATAAAGCTGACGTTATTTTACCAAAGCATTTGATAATGCCTTGGCAAATTAAAAAGAGAAAATGAAGAGTCAACGCCCTGTTGGTTCACAATTTATTTCGTTAGTAAATGGCATTATTTGGCATTGTTGTTCATTCCAAGGGGCTGCGACAATGAAACTAATACTACCAGGGGAAACATATAGATCTGTTACATAAATAGTCGGGCTATCTTGCTCAAGATTTAATCCTGATTTCCCCATTTGACAATATCGCTTTGTTTTTTTATTAGGTAAAACTTGTACTGTAATACAAGGATCATCCTTTAATACATAGGCTATGATATCTTCTTTTTTAGTATCATAATTATAATTAGTTTGATAAAACTTCAAGTTATCTATTTGTAACGCATAAGCATTAACTGATTGATAAAAAATACTTAAAATTAATATCAGTATCATTCTAATCATTTCAATCCCTCTATCCTTTTTTCCATTCTAATTCTATTTACACCGTATGTAGACATCCATTTTTTATGGTTCATTACGTTAAAAAATTTAGATTGCGTGCTGATTGTACCACTTTGTTGATCACTTACAATCGCTGGTACAAACCACTTTCGGGTAGAGCCACGTTTGTCATCCGAACCTGTATTGTCACCTCGATAAGTGAGATCTGTGAGTACTTCTTTTACGTTATCAGCCAAATTATCCCAGTTTATTTTACCGTAATGTTGTTGTACATCGGCTTTAGTGATTAAACAGCGTGTTTTATCTTCTATAAAATCATACGTTTCATTAAAAATGATGTGTTGTTGCTTTCTCGTTAGCGTTAAATCTTTCTCGGTTAACCCTAAATCGGCTGCGTTGGCTAAATAGTTTTGAGCATCGTTTTTCACTAAACCTTTTGCATCAAGTAACCATTTTTTCAATTTAGGTGATATTCCTGCTTTTGTTAAAATAGCTTCTAAATCAAACCGACGAGTTTGATTTTGAGCGGCAGTAGGTGGATTGCCAAGGTCTAATCCCCGACCAATGGTTACACCAGAATTACCTATCGTTACTCCTCTTTGAGTGGGGATATGTGCTTTTCTAGAAAAGTACATATGACCTTCTCGATCATTACCTTCAACATCAAAAGTGAGCTTTCCTTTAGGTACAGTTAGCCATTTTTTATCCATTTCATCATCTTCACCCGTGTGCAGGGCTAAATACACGGCTTTCAACTTCAATTCTGCGGGGAAGTTCACGATTACTTCTAGGTTAGGTTCAACAATATCATTAGTATTTTCCTCAGTCTGTGGATGGACTTTTAAGTCCCATAAGGCATTGTTGATCTCTTCGCTCAGAGTGTTGGCGCTTTCATTGCTTTGTGGTGCTGTGTTAGCACTTGTGTCATGACTGGCCGTTGATGGCCGCCAATGCAAACTGAGTTCATCGGTTAAATCGGCACGTATGCCGTCACCATCCATCACAGCTTGGATCACTTTGACTTTATCGGGGTACACCTGCCGTTCATCGGTATGCACGGCCTTGAGTATGGGCTTGTTTTTATCTAAGGTGCTGTCATTTTTTAACGCTTGCTCTGACGGCAACTGATAATAAAACCGAACACGGGTCGTGGCTTCGACCATGACGGGAAAATCAAAGCTTTCATACTGTGCCCCGCCAGTGTCTTTTGCCCACATGGCAAACAATTGCGTGTAAGGGGGGAAGCATGAAACGGACGCCCCTGAAAACGACCATGTTCCTCTGTCAGCTTCCCGTGTATCTGCACGTTTTAGCAATAATGTTTGTGCTTGATAATTGTTTTTTGGGCTAATGGGATTTGCATTCAGGCTAAACAAGCTCAATACACCAAAATTCTTGGCGGACTCCACTTCTGTTCGCATATCTGAGACGTGTTTTCCCAGTACAATCGACTTAGCAAAAACCTTTTGGCCATAAGCTTGCTCTTTAAACTTGGCAAATTTATCAGGCCCCGTTGGTTTTGGCTTAGGTTCCTTAATGACTGGCTCTTCTGAGCGCGGCTTCATGGGTGAAGGAGGATGCAGGTTATCCGATGAGGGGCTTTTGTACGGATTGCCGCCAATAGCGATCGTGCCACCTGCAGTGCCTAAGCGATTATCAATGGCTTTGATGACCTCTTTTGGATACGTGGGATTAATAGTGGAATGCACTTGCCTGACTTGCATAGGTTTTAAACTATGCAAAATGATTTTAACCCTGTCTTCAGTACTGAGCTCAGCCTTGGGAAAGTCCATGATGAACATAGGCGCACGGGGCTTTTCGAGGAGTAAGAGCTTTTCACCGCGAGTGAGGGCGGTTTTAAGACTAGATAATGACTCGCCGGTGACGATATAGGATTTAAAATCATTATCTTTTAGATGAGTAAAATCCGTTTCAATGCTTAACGCTTCATGCTCCATCAATTGATGAAGTTGCACTACCTTCCCTGACATACGGCTTCCTATTCCCTTTTTTACTTTCTTTAAGTACGCCTTTACTTAAAACGGTTCATCCTTCCCTAAGGGCGATAATTTACCACAATCAATTAATAATAAAAGGGATTTTTTTGTCCTGTCGTGGGCGAATTTTCACTAGCTATGGCTAGAAAGAGGCTAGAAAGAGGCTAGAAAGAGGCTAGAAAGCAAAACAATAATGCGCTAAATTAGCGCGCACACTATTTATTAACGCTAAAAACCAGCCGTAAAGGGATAGACGATGGAAAAATGGGGCAGTGACACACCTGAGCGAGAAGAAGTCGATATAGCGGCCATTAATAAAATAAGAATCAAATACATAGAAAAACACGGGTTTAGCATAAATCATGCTAATGATGAACATACCGTTACCATCGGCATGTGCGCCCACGGTTTACCGGATTTATTGATCTCATCCAGAGATTTAGAAACCAATAAAATCATCTTGTCCTGCATCGCAAAGGATTGGCTTAAAAATGGGGTTAACCTACAAACGAGAGATGATTTGTTTGAATATGACGGTGGCAAACCTTTCATATTAAAATTTAATGTGATCTATAACGGTGAGCCTATGTTCAGCCATAACATAGATTTTTATTACACTCATCCGCAATACCAAAAGCTAAAGTCCCCTGAAGTCGTGCAAGTTCTTTGGCAAAATTATCAAGGGTTATACCCAGATGAACTAGGCTATGATAAAGCCTGTTATCAGTACTATTTTACTCCGTGGGTAATCGATATCAGACACTAAACCGGCCCTAGACGTCGACCACTACGTAGCTTCGCTTCGCTTCGCTTTTCTTATTTTTATATTCTTTCAAGAGATAAATGTCTGCCTTATAACAAAGAGTATTTGTAATACATTTATCTTCAATAAAACCAGATTCAGTTATTTGATAGTGTAACAGAATCAAGTTACCCAGCTTAAATACCCCATCAAAGACCAGCCGTTTTACAGCGACTGGCAACGACTTGGTTCACACTCATTCCAACCACAGGCTTGAATTTTTTGAATGCACTCATGTTTGGTAAATAGTGCGCGAGTACATTCCCATTTTACTCTCGTTACAATAACCTTTCTTTTGACAGAATGGGGCTTATCCCAAGCTGTCATGAGTTTTTGTTGCTTATCTGCACAGTTAACCGCCCATTTTATGGGGCTAATTTAAGTGCGCAAAGCCAAAATTTAACTTACAGCCGCAGGCCTTCGCATACTTAACCAAAGTGTTAAAGCTAGGATTCCCTTTACCTTGCTCAAGCCTAGACACATTCGATCCTTTGGTTCCCATTTTTAACGCGACTTCTTCTTGCGTTAACCCTGCGTCTTGCCTCATGCTCAGTAGCGTATTAATCAACTCAAATTCAGCACTTAAATCATCATAAGCCGCTTTCACATCTGATTGTTGTAATGCTCGTTGTTTAAGGTTTGCTAAAGTCATTTTTTAACCTCTCTCATTCTACGTATGGCCAAGTCCAACTCTCTCTTCGGTGTCTTTTGACTTTTTTTCACAAAAGCATGAAGAATATGAACGTGACGACCATCAAGATAGCAAAATAGGCCACGACCTATTCCTTCCTGTGCCTTGGCTCTTATTTCAAATAATCCATCACCCATAGGCTGAGTGTGAGGAGAGCCTAAGTAAGCGCCGTGTGACTCGATTAATTCAAGTAATCGAATGATCCTAGCTTGGATCTTTGGCGGCATGGCTAAAATGCTATCCTCCACACCATCATAAAAATCAATCTTCCACTTCATTTCACGCTCTCTAAACTTATCATATATGATAATAACAGCTAGTCACAAAAAAGTACAACGAACAAGCATGGATCATGCATTGCAAGCAAAAACGATTAAACGACCGACGCAACAATACTGGCATAAACTCACCTCGTATGAGTGGAATGAATATTAGAGAAAAATGCAGTATAAAGTAGCGACCTAAACCCAAGCTGATGAAATGGACGCTTCGAATAAAAGACCCCCAACAGCGATGACAAACTGCGAACACTACGTGGTTTTTGGAAAAGAGAAAAATGAACATTTATAACACCTAAAAAGACATACTGTGACACAGCAAGAAAAATGAAAAAAAAATAACAGTAAAACTTCTTACATATCAATATTGTAACTTTATCTTTTTAGCTTTAATCTATGTATAAATTTATTTTATATATATAGCGCAGTGTGACATACATGGAAAGTGTTAAAGATTACCTTCGTAAAAAAGGGCCTAGCCTAAGCTCTGATATTACCGAATACCTTATCAGTAAACATGGTATTTTACCTGCAACGGCTAGGCAAAGAGTATCAAGGGCAAGCAAAGAAATTCTGAAACTTGAACTATCCTTCCCACGAAATGCCAAATTCCTTTTTTTACGAGAGCAATCAGGCAGTGATAAATACTGGTCGAATTTAGTCAATGCTCTTCTTAAAACTAAATCAGCATATGGCTATGCACTCACTTCGTTAATGGCCCGTGATGGGATAACTCCCCTACATCATTTTGATATAGTTTGTGGCGCACCAATTAAACAAAAAAAGCATTTATCTACCAATACCATCTTACAGCGCCTTCTTCAGGTTAATTTAATAAAAACTATAGATGTACCGAAAATAGGTAATTGCGTTTATATTGGTTTTCACTCAAACCATGTTGAAGATTTATTTCCTCAGCTAAAAGCTCGATTGTTAGCTGAAGACATTCTACTAAGAGGATTCTCATCATGGCTTAAGAGAAATAATTTTATATCTTACAATCAAGTAAAAACCAGAGAACAAGAACCCTTACCAATTGTAAGCACTACAGCTTGGGATCTCTGTGGTCCCTCTTACCTTTCACCATTAATTGCATTCAATCCCGGCGACACAAAACCAAAACCAGGTTTTGTAACTTGTGACGTGTTAATCAAACCTATGGTTAGTAAAAATGACTTACAGCCTTATATACAGAAAGTGAAAGCCCTAAGAGGATTGAAAAATGTAGGAAAAAGCCTTCATTTTTTTATCGCCTATAAATATAGTGAAGAAGCTTTCGCACTTTTAAAAGGAGAAGGGATATCACCTGCGACCATTGATAGCATTTTTGGCAAAGAAGTCAGTAATGGTATTTCTCATATTCTCAATATATTCACTGAAATCATACCAAATTCAGGATTAGACTTAGCATCATTAGATAAAATTTATAACATACTTGGTAAAGTCGAAGGTGCAGCTAGCCGTATTAGAGGTGTTTTTTTTGAATATCTTGCTGCTGAGGTTATAAGAACACTCTTCACTTATCATTCAATTAATATGAACTATATCTGTAAGACTGAAAATGGACAAAAAGAAGCTGATATTGTTTACGTTACCAAGAATAATCAAGTCATATTTGTTGAAGCTAAAGGCTACAATCCTCGTACTTTGATTACTGAAAAAGAAGTAAATTATTGGCTAACAGAACAAGTACCAATATTTTATAAATATTGTCAAAATCACCCTGATTGGAAAAACAAAAAACTTGTTTTCAAATATTGGACTACATCTGATTTTAATGAAGGTGCTTTACTACTGCTTAATAAAATGAAAAATCAAGTTTCACCCAAAAAATATACGCTAGAATATTCAAATGGATCAGATATCCAAAAAATAATCAAAGATACAGACAACAGCCAATTAAACGATATTTATAATACGCATTATATGAAGCATCCTTTCAATAAAATCTAACTTAAAAGCCAAGCCGCATACTAGACTTATGCATCCAAAATAAGGGACTCCACAGCTTCGCTTTTTCTATTTTTTAATATAAAAACTATCATGTTTTACAAGGAGTACTACTTATAAATGTCTGCCTTATAACAAAGAATATTTGTAATACATAAATGAACACATAAGTGGTCAAAGTCGCTTCCGCTCTGAAGAAGTCCTTAGCTGTAGAAATAGCCCTTAGCGACCAAAACAGCATAGACATGATACAGTGGTGAAAATGGCTAATTATTGGCATGTCGTTTTTAGGCTGATTTTGCGAAGATAACGTCTCATTTTAAGACCTTTACCCCCCTTTTTTTTCGAAACCTACAGACGCATTTCGCACTTTCACTATTATGTTAAAAAGGCGGTTTTTGAGGGCAATTATGTTACAAGTAGATCCATATAGACAAAACAACATTAGACCGATAGCATTAATTTTTTCTATCTAAATGTAGCTGTCATAACAAGGATAATTCAATGCGAAGGATATTAGCAACTGATTTTGGGATTTGGCCTTCAATTAGGGATGTTGAGAGTATTTCAAACATAATGATTCACTCTAAAGATAGTTGGTCATCACTAGCTAATTATATTTTACTTTATGATCAATTGGTCATACCTACTGGCAATTTTCAAATTTTATCAGTACTAAAAATAATGCTTGGAGAGGACATACTTTATGAGCTAATAAATAATAATGTTATTGTATTAGCTAGATATGATAAATGGTTTTCCTATAGCGGATCAAATATTGCCTCTGGTCAAGGATCTGGTTTAAGATTTTATCAATATGCACCCAATACTGACACATTATTATCAGGGTACTTTAAATCACTTGATGAAGCTTTAAATATTGGTGTTTCATATTCAAATTTAAAGAATCATAAAGGTTTGTCGAATGCCATATTGGATAAAGCTATCCCTGTCACTAAAAACCTAAAAATGATAGATTTTAGGGAAGAAACTTATAGAGATATTTTGGATAGCCCTTATTTTAAGGATTTCTTATCGATAAGAAATAGAGGCGTGAGTTTAAATAAATTAAACGGCATAAAGAAAAATTCAATAAAAATTTATAACCCGCATACTTCTAATGACGATAGTAAAAGTGCAGAGATTTGGTCAGTTTTAAGAGCTGCATTTGAAAATTTCCTATTAACAATTGCCATTGATAGTGAAGTAAATGAAATTCGAGGCGATAACTATACTTTGGCTTCTTTTAATGCAAAAGGACAACGCCTTGGGGCCAGTATCGAAGGAGAAAAAGCATTTATACAAATTCAAGAAATTAGTGGTGTACCTAATATCGGACATGCTTTTGCAACAAAAAACTTTTCTGCCACACAATTATTAGATCTAAGAGAGTCAAAGCATAGTCAAAACTTCCGTAATTGGTTTTCTTCTAATAATACCGAAAATTCAAGTGAAATAGTTCAACAGTATGTTGCTAATATAAATAAACCTAGCTTAATAAATAAACTACCCATAAAACTTTTACGTTTTGCAACCACTCTAGGAATTAGTAGCTTAGAACCTATTTCAGGAGCTATTACATCATCTATTGATAGTTTTATACTAGATAAAATATCATCTAAAAATGCTCCTAAATTATTTTTAGAACAAGCAAAAACTATGCAATTAAAAAGTAAAGAAAAAAAAGTAGAGGCTTATAAACCCAAGAATAGTGGGCGGGATCGAAATCGATTGTGTTCTTGTGGTAGTGAAAAAAAATTTAAAAAATGCTGTGGAGCTTAAAGATTATCACTGGCTTGTTTAACACTTGGGTAAGCTCACGGCTGACGCGGCCTATCCTTATTTTTTATATATCTTCACTCCGGTACTGACCAACCATAAAAATTGAGGTTAATTGAATCTCTTGCAGCTGCCGCAAGGAGCAATGCTTCTAGCTCTCTAAACAAATTTTCAGATTTGTTTGTTTTGTTACGCCTTTTAATCAATTCAGCGTAATCAAAAATATCATTTGGAAGGTATTTGGTCAGTCCCATACTAGGAATATCGGAAAATCCGTCATCTTCAGGAAATACTATCACTCCATTTTCGATCTCAAAAATTGAGTTTCCTTCTTTATTTGTGACCATAACAAAAGGAACTATTTGCCAAAACTCTAACCCCAAGCGAACAGCTTCCCCAACATCTTCCAATGGTTGACCATAATGATATTTTCTATCTGGGTTTTTGAAATATAGCCGATACATAAAGTTTCCTATTGATATATAACAGCTTATTCAATAGCAGCAAGATAATCTTCCAGACTGCTTAATTTTATGAAGTTAAGATACACTCCCAGCTCATTACTGTAAAATCAGTAATCATTAATATACAGTTGAAAATATTGTTATTTTTTAATCTAGAAAATGAGGTTTAGCTGAGTGACAGAATCATATTAAGTACGGTCAATATTATGGAAAATTGGGGGAATGGAGAAGAAAATAGGCTTGAAAAAATACATTTCTAGATATGTTACAATTGATGCTCACTTGTAAATGAGGCAACCACATGGAACCACAGTACAACCAATACCCCAAAGGAAGCGTTAATTATAACAATCTAACCTCTAAAATTGAAAAACTTTTAGCCAGCGCTAGTGATGATATAAGTAAGCAAAATAGGTTTCAAAAAGCGCTAGCTGGAATTGGACGTGATTACTATAAAGTTCAGGAAATAGCATATAGTAATTATACTCAATACCCTTTAACTTATAAAAGGTTTGAAGCCAATGAACCAATGAGTATTGCTTTTAATATAGAAGCATTCAAAGAGGTTAAAAATAAGTTTTCGGATATTTCTAATATGCTTGACAGGAGAGATCTAAATGAACTTATTTCTTTTATTCAAGATATTAGAGGGATAATCTAATAAGCTTCAATTTTTAATCCCTACCAGTGATAAGGCACGTTATCGCTGGTAGAGTGATCACAGCTGCCCTTCGAACCCATAACAACCAAAACAATAAATGAATACATTTAAAGCAAAAGCGATACCAAACTGCGAACACTCCGTAGCTTCGACTTTCTTATTTTTCAGTAATTAACGACTAAAAATGTATTACATTTGTAATACATTTATTGTTATCGTCAACTTCTCGATGTACACAGTCATTATTAAGGTAAGCGGGGTTTATATGGGAAAGTCAGCGTCGAATACAACCTAATGGACGATTGGATGCTTTTATTTCTTTTTCTAATTTCTGTATTTGCAAATCCAGCAATCTATCTTGTTTAGGCTGAATTTTAGTATGCCAGTAGCCAAAACCATAAGCAGTAAAACCAACACCAAGAGTAAGAAAGAAAAAAGCATAAATACCGAGTTCAACATCTTCATCGCTTTTATCCATTTTAGCTCTCTCCTCAAACACTAATAACTCATGCGCTTCATCTTTGTTTAAAGTTTTTTTGGCCTTGAGAATTTCCATTGGTATATAGCGATCAAATGCCATGGAGTTGTAATGAATATGCCGTGTGAAAAACATTATTGCTGTTGTAAGTAATATCAATAACCCTAAAAGGGCATAGAACTTATATATATTATCTGTTGGTAATGGGATCCTTGACTGCACCTAAATATCCTTCTCGTTGTGTAAATCATTCAATTTCGTTCCTAGATTGCCCCCTTTATCGGCGGAATATGGTGTTTACTTTAGATAACCCCCAAGCTCATTCCAATACAAGGAACATTGAAATATGACATAAAAGCCGCATGCTAGACTTATGCATCCAAAATAAGGGGCTTCATAGCTTCGCTTTTCTTATTTTAATAAGCCTTCAAGAGATAAATGTATTACATTTACGCTTTTTATAAGATAGACATTCATCTCTTGATATCTTTTATTTTTCTGGTGTTTAAACCCCCTTTTACATACCACCAATACGACCCAAACATAACCATTCACCAACCACCGACACACCCGTGCTGCGCCCAAGGATGCTTTTAAAAAGGGGCGCAGCGTTGGCGGGTGGGGGATAAACTCACTCTCGAAAAACAGCGAGGCAGGCTTCTCTCTTTTATAAATCATCCAGCGAAACGTAACTTATTCTTGGCACTTGATTGTGCTTGTTGCTCATTGCACTCTTTACTATCCATTCTGCAATCTGCACTCATCAGGCTTGGCCATACCGACCGTGGGCGGGGAAAAAGTGGCCGAGGGGTTAACAGCAAAACCTGGCACGTTTTTACGCTAAGCAATAGGCATTGGGTTTGGCATAAAGACGGCTGATTGATGAACGGCTGAGCAGTAAAGCCGCTGCCTTACCGCGCTTTTATTAAGGGCTTTTACCAGCGGCTATTCTGCACGGCCGTGAGTCATGGAGGAAAACAATTAAAACGCGTGGCCTTTATGCCTGTTGTTGCGTTTAATTTGTTTTATGGTGAAGCCGTATTAGGGATTGCTTAGCGTAAAAAAAGGGCAAAAAAAACACCGATGTCATGCCTTGCCCTTGAGCCCACAAACCCGAGGGTGGGGGCGGTAGTGGCGCAGCTTTACCCCATAACCCAAGATTAAACCCATACTTTATAATAAACAGCCAATGAGCGAGAATAACCACCATTTTAACCGCACACAATGAGCACGAAAAATAGGGTTTAATCCGCACTATAATGACCGAAATAAATATGATTTACCGTTTATTTCGGTCACATATGCTTTTGCTTGGCTTTTATGGTTAGCTTTATGCTTATTTTTAAGGTGATACGGGACTCAAATGCCAAAGCAGCCAAGCCGCCGTTGCGAGCCGCGCGGGAGCAGCCCCACAAGGCTTTGGGTGTGGCGAGGCTGCTTTGATGGCTTTATTTTTTAAACCCTGTGCCGATCACTTTGTGGGTGGAAAACATTATAAACGGCCTTTGCAAGCGACTTAAACGGCACTGGGGGTGGCAGAATGATGCTTGAGGGTCAGTCGCTTGCAAAGGCCGTAAAAAAGACAGTGGGCGGGTAGAGGTGATCGGCACAGGGTTTAAACACAGATATCAAAATCAGTCTGGGTGTGGGGCTGCGGGTTTTTGATCTTTAAGTTTTTATGTATTGGGCCAGTTGAACTATAAAAGGCATCAATGGAGTCATAATAGTCATATGTGCAGCTATGAAATTAGTAAATTCTTTATACACATTAGAAAATCCTGATGTACCTATTGTATTTTCAATATTACTCATATGTTGATTAAGTTGATTTTCATTCTCTTTGTCGAGGTTTAAATCAGCTGCTTCATTTTTTAGTTTTTCTAATAATATCAACGCTTCATTAGAAACAATTCTATTATAAGAAGCAGTCGTATTTGTAACATCACCAATAGCATCAATAAGCTTTACTTCTTCGTATCCTTCTATGTCATTGCCTGTCATTATAGCATTCGATACTTTTCCCTTAGACTTTATCAGGGTTACTTCAGTTTTTTTCTCAGACATTTTTTATTTCCTTATTTTTATATTATTCCCGCTCAATTTTAGGTCTTCTAGGAGACCTGTTGAATCAATTAATGTCGCATTATCGAACCCTTGCATAGAGTTGCCTTCTACATTTAAACCAACAACATAACCTTCTGTTTCAACAAGGCTAGCATTACCAAAACCGGACATACTAGTACCAATCACACTACAATTTATGCTATTACTAAATTTTATCAAAGAAAATTTTCTTTCCTGCCTTTTTTTTAATTCACTTTTATCGGTATTAATCCAAAAAAACGGGTCTGGATTATTATCATATAACTCATGAATATTTGATAACGATCCAGCTGGTATTTTCCTCCCATGAATAGAACATTTATAAAAATAAAGTTTTATAAAAAAAGTTACTCGATTTGATTTGAACATATAACCATACTTTTTAAATGTATATAATTCATGATAATGAAGTTCATAACTTATAAAATCAACATTTTTTATAATCCTAACTTTTTAGGTAAACATAAACATTTTTAACATAACACCCGTTGTATATATCAGCCCTAACACCCACGAAAAATAGGCCATAAGCTATCTTAACGAACCTTGTCCCTACTGTTTTTTCGTCGTGTGTTCGCACACTATCGAACTTCATCGCTTGAACTCATGTCCTTAGCTTATGCCTACGAATATCATCATTGACTGTTGTTAGCGGGTGTTCGATCAATATAGCAATGGAGCATTGCTTTAGAAGTTTAAAAAAAGAATGGATACCAACAACGGGGTATTGTCGTTTTTCAGAGGCGCAGCAAAAAATTATTCAATACATCATTAAATGTTGTTGTCAGCCTCGCTCTCATAATATAACGGTGGGCTGACATCAAATGAATCAGAACGGTTATTCTGGTTAAACTCTAAGAACGTGGCCAACTTTAGTGGGCCACTATAAATGAAGACTCTAGCGTCAACGAAGCACGGTTCTTTAGACTGGCAAACTTAAAGAGGTTCTTCACGCGAGAGTGTTTTATGTTTCGTTGATACATAAACACACTCGAATGTTGTTTAGTTATATAAGTACACTACACTATGTAAACTTACACTTCAAACTATGCAAACTTATTTATCACTATGCAGACTTATGGGTAATTTATGCAGACTTATGCTTTAAACAACAACAGATGTTGTTTCAACCATAAGCTGACATATTGTAAATCAAAGATCAGTACCTTAGGAATAAATTAACACCAAAAGCGTGCATAAAATATCAGCATAAACGTGCATAAAATCGCTTCTTAACCTGACAAACTACAAAGCTCTTTGATTGATGTAATAGTGGCATTTAGCTAGATTGAAAAGGTAGCCTTATTTTCTGCCTCCAGAGTGAACATTGTAACACCATGGTTTTGTGGCCACTCTGAAGGTTCCGCACATACATTTAATAAATTGCCTGCTTAATAAACATTTGGTCTATAGAGTTCAACTGAACAAGGTATTTTAAGTTCATTCGTAAATAGCGAATCAAAGTATCTATATCCGTTTCACTTAGTTCTGTAGTAACAAGCTTTTCTAATGTTTCTATTGGTATTCCCATTTCCTCTAACGCGGAAAATGAAGCAGGTAAGTGGCTGTCTTCGAATATATGTAGAAGCCACCCCAAATTCGCACTGGGTTCTCTATCAAGTAATGTATATTCATAATTCAACAATTCTTGCAGTAAACATAGTGCTCTTGAAACAGCATGCTTAAAAATATTGCGCACTATACTAAGCTCTCGATCTGTTGCATCTGAACGGTCGGTAGCACTTCTGTTTGCTTTATAGATATAATTTATCTGCTCTCTGATATATGCCGTATGGTTATCTGCGTATATATATTCACGCAATTTATTATAAAGCTCGTCACTGTCCTCATAATTAAGTTTTTGTCTACTTAACACTCGATTTTCTACAGTTTTGATAAAGGCTGTCAGTAGCTCTAGTTGGTACTTCTTAGGTTTAGCTACTGTCGCAATTTGATCCATATCGCTAATCGATAACTCCGTAATCAGTTTGTAAGCTTCCTCCAAAGTTTCAACGTCATAAGATGAATTTTTTCGAATAATTTCCATTGGTATATCTGATTTTTTTGTAAATTGAATCAGGCTGTGGTCACTTTGTTCTGATAAATGTTCTGGTTGTATCCCAGCTAAAAGATTAATAGGTGAGTCTTCATCCTGTAGCCCTAAAGGAAGAGCTACAATTTGTGATTCTTGTTCAGGTAATTGCTCCAGACAAAAAACGTTTCCAACTAAATATTGCCCCATCCTACCAGCTCGACCCGAAATATTTTTATGAGTAAAGCTATCAATTCGGGGATTACCATTACGGTTGTCATAGATAACGATATTTTCTGCAGAAGTGTTAACCCCCTCAATCATTGTTGAAGTACAAATTAAGTATTGAATTTGTCTTCTATTAAAAAGCTCAACGTTTTTCTGCTGGATTGCACGAGGTAATGCTCCGTGGTGAATACCTATACCGCTTGCCAAAGCGTGTGTACATCCCCAATCAGCACCATAATTTTTCTTTAGCCATTTATAGTATTTCTTTAATGGATGCTCTTCAAAATCAGTAAATTTTTCCGTCTGTAAGTTCGCTTTTGATGTTAGAAAGCGAATGACATTTGAAATGGAATTTGAAGATTTACAATAGATAATTGTTTGACCCTTATGAGACTCAATAATCTCCGCTAGTTGTTCATTCTTCTCTTCTGTATTATTTGGCGCAATATTGTATTTGTGGATATTTAATGCGACAGTTTTAAAATCAGATGGAATGAATATAAATTCACGTGTTAATGCACTCATCCCTTGAACTGCGTCTATATAAGGTCCAATCATGTAAAACTGCTTAGATACTGTAAGCAATTTGCTTAGAGCTATATTCAAAGCAAAAGCTCTTGGCCTGGACTGGGCATCTTTGGTATCGGCAAGCTTATAAAACTCATCAATAATGAATAAATCAATATTTCTTAAGTCTTCTCTCTCATTCACGCGCTCTTGTGTAAAAACATAAATTACTTTGTCTTTTCGTCTTGATTGGGAGCCATGATGAATAATTTGGTACGAATTACCAAAACGTGTTTGAATTCGTCTTCTAGTTTCGTCTATGAGAGCTATTGTTGGAACAACAATGACGATGTTGTTGAACTTATTCTCCGCTAATAAAGCATCAACGATAGCACTTTTCCCCATACTGGTAGGAGCACTCAAAATAACGTTTTTCCCAGACAAGAGTAAGTTAAAAACTCTGGCTTGCATTGAGTGAAAGATGAAATTGTCATCAAAGTTACTCTTATAAATATCTAGTACAAATTCTTTTTCAGGCGAAAGGTCAGTGAAGTACTTTTTTAAATAAGGGTAAAGACCTGCAGTACGCAGGAGATTTTGAAGCAGTAAACTTTGATTTTTAAAAAGCGGTAATGCTTCTAATGCTCGAATAACAAACTCTTGACCTATTGGCAATAAATCCGGTGAAGATAAGCACTCGCTAGCTTTTTTCAAATACGAGAATGCACTTAACGTTTCATTCCGAACACTCTCTAGACATTGTTGAGGGTCTAAGCTATTTTCCATTTTGATTCCACCTGAGTTTGTATTTCACTAATGAGAGAGCTTAGTGATGGAATAGGATATAAGTATGCTTCAACATGAAGGTCTTCATAAAACTCATCTGCAGAAATCATATTATTTACCAGTGACTTAAATTGAATTATAACTTCTGATTTTAGATGATTTTCATAATCGACAGCCATATCTTTAACATGACATTGAAGGTGATCTGACTCATAGCCAATAAAAAACACAAACCTAAATCTATCTAGGTTTGCATCTAGGGAGCTGTTTGCCTTAAGGATGTCATTAATATCATGGTCTAATAGATAATTGTCTTTTTTTGCGAGCAGCACTTTTTCTTTTTGGGTAGAAAAGGCTTCAGATTCTAGGAGGACATTAAATTCGGAAACAATATTTGCAAGTGATGAGATATCAATTTTATTTATTAGTCGACTAAACCCCATAAGTAAAATATCAGGCTGATGCGCATTTAGAATTATATGAATATTATCAAAGCAAGTGTCGTTACTACCATCTATGTGAAGATTTGCTGCAATTGGTTGAGTTTTATAAGTAGTTCTGACGGTTGAGTGTAATAATGCTTTAGCTACTAGGTTGTTGATGAAACTAGCCTCTTGTGTATACCGTTGAGTCAATAACCTAAATTTATCTGTAATTTTGTCAGGGGCATGATCTGCAATTTCATTGGGCAACAATAAGACTTCATGAAACCATTTGTATAAATTACGAGCTATTAAATCATAGCCATACTTCCTCCGATAATACTCCCCTTTAAGCCCAGTACATTCTTTTCTTCCATTGAATCCATTTTCTTCATAGAGATGATTATCCTGAAAAAATGCCGAAAGAACGACTTCGAGCCGTGTGCTATCTGTGGTGTATATTTTTACGTGTTCACCGCTTAGATGTGCATAATGCTCAATTTCAGCTTCAAACCATGAAATAAAATCTTCTCGAAGATAAGATTTATCGTCAATTGACTTAATAACTCGTGATGCTGAACCTTTTTTAAACAGGTTATTAAGCAAAGAACATAGAATTCTTTCGGAATCACCATTTTCAATGAGATAGATAGCTTTTCTCTGCGCAGCCTGTCGTATTAACTTCGTGCAGCGTGACTCGAGCACCTCTTGCAATGGAATGACTTCCCACTCGGCATGGTCAAGCCAATATTCAATACCATTTCCATTCGGTGATATGAAAGGTACCGATTTATTTGGTCGGTTACGCTCTATACAACCACTTAACCTTCTCAACAAACTAGCCTTAAGCTCAGTTTTTTCATTGCGTATGTTTAGAGATGTTTTCAAATATTTAAGTGAATCAGTAACATCTCTTGGTGTGACTATGCGGAAATAACCTGGAAGTTTACCTTTATCACAGAGAATTGATTTATGTAAGATGGAATCTTCTTTGCTGATGGTCTGATGTTTTTTTTGCCGTCCTATAGGGGGGACGCTTTTTGTTTCAGCGTCAGCAAATTCTGAAACATTCCATTTACTATCCTTATCTGTAGTTTTGACCTGTATGTATTCCACCTTATCGGCGTATATAGCATCAACGTCATCAACTACTTCACAGCGTACCGATAGTAGATTTTTGTCTTCTAACATACGTAGCACATAATAAGCAGTTACAAAATTTTGGTAAACAAACCCTTTGAGAGCTGCAGGGCCTCCACTATCTGATAATTCCATTTCAGATGTACTCATTGATTTTCCAATTACACTCTTTTGATTCAATATCAATCAGTGTACATCGTTAACGCAAGAGAAAACCAGTTGCATTAGAAAAAGATAGGACATATATAGTCACCTCTGGTTTAGCAAGGCCAACGTCCTATTTTGTTCAAATTAAATTTGCGAAATCGATAAATCACCTTTCACAACGGAGAAGCTGCCGTTAATGGTTTGTGGTCTTGCTACATATCCAGTGAAAATGGAGTCTGATTAAGGTTGAGCCATATTTAGAATTTGATTAGTTTTGTATGCTTCAACACAATTGTTGTTAAGTGGATAACATTAGATATAAACTCATAGTGGAGCATAAATTATTTATCTACCTTATGTTTTCCAACAAAAAACGCCCTCCCATGCAAAGTCACCAGCCAGACTAATCCGGCTTCCAAACACGGCTACTCAATTTAATCGAAAAGGAATAAGGTGCGCCAGTATAATCACAACCAAAGCTGATATAATATTTTGAATTCAAATATGAAAAAATATGCGCATGTGGCCACCATCTGGTCATGACTAACTCCTCTGGGTCATAACCAATATTCAACAACATTTGATCAGAGTCAAACGGCGTATCCCAATCACAGGGGCCCGTATTCAATAACTCCATTTGAATAAAGGTGATTTTATCGCCATCGGCGGCTTCAAACAAAATTCTTTTATCTCCTTCAGCCACAATAACATTCCCAGCTTGATTCGGTACTGTATTAAAAATTCTCGCAACATCAACGCCATCCATATCAAGGTAACGTTCCAGCTGAGTTATTTTTTCAGCAAAGCTCTCAGGTTTCAATGGTTCAAGCTGAGGCTTTAGTTGTTTCGCATGTTCAGGACAAGGGATATCAGAAAAACTCATCTTTCCTTGGTATTCACACTGATAATAAGCATTAACAGAGAAAATATTCCCCATCAACACCAACACCAACAATAAGAATAATCGCATCATTCCATTGACTCAATCTCAGATAATTACATCACATTATAGACAATGAGATTAATCACAAATGATGTGGTATTAACTCATCAACCACCCACTTAAGTGATTAATAAAAACTTATAATGATCAAATTTAACCTTTTAGGCAGCATAAACGCATACACGATAAGGCAATCAACATATTGTTCAAGATCAAAAGATTCCCTACTATATACTCTGTCACATTATCTTTTAAAACAACAAGGTAAAATCAAGTGAGCAACAAGGAAAGGGATGCTACTATACAATTTAGTATCTTATGGATGAACGTTCACAAATAAGGGTAAGTTGTGTTGCAGAACAAGAAAATCCTCATGGTAACCAGTAGCTACGATAAAACCTGTTCTTATATTATAAAAAAATTCAGTCAACTTACATTTTTCCGCTTAGATCTAGATAAGTTCTCTGATTATCACATCACTTTTTCAGTCGATGGATTCAAAATAGAAGATGCTAACCACTACATTGATTCTGGCTCATGTGTATCTATTTACCTTCGAAAGCCTTCAATGGAAAAGCTCGATGATATCTTCGAGACTCACTATCACTCCTATATTCATAAGGAGACATATGCCTTTGTAGAAGGCATTATAGAAAGCTTTAATGGAATCGTGCTCACAAAGCCTTCTGTGATGCGCAGAGCCAACAATAAAGTGTTTCAAGCGTCCCTCGCTGCTAAAGTAGGATTCCATTTACCAGAATTTGCTATTACAAACAATGTCGACTTGCTAAAGCATTTTACTGAAAATGCAGGCATCATCAAACCTATTGCTATTGGTGAAATAACAAGTGGCTCTAGTAAAGAGTTTGTACAAACAAACCTGATAGACCCCACTTTCGAGGCCAACAATTTTGAATACTCACCAGTTTACCTACAACACTTCATCGAGAAAGAGTATGAAGTTCGAATCACCGTTATCGATGGGAATTTTTTCCCCGTAAAGATCAATTCTGAGAACAACATTGACTGGAGAAAGCCTAACAATAAAGTGTCTTATGAAGTTTACTCAATTCCATCAACAATAAGAAATAACTGCCTTAATTTCATGGATCTTTGCAACATGAAGTTTGGATGTTTTGATTTTGTTGTGAAGGATAGTACCTGGTATTTCCTTGAAATGAACGCTAACGGGCAGTGGGCATGGTTAGAATTTGAAACAGAATTCAATATCTCTGGTGCTATTATTCGCTACTTGACGAAAGATATAGCACAGAAGGAACAGTAATGGAGCATCGAAACCACTCTATTGGGTATAAACTGGGGACACTTTTTTGCTGGATACTTAACCTTTCTCCTATTTTCCATATTTCACGAGATAAAGAGTTTGATTCTATTACTCAGCTTACGGAACTTAGAATCTCTATATTTTCGTTTCCTTGGGGTGATAAACACTTATATTTTATATCATTAAGCAAAGAAAAGGGCTTTGAGCTATTTTCAGTTATTAGAACCTCTGATTTACAGTCGTCACGTAACCAGCAGGAGCTAAATGAATGCAAAATTAAATTCCTTGAACTAAACGATGGACCTAATGGATTTGAAAGCCAATTAAGAATAGAGTTTTTAAAACACAAACACGCTTGTTCTCAAAACAGCATCAATACTCTTAACAACAAGGTAAATAGTTATATAGCAATCGCTTTAGTATATGCTGGTTTATGTGCATTTTTATTTAAATCAATAATTAATTTACCAGTTTCAACAATCAGTATTGTAATGTGGGCAGCTTTTGCTCTTTCCGTAATCTTCCTTGTTAACGTTTTAGTTCTATTACGTCGGTATTTACAAGTAAAAGCAGTAGTAAAAAGCATGTTTAGTTCTTTCAAGGAATCCCCTGATTGGAAGAAGTTAGCAGAAGGTATATATATTGACTGGTTAACATCACAAGAAGAGCAAGTAGTAGCAGCAACGCTGGTTAAAAATATTGAAAAATACTTTATTAGAAGTGCTGTTTTAAGCGCATTACTACTTCTTTCCACTGTTTTACAACCTTACAACTGGCTGGAAAACAAACAATCAAGCAGTGGCGATAAAACGAGTACTGAATTCGTTTTACTTGATAGCGAAGGAAACTTTTCTCCTCAGGAGCTATTAAGGCTATCAAAAGCCATTTCACCTGATAAAAAAATAACTTTTATTTACTCATCATCAAATGCTGTAGGTAAAGCAACTAAAGATTTCACTATTACAGCACTTAAGCTTACAGAACAAAACTCGACAATAGAGTTAAGTGACCATTTTTTTGATACTAATGTGCTTATTGCAAATATGGAAGAGCAAAAATGAAACCTTACATCATGAACTATAGTCAGAAAGTAAAACTTGTCACACCTTATACTTCCTGTAAAGGAACAGATACAACAACTCAGACATTTACAATTGAAAACCAAGATGAAGACGCTGTTAGCTTGGACTGGACTATACAAACAAATACCACAGAACCAACAGATAATGATAGTGTCTATTTTTTAGATCAGACTACAATAACAAAAACCTTGGAAACAACCGATCAAGATCAACTTCAATTAGACACGACATATGAAACACGGATGCTCGAAACAAGTGACAATGATGAGATATATCTCACCACCACACTTATGACTGAGTCGTTTGAAGAGCTTGATCACAATGAATCTAAATTATACTGACTCACCAACCCTGTTTTCTCAATATTGTTTTTATTTTCAGCTACCTATGCGGCAGGCCACATGTGTAAAGACGGTAATAGCCCATTTCAAGTATTTTTAGCTGCCTATGCGGCAGGTCACTCAACAATTGGTGATATACATGGAGTAAGAACATTTTTAACTGCCTTTTCGGCAGGATGTCGCATTAACATAAATATCGAAACGATTGTTTTTATTTTCAACTACCTACTCGGCAGGTTACAAAAAACGAAAGCTTTAAAATTTCATGTTGTGATTTTTAGCTGCCTATGCGGCAGGTCATTTAACTCACGTTCTACGGTGCGCTTGTAGAGAATTTTTAGCTGCCTACTCGGCAGGTCACATTAAAAATGAAAAATCCGGCACACTACCTTTAAACTTCTCATTGGTTGCTAGGCCATAAGCCCCAAAGCTAGGCTCAACAGGCTTACCCACCTGCTCTTTTTGAATGTGAATGGTAAAATCTTGTTGGCTGGAGTCACTGGCCATCGGCACACGATGAAAACACTCCACGTCCCGTTTGCGCTCATGAAAATCAGGCTTAAAGGGCTCACCTCGCGCTCGCGCACGTTTTTCTAAGCGCTTTAATCGCCTTCTCGCCTCCCCAGAAAACAGTTTGGCGACGCCTTGATTGCGCTTAAACCGCACCTCTTCACATACTCTTGGTACGATTTCAACTTGGCTCACATTGAAAAAACCATAAGCTTGCATATCCATAAAATAGGCTTGTTGCCGTAACACTGATAATACTTGCTTATCCGTATGAACAAACACGATTCGATCACCGATTGAAGCATCAGACCAAGCAGGAAAACTCACTCCCATACCTTGAATATGATGTTGACAAGTATAACCATGCAGTATCGAAATACATCGACCCATCAAGAGTGCGAAGTTTGCTTCTTTCGGTAAAAAACTGATCATAAAATAATATCGTTGCATGTTAAGCCTTCTTTTTTAGTTCCGCTTTCTTTTGAAACATGCCGCCCTTTATTAACACAGCAAAAAGATAATATATATCAGGGTTAATGGACTCTTTAGGGTTCAATAATTGCTGTTTTAGCTCGGCTAAATAAAGCTCGGCATTGACAAATAAAGAATAGAAATCACGTTCAGACTTAGGCGAACGACGTGCAATGCCTATCTCTTTATCGGCACCATACTCATGCACCCGTAAACGCTTAATATTATCCTCAAGCCACCAATCATCTATTGATTGTAATGCCGCGCCAATTTTTACCGAGTTAAAACTAACGGCATAACGCCCATCGATACATTTGACCTTTGAAAACTGTTTCGATGCCTCACCTTGCGCCGCCTTTTCACCAAAGCTTTGGCTTGGATAGATCTCCTGGCAAAAAGTGGTTGCTATTTTTGCCGTGATATCGGCACTCCAAAATACCTTAGGATCGGTTAACGCTTGCAAAAACTCTTTGCTTAATTCATTTAATGCTGCTTGAGCATCAGTTGGCCAAATACTGTCCCAGTCTAAATGCCGAGTATTCGCTATTTGATAACAACTCCCAAAACTGGTTTTAATCTCAATTTGCGTATGGCCTGTATTTTGATTACGCCATAGCCAATTGCCTAATAACAGGTTTTTACAATATCGAAGCGCTAATTCTTTATAGCCATCACATTCATTGAAACTCACTGTCAAGGCTTCAAGCAAGGCATGCACATCAGGATCACTACAGCCTGAAGGTTTAAGAGAATTCGCCTGTACTCTTAGTGAAAACCGGCAATAAATATGCGTTATATTAGGAGGAACATAACACTCTTCAAGGATCAATGGATTACAATGGGTTAAATCCTGTGGGGCTAAGTTTTTAGGTTTGAATTGCGGGGTAAATGCTTCAGTAAAGCCTGCCTTTTGGCCACGAATTCGGTTGATTTCAGCTTCAAGTGGAACAAAATCACTATCAGCTGTTTTATAGAAAAAAACAGCCTTACTCGGGTATAGAGAGCGGTCATACTTTAAAAGATTACATAACTCCATATCATTCCTTCAAATCCGTTTCATCAGCATGGTGCACTCTTTTACATCAAGCATCCAAAATGCTCGCCTAAAAAAGTGTCTTATTCCCTGTAACCTTATATCAATAGCGGTTGCACACTCTACGACCCCGATCACAGATTCGGCATAGCAATGTAGTGGTTCAAGGGAATGTTTTCTGCTCTTGGGCTTATCTAATAACACATAGCCTGACATAACCGGACACAATGATGGTTTTTGCTTTAGCAAAAGCAAAAGCGCTTCCAGATTATCCAATGAATATCTTGTTGGCATAATCCATTTCCCCGACATAGGGAGGCGACTCAATGTTGAATAAAGTGATGCTTCGCAATGGTAAAGCTCACACCAATCATTAGTAGAGCCTAATTCTGGAGGGTGCATCACGCCACCTGCAAAACTTGCCGGAAAGCTTGCCTTTAATATATCACTCTGATGATCTAGCGTGTCTAATTCATCTTCATCGCCATCAATATGAACGATAAGATCAAACACTAAATCACAATATCGATTATCTATGATCCCCGACCGCCTGAATTGATTTTCTTTTTGGCCTTGCATGCCAAACTCTGGCAATTTTTTGCCTTTAACTGACGAGTACTGACGAATAAACCAAGAAAAAGAAGTCATTCTCAGCTGAGTATTCAGTCTTTCATTTAACCTTCGTTGATAATGGTGCATCATTCCCCAAACAGCGGTTAATGAAGGAATACCAACACAATAAGGGTTTGATAATGCATTTGCGTCAAATACACGAATGCCTTTCAGATACAAATACCGTTGCGTAGGAGTCTCTTCATCATCGTCTACAACACTTTTTTCAGTATCAATATGAGCCAACAACCACTGTAAATGATGTTTAAACGGTTTCATCAAATGTTGATGAAACGCATACTGACGATTGGTATTTAAGTTGGATAATTCGGTATTGAATAAACTCAATAATGGAACAAGTGATTCGGGTAATTGTTCGTTAGGTACTGTTAGCAATTGATACTCTAATGAACCTTCGATCTCTTCTAACTGATTAAATACGTCATTATTCTCCTCAACTGCTAATCGCCATTCAATAATAGGGGCGAGCCACTGTGATAGCGTTGATCTTATCTGCCTATGGCTCGCTACTTTCTGTCGGCGGCGCTGCTTTAGAACTAGTGCCTTGTCACTCAATAATAGGCCTTTTAACGCCTTAATAAATTCAGGATGCTTAAGGGCGTTACTATTAAATACGGTTTGCCCATTTCTCATCCTCGATAACCAAGAATGACTTAAGCCGTAAACAGAAGGATGAAGGCTTGGCGGATAATTCAACACCTTGATATTCCCACCCAATGAGGCGGCTAAATCACTCACGCCAGCTGGACGAGTAAATTCGATATTGGTATAGCGCCCTTGTTTTTTAAACGCCGTTTGTTGAATACTTGCTTGTAGGGCATGATTGACCACAGGTGTAATGGCTAGGTATCCATCCCGATAAGGCATACGCACTTGAACCGAATACTTATCCACCTTCTCTGGCAACGCACTCTCAGGTAAAAAATTTTTCACCGCATTACATAGCACGACAAAATGCTTAACAGACATTCCCAGTGATTGAAAAGCCATTTTCCACTCTTTTGGCTGAACGGATAATAGCCTTGCCAGACAGCAGGCCTTATCTTGCCAAATAAAATGAGCCCCAAATAACTTGGCGAGATTGACTTTGGCGCTGTCATGGGACCAACCAAAAATCTGTTTGCAATTGGCACCACTTAATACAGAAGGAAGCAAGGTCGAAGGTACAGCAATCAGCCTTTGCTTACTGACTCGAATATCGGGGTATTTCAGATTATGGGTATGCAGCCATTGCACTTCCTTAATGCAAGCCCCTATATGCTCATTATTCATGAGTGTTGTTTTTGCCAATTTATGATCGAGTAAATCATCAACCAACTTTCTAGAGTAGGTTAGATTCAGCAAAATGATCAAAGCGCTTTTTTCATGCCCAGTCACATCCAATGGCTCGGTATAGGCCGTAAATCCACGCCTCAAAGCCACTGTGCGCTCCTGAATATCACCAATTTCCAATAGTGTGTTTAACTGTCCCTTATTTACCATGCTGATAAGTACATCCCTTGTCTATTAGCTCCAAAGCTACTTTTATACTCAATAACCTGCCGTATGAAAAAAACACCGATGTGAGGTTCAATTCTCTGCCGCATTTTTTGTCTAAATGCTGAAATCAAAATACCCTCTTGATAAAGCCGATATACCTGCTCATGGGTTGTTGATAGCAAAATCGCTGTTTCGGCCACACTCACAAGCATATCGGCCACATTTGGCTTATTGGATTTAGGATGTGATTCGACCCATTTATGTAGATAATCCATCAACGCAAGATAGATAAAATGAGGCTCTTTTTCTTCAGGTAATAGGCAATGATAATGTAAAATTATTTCGCCATAAATAAACCGAAATGATGTGTGATTAAATTCGTCGATAAGCTTTAAATCTGCATTCAAAGTCAGCTGTTCTAGCTCCGAATAAAAGTTATTTGGCCATGCCGAAAAATATTCAACAGCATCACTGTGCCGATAATTCCCTCTATTCGCGTAACGTTTTTGATACCAAAGCAAAGCGGCAAATCGATGCGAAGTAGATAAAACACTTAACAAGGGGTTTGCAGAGTGAAGATCACCTTGGATCAAACATTGGGATAATAACAGTGCTTGGCGATCCGCTTTTTTAACTGTTACAGTCGCAAATTCAAACCCACAAACACAATGGGTGATGGAGCCATTCTCAATGTAATTAATGGATAGCTGGCAACTAGGACAATGATGGAGTAATTCACATTCATGCTTTGCACACACCTCATAGGGGGTTAAGTGCCAAACTTGTCGAATATAAGCATCATCCACTAAACAATGAGGGCAAACAGGCACAGTCCCTATGCCATTTTCTTCCGCATAACGAATAAAACTGAGCGGAATATCAATGCCATTACGATGTACAGCAGATAAAGCATTTAAAAACAATCGATTCGATTTAAATAATGCCAGTTTTTGTAATTCGTGGGAGGGTAACCCCAACAAAGACTCGAGTAAGTTCAATGCTCGCATTCTAAAATGACTATTGTGTTTCGCGTGGTAAACATTGAGCCGTTTTAGCTCAATCGGGAACGCTCCATGGGCATCAAAATCTAACTCATGCAATGCTTCTCTAATGGCGAAACTTAACTGCTGATAAGAGTCAAAAAAGTTTTCAGCAACCACACGCAATAAATAACTTTCTAAAGACTCATCAGCAAATGCTCGAGCAGTCGGTGAAAACAGAAATGCCATAACCCACCAAAAAACTAAGATATCCTTAGTTAGGTTAAGTTACTGGGCTAACACTTTTTTAGCAAGGGTAAAAACATGATCGACCACTCAAAAAAACAACAAAGCCAAAGCAGCATCGATACTTTGGCTTTATCATTAACAATGGAAGAAAAACCTCTTTAGGATTTTGTGTTCTATAGCGAAAACTCTTCTGGTTTGTAGAAGGTAAATCCAGTGATATCATTGGCTTCAAAAGCTTGTTTTACTTTGTCATGAGCAATCACAAGCGGCAAAAAAGAAGTTAAGCGAAAAATATAAGGTAAAGGCATGTCGGAAGTATCTATAAAAGAAAGTGAGTCAATAAAATCAATATCACCGGGTTCAAACATAGTCACTTGAGATTTTTCGTAATCGACGATATCAGCATCACCAACAATATTAACCAACTCGTAATCATCTGAGGTTTTATGACCATCAATGCCTTTTAGTAACACTGGAAACTCTTGTATATTATTAATGCCAATTTCCCTTAGAATTTTTGATATTTTTTTGTGTAGCAATAACCCCTTAAACGCTGGAGCCATTAGATTACCATTGGGATAATCAAAATTATCATCATCTTCCAATTCATATTCAATTACAGGGTAAGCGCCTGTAATATGTTTACCCTGATTACATTCTAATCCAAGTTTACTTAAGGAGTCTGGCACTCCTATTAACTTTGCTTCTTTATTACTTTTTCTTTCACTAAACATTATCCAGTACATAATTTATACCCCTATTAGTTCTTGATTTATTTTTTCTAACCGTTGCTTAGCAAAATCTCGATCTTCCAAAGCTTCTGTTCTAAGCAAATAATCCCAGTTTTTAATTTTCTTATAAAGGTAACTAGATAGCGTATCAAGCTGTTTTATCGTTTCTTTTTGATGATGTTTCCCATCAGCTTTGTCTGAACAAATCTTGCTCAACCTGACTTCTAACTTTTCTAAAAACGGCTCAATTTTATCATTGTATAAATCTTGAGGATGTGGCCCTTTATGTAGCTGTAAATCATGCTGAATGATGTCGAATTTAAAAGAGGGCAAACAAATGCCATTTTTAGGATGATTGACATCGTAGCCAGCTAATTCAGCATTCTTCTTTAATTTATCAAATTGTTTAAACAAATGAATCGAAATCAAATGATGTTTTTGAGTATGGTAAGCGGGGTAATTTAATTGAATTGCTTTAGCAACCATACTCTTTCTTCCATCAGCCTTTTTATACTCTTCCGGACTTGCTTTACTGTCTATACCAGCCCCATGAATTATCCAAGGCTCTAACCCTTCCTGTACCCATTTTTTCTCGTAATTATTACTGCGTTTTAATTTTAATTTATTTGGATAATGAATAGGTTTTTTATGCTTCCCCTTACAATCTTTCCAGTCACACTTGTAAGTTTTCTCTTCATCATCTTGTTTTTTATTGTTGTTCTTCTCCCTCAAAGGCGTCACAAAGGTGCGGGTATTGAGATCTGATTGTTCGTTGGGAATGGAGGGATCTTTTTTATACAGCTGTTTTTTGGTGTTGTTGTTACGTACTACTTTAAGGGCGTCTTTCATCTCGCCTAAGACTTCAACGGTTTCTTCTAATACTTTACCTGCTTTGCGGCCGTTAGCTGCAAGCAAGAGTGATGCACCAGCAATAGGGGCGCCTACGCCTCCGGCAAACGCACCTAAAGCGGTACCGCCTGACACTACCGCGATATCCATACCCAGTTGCGTGGCATGGTACGCACTTATTTCTACCACTTTATCGCGGGGCAATGCCGCCAACATACGCGCCGGTAAACTGGCGATCAGCTCTCTCCCTTGGCTGTCGCTGAGTAATAGAATGAGCATTTCCATGGTATCGGCAGCTTCCCACATGCCTTGTTTACCGCGCTCTTTCCATGCTTGGAATTTATCCTCAAGCGCATCCACATCGCCCGTAACGATGGCCTCAATGAGCATAGTGACATTAATGTCTGCCGCATCGAGCAGCTCACCAAAATCCCCTAAGTCGGGTAAGTATTCGGTCACGCCACTGGTGGCACCGGATTGGGTGGCCTTGGCCATGTCCCAGGATTGACTTAAAAAAGACTGATTATTAAATGCTTGGCTTTGTTGGTTAAGCTCATCCAGTTTGTGATTAACGGCATCTGCAAAGGCTTGGGTAACGGGTACCTTTTGTTGCTGACTTTGTTGCTGATTAAGCTTATCAAAAGCATGTTGAGCGCTTTGTTTGGCTTTGTTATTAATGGCGTTATCGAGCTTGGAATAGGCGTTATCAAGTGACTTTTGCGCCTCAGCCGCTAAGGCTTCATCACCAAACAAAATATAAGCGGCGTGGTTAGTATCAGGCTGCACATCCGCTTTGCCATGTTTGTCGAGCGTGCCTGTGATTTGAGTATTTTTACCGTCTTCCATGATGACGGTATAAGGCACATTGGCCGCCTTGGTTTGCTCTTTATCGTCGTACACCAATTTAAAAATAAGCCGATTAGGCGCCATGGCAAAGGTATCAGCCACCTTCTTTTTGGGTGGCTCAGACTTAGGATCTGCTACTAACGGCTCTTTCGTACGTTTAGGCATTTCCGCTGGCGGATGCAGATTATCCGATGACGGACTTTGATAGGCGTTACCACCAATATTAATCATGCCACCTGCGGTGCCTAAGCGGGTATCGATGGCTTTAATCACGTCCTTTGGATAGTCATTGTTGATGGCAGGATTAACCTGCCTGACTTGCGCAGGCTTAAGACTGTGAAGAATGACTTTTAGTCTATCTTCCATGCTGAGTTCGGTATCAGGGAACCCGATAATGAACATGGGCTTTGTGGGTTTGTCGGCCAGTAAGAGTTTGTCACCGCGAGTGAGGGCGGTTTTAAGACTGGCTAATGACTCGCCTGTGGCAAGGTAAGCCTTTAATTCGTTATCTTTTAGATGAGTAAAATCCGTTTCAATGCTTAACGCTTCATGCTCCATCAATTGATGGAGTGACACTACCTTCCCTGACATACCGCTTCCTTAATCCTTTATTATCTTTCTTTAAGTACGCCTTTACTTAAAACTTTTACTTAAAAATGGCAGCTCTTCCCTAAGAGCAGTTAATTTACCACAATTGATTAATAATAAAAGGGATTTATTTGTCCTGTTGTGGGTACATTTTCATAACTCAAGGGTAGAAAGTGAGTCAATAATGCGCTAAATTGGCGCGCAAAACATACCAGCCGTAAAGGGATAGACGATGGAAAAATGGGGCAGTGACACACCTGAGCGAGAAGAGGTCGATATAGCGACCATTAATCAGCAAACAATCGAATACATAGAAAAGCATGGTTTTTGCTTTAGTCATCCCAATGATGAGCATACCGTGACCTTTGGCATGTGCGCCCATGGTTTACCGGATTTATTGATCTCATCCAGAGATTTGGAAAGCAATAAAATCATTTTGTCCCGCATCGCAGAAGATTGGCTTAAAAATGGGGTCAATCTAAACACCAGGGACGATCTCATTGAATACGATAACGGCAAGCCGCTTATATTAAAATTTAATGTGATCTATAACGGTGAGTCCATGTTCAGACATAATATGGATTTCTATCGCACTCACCCACAATACCAGAAGCTATATTCACCTGAAGTGGTGCAAGTACTTTGGCAAAATGACCAAGGGTTATACCCGAACGAAGAAGGTTACAACAAAGCTTGTTATCAGTACTATTTTACCCCTTGGGTTATCGATACGAGGCACTAAAGCAGCCCTAAATGCTCAGACTACGCAGCCTCGCTTTTCTTACTATTAAAAAATGAAGAGTTATAGACAGCAAGCACAACCAACCACAAAAAAAGCGCCTCTCCGGCGCTTACTGCTTTATTCAATTTCTACTTAATCTTGAGCTCAGGATCGACTTTAAAGCCCTAGCAGCTTTGACTTACAGCCCTGCTAAAATCACTTCCGCTTTACTGACTTCAAATGATTTTGGCGCTTCAACATTAAGCGTAGTTACCACGCCGTTGTCTATCACCATCGCGTAACGCTGTGAACGTACGCCGCCGAAACCAGCCGTATCCATCTCTAGCCCTAACGCTTGAGTAAAACTGGCATCACCATCAGCTAGCATCATTAACTCTGATGCGTTTTGTGCTGCTCCCCACGCTTTCATTACAAAGGCATCGTTGACCGACACGCAAGCAATGATATCGACACCTTTGGCTTTAAACTCATCGGCGAGGACCACAAAACCGGGCAAGTGCGCTTCGGAGCATGTTGGGGTAAAGGCGCCTGGTACGGCAAATAAAACAACTTTCTTATTGGCAAATAACTCAGCGACGTCATGGGTAACCATGCCATCTTTGGTGAGTTCACTTAAGGTAGATTGGGGCAGTTTTTGGCCTGTTGCGATCATTATCTTTGCACTCAACTTGTAGATTAATGGACTAAAAAAGCTAATATAAGCAGCTTAACATACAAGAAACCACCACTGAAGCATTCAAAAAATGACACTACTCCTCTTTTTCTGAAGACAATTTATTAAGTAAGGCTGTTTTCTTATCTTCATCCATGTTCTCAAGTAGGCATAGTAATTTTGCTGTGGTTTCTGACTCACAAAAAAAGTAAGCCACAGGCACACCTAACTCATCGGCCATTGCCTTTAAGGTATTAAAATCAGGTGTGTGCTTACCTTTTTCATATTGATTCATGCGCGTACTCGCAGTACCAGGATCCATACCTAGCTGAAGGCCCAGCTGCTTTTGGCTGATCCCCAAGGCAGTTCTTGCTTGTTTGAGCCTAAAAGGCAATGGGTTGGTAAGTTTATCCGCCACGTATTCGTCATTATTTGATCCTAGATAACTTAGATTGTCTTCGTTTTTTCACTTGAGGTATACTAAGGAATCCTTAGCTTTTTGTGTTCTCTTGTCAAGTTTTAAACAAGATCAAACGTAAAACAAGCAAGTAGCTAAGCAAAAACATGAGTATTGATACTTAAAAAACTGTCATGGAGTGGCACATTACATATTGAAATTAATAATAATTGGTAAATATTGTGACCTCATCATTGATCCCGATAAATAAAACACTGCTGAATATTTTACAGGATGAAACCCTAAGAAATTTTACAGCTATTCAATTGAAAAACATGTGTATTAAAGCCTTACCTCTGGCAAATACAAAAGAAACCGCACAATTAGTCTACCGTGGCTTAAGGCGATTACATCAAGCTGGGTTTATCGATAAGAAGCCACATACCACTTCCAAAAAACAAACTCATATTTTTTCAAAAACAGCCTTATTTAATCCAGAACAGCTCATTGCCAGCCAACCACGCAAAGGCCAGAAAATAAATATGACTCCCCCTTCAGCACCTACACCTGCGCCAACAACGACGAGTGCTCATACCCAATTGAAAACCACGCTTAATCAATATCAAGTCGATTTATTGAGTAGCATTGGTGAAGCCGAAGAATTTAAACGACTTTTTGAAGAGTTTCCTTACGCTAAGTCATCGCTATATCCACGATACATGCAAGCGAGAAATCAAAGCTCCACCTTAGTCGGTAGAATTAAAGCCATAGAAGTTTGTTTGAATGAGCTTCAAGGCTTGCCATCATGAAATTAAGGGCATGGCAGCAAACTTGTGTAGAAAACGCGTTGCACTTATATCGAAGTCAACAACACTTCTTGTGTTTAGCCACACCAGGAGCAGGAAAAACTGTCATGGCCGCAGAGTTAGCAGCAAGATTAATTGAAATAAATAAAATTGATTTTGTTCTCTGCTTCTCACCGTCATCAGAAGTGAATGAGAGTATTCAGCGCACGTTTACTCATCGACTGCACAAGCGTTTTGATGGATTAATGGGGGCTATAGGCAGTGTCTATACTTATCAATTTATGCCTTCACTAACGCCTGAATTTTGGATGCTATTAAAAACTCATAAGGTCTTGGTCATTATGGATGAAGTGCATCACCTTAAAGGCACAGAGCTGAGTAATGCCAACGCATGGGGAGAAGAAGTACTGCTTAATATTCAAGATAATGCCGCCTATACCTTAGCACTTTCTGGCACGCCTTGGCGATCGGACAAGGCGCCTATTGTTTTATCCAAATTTACCGAACCCGATAATACTATTCATTGTGATTTTATTTATGGATTACAACAAGCTGTAAAAGACAACATATGTAGAATCCCTAATATTGTTCTCATTGACAATGATAAAATTCAAGTAAAAACCAATGAAATAACGGATGATTTTTCATCCATTTCAGAATTACTGGAACACTCACTATTAAGCTATCAAGCACTCATTACACACCCAGAAATTATGCGTTATATCCTGAGACAAGGCATAAATAAGCTCTCAGACATCAGGTTGTCAAACTCTCAAGCTGGCGGTTTAGTCGTCGCGGCGTCCATTACCCATGCCAAACTCATCTTGCATATGTTAACCACAGAGTTAAATCAGAGCGCTTGCATTGTTACCTCACAACTGAAACACCCCACCCAAGTGATTGCATCCTTTAGGCATAGCCAAATCCAATGGATAGTCAGTGTGGGCATGATTTCTGAAGGAACTGACATTCCGAGACTACAAGTGTGTTGTCATTTAAGTCTCATTAAAACTGAGATGCATTACCGTCAAGTGTTGGGACGAATATTGCGCGTGAGTGCAGATGAAAAACAACAAGCTTGGCTATTCACCTTAGCGGAAAAAACGCTCTCGGCTTTTGCCTATCGTATTCAACAAGATTTACCTGATGCTGCCGTAGTTATAAAACAAAATGAGCCTCAAGAGCTCACAATTAATTTAGAGACACAACAAGCACCAACCTCACCACCAAATACCGAGCATAACCAACCCAGTATTGACTTACATTTATTAAATGAGTCGACTCAATTCCCACAACAAACACTGACCGATATTGAAGAGGAAAATCATTATAACTTGTCATTAATTGGTGGCTTCAAAGAACAAATAGTCAAGATGTTTGATATTCATTTAGCCAATAATTGAGCTAATGTTTTTGGCACTGAAAATACGGGCTTTATCACCCTATCTTCTTCAAGAAGTGCACTAGGATTATACCTAGATGGTTTAATGACTTCAGAGATAAGTATTTCATCTATAGGTTGAATAAAGGGGTTAATGGGCACTTCCTCTTCTTCTCGATCACTTAGAAAACGTTCATAAGCATAAGATAAATGCTCGATATTTAGAGTATTATCCTTATCAATAAGTGCTATTTTTAACGCTTCATATAATATGTATTTTAATCGACGGTTTTCCCCTTTGCATGCCGCAAACAGTGAAATGAAAAAATGTTTACTTTCTAGTTTTGGTGGTTCATCAAATGGCATATACCTTGCCAATCCCATTAAATATTCACGAAAATACTTAATGTCATTTTTAAGGCTAAAATATTCCAACTTTCTTCGACGTACCAAGCGTGATGACCATTGTGGTTCTTCAGCTATTTTTTTGGCCCAAGGCATGCCCACTAAAACAATAGGTACTCTTGCTTCTTCACTAATAAATTTCAGTGCATTAGCGATTAATTGTCGCTCCTGGAGTGATTTAAATTCTATGAGTTGTTGAAACTCATTAATAATAAGCAACTCAACCTTAGCTCGAACCAAACTATTGACCAGCATTTTTGTCAGATCAACAGCATAGCCACGCTTCTTCCTTTGATGGCTTGCAAATAACTCCAAATCAGAGATCATTTGAATCAAAGTAGCATCTAGATTGTTTCCTTTATGGATACGACTAAGCAACACAGGTACAGTATCATGACTGTAACGCTGACTAGCCAATACCTTTTTTTTATAATTATTAATCAAATGACTTTTACCCACCCCTGTATCACCTGTGAGTAACATACACTGAGGCTCCGAAAAAAGCGTTTGATTTTGTCTTAGCTCATCAAAATCATTAAAAATACGCTTAATTGCTGGGTGCATGATACAGCAGTCACTAAATCGTCGTAGTTGTTCCATTTGAATGTGGCTTAACATAATCATTCAAAAGCCTCTAAATCATCATCCAAATTATCGAGAATATTATCTAATGCGTCGAAGACAGTTGGGCGCTGTTCGTCTTTTTTACATTTAATCGTACCTTGGCCAGTATTGCTAATATCTGCCAGCTGGGCCTGTTTCTTTACTGCTGAGATTTTTGCTTTCGTTTTGGCTCCATTAAATATCTCCTGCTCTAGTTCTACTCGAGCATGAATTGCCATCCTCGCTTTAGCTAACCCTAAGTCATCTTTATTTTCTCGCACCATTTCACGATTAATTTTTTTAATCACTTTATGCTCATGTAAACTTAACTCTTTGGTATAACTCGTTGTATCAGTACAAGGTACTTTAAGATAGCCTTCTAACTCTTCAAGGTACACATGAATATATGAAAGATCATCAGGATCGACTTTAATGAGTTTTTTTATTGAATCTTTAGTTTGCGGATAGCGTTTACGATAATCAGCCAGTGCTGTGGAGTCATACATTAATTCTTCAAATTTAAAACCATTTCTAGTTAAAGACCTTTCATAAGTGAGCCCCATAAGCACATTAAAACGCTCTTCATCTTCCTCACTCATTAGCAATGGTGGATAGACATCAAAACCATGCTGCCATTGCTTTATTGGGATTTTAATGTTTCGTGAATCTGAATCTTGATGATAAATATCAATAATCCAACGATGAAACTCTTCCACAAAAACTGAAAAGCGCATAATGGCATCTTTTTCAGGTTTATAATTTTCCTTTTCAAGAATATTTGAGAAGGTTTTACCTGGTAGTTCCACTAAAAAATACTGGTTAATCATCCCAAAGAAACGCTCAACCAATGGCTTCAACCAAGGTTTACCGACAGGGTTATATTGAACGTTGATCCCTGCTTCATGACAAGCATGATCTAAACTTTTAGACCAAAACTCAGCACCATTATCCACCACTAAGGTTTCAAACTTTCCATAACAAGGCCAGCCATTCTGAAAATCACACCCAATACCATCGAGTAATTTAGATTTTATCGCATGTACGATTGCTTTAGCCGCTGAGACATAAGAAGGTGCCTTGTAGCTCAAATGAAAGCCTAAAACACAGCCACTAAAGACATCAATGACTAAGGTGAGATAGGGTCTCCCCAGAGGAATGCGTAATTCATCATCAAGTAAGATTAAATCAAGCGGCGTATGATCAATTTCAACTCGCTCTAAGATCCTAGTAGGCGGAATATGAGAAGAGCAATAGGCGAACCACTGATCAGCTAATGATTTACCGTGTCTGGCAATTGCTACTGGATAAGGTGGTAGTGATTTTATTCGTCTATTAAAACTATTGTAAGAAATAATAGGAATTTGTCCATCAACAATATTTTCGTTTTCAATAGTGATGGCATCTTTATAATACTGATATGCTGTCGTCACTTTAGGTCTTTTGGCATCTAAAAAACGGACTAATGCTCGCTCAAAAAAAACCTCTTCCCCCTCAACTCGGCTTTTCCTATTACCCATTTTATGACGTTTAACAACCAGTGCAGCTAAATCGCCATTGCTCTCAATGTAACTCTTACGCCAACGCACTACTGTTCGCCAATTTGGCCTCTCCTCCCTATTAGCAATAAACAATTTATCGAGAATTGGATCGAGTTTCTTTTGAGTCCAGCCACCCGAGTTTTCTCGCTCAATAACACTAATTAGTTTGTATTTATCAAGCGCTTTTTCTTTCAAAAAATCAGGAAATGTTTCTAAGTCCCTCTTCACTAGCTCAGCATCATCTAACTTGATATATTGAGCAGGCGTATCGGGTTTCTTAATTAATTTATCGCCTCTAAACTCGTCTTTAAACTCCATTACTCAATTCCCCACACTAATGGATTAGAAGCTAGGTCATCTTCATTCAGATCTGCCTTTAATAAACCTTTATTGATTAATGAATAAAGAAAAGAGCGGGTTTCTCCCATTGTCAGCGCTGATTGTTCAGCAACTTTCTCAAGCCGAGTTGAGCCTGATTTTCTAATTAATTTTAGTAGCTCATATTGCATATCACTCACCCCATAAATACCAGAGTACCGATGAAGTAATTTGAGATTATTTAAGATTGGATAGATACGTATTTGCTTATCTGTGACAAGTATAAGCTCACAACCCATCTCGTGAGCAGCTTCTTTTTTAGCGATAAATTTAGCTCTAAAAACAGGGTCAAAAGTTCTGTTATACGGTTTGTATTCATGGAACTTAACCGTCCCATGAATATCGTAAATAACTGCATCTGGCGTGTAAGGTAGCTTTTTCCCCTCAAAGCGGTAATAAAAACCTTCTGGCTGACTGGCAAATGTCTCAATAGTTTCATTATACTCATGATGAAAACATGCATCGAATTCCAATGAGCTTTCACACATGATGGTGTTGCTAACTTTTTGACTTGAAAATTTAAACACATTTTTATTCGGGGAAGGCTTACGTAAATTCCTAATATACATGAGCAAAACTCGAGCAATAAGAGTACATTTAACGTACATTCATTTAAAATTTTGTCAATGGTTGGTTAAATATTTACGTAACTAATTGAAGTGATTTAAAATGGTATATGTAACTAAATTACAAATACCATTTTTATGTCAGAGTATGGGTTAAATTTGTCAGACTATGGGTGTTTTATGTCAAAGTATGGGTTCAGCGACAACAGATGTCATACTCAACCTTGAACTCATTCCCCATTATTTCATTGCCGCTTTGACATAAACATCGAAACGGTTTTTCTTGGTCTTGATCACGGTACTGGGCTTTATACCGTTCAAATCGTCAGCATAATCTGGGCGCTTCACCACCACCCTTTTATTCGCAAGCGCCATAGCAGGGGTTAATAAATCATCAGCATCGAGATCGGCACCGACTAAGGATTGAAACACCCGCATTTCTTTTTTCACTAACGCCGATTTGTCTCGGTGAGGATACATGGGATCGAGATAAACCACATCAATATTTGATACATTCTGTTGTAATGCCTGTAAGCTGGACCCCGGCATTAACCGCATTCTTTGCTGTGTCCATTCACCAATTTCCGCGTCGTCATAGGCGCGGCGCAGACCATCTTCTAATAATGCCCCCACCACAGGATGGCGCTCAATCATAGTGATATCACAGCCTAAACTCGCCAACACAAACGCATCCCTACCCAAGCCTGCAGTGCCATCAACCACGCTCGGCGTCACCCCATTTTTTAGACCCACAGCTTTTGCAATGGATTGACCTCTCCCACCACCAAATTTTCGCCTATGGGCCACGGCGCCAGACACAAAGTCGACACAAATCCCCTTGAGTTTAGGTTCATCACGTTTCAATAAAGTCAGCATATTGTGTTCAAAAACAAGTTCAAATTGAGCATTTTTATCAAAATGTAATGACCAACGCTCACAAATTGCTTCAAGAGTCGGAAAATGTCGATTAAAAAAAATGGGAGTAGACTGGGCCGATGAAGTCACAATATTTATATTACTCATAGTGAAGTTAATAATGAAGTTAATGCTATTATGCCAAAAAAGACACTCACTTAGTATCCCACTCGCTTCAGGCTAGGTATAATTCTTACCATTATCCATACACCTTCTCATTGCAGGGATCCTCATGCTCAGTTATCGTCACGGTTATCATGCCGGAAATTATGCCGATGTGTTAAAGCACAGTATGTTACTTCAAGTGCTTTCACTCCTTCATAAAAAAGATAAACCATTGGCTTATATCGACACACACTCTGGGGCGGGAGGCTACTCCCTTTCAGATCCATTTGCTCAGAAAACTGGTGAGTACCTCAATGGTGTCGCAAAGTTATGGGATAAAACAGACTTACCCACTCCACTGGCGCAGTACATCGCTGATATCAAACATTTTAATCCCGATCCCAATCAACTCGCTTTTTATCCGGGATCGCCCGCATTTGTTGATATGAATATGCGCCCAAAAGATCGCATGGTGTTGCATGAAATCCATTCAAGCGATCATCAAATATTAGCCGAGCAATTTGAAGGTGATAAACAGATTCGTGTGGTCAAAAAAGATGGGCTCAAAGGGTTAATGGCTGCCGTTCCCCCAATAGAACGCCGAGGGGTTATTTTAATTGATCCCAGCTATGAAATAAAAGACGACTACTTAAACGTCGCTCATGCCATCATAAAAGCCCATAAACGTTTTTCAACTGGCGTGTATATGCTCTGGTACCCTGTGGTAAAACGAGAACAAACAGAAGAAATGCTCCAACTTCTCGCCACATCTGGGATCAAAAACCAACTCCGTATTGAGCAAGCCATCCAAGCCGATAGTCATGAGTTTGGTATGACAGCAGCAGGGTTATGGGTGATAAATCCGCCGTGGAAATTAGACTCTTCTGCCCGAGACACATTAGATTACCTTGCCCCTTTGTTGGGTAAAAAAAGTGGAAAAACCATTGTTAAACTAGAAGTTGATGAATAACGCTGCTTTAACAAGGTATTACTAGCGTGTTAACCACACGCTATTCCTATGACAAATGACGTTTAATTGGATACAAAGGCATAGTGTTAACTCTTAAAATATAAGCAATCATCACTCCTGGAAACACATTCACGGCTGTATTAAATTCGCTGACAGCCACATTATAAAACTGATATGCCCCTTTTATTAACTCGGCTAGCTCTTGGTAAGATTGTATTGTTTGAAATACCGCTGCCTGTTGGGTCAATTCACGATTATTTTCAAGCTTGCTTAAAATGGGCTGCATTAATTGCTCAAATGTTTGCATATCAACAAAATGCTGCGTGACTTCAACTTGTTTAAGCTTTTTATAATCAGCTTTTAAACGACGCGTTATTGCTATTATTGAAACCATAGACACTTCTATTTTCAAAGCCAACAATTCATCAATCAAATTTGTTTGTTTAGCGACATAGCTATCTATTATACCTAAAGCGTCAAGTACGGCTTGGCGTTTTTTAAATAAACTCATGATCCATAGATAAGTCATCACAAGTAATAAACCCATTGCGAATACTATTCCTTCCATCAATCCGTCCTATCTTCACAATTTATAGCTTGAAATCTTACTCTCCATTATTTCTACAAAAAAATCTACTCATTACCGATTTTCACTTTACTGCAATAAAAAATCTCATGTCTAACTAAATCAATATATTTTCAAATTTATACTCGCCTCCTTGAATAATCCCCCCCCTGTTATTACATATTTTGTTACAATTAAATAAAGCTTTTGAGAAAGGAAATCATTTTATTGACCGGCCCAACCTGAAAATAGTAAATAAATACCGCAGTAAAAAAACTACATACTTTTCAGTAGTAAAGATAAAAACAAAAGCTATATCAATATATTTGACAATAAAAAACTGATATCAATAAACACATAACGATAAATGAATAATTTATTTACAAACAACAAGATAAAAATAAAAAAACACTAACTAGAAAAGTCAATACTCCATTAATCTAAGATACGTGAGTCAGCTAATCGAGTAAATTATATACATTAGCTCTAACCGACTAATAATGCCTTTTTGACCCAGATTTTCTGGGTCTTTTTTATTAATACTATCACCCCGCCCCTTTACTTCACTCTTCTTTCAAATAACCTATGCCCTTTGAGCTAACTTATCTACTATTCAGCACCAATACAGCTTAATACTTATATACTAAATCACATATTGTGAAGTTGATACTTTCATTCTGTTACTAACAGAATGCTTAAGTAAACTGATTTAAGCAAACCGATCCCCTTGACCCATTCTTATGGGTCTTTTTTTTGCCTACTCCACCTTTTTACAGACTGTCAGAATCGTTTTATGCTCTTAATGCACATTTTGTTCAAATTTATATGCCGTATTCAGCTAAGATACAGAACTAAACTTTTATACTAACCCCATATTGTGAAGCCTATTGCTGAACTCGATGGTACTCATCCATTTTAACGAGCAATAAGTCAGTTAACACTATCCCCTTGACCCATTCTTATGGGTCTTTTTTTTACCTTTAAAAACATTAAGCCAATAAAAATGGCTGGAATATACCAACCATTTCTGCATTATTTTTTCTGTCAGCTTGAGTTTTTATTATTGATCCCTAATTGCTTTTCTTTAGGACTAAATATGCGCTCAACAACCACGAAAAAAATAGGAATAAAGAAAATCCCTAAGAAAGTGCCGCTAAGCATTCCTCCCACCACACCAGTCCCTATTGCATTCTGACTTCCTGCGCCCACCCCTGTACTTAAAGCCAGCGGCAACACACCTAATCCAAATGCAAGGGATGTCATTAAAATAGGCCTTAAACGCACTCTAATCGCATGTAAGGTAGCATCAACTAAACTATCCCCTTTATCATAATAACTTTTTGCAAATTCAATGATTAAAATGGCATTTTTCGTCGCTAAACCAATAGTCGTTAGCAATCCAACTTGGAAGAAAATATCATTTGAAAACCCTCGACTACTCATGGCTAACTGAGCACCTATCACCCCTAAAGGCACAACAAGGATCACAGCCAATGGCACTGACCAACTTTCATATAATGCCGCTAACACTAAAAAAACAAAAGCAATTGATAATACATAGAGCATAGGAGCTTGCCCACCTGACAATTGTTCTTCATATGACAACCCATTCCACTCAATACCAAATCCAGGAGGTAATTGTGCAACAAGCTTTTCCATTTCCTTCATGGCTTCTCCAGAACTCACCCCCGCTGCACTTGCCCCTTGTATATTAACAGCAGATAACCCATTAAAACGTTGCAGACCTGGCGCATTAAACTCCCAACTTCCCGTCGTAAAAGCTGAAAAAGGCACTAACTGATCCTGGCTATTTTTGACATACCAATCATTGAGGTTATCTGGCTGCATGCGATAAGGAGCATCACCTTGCACATACACTTTTTTTACGCGGCCCCGATCAATAAAGTCATCAACATAATCACTCGCCCAACCTGTCGTAAGCACACTTGTTGCATCACTAATGCTTACACCTAACGCACTCAATTTTGCATAATCAATATGCAGCTGATAGGTGGGTGCATCTTCTAAGCCGTTCATGCGCACCCCCACGAGCTTAGGATCCTTAGCCGCTAATTGCAGTAACTGATCTTTCGCTTGTATTAACTTGGCATGACCCTGGCCATTTTTATCTTGTAAATAAAAATCAAAGCCATTAGACGTTCCTAACTGTATAACTGCTGGCGGCGCAAACGCTAACACTACCGCCTCTTTAAATTGTGAAAAGGCCATCATTGCTCGATTAGCAATCGATTGCACATCTTGGCCTACCCCCTTTCGTTCAGACCAGTCTTTCAAGCCAACGAACGCCATACCCATATTCTGGCCACTACCTGAAAAGTTAAACCCTGCGACACCAAAAACAGAGCGCACATTTTTCGATTCTTCATTCAAATAATAATCAGTGGCTTTCTTTATTACCGCCTCAGTTTGCTCCAAAGAAGCATTAATCGGTAACGCCACTTGAGTAAACAACACGCCTTGATCTTCTTCAGGAAAAAAAGCTGTCGGCATACGCACAAATACCCAAGCCACAATACCAATCAACACTAAATAAATCATTATCACTCTGCCCGTACGTTTTATCATACTGGAGACATTCTTCTGATAACGGCCCAATAAACTCGCTAAAGTGCGATTAAACCAGCCAAAAAAGCCACGTTTATCATGTTTTTGACCTTTAGGAATAGGCTTAAGTAAGGTCGCGCAAAGTGCTGGCGTTAAAATCAGTGCGACCAACACTGATAATGCCATTGCAGACACAATCGTGATAGAAAACTGCCTGTATATCACTCCCGTTGAGCCTGACATAAAGGCCATAGGTATAAACACTGCAGATAAAGTCAGGCCAATTCCTACGAGTGCTCCCGTGATCTGCCCCATTGACTTCTTTGTTGCCTCTAAAGGGCTGAGCCCCTCTTCCTCCATAATACGTTCAACATTTTCAACCACCACAATCGCATCATCAACCAGTAAACCAATGGCTAAGACCATTGCAAACATAGTTAATGTATTAATGGAAAACCCTGCAAAAGATAAGACAGCAAAAGTCCCCAATAACACCACAGGAACAGCAATAGTTGGAATGAGTGTTGCTCTGAAATTTTGCAAAAACAAATACATAATAAGAAATACAAGCACAATAGCTTCAAACAAAGTTTGTACAACATTTTCAATCGATTTTTCAATAAAGGGGGTGGTGTCAAATGGATAGACCACTTCCATCCCTTCTGGAAAATACGGCTTCATCTCATTTATTTTAGCTTTAACCGCTTCAGCCGTTGCTAATGCATTCGCTCCTGTGGCTAAAACCACCGCCATACCAGAAGCAGGCTTACCGTTATAAAAAGAGTTCACAGAATAATCTTCAGAACCCAATTCGACTCGGGCCACATCAGATAAGTGCACAAGGCTGCCTGTTGTATCGGACTTGATAATGATATCTTTAAATTGCTGCGCGGTTTGTAAGCGACTTTGTGCCGTGATAGTCGCATTTAACTCTTGACCAGCCTTAGCAGGTAAACCGCCTAACTGCCCTGTTGTGACTTGAGCATTTTGTGCCGTAATGGCTGATTCAACATCAATACTGGTTAAATTATACCGAGCAAGCTTAAGTGGATTTAACCAAATTCTCATGGCATATTCGGCACCGAAAACCCGTACTTGCCCAACACCTGAAATACGATTAATCGGTTCTTGTAAATTCGACCCCACATAATCAGCAATATCGCCTTTTGACATAGAGCCATCTTGAGAAACAAACCCCATCACCATTAAAAAGCCTGAGCTTGACTTATTGACACTCACCCCTTGACTTTGCACTTCTTGTGGCAAAAGTGGCGTCGCTAATTGCAGTTTATTTTGCACTTGAACTTGTGCAATATCAGGATCGGCTTCAGCGTCAAAGGTTAAGGTAATGGTTGCCGATCCTGAACTGTCGCTACTCGACGAAATATACCGCAAATGATCTAAACCAATCATTTGCTGTTCTATCACTTGAGTCACACTGTTTTGCATCGTTTCTGCAGAAGCACCCGCGTAACTAGCCTTTATCTCAATCGTTGGCGGAGCAATATCAGGGTATTGTGAAATGGGCAAACGTGTTATGCCTAAAATACCAAATAACATAATAATAATGGCAATAACCCAAGCAAATATCGGACGATCAATAAAAAAACGTGCCATCTACAATACTCTAATTTTCTGTTGAGGTTAAAACAGGTGTCGGATTAACCAAACTACCCACTTGTATTTTTTGCAACCCACTGATCACTAAAGTGTCACCTACCTCTAATCCATCAACAATACGCCATTGATTATCAATCGCCTCTGCCGTTGTCACAATCCTAGAAACAATCTTATTATCACTATTCACAAGCATAACAACAGCTTGCCCCTTAACATTATGTGTCACAGACTTTTGAGGTACGAGTATGGCTTTTTCATCAACTCCTACATTCAGTAGTACCCTGACATACATTCCAGGTAATAGCTCATGTTCAGGGTTAGGAAATTGGGCCCTTAACGTCACACTTCCCGTCCCCTCGTCGACATTAATATCAGAAAACTTAATGCTACCGAGGGAAGAATAAAAAGAATCACTATTTAAAATAAGCTGAACATTGTTCTTTGTATTTGCTTTAAGTTCACCATTTTTAATTTGCTTTTTAAAGTCATTTAACTGATTACTCGATTGCTGTATATCGATGTAAATAGGATCAATTTGCTGTAAATATGCTAGGACATCCGTTTGATTTCCGGTCACCAACGCGCCTTCTGTCACACTTGATTTACCGATTTTTCCAGAAATAGGTGCGGTCACTTCAGTATATTTAAGATTAATTTCTGCTGTATTGACATTGGCTTCGCTCACCGCTATTTGTGCTTGTGCTTCTTTATACAAAGCTTGGGCATCATCAAAATCCTGTTGGCTGATGGCATTAGTTTTAAGTAACACTTTATACCGCTTAGCTTTAGATTGAGCCGAAGACAAGGTCGCTTTTGCGCTCCTTAATTCAGCTTGAGCATTCATTAATACTGCCTTGTATTGAGAGGGATCAATTTGGTATAAAGATTGGCCTTTTGTCACAAACCCCCCTTGTGTAAAACTGCGTTTCATGACAATCCCCCCAACTTGAGGCCTCACTTCTGACTCTAAAAATGCCACAGCTCTTCCCGGAAGCTCAACTTTTATTGCTTGAGCTTTGGATGACACAGTAATAACTCCAACATCAATTGCTGGATCCGTATTAGGTAATTGATTTTGTTCATTTTGATGACAAGCAGAAATAAGAAACAGTGTACTTAACACCGTGGCAAAATAGATTCTTTGCCTCATAGACACTCCAAACATAAAAAGATATAAAGGAATTAAATAATTTCACTTGCTGAAACAGAAAGTTATACCACATTATTTTATATAACTATGATATATCATAGGTATTGTTCTCAACGCTTTTACCTGCACCAAAGTATAGATAAAAAAATAACTTTCTGTATTAGCTCAATACTAGTGTAAGGTCCAAGTGATAAACAATCCCTTTTAAAAAATTTAAATAACTTTAAGCTATTAAAATTATTTAATGATTGATAACAATTAAATTTATAATTAAAAAAACATATAGTTAAAAAACTTTTTATTTGAAATTTTTCTGTCATTAAAAAAGTAGAAACGAATAAGTAAAAACATTACATTTAAAGCAACAACAATAATTAACCAAATAATTACAAGTGACCTACAAATAGTCGCACACTAATGACATTACTTGAAAGGATTGGCTAATCCATTCAAGAAAAGTCACTTAATTTAAATTAATGAAAACAGACTTTCAATACGCTCTAAACCTTATTGTCACCGACACTTAATGCTAAAATACGACTTAAATCGGTTAAGTTTCGCCCACTTTCTTGTTGCCAAACATTAAACACATTCTGAACCTGATTAAGGCCACTCTTACTTGAAAAACCATAATCTATTAGCTTGTGACTTTTAAAATAACCTTGTATATCATTCGTAAGAGCAAATGTAGGCTTACCAATTGAACGTAGAAAATATGGGCCCGTATTCCCACCCAATCGTGCCCCTTTTGACTTCAATAATGCCCATAAACCAATAATATTTTCCTCAGGCCAGTTACTAATAAGTTGAGGTAATCCACCTTGAGTCCTCTCCAATTCATTCATCATCAAGGCATTATCATAAATGGCTTGGGTCTTTTTCTGATGACGGATTAACGCAGGATCACTTGCTCTTGCCTGCAATTGCTCAGGAGATAGCATTAATACTTTCATCGGCTCAAAATCAAAAAAAGCTTGCTCATAGGCTGGCCATTTAAGGTCAACAATCCGCCATATAAATCCACTTTGAAAGACTTTCTTACTGAGTTCCGACAACAATCTATTGCTAGGAGTTTGGACAATCTGTGACGCCGTTTTAACAGGAGAAAGCAGTGCTTCCAGCCCATCTTCACCACCTTTTCTTTCACAGGCTCGTTGATAAATGGTAGAAAATGATTCTAAATAATTCATATAAACAACTAATAATAATATTTAATACTCAATAGTCTACGCGCTAAAAATCCCTTTTGTCTATAGACAGAATAATCATAATCTCAGATTTATATCAACGTAAATAAAGCAGCATGAAAATCATTATAAAGAAAAGAATCCGACTATACTTATATTTAAGAAACACTAGGCTGGTACCCTATTCCATGAAGCTGTATTATCATCCCTTATGCCGACACTCACAAAAGGTGTTAATCGCCTTATATGAAAAACAGGCCTACTTTCACCCTCAGGTAATTGATCTGAATCATGCGCAATCTAGACATGATTTTAAAAGTTTATCGCCTTTAACTCGCTTACCATTACTCTTGCTTCATGATGACACTAAGCTACCTGAATCCAGCATTATTATTGAATTAATCGATAGCATTTTAGAAACCGGTACCCAATTATTGCCTAAACATATGAAGCACTCACTTGAAATACGCCTTTATGACCGCTTAATTGAACATGACTTACATCAAGCTCTATCACACTTTGAAATTGAAAAAAATCAGCCACCAATCGATCAACTTAAAATTAAGGGACTAAAAAACAATATAACCGTATTTCTCACTGAACTAGATGATAAATTACACAACAGTTACTGGCTGTGTAGCGATCACTTCAGTTTGGCCGATTGTAGCTTAATTCCCTGCTTATTCAGTTTACAGAATGAATTTCAACTACTTGACTACGAACATTTAGGACGATATTGGATGCAAGCTCAGCTACGAGGATCTTATTTGCAAGTCAAACAAGAAATCGAGCTCGCAGAAATAGAAAGCTCGAATGAAACTTAACATGAAAAAACAGAAGAAATAAAATTACATTAAACATTAAAGCCTTCAATAAAAGTCAGCTTAACTGTTATTTTGTTTTTTTAACTGTAGGAAGTCTTTCCATTTGAGAACTTCAGCGGGTAACGCAGGCGTAGTCTGCTCATAGCCCACCTCTTTTAACATGGAATCAATAGGCACTTGTTTACCTTTACACACAAATACACCTCGAACATGGACGATACAATGTAATCCTTTATTGCTGACAAAACGTTGTTCGATATAAAAATATTTCTCATCCCACCCCACTAATTTTGTTTCAATTTCAAATTTAGCAAGCGGTTTAATATCACGAATATAAGTAAATTCAACCGCATTAACAATGGGCATCCAGCCTAACTTAATAAAACGCGACAATAGACCCATTTCAGCCAACATGTAGGTTCTCGCTAAATCCATAAAAGCAGGATAACGTGAATTAGTCAGATGAAAATTAATATCACAATCAGAGGGCAAAGCACGATAGCTAATACGGCTGGTACCTAGAAAATCAATCTCACCACAACGACGACTACGCCATGCTAATAACCAAAACAACCTAAAATACAGGTTCATGAAAAATGACTACCTAACAACAAAAATAAAACAGCATGCTAGCAAAGGTCTGACCAGATGGCAAACATCAATAAAGTAAAAAGGGCACGATACAGTGCCCTTTACGCTTTAAGCTGCTTGAATACCACTATGGCGTAATAAGGCGTCTATTTTAGGTTCACGGCCTCTAAAACGAGTAAACAACACCATAGGCTCTTCTGAGCCCCCCATTTCCAAAATATTCTCTAAGAAACGCTGCCCAGTAGTTCGATTAAAAATACCTTGTTCTTCAAATAATGAAAAGGCATCTGCTGATAAGACTTCAGCCCATTTATAACTATAATAACCAGCAGCATACCCACCAGCAAAAATATGCGCAAACCCATGCTGAAAACGATTAAAGTCAGTGGCTTTAACAACTGCGACCTGCTGACGTACATCATCCAATGTCTGTTGAATACTCGCCCCTTTATTCGCATCAAACTCTAGGTGTAATCTAAAATCAAATAATGAGAACTCCAGTTGTCTTAGCATCATCATGCCAGACTGAAAATTCTTAGCAGCTAACATCTTATCAAGCAATGCTTGGGGTAAAGGTTCACCCGTTTCATAATGACCCGAAATTTCAGCTAACGCCTCAGCTTCATAACACCAGTTCTCCATAAACTGACTGGGCAATTCAACCGCATCCCAAGGAACACCATTAATGCCCGATACGTCAGCGACATCAATTTGAGTCAACATATGATGTATTCCATGACCAAATTCATGAAATAATGTGGTAACTTCATCGTGCGTAAATAAAGCAGGCTTTCCATCGACAGGGCCATTAAAATTACAAGTCAAAAATGCAACTGGAGACTGCAAGCCTTTATCTGTCATACGCCTGACTCGACAATCAGCCATCCAAGCCCCACCTCTTTTGCCTTCACGAGCATATAAATCCAAGTAAAAACGGCCTCTGACGGTGCCATTAATATCTTGAATTTCAAACATACGGACATCTTTATGCCAAGTTTCAAAATCAAAAAGCTCAGTAACCGTCAATCCAAACAAACGAGAAACAGTATAAAAGAGCCCTGATAAAACTTTGTTTTCAGGAAAGTAAGGCCTTAATATTTCTTGTGAAATGTCATACTCATGCTGTTTTAGTTTTTCGCCATAAAATCCTATATCCCAAGGCTCCAGCTCGCTCACCTGATAATGCATTTTTGCAAAAGCAGTTAATTCTGCCAACTCAGTTTCACCTTGAGCTTTAGAACGCTTAGCCAATTCGCCTAAAAAGTCTAATACTTGCTCAGGCGTCTCTGCCATCTTAGTGGCTAATGATTTGTGCGCAAAACTATCAAAACCGAGTAATTGTGCCAATTCATGACGTAATGAGACGATTTCATCCATCAATGGGCCATTATCATATTGGCCAGCAAAAGGTCCTTGATCCGATGCTCGAGTCACAAATGCACGATAGCATTCTTCTCTTAACGCTCTATTTTCACTGTAAGACATCACAGGCAAATATGACGGAATATCCAAAGTGAACAACCATCCTGATTGCTCTTTTGCTTCTGCCATCGCCTTAGCTGCAGCGATAGCCGATTCAGGTAAACCAGCAAGCTCTTCCTCTTTTGTGAGTAATTTACTCCAAGCTTGGGTTGCATCTAATAGCTGATTTGAAAATTGACTCGTCAATTCTGACATCCGCTTAACCAATTCACCATAACGCGCTTTGTCATTATCGTTTAGACCAATTCCCGACAACTCAAAATCTCTTAGACTGTTTTCAATCGCCTTCTTCTTAGCCAGGCTCATGGCATCAAACTCAGGTGACTCTCTCAATGATTTGTAAGCTTGATATAAACCTTGATGCTGACCAATAAATGTTCCGTACTCAGACAACAAAGGTAAACATGCATCATGGGCAGCACGTAATTCATCATTACTCACTACGGCATTCATATGAGAAATAGGTGACCAAATTTGGTTTAATTCATCATCAACTTGCTCTAAAGGAGCAACCAAACACTCCCATGTAAAGTCGGTATGTTTATCCAAAATAGCATCGACAGTCCTGCGACACTTCCCAATCGCCTGCTCAACAGCAACTTGTATATGTTCGGGTTGAATTTGAGAAAATAAAGGTAATTCTGAACCAGTAAGCAAGGGATTATTCATGGCTGTCCTCAGCAATTGATATTGTCATCATTAATAAAATATGGGCGCAAATCGTATTATTCAATGACCAACAACATAAATTAGCCAGTTTCTCGTGTTCATTTAAACTTGGAGGATTTCAAATAACGTCTTATTTTGTTAAAAAACGGCGATCCCCTCGACCGATTTCGACCCATAGTACATCGTCGCTGGCTTCCAATTGCTCTGCTAAGGTAAAAAAGTATTCTATATCAGCTAGCTTAGTTAAGTTTAACGAAGTACTTGGTTTGGCATCCACGACTTTAAAATCACTTTTCCAATGAATATCAATAGCATAATTTTGAATAAATGCCTCAAGTTCAACATCAGGTTTTAATTGAAAACTAATTATCCCCGTGAGTTTTGGCTTAATCTTCTGAGAAGGTGAGCTCATAGAGGAATGGGATGACATTTTAACTTTCATTGCCATATCACTTTTAATAAATACACGAGGATCCGTCCCATTATAATTTTCTTGTGAAGAAGGAGAAAAGCTTCCATCACTATCGACGAATACAACCTTTTCCCCCCCTACACATGGCATCAAATACATAAAGCATAAAATAAACAACGCGAACTTTGGCACCGTATCCCCCCTAATAAACTGAATGTCCATGAATGCGTAAAGACCAAGAGATAAGCTCGCCATGGGCTTCATTTGGAATAACATCTTCATAATCCATATTTTTATAATACGTTCCATAATGGAACTCGCCACTATTGACATCAGTCACTTTAAGTTTCCACTCTCCCTGACTTTTTTCTCCATAAAATGCATTACTCAACATAACGGTATTATCAAAGCCACCCAATGTTGAGGCAACAAAACCATTATATGGTGTTAATAATACACTGCGCGTGCCCGAAGGCGAGATAAGCTCAATGGCTAAATCGGGTAAACGATCATGATTAACTGTGAGCGCGATTTGCACGCCTTCAACAATCCAATCATTCTGAAAAGTAATACTGTCACTGACACCTTGAATACTGCCATCGGGAATAGCCCGATGAATGCAAGCCGACTCAAACCAATTAGATACAGCATATTCGCCTAACTCAGTATTGTAATTCAATGCCATTTCAACGGCATCACTAACATTCACTCGGCCAAAACCGTAAAAATCATGAAAATGAAAACCAGCGGCATTGGTGGTCCATTTCGGTATCGCGATAAAATCTGCTTGCTTCACATCAGAGATAATCTCAACCGTTTTGTCTGTAATATTCTCATCCACTTGTGTCGCTGTACTGGCTAAAACGTGTCGAATATCACGCCAATTAAGATCTGGGTTTGCCCCCCAAATCACCGCAATAGCACCACTGATATTGGGAGCAGCAGCAGAAGTACCTTCCATTCTAGCGGTATAATGACAGTCAGGATTTAAACGATGATGACCATCATCAAATACTGATAAAAGCCCAGATAGGAATGCCTCATATGAAAAACCAATATGGCAGCCTTGCCTATCCGTAGTAATGATTTTGGGAAGAAACGCGTCATCTTCACCGCCCGGCGCACTAATAAATATATTGGCCCCAATAGTGCTGTCACGGCTTAATGTGCCCTCTGCATTTAATGCACTCACCATTAAATGATAAAAATTAGCTTGATCGGCTGACATATTGGCATGGTACACAGGTAAACTATTGGCCCCTTTTACTATGTTAGTGCCTCTAAAATACTTATCACTGCCACTTTGAAAGCCATGGTATTCATTACCCGCAGCTTTGATAAATAAGCGCCCTTTTCCCTCATTCGCCGCATGGCGAAATAATGCTTCTTCGCGCAAGCTCATTTTATTAGGATACGGATATTCAAAACCATAACTTTGATTGAAAATACGGGCTAATTGACTCTCCCCCTCAATGCCGTGTGAAATCTTAAAACTGTCTTCGGAATAACCCCAAAGACTTTGTTCCTCGAGATAATTAAACCCGATTAAACTGGCTTTAGGCGCCACGCCACGATTACCTATATTATTCCAACCTTCTGCAGCAATGATGCCAGCCACTGCGGTCCCATGCGCTTTACTCATATCTACAGGCGTCGGATCGCTTGATCCTGTTAAAAAATTATAAGAACTATCGACTAACATATTATTGTGTAAATTAGGATGATTTATCTCGACACCATCATCAATGACAGCCACAATTATATTCTCACCATGATGACCTTGTGCGACAGCCTCCTTTACATTTATGTCTTGCCCCTCTAATCCCCCATTGAGTGCAAAGGCCGTTTGCCCATTATTGTGTAAATGCCACTGCATTGCATACAAAGGATCACCTGCAGTAATGGTAATAATGATTCTCCCCACCACAGATTGAGTCGCGCTTTGTACACGATAAGTCACAATCTCTTCCCCTACCGCCGCATCAGCTAAATAAGTAAAGGCCCCTGTTTCTGCATTGGTAAATTCAAATTTTCCCAATGTCACTTGCGTAGGATCTAGCACTGAAAAACTGGCATGCCCTTGATTGCCCTCACCCAGTAATTGCTCGGTTAAATACACAGACTGCTTTGATGTAAAATAATGAACTTGATCCGCCTTCAGTTCGGGCTCAGGTTCAGGCTTTGGTTCTGGTTCAAACTCGGGTTGCGGTTCGGGCTCTGGCTTTGGCTCAGGAATAGGTTTTGGATCGGGAGTAGGTAATGGATGTGGCTCAACTTCTATAACGGATATGTCTGCCTCACTCAATCTTTGCTGATGATTATCTGTGTCATTGCAGCCCACTAACAACAAAATAAAGCAAAACCAACCTGTATTAAATAATAAAGAACGAAAAGAGAACAAGATCATGGACAATAAAATAACCTAGAGAATAAAAAGAAAGGTAATATGAAATTAGCCTAAAAATCATAGCAAATTACTCTGCCAGCAGAACTAAGACCTTGGTATTCCTTCATTCAAATTCACCATGCGTACATTCATATCATCAAGTAACATTAACTGAAATAAAAAAGCCTTACCGCTCAAAGTAAGGCATCTATATTTAATCCTCTCACACTAGTGAATTTGGTAACGCTGAGCTTTATTATCCACTTCAACCCATTTTACATCTTCACTTGCGTTAATTGCATCACGAAGTACAAAGAAATCATTCACACTGATATTTTCAGGAGCCGCAATCACCACTAATTGGTTATCACTTTGCCAATCAAGCGTGACATCATAATTCGAAATAAAATAACTCACATCAACATTCTCTTCTAATTTCACCATTAACTTACCCGTTAATAATGTTGATGAAACCATCAAAGGCTCACTGTTATTATGAGCAGAATTAGACGCTAATACTCGATTACTACCACTCTCTTGAACGGAAAAAGCGCTAGGGCTCGACAATTCATACCCTGCTTTTAACTTACCTTTTGACAATAAATCGCTCGGTACCATGATGCCTGTTTGTTCTGTTGCCAAACAAGAAAATGCCACTGTTGACGCAAGAGAAATCACAAAGAATTTCATTAAAACTTTCATAAAACTATTCACTTATTATATAAATAACGCTAATTCATTATATGCTTGATTGAAAGCATTATTAACATCAAAAAAATCGATATTTTAACCCTAAAATCAAGCTTATGTCTGATTATGGTTGAACTTAGCTATTCAACTATTTAAAAGTTAATGTTTGCTATGCCCATGAAATTGAATAGACCAAGCCTGCAGCTCACCGTTCGCTTCATTTGGTGTAAATTCCAATTTATCAGTCTCAATATCATTTTCTGTTTTTACGACTCTCGTCTTTAACAGACCATTATTCACATCCACCAATTTAATCGTCCAATCACCTTGTACGGGCTCACCGTAAAACGCATTAGAGAGCATAAGGGTGTTCTTAAAACCTTCAGAATGATCGGCAGGATCTATCGGATTACCAACATATACATAACCATTATAAGGTGTCATCACCACACTACGAGTGCCTGAAGGCGAAATCAGCTCCACCGCTAAATCGGGTAATCTGCCATGTTTTGCCGTTAATTGAATTTGCACCCCTTCCACAATCCAGTCATCAAGTACATTAATGGTATCACTCACGCCATTAATATCCCCATCGGGAATGGCAGCATTGATGTTTTCCGATTTTTTAAAGCCAGATATTTGATATTGGCCTAAGTCGGTTTTATAGTTTTTTGCCATGGCAACGGCATCGCTGACATTCACACGGCCAAAACCGTAAAAGTCATGAAAATGAAACCCTGCTGCATTGGTGGTCCAAGCAGGCAGTGCAATATATTCATCATTGGTACCATTAGGATCAATTCGAATGGTTTTAGCTTGAATATTAGCATCAACTTGCGTTGCCGTTGACGCGAGAATATGACGAATATCACGCCAAGTTAGATTCGGATTAGCCCCCCAAATAACTGCAATCGCCCCACTGACATTCGGCGCAGCCGCAGAGGTGCCATTCATATGCGCGGTATAGTCACAGGCACTATTGAGTGGATAACTCCCATCATCAAACACACCTGCCATACCAAACGTCGCGAGTTCTTTTGAGAAACCAGTATGGCATCCTTGAAGATCAGTCGTCAAAATCGCCGGATTCATAAACCCATATTCTCCACCAGGCGCACTGACAAACACATTGGCGCCAGCACTGCTGTAACTACTGAGCGTTCCTTCTGCATTGAGTGCACTCACCACAAGATTATAAAAATTCGAGTTATTAGGTGACATATTGGCATTATGAAACGGTAACCCGAAATTGTTCATATTAGTTTCAGGAGTAAATTGATATTCAGCAACACTGATGTCCTTAAAAGAGTTACCCGCTGATTTAACAAATAAGCTCCCTTTACCGTTAAAACTATTCACCGTCACATCTTGGTAAATATCATCTTCAGCTTGTGAAAATTGAACCGGAAAAGGTGTTACAGTACCAAAACTCTGATTAAAAATTTGTGCTTTCTCACTCAACGCCCCTTTGCCAAGAGATAGCTTAAAATTATTAAAACTTTGATCACTGGTAATCAAGTTAAAACCAATCATACTGGCCTTGGGCGCGACACCACGGCTACCGATATTATTCCAGCCTTCAGCAGCAATAATGCCACCAACAGCAGTACCATGACTATCAGATGAATCAACTGGGCTCGGATCGTTTGTATCTGTTAAAAAATTGTACGACCCACCTGTTAGAATATTATTTTGTAAATTAGGGTGAGCGATTTCTAAGCCATCATCAACAACAGCAACCACAATACCTTCACCATGATGACCATTGGCTACGGCCTCACTGACATTCATGTCTTCACCGATAACACCGCCATTATCAGCAAAAGCCTTCTGACCTGTGTTGTGTAAATGCCACTGCTCCTTATACAGCGGATCGCCAGCATTTATTTTAATCATTAAACTGTAGGTATTCGTGTCTATACCATTTGTCACGGTATATTTGAGTTCTTCAGTACCTTCCGCTTCAGCCGCTAAATATTGATACTGCCCCGTAGCTGCATTAATGATGTTAAAGCGACCGTATTTGGCCACAGAGTCAGGGCTAAGAGCAAAGGTCAAATCCCCCGTCTCGGTCGGCGCCTTCAAGGTACTTTTAAGGTATACAGATTGTTTGGCGTTGGCTTGCGTCGTCACCTGTGTCGGAGACTGACTACTACCGCTACTATCGCTACCACCACAAGCAACAAGTAATGACGCTGATAATAAACCAATACTTAATTGACTATAACGAGGAAAAAACGTGCTTAACTTCTTCATATTAAATAACAGATATGCCCTGTAAAAAATAACCAAAAATAGATAAAATAAAAAAGTCCTCTATATTGAATGAATATAGAGTTCAATTGAAGTTCAAATATTTCTCACTACATTAGACTAAACTTAATGACATCATAATAAGTTATTCTATACATTAATCATTAAGACCTTAGTCAAAGAAAGAAGAGAGCCATTAAATAACACATTAATAAAAATAAATATTCTTATAAAACATATGAGTTTAAATATTATTAATGTAAATGAATAAATATAAATAATAATTGATATCATTGAGTTTTATTTATAGAAAAATCAAACTAAAAACAAAACTGAAACTGAAACTGAAACTGAACTTAAGCTGAACCTATTAAGAATAATATAGATCATCCTTTATATACTCAATAATAACCATCATAAAATGAATGATAAAAAGTGAACCAAACTCCTCAATTTTTGCCATTCGCATCTTTGTATCACATCAGGCACAATAGCCCTTTGGCTTACTTTTACTACTTTCGGAGATCCCGATGGCTCAACAATTTGATTATATTTGTTTAGGTGCTGGCAGTGGTGGCATCGCATCAGCAAACCGCGCTGCTATGCGCGGCGCAAAAGTCTTACTCATAGAAGCAAAAGAGCTTGGAGGGACTTGCGTAAACGTCGGCTGTGTCCCTAAAAAGGTCATGTGGTACGGGGCACAAGTGGCCGAAGCCATGCACCTTTATGCTAAGGATTATGGTTTTGATGTCAGCGTTAATCAATTTGATTGGAACACATTAGTGGCTAGCCGTGAAGCCTATATTGATCGTATTCATGGCGCTTATGACAGAGGCCTAGACAGTAATGGCGTCACCGTTGTAAAAGGCTATGGACGCTTCGTTGATAGTAAGACCATCGAAGTCAATGGTGAGCATTACACAGCAGAGCATATTTTAATTGCAACAGGCGGCGCTCCAAGTTATCCCGATATTCCAGGTAGCGAATTAGGCATAGACTCAGATGGTTTTTTTGCCCTAACAGAGCAACCGAAGCGAGTCGCTATTGTGGGTGCTGGCTATATTGCCGTTGAAATTGCAGGTGTATTACATGCATTAGGCAGCGAAACCCATTTATTTGTGCGTAAGCATGCCCCCTTACGCAGTTTTGATCCTATGCTCAGTGAAGCCTTAGTCGATTCAATGCAAACTGACGGGCTAAGCTTACATACTCACAGCATTCCTAAGTCTGTGATAAAAAACAGTGATGGCAGCTTAACCTTAACCCTTGAAGATGGGGTAGAGTATGACATTGACTGCCTAATTTGGGCCATTGGTCGCCACCCATCAACGGGCAATATTGGCCTGGAAAATACCCAAGTGACTATGAACGAGCAAGGCTATATCATCACAGACGATCAGCAAAATACCACTCAGAACGGTATTTATTGCGTGGGGGATATTATGGCCAATGGCATTGAACTCACACCTGTGGCAGTAAAAGCAGGTCGCCTATTATCCGAGCGGCTATTCAACGGCATGACAGATGCTAAAATGGATTATAAAAATGTCCCCACCGTAGTATTTAGTCACCCAGCAATCGGTACTATGGGACTGACAGAGCCTGAAGCCGAAAAAGAATACGGTAAAGATAATATTACCATTTACACATCAAGTTTTACCTCTATGTATACCGCCGTCACGACGCATCGCCAAGCCTGCAAAATGAAATTAGTGTGTGCTGGCACTGATGAAAAAGTCGTCGGCATTCACGGTATCGGCTACGGCATGGATGAAATATTGCAAGGCTTTGGCGTCGCCATGAAAATGGGGGCGACTAAAGCCGACTTTGATGCCGTAGTTGCCATTCACCCAACTGGCGCTGAAGAGTTTGTTACTATGCGTTAATATTTTTACTGTCAGCACGCCTTTTTTCAATCCTTCAAGTTGAAAAAAGGCACTTTAACGTCGTTAATCCCTGCCAATTAAACACTCCCTCCTTCATCAATAAGTTATTCAATAAAATTGAACCTATGAGTAAGTTATATTTAGTTTATCTAAACTGCTTTGGGCGTTATACTCTCATATAAGTCGTAATCATTGGGGCCAACATGCTATTAACAACATGTAATAAATATAAAATTTATATTTTTTTATTACTAGTCCTATTTTGTTTATTACCCATCATAAGTTCCCCAATCGCCCTCATTTTAGGTTTTAGTGCAGCAAGTCTAGGCATTGCTCCCGATGCTAGTAAATTATCCCCTTGGATAAAAAAATTATTAGCCTGTTCGGTTGTGGGTTTAGGTTTTGGTATTCAACTTAATACCGCCATATCAGCCAGTATAGAGAACCTGCCTCTGATCATTGGCTCCATTTTATTAACGCTACTTTTAGGCTATTTAGTCACCAGACAACTCAAGCTCAATACGAAAACAGGGTATTTAATTTCAGCCGGTACAGCCATATGTGGTGGTAGCGCAATTGCAGCAATAACCCCTGCAATTAACGCCAACAGTGATGAATCAGGCATCGCATTAGCCACGATTTTTATACTCAATGCTGTTGCCTTATTTCTTTTCCCAGCCGTGGGACATTTATTGGCCATGAGTCAGCATGATTTTGGTGTATGGAGCGCTATCGCTATTCACGATACATCCTCTGTCATTGGTGCAGCTTCCGCTTATGGTAATGAAGCATTGGTTACTGCAACAACCATTAAATTAGCACGTGCTTTATGGATCATTCCCATAGCATTTATCAGTGCCGTCATGTTTAAAGGCAGTACCAATCGTATTCCAATCCCATATTTTATCTTATTTTATTGCATCGCTATCGCCATCGCCTATTACTTCCCTGACGGCAATGAAATATATCAATTATTATTTGACGGCGCCAAACGATTGCTGGTTGTTTGCTTGTTTTTAATTGGGGCTGGGATCACATTACAAAAAATGAAGCAAGCAGGATTAAAACCCTTAATACTTGGAATATCACTATGGGGTATCATAGCCAGCACATCTTTGATATATATTCTGGTCTAGCCTAGCATTACTCTTTTTTGGGAGGTTTAGCATAAAAAACATACCCCATGATCCCAAAAAAAACCACCAGATGCAGTAAAGACTGAGCTAAGCCACTCGTTAACATTGATATAATCGTTAACACCAGTAATAGGCCAAATATCAACCAAGTTTTCACAGCCCCTCTCCTTCACAATCCAAGCAAGTTCGTTTAATAAGCTATTATTATTGAATTCTAAATAAAAAAATAAGAATTTTTCCCTCTACTACATAGCCATATCAACTAAGCATACTTGTTAGCAGCAGCGCTTTTCGTCCTTAACGTCGCTAACTCCGCTTCATTGACAAAAAGCCATGACTCAATAAAGAAAATAGGCAATACCCTAAGAAATAGTAAAACCCCACTTCAAACTGTGCCGTTGTTTTCAATAAATCCCCCATGCCAGCAGAGGCATTTCCCGCCATATAGCTTACTATGATGGCTACAATGAAAACATCTGCCATAGACCACTTACCTATCACGCCAATAAACCGATTTAATGAAATAGAAAACGACTCTTTAATCGGTAATGACATCAGTAACATCAACAGTAATTTCACCACAGGAATGAATACACTAAATAATATAATTAATACTGCAACTAGCTTATTACCTGAATGATAAAGCTCCTCACTCGTTCCCCAAATACTGCGCGTCTTCTGAAAAACCTCAACCTCACCTTTTACATCATTGAGGCCTAGCAACCCTGTTACCATAGATAACATACCTCTAGCACTGCTCTGAGAGTCTTCACCCATTTGCTGCGCAATCATATCGAGACCCGCATCTCTTAACGCCGTTTTTTCTATCGACCCCTGAATGCTTAAAATAGGTTGAGTTACACCAGGAATAAGTAACACGAGTGACAAAACAATCACTAAAATAGAGACAACTTGCTTCATTTTATTTTGCTCAATTAATTCATATTCAATCCAGTCTAAAGAATTTAAATACAGAATCCAATGCGATTAATAAAATGGGGTAGGGTCAATATTTAAACAAGTAGACACGATACCTCGCTCAATGTAGAGTTCTGATTTTGATAAATCAACCATCCTAACATTGACATATTGCCTGTTTATCACTGAATAAAAGCATTTCACAATAGGATGAAGCACATCACTTTTATTCGCAGTCCACACAATCCCCACTAAACCATTAGACAGCTCAACCAAAGAGCCAACAGGATAAATTCCTACACAACGAATGAAATCATAAATGAGTGTTTTATCAAGATGAAAGGGAGTGAGGCTTAATAAAATTTTAAAAGCTGCAGCGGGACTCATTGCTTCTTTATAAGAGCGACTTGCAGTCAAAGCATCAAAAATATCAACAATACAACTCATTCTGCCATAAAGTGAAATCTCATCTCCCGACAAACCTAGTGGATAGCCCTTACCATCCAGCTTCTCATGATGCATTAAGCAGACATCCTTACTTACTTGTGATAACCCTTTAATACTACTAAGAATATCAATCGCATGGTTTTGATGAGATTTAATATGTTCAAATTCGACATTAGTGAGTTTTCCGGGTTTATTTAGTACATTGATATCCACTTTAATTTTACCAATATCGTGCAAAATGCCGCCTATCACTAGCTCTTTTAATATCGATTGTTCTAATTTTAAAAAGCGCCCAAACGTCAATAATAAAAAAGCCACATTCACTGAATGCTCAAGTAAATAAGCATCTTTATTACGTAAAGCAGACATACAGCTAAGCGCATCAAGATCTTGGCACATCATATTAATCATATTGTCGGCTAAGTTTTCAAAAGGCGCTATTTCAATCGCTTTACCTTCAAATGTTTCAAATAACACTTTTTGAATAAGACGCTTTGACTCAGATAATAATTCACCCGCTTTTACTTGAGCCATGTCACGACTCATCCACTGCTTTCTCACAAATGATCTTAAAGACATTTCTTCGATAACAGGCACACATTGAACAGGCTGACTGATTGCTGGCGTAAAAGTAGAGCGAGTTAAATCAACCCAAACATACTTCACACCATGTTTGATTAACGTATTAATATCTGCTTGGCTTTTGATTAAACCGGAATTGGTAATACTGACTAACTGATTTTTGCGATCAAGAGACTCTATAAACATCCCCACAATCAGGTCAGATACGGGGGTTTTGAGACATTTTTCAGCTAAAAAAGTAACATTCCTCACCGGCACACCATCCTTAGAATATAAAGCAAGCCATCATTCAAAATACGGGCATTAATATTACGACACTTACCATCAGTTTTATACTCAACCTAAGTGAACTCTTGAGCAACCCCTTTTCTATTTAAATAGGATTTTGCTTGAACTCATCATAAACGCCTCTATAATGTGCCGCCTTATTTATTGTCATCAACCCTGCGGGTTCCCTTACCCCGCCAAGAATAAAAAGGCGTCACCATGTTCACTCAATCCCAGATGAAACGTGCACTATTGCTGCTAGTCTCTTTTCATATTCTCATCATATGTGTTAGCAATTATCTGGTGCAACTCCCATTTCAATTATTTGGATTGCATACCACTTGGGGAGCATTTAGCTTTCCTTTCGTTTACTTAGCAACCGATCTCACCGTCAGAATATTTGGCCAAACCCAAGCCAGAAAAATAATTTTTATCAGCATGCTACCGGCCCTCATACTGACATACCTTATTGGCGTATTGTTTCAACAAGGGGAATTTCAACATTATTCAAGCTTACTGGAGCTAAATAGCTTTATCTTACGAATCGCCTTCGCCAGTTTTGCGGCTTATTGCATAGGTCAGTTAATGGATATTTTTGTTTTTGCCAAATTGCGACAGCTTAAAAACTGGTGGCTCGCTCCCACAGCCTCCTCTATTATCGGAAACTGTGTCGATACACTTGTTTTTTTTAGTATCGCTTTTTATGCGTCATCTAATGCCTTTATGAGCCAAAACTGGCCAGAAATCGCCTTTGTAGATTATGCCTTTAAGCTCATTGTCAGTCTTTGCTTATTTATTCCTGCCTATGGATTGCTACTCGTTTACCTGCAACGAAAGCTATTAGCATATCGCCCCCTTAATACTGAAAATATAAACCTTTAAAATCAATTGGTTAATTTTTTTAGCCTAAAAATATTGATTTTTATTCGCATAAGGGCTTGCAAACGCAAATGAGAATGATTACTATTAACTTGCGTTCTGAAACTCGCTTCTAAATTAAAAATAGTCTTTATTTTTACATTAGTCTTTGAGTTTATATGCACAACATTGCTCACACTCTTTTATAGCCGTAGATTATCCTTCGGCTTTTTTTTGTCTTAAATTTACTCAAAAAAGACCTTATACCAAACTAAGTAAGTGATCATTCAACGGGAATGAAAGCCTTTTAGACAAGATCATTAATTGCTCCTGCATAAATAACATTTCCATCACCCTTGATGGTCAGCTGAACATTGAGCCTAATCATTTAAGCCGGTGTTTAATAACACAGTATAAAAGACTTTCCTTTTTACGAATAAGAGTCAACCTCTTGAGAATGTGTAAAAGCACCGACTTCTAGCTTGTATCATCTTAAAAGGCAATAAGCATTTCGGCACCTTTTCTTTTTAAAAAGAGTACACCTTGAATTAGGCACTTTTACGCACTCTGAAAACAGGCATCTTGAAGTATCACAGGTATCGGTATAGCATCCCACTATCTAACATCGCTAACATTGATAATATTGCATGGGATTTTCTCGAAAAAAATGGAACAACATCATTATTATTGCCAGTCTAATCATGATATCGGTACTCAGTATTCTCTATGATAAAACACAACATTTACCTTTAGAGTCCACATCACCAAGCACCCCACTATTTGATGATAATTTGACATTAGTACAGTTAACAATCGGCTCCTTCTCAATGAAAAAAAGCCCCCAAGGTTGGCATTGCAGTTCCAATGTGAAAAACTGTCAACATTGGGCTGAAACTTGGGCGAATTTGCACATGACGTCTATATCGACTCCTGCAGAATTACCCGAAACAGCGCAACAGATTATTTTCTATGTTAACGACTTTTCAACCCCACAAATTTGGCAATTATTTTCAAAGACCCAAATATTAAAATCACCCCATAATAATTGGTATCATGTATCCATCAGACCCAATGAACATTTATTACCAAAGGGTTTAAAATAACCATGCCGTGCACACAAAATGAGAGCGAGTTATAATGCCTGAATTACCTGAAGTTGAAGTCACCCGCCAAGGTATTTCACCTTATTTAATTGATAATAAAGTTACAAACCTAACCGTTCGCAACGCAAAGTTACGCTGGCCTGTACCGGATATTGCACAGCAAATTGTTGGACAAGTGATCCGCAACGTAAGACGTAGAGCCAAATATCTGCTTATAGATACCGATGCGGGTACTACCATTATCCATTTAGGTATGTCTGGTAGTTTACGACTCGTCTCTCACGATACCCCCATTCAAAAACATGATCACATTGATTTAACACTCGCCAGTGGCCGAATATTACGGTTAAATGACCCCCGCCGATTTGGTGCTTGGCTTTGGTGTGAACTACCAGAGCAAGCCCACCCTTTATTATCAAAACTCGGCCCAGAACCACTACATAACAGCTTTAATGCCGATTATTTATTCCATGCCTTAAAAAATAAAAAAAAGGCGATTAAACTGTGTTTAATGGATAATCATATCGTTGTCGGCGTTGGTAATATTTATGCTAATGAAGCATTATTTTCTGCTGGGATCCACCCTCAAACTCCAGCAGGTAATATTGATATTGAACGGCTTACATTATTGGTTGTAGAAGTAAAACAAATACTTGAAAATGCAATAAAACAAGGCGGAACCACATTAAAAGACTTTACCAATGCCGAAGGTAAACCTGGATATTTTGCACAAAAATTGCATGTTTACGGCAGAGGCGGGCAAACCTGCACTCATTGCGGTCATTTACTCAGTGAAATAAGGCTCGGGCAACGAGCCACTGTTTTTTGTAGTGTATGCCAAACGCTTTAATTGAACCTGAACTCGGGTTAATTGATTAAAAAAGGGAGCCATTAATGCATAACGACAAATTCAGTTCACAGCAACACTTGGGTAATCCAGTGACTGAAAAAAGTGCTATTACACTCACTAAGCAACTTCAAGACCAAGATATTAAAGCTATCTCACTCTCTTATATTGATAATAGCGGCATCAGTCGTATGAAAGGGATCCCAATTACACGGCTCACTCAAGCATGCATGTGGGGGGTGGGTATGTCTCCTGTTTTTGATACGTTTCTACTCAATGATGATGCCACAACCAGCCCAAGTGCTGGCGGCCCAGTGGGCGATCTTAGATTACTTCCCGATCTCAATAAAATTACCCCATTAGCAGGAGAGCCCGGCTGGGCTTGGGCACCTGTAGATAGAGTCAAACAAACCGGGCAGCCCCATGAACAATGTCAGCGTCAATTTTTAAAAAAAATGGTCCAAGCAGCTAAAGATCAAGGTTATGAGCTCAATATGGCCTTTGAAATAGAATGGATGCTAAGCCTTGAACAAAGCCATCAGTTTACCCCCTTGAGTACCAGCCCAGCCTATAGCCATCAACGTATAACCGAAGTCTCAGGTTATTGTATCGATTTACTCGATGCTCTGGCTAAGCAAGGTATTGAAGTTGAGCAGCTTCACCCAGAATACTCACCTGGACAATTTGAGTTATCAATTCGTCATAGTTGTCCACTCACTGCTGCCGATTTAAGCATTCTGGTCCGTCAAACCATTAGGGCCATTGGCGCTAAACATCATATGCATACCACTTTTTCTCCTTGTGTTGTTAATGGAGGAGTTGGAAATGGTTGCCACTTACACTTAAGCCTTAATAACAAAAAAGGCATTAATTTATTTCAAGGTGGCTCAGGGCCTGAAGGCTTAACCCAAGAAGGGGAATATTTTATTGCAGGTATTTTAACGGCCCTACCGTCACTGCTTGCCATCACAGCCCCCAGTGTTGCCAGCTATTTACGTCTCATACCTCAACATTGGTCAGGAAATCATCAATGCTGGGGAGTTGAAAATAGAGAGGCTGCCATCCGCTTTATTAAAGGCCCACCAGCAAATAGCCACAATACAGCCAATATAGAAATTAAATGCATTGATGCGACAGCTAACCCTTATTTAGTCATAGGCAGCGTCATCGCCCACGGTTTAGCTGGGCTCAATAATCAGCTGCCCTTACCAGCCCCGGTTAGTATCGATCCCGCCACACTCACTCCAGATCAAAATAAAGCATTAGGCGGAATTAAGCCATTGCCCACACAATTGCCAGACAGTGTAGCCGCTTTTAAACAAGATACGGTATTAAAAGCAGCCTTAGGCCAAGCGCTATTTGAAACCATCATTGCAGTTCGTACAGCTGAAAATGCACTCTTTATGCAATCAACAGCTGCTGAGATTATTGCCGCCACATGTTGGCGACATTAATACCAATCTAAGTAATTGATCATTCAGCGGGAATGTAAAATGCGGTAGGCAAGGTCGTTAATTACTCCTGCTTTAACTGACATTCCCACCATCCATGGAGGTCGCGGCAGTTTAACGCTAATCGTTATTCTATATCGAAAACTGACAACGCAGCATAACGTATTTTTAAACCCGCCCAGCCTGTGTGGCTCTAAACTGATCATTTACTTACTTAAATTGGTATAATTCATTATCAACGCACTACACTCTGATATCTGGCCTAAATCTCAGGAATTTTTATTAAGTGCATTAGCCACCTCAGCATGAACAAACTGACTTACATCGCCACCGTGAAGGGCCACCTCTTTCACTAAGGTCGATGAAATGAAAGAGTTTTCTTCCGCTGGGGTTAAAAAGACACTTTCTAAATCTGGACTTAAACGACGATTCATATTGGCTAATTGAAACTCGTACTCAAAATCCGATACTGCTCTTAAGCCCCGCAACAATACACTGGCATTTTGCTGCTTGGCGAAATCAACCAATAAACCACTAAAACCGACAACCTCAACATTATCAAGATGTGCCGTCACTAACTTGACTAAATTCACTCGCTCTTCAAGCGTAAATCGAGGTTGTTTAGAAGGGTTTGAGGCAATCGCGACAACGACATGCTGAAATAATTTAGCTGCACGTTCAATGAGATCCGTATGCCCATTGGTAATGGGATCAAAAGTACCAGGGTAAATAGCTCGCTTATGCACGAAATGTTCCTTGTCACATCAAATATCATTGCTACTATCCTACCTTTGTCTCTCCATTTTGTGAATCAAGAAAGTGTGAGTATATATCGCTATACATTCAGCAAAAGGACATTATTTTCGGTTTGGCCAAGCTAATAAATCAGGTTCTGCGAGATCTTGCATCAACTTTTGCATCGTTGAGCAGGTAAAAAAGTCACCAGAGCAAGGATTATCCTTATAGAAATAATCCTGTCCAAGATAATTAAATGAAAGAAAATAGGCATGTAAATAAGTCCGATCTGCTATGTCACCACCATAAAGCTTATCACCTAAAATGGGCACACTTAAACTGGCCAAAGCAACACGTAATTGATGCGTCTTACCACTGTGTGGCTTAAGCAAATAAAGCCTTAGCCCTTCATCAAGAGAATAAGAAAAAAACTGCGTCACGGCAGGATTATTTTGAGTACGGAGCAATTTATGCATACTGCGCCGAGACGGTCCCATATCGCCTATCACCCAACCTTGTTTTTTCTTAGGCTTACCTTTGGCAATGGCAAGGTAATATTTCTGCACTTGATGAGCGCCCAACAAGCGTGTTAACTCTGCTGCTGCTTCAGAGGTTTTAGCAAACAACAATAACCCTGATGTCGGTGTATCCAATCGATGAACAGAATAAAGCTTAATGTTTAAATCCAATGCTAATTGAGCCATCACACCAGCCGAACCAGATTGACTATGAAAATGGACATCGGCTGATTTCGAAATCACTAAAAAGTCGACTTCATTTGCAATAATTCGATACATAAACCCAACATGTTCTAAAAAGTAACAGTGACAACTAAACCGGGATGGTTATCACTTAAAGTAATGCTGGCATTATGACGGGATAGAATGGCTTTAACCATAGATAATCCCAATCCTGTCCCTTTAAAATGACGACTGGGATCGAGTCTGACTAAACGCTCAAAAACTCGCTCTTTTTCTTCATCAGGGATCCCAATACCATCATCGCTAATGATTAAAGTATTAGCCTGTTGAATAATCTGAATTTTTGCCCCTTTGGGCGAATACTTAATGGCGTTATCAACAAGATTAAACAAAGCTTGGAATAATAAATATTTATCACCAATAATTAAATGATCGTCTGCCACTTCTAAGACTAAACTCTGTTCATTATATTCAGTAATCGCTTCTGCCATTTCAAAAAGATCACGACTAATGGCTTGTAAACTCAGCTCTTGTAGCTCAAGAGTCTGTTGACCTTCCTCAATACGTGTAAGGGACAACATCGCATCGAAAGTTGCAAGGCAATGATCAAGCTCTTCAGTGATAATAGCACAACTCTCTGGTAATGCTTCGGGGGATTTTTCAGGTAACTGTTCAAGACCTATTCGTAAATGAGACAAAGGGGTCCTTAAATCGTGCGCAATATTATCGGTTACGCCGCGTACAGCAGCAAGATTGCCTTCTAAGGTATCTAGCACACTATTAAATTGTTGCGCTAACATATCAAATTCATCTTTACGCCAACTAATGGGAAGACGTGTTGAATACTCTCCTTGTTCTATTTGTTCACTCAATCGGTTGTATTGTACTAGACGCCGTAATAACGTTTTAGAAAAAAGGTAACCTAAGGCTAAAGTTAATACTATCGTTAACATCAATGCCGTAATGGCTGCATTACTGAATTTATCAATTAACGTGCCTAATTGATCCGTTCGCGTTGCAATCAGTACCGGACCATAACGTGTCATCGCCAATCCACCGGTTAAAATATGTAATTTATCCGATCCTCCTGCAAAAACAGGAAACTCACGCTTTTTAGGCAGCATAGGCATATCATCGGGGATCATACTCAATGCCCCAATCAGATCGACTGAGTTACGCCAAACGATCAAAGCCACTTTAGGATCGGCTGTTCTCACCTGCGTTGCAAAACTTCGGCGATCTAATGTTAACGCCATTTGTTGATAACGGGCTTTTTCTGCCGCTAATTGTTGATCTAATTGCAGCTCTTGCTCACTCATTAGCTGCCTGTACATACCAAACAATAATGTACCTATAATGAGAATAACCAATATTGAGAAAATAATGGTTATTCTCCATGCGCTACTTTGGTGAGGCTTAATGCCCTTGACGTAACCGATAACCTGCGCCTCTAACCGTTTCGATGAGTTCGCCATGACCTAACTCCTCGAGCTTTCTACGAAGTTTTGCAATATGCACATCAATCACATTTGTTCGAGGATCAAAATGATAATCCCACACAGCTTCAAACAACAATGTTCGACTAATCACTTGATCGGCATGTTCCATTAAATACTTTAACAGTTGAAACTCTTTTGGCTGTAACATAAGCTCATTATCATCAACCAATACTTTTCGAGTTAATAGCTCCATCGTCAAAGGGCCAACAACAAGATCGGTTTTGGTGGGCTGTAGTTCACCTCTTTGCATCAACTTTTCAGCTCTTACTAAAAGCTCAGAAAACGCAAAGGGTTTGGTCATATAATCGTCTCCCCCAGCACGCAACCCTTTCACTCTTTCATCAACGTGACTCAAGGCTGATAAAATCAATACCGGAGTTTGACTCCCAGTTGCCCTCAAAGCTGCCAATACTTTTAATCCATCCAACTGAGGGAGCATACGGTCTAAAATAATCAAATCGTATTTCATGCTCGTAGCAAGCAGTAGACCTTGATGGCCATCACTTGCTGTTTCAATATTATAGCCTTGCTCAGCAAACCCTTTGACGACATAATCAATTGTTGTACTATCATCTTCTACTATCAGTATTTTCATATGTTAATCCCATTTCAGCAAAGGTAATAAGCGTTGACTATTAATATTATATGCCAATTGATGCTGACCTTCTTGCGTTAAAAATTCAAGTTCTAAATAGTTAATGCCCAATGCATTATCAATACTCGCCTTAATCAAATACCCTTTATTATTTTTACTCGCTTTTTGAACTAATTCGACAAATGTCATCCCAACACTTTTTAAAGCCATTACAGCGAGTAATTCACTTTTTTCTTTCTTTTTAAAAAAAGAAGCATTGTGTAATAATAATTTCCCATCACTTGCACGATAAGAATAATTCAATATTTCATTGGTCGTCGTGTTTATAATTCGAAAATCATAAACAAGCTCACCTTCTTTGTGCTCAACATCAAAACCGGATATCTCACCTAAATGTAAATTTTCAAGCTTACGCATAACCAGCATCACAGGTTGATTGTCTGTCTGAGAAAGTAATAGGTAAAGCCCTGGCTCTGCTACAACGCTCCCAGAAAAAAGTATTAAACCTATTAGCCATCGAGCCATGGCTCCTCCGTGATGAATACAACTTTGTGTCATATAAACAATAATAATTGTTGTTAAATCAAACGAAAACTGTCAATTTCAATTTCAATCCCTTGCCAGCGGTCTTCTTGTCGACCAATCAATTTGACTTGACTATTACCTGATATTTCCATATCTCGCCATAGCGTATTTTTTATTTCAACTTCAATATCACCGGCATTATCACGAAATAAGTATGATTCATCATCTAAACTTTTAACCAGATAACCAGAAAAAGCAACTGGAATACTCGAAGTAATATTCTTATTGGCAGAGGTCATACTCACTTCGGTCTGTTTATTTTCAGTATTTGCAGACAAAGTTAATACGCAAGTTAATATCATGGAGCTTGCTAATGTGTTTGCCATTCTTCTGCCCCTAATCTAAATATAGGCTAGGGTACAGAAACATTAATAATCTTGAGGTGGCTGACAGATTAAACTTTGATCATCTGTATATCACTCTTCAACATTTTATTTCAATCACTTGAAGAAAAAACATGAATACAGCTTGAATTTAACATTATTACGGTCTCAATCCCTTGAGTTAACCCTAATTGTTTAACAACTTGCACAGATAAATCCAAATGTAACACTTGTTCGTTGGCATTTACTCTCAATATTATGCGAGTCATATCCCCTATATCAAGCAAAGAAACAAGCGTTCCCACAAAGCAATTTTTCCGTGTCACTAAAGATAAATCATTAAATAATTCAATACCTGAATTGGGTACCATCCAACGAACATGCTCACCCACCATTAGCGATGACTGGTAAGGAGTTTCTACTTTAATTCCTTGCCAGTTTAAACATGACCCAGATAAAGCACTAACTTCATGCTCCACTACCCCACTAAATACATTTTTTATGCCCATTTGCTTAGCAACAATTTCCGATGCCGGTTGAGTGAGCACCTGTTGAGGGCTACCGTGCTGTAACATACCACCATTATCCATTAGCAACATATTATCAGCTAATAACAATGCTTCCTTTAAATCATGTGTCACCATAACAACAGGAATGTTTAAGCTGCTTTTTAAATGAAATAAAGACTCATAGAGAAATTCTCGCGTTTCCCAATCAACAGCAGAAAAAGGTTCATCGAGCAACAAGAGTTGGGGTTCTCGAGCCAACGCTCTTGCAAGTGCAATACGTTGCTGTTGTCCGCCAGATAAGTGTCTTGGACGTCGGTGGGCGATATGCGATAAATTCATCGTTTCAAGCCACTTTTGTGCTCGAGGCTTTCTAAGTGATTTTGAAATATGATCTAAACCTGAAAGAATATTATCCAATGCGGTTAGATGGGGAAATAATCCGAAATGTTGAGGCACATAACCCACATGGCGCGCCGCCGGTGAAAGTATTGTGTGCTTGTCCGTATCACACAAAATACGCTCACCTAGCTGAATATGGCCAATTTGAGGTAAACTGAGTCCAGCAAGCATACGTAATAACGTTGATTTACCTCCACCAGAAGGTCCAACCACCGCCAACAGCTCTCCAGCTTTACAGTTAAAATGAACTCGTAAAGGTATCGGTATGCTCTGCTCTATTCGACAACAAAGAGTCTGTTCAAGCTCAGTATTCATGTCGATTTCCAGCAGTAAAATGACGCGATAAACTGGTCGTTAATGCTAAAACACTGATTGCAAAAATCAATAAAACTAAAGACATTAATCCCGCGCTGTCAAAGTCAAATGCTTGCACACTATCATAAATTGCAATAGCAATTGTTTGAGTTTCCCCCGCAATATTGCCTCCCATCATCAATACCACACCAAATTCACCTAACACATGAGAAAAACACAACACTAATGCCATTAATATGCCAGGCCAAATCATAGGTAGTTCTATTTTAAGGAGTATTTTATACTTGCTCATACCACAGCACTGAGCAGCGTCACGAACTTCTATCGGAATAGCTTCAAAGGCGCGCTGTATTGGCTGAATGGCAAAAGGAATATTCACCAAAATCGATGCAACAACAAGACCTGAAAAATGAAAAACTAACTGTACGCCAAACCACTCTTCTAGCCATTGACCAAGCCAAGACTGTTGACCCAGACCCGACAATAAATAGTAACCCACCACAGTGGGAGGCAGCACTAAAGGCACCATGACCAATGCTTCAATCCAAGCTTTACCTTTAAACTGACTATAAGCCAGTAACCGACCAAAAAAAATGGAGAATGGGATAAGTATTAATACTGTAACAACACTTAACTGTATCGAAAGGTATAAGGCTTGCCAATCCATTACAATGACTCTTCTGAGGCAAAGCCATATTGTTGAAAAATAGACTGAGCCTTAGGAGATAAAACATATTGATAAAAGAGCGTCGCCGTAGTGCCCGCATCATTTAACAAGGCCATACTCTGCTTTAAAGGTGGATATAAATCCTTTGGAAGCACGAAATAATTCACTTTTTCAGCAAATTGAGGTCTAATCGCTAATGATAAAGCAACAATCCCTCCCTGAACCGCTCCGGTCAAGACAAATTGAGCCGCTTGAGATACATTTTCTCCAAGTACCAAATGAGGATAAATACTGTTCCACAGCTCAAGGCGTTTAAGCAAAGCTTGTGCTCTTTCTCCATAGGGCGCATGTTTTGGATTAGCAATAGCAAAACGCTCAAGTTGCTGCTTTTTTAATAATGCTCTCACCCCCATTAATGACCTATCTAAGCGTAAATTCGATGTCTTAGGGGACACTAAGGCTAATTTTCCAACAGCGTAAACCTGTCCTCCACCTTTTATCAAATGGGCCTGTTTGAGCTTTAAAACATAAGACTCATCAGCTGAAAGAAACAATTCAAAAGGCGCACCATGCTTAATCTGCGATACTAAATTTCCTGATGAGCCATAAGAGACATTAACCGTTAATCCCGTATCGATTGTAAAAGCTTGTACAACATCATCCAAAGCAAATTTAATACTGGAAGCGGCAGCGATAAGCGGGGAGTCGCTTTGAAATGAATCACCTTGCGTGGCATTAACAGAGAAAGCCATAAAATAAAGATAGAGACTTAAAAAAAAGAATTTAAATATTTGCTTCACTAAAATGAACCCATACTGACGTTTTTGCATTGATAACCAACAATCACGGTTTACTCGCTTTGCCAGTGCTGAGCGGCAAGATCATCTGAGGTTTTCGCATCAATCCATCGTTGGCTAATGTCATTCGCCTCTAGTTTCCAAAAAGGCGCTTTAATTTTCAAATAATCAATGAGAAACTCACAAGCCTCAAAAGCCGCTTTTCTATGTTGACTTGTCACGCCAATAAAGACAATTTGATCGCCAAGCTCTAATGCACCCACTCTGTGTATGATTCGAACAAGGTTAAGCGGCCAACGTTCGCGTGCTTCTTGCTCTATTTGCGCCAGAACTGTCTCAGTCATGCCTGGATAATGCTCAAGCGTTAAACGACTCACATTTATTCCATCATTAAAATCTCTCACCTTCCCCACAAAAGTGACCATGGCGCCATCACTGTTATCTGTGTTCAGGTGTTGATATTCATCGGCTAAGTTAAAATCTTCATTTTGTACTCTGTTCATGTTTTATCCACCTGTCACTGGAGGAAAAAAAGCCACTTCATCACCATCTTCAATAGCACTATCCCATTGACTTATCGTTTGGTTAACTGCGACCAATAAACGTTCAGACTCAAGAGCCTTAGCCCACTTATCCCCTTTTTGAGATAAAAGCAGCCGAAGATCATTGGCTGTTTGAATTGCATCTGTTGCAGGTACTAACAAATGGCTTAACTGTAATTGCTCTCGTACTTGAGCAAAAAACAATACATTGATCATATTGAAACATTACCTCTAAATAAACGACCAACTTTAAAAATGGTATGCATTTTAGTCCTCATTAATCAATTCAATACTGACAAATATATGTCATTATTACATAAAATCTGACATCAAAAGTTAAAGTATTGTCGACTTTACTCATTGTAGAACAGGGGAGCGATTACACGTCACGATGGAGAAAGCCTCAAACATTATTTGATGCAATAATCTCCTGACTTACCTCCAGTTTTTTCCAATAAACATATCTGAGAAATAAGCATATCTTTTTGAATTGCTTTACACATATCATAAATCGTTAACACCGCAACAGATACTGCTGTTAAAGCCTCCATTTCAACCCCAGTTTTACCAGACAACTTACATAAACTGGTCACTTTCACTCTATGATTATCAAGTTCTGCTTCAATATTAACCTCCACTTTTGTCAGCATCAAAGGATGACAGAGTGGAATAAGATCTGAGGTTTTCTTCGCAGCTTGAATACCCGCTATTCTCGCCGTCGCAAATACATCTCCTTTATGGTGACGTCCTTGAACAATCATTTGCAATGTTTCTGGTGCCATTTCAATGAAAGCTTGTGCCCTTGCTTCTCGTTGAGTTACTTTTTTTTCAGTAACATCAACCATATGAGCATTACCTTCTGTATTGATATGAGTAAATTTTTTCGTCATTCCAACCTTCAATTATAATATTTATACGACGCTCACTAAACGCTTATTACTTGAGTCAGTAACCAAACTTACCCACCAATGGATGCTAAATGCTGAGTGACACCCGTCACACCTTGGTGTAAAAAATGCGTTTGATTTTTTGTGGCTAATTGAGCATGTAATCGAGCAATCAAAGCAGCCTGCTGAGAAGGTGAAACCAATAAATCTCTTAAATCAACCCCATTCTCAGTAAACAAGCACAAATGCAGTTTTCCTTTTGCTGAAACACGTAAACGATTACAACTTGAACAAAAATTTTGTTCATAAGGCATAATTAATCCGATTCTGCCTAAATAATCTGGATGGCTAAAATTTTGTGCCGGTCCATCATCAATATTGCGAGGCTCTAATTGCCAGCCTTGTTGCAATAACCAGCTTTTGATTTGACGCCCAGCCACATGATGCTGTTGAAAATAATCACGCCCAAGCCCTGTTTCCATCAATTCAATAAAGCGAAGATCAATCGGTGTCTTTTTAATCCAATGTAAAAATTGAGGTAAAGATTGATCATTAAGACCTTTAAGTAACACTGCATTCACTTTAACGCTCTCAAAACCCGTCTCTAAAGCAGCATCAATGCCTTGCATTACTTGATAAAACTTATTTTCGCCTGTTATTTGATAAAATAAACGCGGATCAAGACTGTCTACCGATATGTTGATCTTCTTGAGTCCAGCTTCATGCCAACCTTTCGCATGTTTGGCTAAGCGATCACCATTGGTCGTGGTTGCCAACGTTTTTATTTTTTGATTATCAGCAATCACTCGAATAATGTCCGTAAAATCTCGACGTAAAGACGGCTCACCACCGGTAATTCGAATTTTTTGTGTGCCGACTTGTGAAAATGCATCCACCAAATGGGAAATTTCATCTAAGGTTAAGAATGAAGGTTTCCCACTGGTTTGATACCCATGAGGCAAACAATATCCACATTTAAAGTTACACACATCAGTGACTGACAAGCGTAAGTAATGGAATCTTCTACCAAATTTATCTTCTAATTGAGACATTCCACCCTTCCTGCTGGGAGGTGAGAGAAATCATTCCACACCTGATTACCATTATTTAACAATCTTACTTCCCAGATTTCACATTAAATATAAAAAAAGTGGGATTTCAATATGCTGATTATAGGCCGAAACAGACCCGCAACCCTAGCGTTAAAAGGGAATTTATTATGCCATAATCAATATTCGTAGCGATTTAATGACAGTTATCGTTAAATAATCATGCTTAACTTCACTATTCAAATACACGGATCACTGTGACGAAGTTAAAAATTAAGGTAAGCTTATAAATTAAAACACCCGTTTATATCAAGTGTCCCTTAAGATACCAATGATAAGCATCGGGGAAAAGTAAGGATGAGGTGAACTGATGGAACGTGAATCAATGGAATTCGACGTTATCATAGTTGGCGCTGGACCTTCGGGATTAGCAACAGCATGTCGATTAATGCAAATATCTAAAGATTGCGGCCAAGATATTTCAATTTGTGTGGTTGAAAAAGGCTCAGAAGTTGGCGCACATATCGTATCGGGCGCTATTTTTGAACCTGATGTACTTGAAGAGTTATTTTCCAATTGGCATGAAATGAATGCCCCATTACACACCGCGGTAACAAGTGACGAAATTCACCTTTTAAAGTCTGCCGATAAATCAACACTGCTACCCAATGCTATTGTCCCTAAAACAATGCATAACAATGGAAACTATATCATTAGCCTAGGTAACCTGTGCCGCTGGTTAGCCGAACAAGCCGAAGCATTAGGTATCGAAATATTCCCAGGATTTCCTGCAAGCCAGTTATTATACAATGAAGATGACAGCGTTAAAGGGATCCTCATTGGTGACATGGGAATGGGCGCAAATGGTCAAGCTAAAGACAGTTTCGAACCCGGTATGGAGCTTCATGCCAAATATACTGTACTGAGTGAAGGTTGCCGAGGACATTTAGGTAAAGAGTTAATCGCTAAGTATCAATTGGATAAAGACAAAACACCGCAACACTATGGTTTGGGATTTAAAGAGATTTGGAAAATTCCAGCCGATCAACACCAACTCGGAAAAGTGGTTCATACCGCAGGTTGGCCACTCACTGAAGGGTCATCTGGGGGAGGTTTTCTTTATCACTTAGAAGATAATCAAGTTGCTGTTGGCCTTATTATCGATCTCAATTATAAAAACCCACACTTAAGCCCATTTGATGAATTCCAACGTTATAAAACCCATCCAGTGATTGCGCAAACATTAAAAAATGCAGAGCGGATAACTTATGGAGCACGTGCTATCACAAAAGGTGGCTTAAATTCATTACCTAAGATGAGTTTTCCCGGGGGACTGATTATTGGATGCAATGCTGGCACCCTTAACTTTGCCAAAATAAAAGGCACTCACACTGCAATGAAAAGTGGTATTTTAGCAGCAGAAACACTTGCCAGAGCTTTTATGGCTGGCGTAGAAGCAGGGAAAGATTTAAACAGTTACCACGAGCGCTTTGAAGAAAGCTGGCTTAAAGATGAACTTTATCGTTCCCGTAATTTTGGCCCCGCCATGCATAAATTTGGGACCTTGTTAGGAGGAGCATTTAATTACATCGATCAAAACTGGTTTGGTGGACGCTTCCCCTTTACTCTCAAAGATCAAACACCAGATTATGCTCAAATGGCCCCTGTGAGCAAATACACTAAAATCGATTACCCCAAACCTGATGGAAAACTCATTTTTGATAAACCTTCTTCAGTATATTTATCCAATACCTATCATGAAGAAGATCAACCCTGTCATTTGCAGTTAACCGATCCAAGCATTCCACTGAATATCAACCTCATTCAGTTTAATGAGCCAGCTCAGCGGTATTGCCCAGCAGGTGTTTATGAAGTAATCCAAGAACAAGGTAAAAATAAGTTCGTGATTAACAGTCAAAACTGCATTCACTGTAAAACCTGTGATATCAAAGATCCCAGCCAAAATATCACTTGGGTGACACCAGAAGGCGGTGGGGGACCAAACTACCCTAATATGTGATCATCAGCACTAACATAATGATCCAATAGAACGGCAGATATCACTGCCGTTCTATTGGCCTCATCAACTCGTGTATATACCCGTGAGACTTCTAGATCTAGGATTTAGCTGGAAGTATTACGAGTATAATCGTCTTTGCCAATCTTCTATCTCACCGGTTACTAGCCTTTTTTCTAAACTATTTTTCCAATTTTCAGCCAGAGCCGGACACTGAGATAACACTTCATAACCTTGAGCATTAAACACTTCAGAAAAATATAATGTTATCGCTCTCGCCACACTGATGTTCGATACTCTCTCTTGTAACACTAAAGTATTCGACTCATTTATCAGACCCGGCGTTAATACTCGATACAGCCAACCACAGCGTTGGGTTCTTTGCATAATCAATGATAGCGTAGGGTAATTAAACTGAAGATTCACTTTAAAGCAGGGGGATCTTGGCTGAGAGACTTGCAATATAGCTTCGCCAATTTGAATAATATCACCAATATTAATATCTTCTTCAGTGAGCCCTTCAGTACTAATATTTTCCCCCATACGTGGCGCACTTTCTGTTTTATTAAAATCCTTCATTTGGCCAAAATACGTATAATGCTCTCTAGGATAATGATGTACCACTCTATCAGGGCCACCGTGAAAGCGTTTATCAGCTTGAGCGTCACCCACAATTTGCTCTATCTGCACATCTAATGCATTGACGCGAATTTTCTGCTCTATACCTGTTTCAACATTCGATAAAAGCTGAGTGTTTTCGCCACGATATAAACGTAATTTTTCTGCTTTTAACAACATCCCTTCCATTGGAACTTCCTTTCTGTATTAAAAAGTGAGTGGCTATTATTTTGATTGTAAATAGTCCCTGAGTTCAACACTGGGTATGGAAGTATTAGAACTGACACTAAAAGCAGACCAAATAGCCGCTTCTTTCATCGCGCTTTCGATATCACATCCAGTCAATAATCCATGGATAAGCCCCGCTGCATAGGCATCTCCAGCCCCCGTTGTATCAACAACATTGGCCTGCTTAGCACACACTTGCTTCATACCTGATGCGGTATATAACCTCGCCCCAAAACGCCCATTGGTGACAATAAAATAACGTAATTGATGGCCAGCAATATCGAGTGCAAATTGCCAAGGTGATTGATCACAGCGCCCCTGCAGATCATTTTCAGATGTGAGTAACACATGTGCGTCACGCTTGCGATTATCTTTTGCCAATTGTGTTACCACTAAGCAATCCACCAAAGCTGATGCTGTCCACTTTGATAATTCATCCGCTGATGAATTAATATATAGGGCATCAATATTGCTCCAATTTGGCATATGCGGCAAATGTAAAGGCGGACGCTCTGGACGTAAAATCGTTCTCTCTCCATTGGGTGCCATCATTAACATCATCTCACATGATAAATCTTTTCGGCGTACAACTCCTTGACAATTCACCCCATGAAACTTGGCTTCTTGTAATAACCAATCACCATTGCTATCGTCACCCACCTGACTAATAAGCTCTACATTATGTTCAGCCCAAGCTAATCCAATACCGGTATTCGCTCCTCCTCCCCCGAGGCGTTTGCCTTTTTCATGATAATAAAACCGACCACCTGTATGGAGCGTTGCAGGTAATTGCAATACACGATCGCAATTTAAATTAGCAACGAGCAAAATATTCGCCATAAAGGCACCCTGATTAATACCATAGATCAGTAAATGGTAAGGGATTTAAGTATAAGAACCAAGAAAAACAACACAAACCATGGCCTTTTACACACTAATATCCCACAATAAAACTCTCCTCAATAACAACCAAGCAAACTCATTATGACTAAAAAAATAATTTTAGATACCGATCCTGGCATTGATGACGCGATGGCTATTTTGTTTGCACAGGCCAGTCCAGAGCTTGAGCTAAAAGCTCTCACAACAGTATATGGTAATACTGACATTGAAAATGGCACAAATAATGCCCTGTTTCTAAAAAATAAATACCAACTCTCAGCCGATATAGTGAAAGGTGCTAGCTTCCCCCTTTCAGGTATACCAAAAGCGCCTGTCGTTCAGGTTCACGGAGAAACAGGATTTGGTCATATCAAAGTCGATAAACAATCAACAAATCACCTTGATAAACGCTCTGCTGCCCAATATATTATCGATTCAGTCAATGCAGAGCCAAATGAAATCACGCTCATTGCTGTCGGCCCACTCACCAATTTAGCGCTTGCTTTACAATTGGCACCAGAAATAGCACCTCTAGTCAAAGAAGTGATTATTATGGGTGGTGCATTTGGAATGAATGAGCACAGAGGGAATGTCACTCCTTATGCAGAAGCCAATATTTATGCCGATCCCCAAGCGGCTGATCTTGTTTTTGCTGCTAACTGGCCCATCACAGTCATTGGCCTAGATGTCACCCATGAAACTTTTTTTACTCAAGAGTATTTAGCCGATATCAAGAATAACACACAAGAAGTCGGTGAATTTATTTGGGATATCAGCCAATACTATTTAGAGTTCTATAAACAGATCACAGGTTCAAACTCGTGTCATGTACATGACCCGTCGGCCATTGCCTATGCAATTTCACCTGCATTATTTTCTGTCCGTAAAGGCCCTATCCATGTTATCACCTCTGGTCCAGCAACTGGTTATACACTGCAAAAATTCGATAATGTGCCTTATATGAACGATCCTTGGTCACACAGACGTTCACACCAAGTCGGAGCAAGTGTCAACAGTGAAGCATTGCTCGCACTTTATAAAAAAACGCTCTTAGACTACGATAAAGTGCGCCATACCACACCTTAAAATAGCTATGTAAATAGACAATCTTTTTTTTAAAAGATTGTCTATTCTTATCTCAATACTCATTTTAAGGATCAATTATGCGGCACGTTATCGCAATATGCGCTTTGCTTTCAGCACTCATCTTATCTGGCTGCTCTCCTGAAAAAGCGCCCGAAAAACAAACTGAAAAATTGGGACAGAAAAACCCTGCGTCTCAATATTGCGTCTCACTTGGAGGCACCTTAGAGATTAAAACAGAAGAAGCAGGACAAGTGGGCTATTGCACACTCCCCAGTGGAGAAGTCATTGAAGAATGGGCTTTATTTAAACGCGATCATCCAATGGATTAAATCCACGTCAACAAAAAAGTGCCTTAACAATAAGGCACTTATCATGATGATGTCACACTCAGTGCAGACTTAATGAATAAAAGAAATAAATCCTTGCAAAACAATTAAGTTGGCAATATCAATAAAGAAAGCCCCCACAATAGGAACCACTAAAAATGCTTGGGGAGAAGGACCATTTCGAGTCACAAGTGCCCCCATATTTAATACTGCTGTAGGTGTTGCACCTAAACCAAAGCCGCAGTGCCCGCCCGCCATAACGGCCGCATCATAAGTCGATCCCATGAGTCTAAAGGTGATAAAGTAAGCGAAGAATGCTAATACAACGGTTTGTACCAACAAAATGATCAATAAAGGAATGGCTAAATCTAAAATCGCCCATAGTTTTAAACTCATCAACGCCATAGCCAAAAAGAGAGACAAGGTCACCGTCCCTAACACATCGACACACTCCTTATTAATTTGATAGCCTTTAATAAACTCACTAATATTAGTAATGGCTACCCCTAAAAAGAGTGCATAAACAAAATCAGGGATTTGTAACCAACTAATATGTAAACTGCTAACTAATTGATCGACCCAATGCGCTCCTGCCACACAGAAAAGTAAAATAAACAATGTTTCCGTGATATTTTTAGCCGTGACTTTATCTTCTTCTAAAGGATCAAATGTCACCATTTCAGGATTGTCTACATGATGATCTGTTCCCTTACCAAACGCTGATTTTAAATTATTTTTATCAATCAAACGTTGAGCCACAGGACCGCCTATAATGCCCCCCATAACCAAACCAAACGTAGCAGCTGCCATAGCAAGTTCAAGTGTATTTAAGCCGTACTGATCTGCAAAAGTCTGAGACCACGCCGCCCCCGTACCCGCGCCGCCCGATAAGGTAATTGATCCCGCAATGAGTCCTAACAATGAATCTAAACCCAAAAACGTTGCTAACCCAACACCAACCAAATTTTGTACGACAAGAAAAACAGACGCTATTCCCAAAAAAAGAACCACTTTAAGGCCCCCTTTTAATAATAACTTGTAACTTGCCGCTAAACCTACCGTACTGAAAAACATTAACATTAATGTGTTCTTCATCGGTAACGAAAATTCTAAGTCGATATGATTAAAATGCAAAACGGTAATTAAAGCCGCAATCACTAAACCACCAACGACGGGTTCAGGAATATTATACTTTCTAAAGCAACTGACATTGCGGTTCACTGCATGTCCAATGAATAATACTAGAATTGCAATTAAGAATGATTCTAGTTCACCTATAAAATATACCGTATTCATGTTGCTCCTACTCTTAAAAATAGTGATGAATAATGATGCAAGTATTTATCTCACTAAGTTAATAATGGTTAATTTTTTCGATATAAAAACTCGATTAAAAATGGATACTATGTTAATTATAATAAAAAATGACAGGTTCAATTGAAAATAAACCAATAATAAAAATAACAAAAATTAGAGTTGCCTTATGTAAGGCTTTCATCTATATCTGCAGATACTTTATCTGTTCCCCCTTCTGTGGCAACTCTATCGGCTTTTGCAATGTAAGTAGGCTTTTTTCGCCCACTAAGCTTAGCATTGGCTTTTCGGGTTTTACTCATAAATTTTTGAGTAATTTTTTTAGTGCGGTTCATAGTGATGCTCAAACAAAGCGTATTCTGGTTAACGGAACATTATACGCAAATATTAATAAACTCTGGAATAACCCGCAAAAATATCCACTGTCATAAAACCTCCCCCTCCCGATATAAACCAAAAAAAAACACTATGAAAACTTTTTTAAAACAGAAATCATATTAAAAAAAACAAAAATCACCATTGAAAAACACAATGTAAATCTTAGTCAAGCAAACTAACAAAAAATGAAACACATGCAAATAACAACTAAACATAATGTTATGTATAAAAAAAGACTTTTGATGTTGAATTAAAAAGTAAATATGCAAAATAGTATCACCTACTCAGATACGTATTAACTGATGAAATTAACATCTTTTTAAGTACAAAAAATAATAATAAATCGTGTAAAAAGAAGAGTGAAGTGAATGATAAAAAATAGTCAATTCTGTTTTGCATTTATTTGCCTTATTAAATTAATAACAATTCTCTAAATACACGACTATTAAGCTAACCATTCTCAACATAACAAGGTAATATACTGGTTTAAACTCGCTGAATGATACTTTCGGCTTGTTAAACGAGGTTACGATATTTTGTGCCACTTAATATTTGGCATCATTAAGATACCAGCTTGCCCTTAGCATTGACGATTATCGAGATTACTTGAATGAAAAAAATAGCCATTTTTTGCCCAAACTTACTTGCAAATGGAACCGTAAAAGTGGCTCTGACACAAGCAGAAGTCATACAAGCATCTGGCCATGAGGTTCACCTATTCATTTTTAATCGAGGTGGGGACTTCATCCCTCCTAATAACGTTATTATTCATTATGTCTTTGATGATGAAAAACTCTCACTTAAAAAACAGCAAGATAAATTGCAACAAGTCGTAAGAGAGCAAGAAAAGCTAACGGGAAAATTCTCGTTATTCTTAAGTAATTCAACAGACTGTGATATTATAGTCAGTGGGTGTGATTTTGACCCTTGTTATTATTTTTGCCATTGTGCATTGAAACAAGAATTATTAATGGAACTCAAACGCGGGCCGGTTCATTTTCTCAGGCGTTGGAAAAAAGCCAAGGCGCTTATTGGAAAAAATATCATCACAGTTTCAAACGGTATTACTCAAGAACTCAAAAATACCACTTGGTTAAAACCCCAAAGCGTGCAAACTATTTATAATCCTTTTAATATTGAAGCAATCCTTGAAAAGTCTCAACTTGAAATAGCCGACATCCCAACCGAACCGTATATTATTCATATTGGTAGGATCACACGGCAAAAACGCTTAGATATTTTATTTCAAGCCCTCAAATTAATGCCTAGCGCCCCTAAACTTGTCCTATTAACCAATCGTCCAAAGCGAGCATTGAAATTAGCTAAAAAATATGGCGTTGCAGAGAGGATCATCACCCCTGGATTCCAAGCAAACCCCTATGCTTGGATAGCTCGCGCACAAATGATGTTACTGAGCTCTGATTTTGAAGGTTTTGGTATGGTTTTAGTCGAAGCACTCATATGCAATACCCCTGTTGTCAGTACTGATTGCCCCCATGGGCCAAATGAAATTCTTACCGGGGATCTTAGTCAATATTTAGTTCCCACGAGAAACCCAGCTTTACTCGCTGAAAAAGCACTGTCTTGCTTACAAGTCTTACCGACTGTCAATCAAGCAGACATTCTCAAAAAAGTACAAGGCGACTATATTGCTAAACAATATCTAGCACTCTGTAACGAATAAGCAACAAACTTATTCGTAGCACATTTAAAATCAATCATTAAACAAAGCCATATCATGTCAATATGGCTTTATGCATTGAAACTAAATTTTCCAGTAATTCAGTTTTTTTCTCATTTTAATGTGTCGAATAAAGTTGATTGGCTTCGCTTTTAAATCGCTTAACCCTTGTTCAATTAACTCATCAGTGGCAGTTAATACCCTTTGACTGGATAAACCATCTCTTTGTGGGTGAATTTGAGTACAGTATGCCTCAATTTTTCGTATAACCTCATCTGGACGTGATAAAGCATATTCAATCGCAGCTTCAATCTCAGCTTCATCATTTATATGAATAAGATGTTCACTTTGAGTATTATTATTAAAAGCAATCACAGGCTTAGCTTGCAATAGAAACATAATGAGAACGGATGAAGTGTCACATAACATCACATCAGCAGCTTGTAATAAAGGCAATACGTTATCAGTTTCTATAAAACGTAAATTGTCACTTTCAATTGACTGATATTGCTGAACAATATCCTTACTCATTTTTGGGTGAAACTGAACTAACCAGCGATAATTCCCAGTTGAAGAGAGCGCTTTTATTTTCTCAAATATTACTGGAGCACAGGAAAGCCTTCTTGAGAAAGTAGAGCAAAATAAGACAATTGGGCGAGGATCATTCGAATCTTGATAGGGATTTTTTTGCTCGACTTTAAACATTGGATCTAAAGCAGGCCAGCCTGTTTCGGCAACATTAAACGTACCAAACTTTTGTGCCAAATGAATAAAAGGTAAAGTCGTAGCAGGGCCTTGAGTACAGTACAAATCAAAACACGAGCGAATTTCAAAATGATCTTCTCGACCATGATGGTTCATTTTTCCGGCATTAAAACCATGGAAAACGCCGACTTTAACACCAGGAACAAATCTTGGTACAACATTGCCCGGTACAAACACAGCATCGGGTTGCCAAAGCTTCACTTCATCAATGCTGTTTAAACGGTATTCTTGTGCTGTCAAAAAAGAGGGATCAACTTCATTCCCCTCTAAAAACCAACATACCTCATCGCCACGATTTAAGATAACATTCTGTAATGGCCTCAAAATAGCATATGAATAATTCTGTGCTATATAGAACAAATACCGCTTTTTACTTCGTTCCAAAACATCCCCTTCACACTGTTTCTATTCTCTACTCATTAACAAACTAACCTTTAAACACTCCCTTGTTATTCATCCTTTTATACCTTAATTCCAGCACCAATCAATTTGCCAACTCGAGATATTGCTTGGCGATCCCATTCGCCTTAACTTTAGATAAAATCTCAATATTACTCATGTCAGGAGGAGAAACTATCACTTCATCAAATTTTTGAGCCAGCAAAGTCGGTTCCCGACGAGGAACTAAATAATGAGTTAACGCACCTGTCAAAATTTCTTTTGGTCCATGGGGGCAATCAGTACTGACAACGGGAGTGCCGCAAATAAGTGACTCAATTAATACGGTAGGAAGCCCTTCAAAATCAGAACTTAATATCAATGCCTTAGCATTTTTTATCCAAGGAAACGGGTTGATTTCAAACCCTTTAATGATCACTCTATCTTCAATATTATATTCGCGGGCTAATGCTTGTGCTTTTTTAGGTTTATGACAAAATAACACAACTTTAATTGGCTGATTCATCTTTGCAATCGCAGCAAACAAAATATCATGCCTTTTCTGTTTCACAAACCGACCGATATGGATAAGATACTCTTCTTTGGGTAAATCAAAATTTTCGGATTCAGCCAGCATTTGAATTGTTTCAAATTCAAAGGGATTATAAATCGTTTGCAAAGAAGCCGGATGCAGGCGCTTTTTGGTGAGAATTTCATCTGCAATCCCTTTAGATACCGTCACTAAACGCTGACCATTTAAAGCTTTTTTAGCTCTCAATTTCTTAAAATACGCAAATGGCCCCATTTTAGCATGACGTCGCAACTCTTCCTCGACAGAAGCATGTACCACCACACATAATGACCGCACTTTCACGTTGACCATGAGATAATTCGTAAGGTCTAAATTCGATATAAATAAATCAAAAGCACCGACCCTCGACTCAATATCATCAATACACGCCTTTAAATGCCTAACTGCCTTGCCCAACCGTAGACGACGTAATAATTTTACATCATTACCTAAAAAGCAGGTATGTACCTGTATAGACTCCGGCACAATAAAATCAGCATTATCTTTCATCACCAAAAAATGCACTTCATGTCCAATAGCCACGAACTCTTGGGCCAACGTCAACATGACTTTTTCAGCCCCACCACCCACTAAGTGATCAATCGCAATTGCAATACGCTTCATACCGTCCCCAACTTTTCACTCAATAAACGATCAATTTCTTTCAAACCAATATCTAGCCCGTTCACACACTCACATAAAGACAATGACAAGTGTTGTTTGTTCAATCGATCAGATTTAATTAATCTTGTTACACCATTCACAATACTTTGTTCATCGCACTCACTTACAACAGCTAAATCATGATGTTGGCAAACATTTAATCGGTAATGTTGATCTTTCGATACTGCAACCGTTAATACTGGTCTTTTCAACGCAATCGCTTGTAATAACGTATCTCCGCCACTTAATACAGCAGCTTTTGCAGCATTTAACAAATTAATAAAATCACCATGACGCATACTTTTTACACTGATGACACCATCGTAACAAGGTAAACTTTTAGGATAATTATCCCCAAAAACCATTAAGCAAGGTAAGTGGGTTTGTAGATGAATACGTTTCGCAGCTAAAGCAAGCTCATCGGCAGCATACCCTTGATTAAGCTGATGCCCACCAGAACCTGCATTGAAAATTAGATATTCTCCCTCAGTCAACTGATATTTAGCTAATAATTCATGCTCTCTGTGTTTATTAGGGTTCACAAAAATGGGGCCTGTCACTATAGGCTCCATTCGATTAATCAATTTCAACTTCAATTTATCAAGCCAGTTAATAGGGCTAATCATAAAATGGGGTTGAACAACCCAATGGCTATCTGTCATTATCGCTCGACGAATTTTCATTCCTCTGCTGCGTTTACGTTTATGCTGACTCAGAAAAATGACTTTCGCGCCTAATTGTTGTGCGTGCTCTAATTGAGCTCGCCTTCCTGAGGCGTCAAATAACACCACATCAGGTAAAAAATCAGACATCAACAAATTGACGTCTTTTACTCGCTTAGTTGGCGTGTCATCAATCAGCTTAACAGGATGATGACACGTACTGGCATAAGGAGCATGTCGACTGAGAATAAAGCAAATTTGTGCATCTGGCCTGCGCCTTTTTACCTCATCAGCAATGATCAAAGAACGCATATACTCACCCATACCTTCTGCTGAAGAAACGGGGATAAACAGTAGCTTAGGAGCTAAAATATTCATGATAAGACTCTTGGTCCTTGAGTAATGTAAAAAGGTAAAAATCCGTCATAAAGCCAGTTCTTCAATTAACTTATCCATAGTATCTTTCACTTCAGTGACAGATATCATCTCCATTAAATTATCACCTTTAGCACGAGTTCCCCATTTAATAGGGGCTAATTGTTGCATATTTATCGCTTTATCATAAGCATTAATCACATAATCAAGATAAAGGTAGGGTCCTGTTCGATTAGGATTAGAATGTGCATATAAACCGATTACAGGTGTCTCTTGAGTCACAGCCATATGCGCAGGCCCTGTATCAGGTGCTAACACTAATGTCGCCTTATTCAACATACTTAATAGCTGTGTCAATGATGTTTGCCCCACATAATTATCAATTGATACTTTAGCCATGGACTCAATATTCAATGCTAATGTTTTCTCTAAAGCTGAAGGGCCACCACATAAGCACACTCTAAATCCTTTACTCACTGCATGCTCAGCAATAGCAGCATAACGCTCAGCCAGCCAATTTCTCTCAGCCTTACTCGCAGCAGGACAAATAATCAAAACCTTATCTGCGCCCATACGTTCTAATGCAAATGCCTTATCTTGCTCAAGGACAGGAATATTCCATGACGGCACAAGATCGCTCACGCCTATAGCCTTAGCAAACCCCATAAAACCATCCAATACATGTGGCGACTCTTGGGCATCAATACAATGGTTTGTCACTAACCACTGACCTTCTTTCGCCCGCTGCCGATCAAAGCCTATTCGAGTTTTAGCTGAAATCGCTAACGAAGCCAATGTTGCTCGCAAAGCCACCTGCATATGAAGCAATACATCAAATTTTCGACTGCGCAGCTGAGATCGTAACTGAAAATAACTACGCCATCCTTGAGATTTATCAAAAATGATAAACTCAACATGAGGTAAGTGACGCAGTAATTGATATTCCACTTTTCCTATCACCCAAGTGATCATCAATTGGGGGTATTTTCTCTGAATAGCTTGAACCATTGCAACAGCATGGCAAACGTCACCAATAGCTGATAAACGTAACAAACATAGAGATTCTGCTTTATCTAAATTTAAACTCATAAAACTCGCAGGTTATTTAACGCAATATGGCGATCTTAATGTAGAATGCTCTCAGGTACCACGCTTTCGCTAATAATTATTCTTATGCAATTAATAAAAACCCATACAGGCTACATTGCTTTTCATGAAGACCTTTTAGAAACGCCTTCACAAACTTGGTTTAATGTGGATTTTTGGCAAAAAAAAGACGCCATCACAGGTTCATCGCAAGGTCGATACACAACTTGGTTTATTAAACATTTAACTGAAGATTGGGTACTTAGACACTATTATCGTGGTGGCCTTATTGAAAAAATTTCTCATGATAAATACCTTTTCTGCGGTCTGAAAAACACTCGCTCCATTGCCGAATTTCAGCTACTAAATACTCTTTATAAAGAAGGTTTTGCTGTACCTAAACCCATAGCAGCCAATATGACTCAACACGGACTGTTTTACCGTGCCGATCTCATTATTGAGCGTATTAAAAATGCCAGCGATCTATTAGCACAACTTGAAGCCAATCCTATGACGGCTCAAGAATGGTTCGCTTTAGGAGTTTGTATTGCACTATTTCACCAACGAGGCGTTTATCACGCCGATCTCAATGCAAAAAATATCCTTCTCGCTGACAATAAATTCTATCTTATTGATTTTGATAGAGGTGCAATAAGAAAGCCTCATGTAAGCTGGAAACAAGCCAATCTTAAACGCTTACTTCGCTCTTTCAATAAAGAAAAAGGTAAATCCCCCACATTGGCCTTTACGAATAAAGATTGGCATCAGCTTCTACAAGGGTATCAATCTATTGAGCAATAAAACTAAAATTTCCAATAATGAAGCTTTCGCCGCATTTTAAAATGTCGAATAAAATTAAATGGCTTACTCTTCAAATCATCGACTCCTCGAGCCAGTAAGTCATCAGCAGCTTGTAACACTCTTTGACTCGATAACCCATCTCTTTGAGGGTGAATTTGATTACAGTAAGACTCAATTTTACTCATCACCTCTTCTGGTCGAGATAATGCATATTCTAGTGCCTGTGCAATTTTATTCTCATCGTTCACATGTATTAAATGATCTCTTTGAGTTTTATTGTTAAACGCAACAACTGGTTTCCCTTGCAATAAAAACATGATCAATACCGATGAAGTATCACACAGCATCACATCTGCGGCTTGAAGTACTGGCAGCACATTATCTGTCTCAATAAAACGTAAATTGTCATTTTCAATTGATTTGTACTTTGCCACAGTTTGCGCATTCATTTTAGGATGAAATTGCACTAACCAACGATAATTTCCCTTTAAAGATAATGTTCTAATTTGCTCAAAAATCTCAGGAGCACATGATAATCGCCTTGAAAAAGTAGAACAAAATAATACTGTTGGACGAGGATCGCTTTCATCTTTATAAGGATTTTTTAAAGTAGACTGAAACATAGGATCAAGTGTCGGCCATCCCGTTTCAACCACATTAAACGTTTTAAACTTATTGGACAATTCAATAAATGGTAAAGTCGTTGCAGGCCCTTGAGTGCAATATAAATCAAAACACGATCGAATTCTAAAATGAGAGATCTGGCCATTATGATTCACTTTTCCAGCATTAAATCCATGAAATACACCGACTTTAATGCCGGGAATAAAACGAGGAACCACATTACCAGGAACAAAGACGACATCAGGTTGCCAATGCACGACTTCATCAACCGTTTTTAACTGTTTCTCAGAAAGAGTTAAAAAAGAAGGGCTCACTTCATCACCTTCCAAGAACCAACACACCAGATCCCCACGGCTGACAATAATCTCTTGTAATGGCCTCAAAATAGCATATGAATAATTCTGTGCTATATAAAATAAATAGCGCTTCTGTCTTTGCTCCAAACTCCCTCCTAGAACTGATGGCTCATCGTGCATAATGACAAATTTCCATGAATACTGACCTGAGTTATGATTATCATATTGAGTTTAGCTAACAAGGTTAATCTGAGTAAAATAGTACATATTTAGTCACATTAACAATACATATACATAGAAAAAGATACTTAAATAATTCATAAGCTGCAGACACACACTCCCCTTCAACGGAATGTTTTCATGCATGACTCAATCAAATCAATATGTCTGTTAAGCGAGCCTCTATTTTTATCAACGACGTCCAATGCAGCAAGTGACGCTTTGCGATAAGCAACATTATTTTGTATATAAGCACTTAACCCTGCAGCCAAAGTGTTTGCAGAGTCAATAAATTGTAACCCTCCAGCCTCATTTAACAAAACAGCAATTTCAGCAAAATCCCAATAATGAGGACCCACAAACACCGGAAGCCCAAAAGCAGCTGGCTCTAAAGGGTTATGCCCACCGTTCTCAATCAAGGTTCCCCCGACGAATGCTTGATCGGCTGCGCCATAAAACGATAATAGCTCCCCCATAGTATCGCCCAATAGCACTTGAGTGCTGATAGTCACCTCAACGCTTTCACTGCGACGAATATAATCAAGTTGATGTGTATTAATCGCAACCGCTGCTGCATTAAATTGCTCTGGATGCCTTGGAACCATAATCAAAAGCGCATTAGGCTCAATAACCAATAATTTTTTATGGGCATTCAACACATCATCAAATTCTCCCGGATGCACACTTCCTGCCACCCAAATAAAGCGTTCATTCAGCTTTAAAAGCTGCCTTAATCGGGCCGCTTCTTGTCGCTTTGAGGTAGTAATATTTAAATCAAACTTCAAACTACCACAAGCATAGAGTCGCTTCTTATCAACCCCCAAAGCAGCAAACCGCTGACTTATCAAAGAAGACTGAGTCGCGATAGCATCTAACTTACTTAGCATAGGCAAAGTTAATTGGCTATATTTCTGATATTGACTCATTGATTTTTCAGATAATCTCGCATTAGCCAATATGAGTTTCGTATCCATCTTCGCAGCAAAATGAATCAGATTTGGCCATAATTCTGTTTCCATAATAATAAGAAATTTGGGCCTAATTTGTTTAAGAAATCGATACACACAAATCGAAAAGTCAAACGGTAAATAACAATGTTGAACACTATCCCCTAATCCTTTTATTACCTCTGCAGATCCGGTGGGGCTTGTCGTTGTCACTGTAATACTAAGATCTGGATATATCTGTCTTATTGCTTTAATTAAGGGCAATGCAGCAAGTGTTTCTCCCATTGAGACACTATGAATTAACACATCCGTTTGCAGGACCTTCTTTAGCCCAAATCGCTCACTCCAACGCTGACGATAATCCTTACTTTTAAAAGAGCGGAATAACAAATACAGAATCACCAGCGGAGAAACGCAATACAAAAGAAAAGAATAGATAACACGAGACATAAAATAAGTCACTCAAAGATAAAAAGTAAATATGCCCTCAAGAGGACCTCGTCACTCAGTTTCAAATAGTAACATAATCACTTTGCATAAAATAAGAGTGCGACTTAAATAATCATTTCTAACCCTTTTATCCATAACGAATCCTTGATAGCAATATATTGATAATTGAGACTATTATCCCTCTTCAACATCTAAGCCCCTTTTTTCAGTATACTTCCCAAAACGGCATCACCATAAAAACGGGCTATTATTTAATCTAAGTACACTCATCGCTACCGATTTTGGAGTAACAATGAAGACTAGAGAACGTATTATCCAAGCCAGCTGGGAGCTATTTAATAAACACGGTGAAAGAAATATCACGACTAATCACATTGCAGCGCACCTTAATATCAGTCCTGGAAATCTGTATTATCACTTCCGTAATAAAGAAGAAATTATTCGTTGTATATTTGACTTATACGAACAACAGCTCCAAGAACACTTTCAACCTTACATTGCCGAAACTGTCGATGCAGAACTCTTTATTAGTTACTTTGATGCATTATTTGACACATTATGGGAATATCGTTTTATGTACAATAATTTATCCGATATACTCAGCCGAGATGACAGCCTAAAAACTAACTTCCAGCTATCTCAAAAACAATGGGCACAACAGTTAGCACAAAACTATATACAGTTACGGCAAGATGGTATTTTAAACATTGACGAAGAAGACATTGCTCCACTCGTCGACACTGTTATTATGGTAGCAAATTTTTGGATAAGCTATAAATTTACTCAATCGTCATCGCCCATTGGCTCTATCAGTAAAGGTTCGTTATATGAAGGCATATCGAGGGTTTTACTGCTCATGCAAAGATATGCTGCACCAGGTACTGAAGAAATATTTTCCAAAACAGCCGAGTATTATCAGTCTCAAGAAATGTCAAATAAACTCAACCAAGAAGTAAGAGGCATACTTGAATAAGTGAGTGTAAAAAAAGAAATATTTAAATATATTAACCACAATTTATATTATAATTGTATTTAACTAGCATACTGTTCCACATCTCATGTGGTTATTGTATTTTGGTATCTTTATGTTCAATTTATTTAGGAATTTGCATGAAAACCCGTGATAAAATCGTTCAGGCAAGCTTAGAATTATTTAATAAACATGGCGAGAGAAATATCAGTACCAACCATATCGCTGCGCATTTAAATATGAGTCCAGGCAACCTTTACTATCATTTTCGAAATAAAGAAGACATTATCCGCTCAATATTTACACTTTATGAGTCTGATATTATTAGAGATTTTAAACCTTACCTCAATCAAGAGGTCAACAGTGAATTACTGCTCAACTATTTCGATACCTTATTTAACATTCTTTGGAACTATCGATTTTTGTATAACAACTTAGCCGATATACTCAGTCGCGATGAAGTCTTAAAAGTGCGATATCGTCAAACACAAGAACAAGTACTGAGCCGCTCAAATTACATCATTGCACAATTGAAAGATGATGGCGTATTAATAATTGATGAAAATGACATTAGTCCACTAGCCGATACGCTAAAGTTGATGACCAGTTTTTGGGTCAGTTATAAATTAACACAATCTAAGTCACCTATTGGCTCAATCAGTAAAGCCTCACTCTACGAAGGTGTTCTTAGGGTACTGTTAATTTTAAAAACTTATTCGGCCCCCAACTCAATTAAAACCTTTGATAAGCTTAAAGCTCACTATCAAGCACAAGCAGAATCATCGATTCAAGCTGAAGCACACATAAAAGAATAAAAATAAGCATAATAAAATAATGCCACCATAATCATTCTGGAGAGACTCTCTCTCCCATACCATTAGATTAAGTAATCAAAATAGTCTTCATTCCCTAAACTATATAATTCTATAAAATAAAGCTGTAGAGCAAATCACTTTCCCGCTAAAATGTCGCCACGTTTCGATTTGTACTCAATTCCTCGATGGAGAATAAAAATGACTAAAACTGCATTCTATAGTCAAATCAGTCAGCAAATTGTTGATGTAAAAAAAGAAGGTTTATATAAAAGTGAGCGGATCATTGTTTCTCCTCAACAAACATCCATCGAAGTTAATGGCGCACAGGTAATTAATTTCTGTGCAAATAATTACTTAGGTCTAGCGAATCATCCTCAGCTGATTGATGCGGCAAAGGAAGGACTTAATGAACATGGTTTTGGTATGGCTTCAGTCCGCTTTATTTGCGGTACTCAAGACATCCATAAACAACTAGAATCCAGTCTAAGCGACTTTTTAGGAATGGAAGATACCATTCTTTATTCTTCATGTTTTGATGCAAATGCGGGCTTATTTGAAACCTTGCTCAGCGCAGAAGATGCCATTATTTCAGATGCACTCAATCATGCATCAATTATCGATGGTGTCCGCTTATGTAAAGCCAAACGTTTTCGTTATGCCAATAATGATATGCAAGATTTAGAAACACAATTAATGGCGGCAAAAGAAGCTAATGTGCGTCATATTCTTATTGCTACCGACGGTGTATTTTCTATGGACGGCGTGATAGCAAACCTTAGAGGGATCTGCGACCTAGCCGATAAATATGGCGCATTAGTCATGGTTGATGATTCTCACGCTGTTGGTTTTGTTGGAGAAAATGGTAGAGGGACACATGAGTTCTGCCAAGTAATGGACAGAGTTGATATCATTACTGGCACATTAGGCAAGGCCTTAGGTGGCGCATCAGGTGGATTTACATCAGCCAAAAAAGAAGTGATTGAATGGCTACGTCAACGTTCTCGTCCCTATTTGTTTTCTAATTCACTTGCCCCAGCGATTGTAAATGCCTCTATTCAAGTACTCGATATGCTAAAAAATGGCCACGCATTACGAGAAGCGGTTTGGGAAAATAGTCGTCATTTTCGCGAAAAAATGTCTGCTGCAGGGTTTACTCTCGGTGGCGCCGATCATGCGATTATCCCAGTGATGATTGGCGATGCCAAAACTGCTAGTGATTTTGCGCAGCGTTTACTTGCCGAGCATATTTATGTCATTGGCTTCTCCTTCCCAGTCGTTCCTAAAAATCAAGCTAGGATCAGAACCCAAATGTCAGCAGCTCACACTCGTGCACAATTGGATCATGCCATTGAAGCCTTTACTCGTATCGGAAAAGAAATGGACATCATTAAATAGGTAAGGATTATGAAAGCACTCAGTAAATTAAAAGCTGAATCCGGTATTTGGATGGTCGATGCGCCAAAACCTCAGCTCGGCCCCAATGATCTTTTGATCAAAATCCGCAAAACAGCTATTTGTGGAACAGATGTCCACATTTACAAATGGGATGAATGGTCACAAAATACAATCCCAGTTCCTATGGTTATTGGGCATGAGTATGTCGGTACTGTCGTGGAAATTGGTCAAGAAGTCAAAGGGTTTAATATTGGCGATCGCGTATCAGGCGAAGGGCATATTACCTGCGGTTACTGTCGAAATTGCCGTGGTGGGCGAACTCATCTTTGCCGCAACACTTCTGGTGTAGGTGTAAACCGTGATGGCGCTTTTGCTGAGTTCTTGGTGATCCCTGCATTTAATTCCTTTAAAATTCCCAACGATATTTCTGATGATCTAGCTGCAATATTTGATCCTTTTGGTAATGCCGTTCATACCGCTTTATCCTTTGATTTAGTCGGCGAAGATGTCCTCATCACAGGGGCAGGTCCTATTGGTATTATGGCTGCAGCAGTTTGTCGTCATGTTGGGGCAAGACATGTCGTCATCACAGATGTAAACGAGTATCGGCTAGCATTAGCAGAAAAAATGGGAGCCACAAAAGCGGTCAATGTCGCCAAAGAAAAACTCACCGATGTGATGACTGAACTCGGCATGACTGAAGGATTTGATGTAGGTTTAGAAATGTCCGGCGTACCCAGTGCCTTTCACTCTATGCTTGATACTATGAACCATGGTGGAAAAATCGCCATGCTCGGGATCCCTGGTTCTGAAATGCCTATAGATTGGAGCAAAGTTATATTTAAAGGCCTTATTATAAAAGGCATTTATGGCAGAGAAATGTTTGAAACTTGGTATAAAATGGCCAGCCTAATTCAATCTGGCCTAGATCTGTCTCCTATCATTACACATCATTTCCCCATTGATGAATTTCAAGCAGGTTTTGATGCTATGTGCTCTGGACAATCAGGAAAAGTGATCCTTAATTGGGATTAATTTCTAACATCAGTTAAAAATTAACGCCGCCATAAAACACACCGACGAGTATAAAGTCGGTGTGTTATCATGCTGCTATTAATATTATACAGCATTAGATTATACAGGCTCACTATGTCAGATTTTACACACCTAAGCGTGAATCAACTCATTCAAATGAAGCAAGCTTCTTCAGCGATACAGATTGTTGATATTCGGGATAATGTGAGTTTTGAAAAAGGGCACATACCTCACTCATCAAACCTCAATAATGACAATCTCGCTCACTTTATTGGTGAAGCAGATTTGGATCAACCACTGATCGTCGTATGCTATCACGGGATCAGCAGCCAAAACGCTGCTCAGTATTTACATCAACAAGGATTTGATCAAGTGTATAGTCTTGATGGCGGATTTGAAGCTTGGCAACAAGCGCATCTTTAAAATAAAAAACACACCTTTGAGGATGATGACTAATGATTGAAATAGGGAAACTCCCCAACGCAAGAGCAGCCCAAGCACTGGTTGATTATCTCAAAGGTGAGCAGATACTGTGTGAAATTCATCCTTCAGAGCAGGGAGTCACCTTAGTCCTTTTACAAGAAGAACATTTTTCTCGAGTGCAAAAAGAGTATCATGATTTCATTGAGAATCCATATCAAAGTAAATACTTAGAAGCCTCATGGAATAATGGCGATAGTCGTACTCAAATTGATTATGGCTCTCCTGGATTACATTTATTCAGTCAATTCATGACTGGCGCAGGTCCATTAACGCTGACCATTATGCTGGCATGTATTGCTATATTTTCTGCAATGAACTTAGGGCTATCTAACCCTATTTTTGAAAGCTTATCTTTTTTTGGCGCTACGTCTCATCCATCATATATTGAATTTTGGCGATTGTTTACCCCAAGTCTATTGCACTTTTCCGCATTACATATTATTTTCAATTTAATATGGTGGTGGTATTTAGGCGGAAAGATCGAAACAAGGATAGGTTTTACACCGCTATTTATATTATTAATTGTCGCAGGAACCCTCCCTAACATCTTGCAATATATTATCGCAGGCCCCTATTTTGGCGGATTATCTGGCGTCGTTTATGCGCTACTTGGGTATACTTGGTTAATGGGAATAAAAAGGCCACAAGCAGGCATTGGGATCCCACCTTCTTATATGATATTTATGCTCATATGGTTAGCATTAGGCTTTACCGATATCTTTGGTTTTTCTGTCGCTAACGGGGCACATATTGGTGGACTCATCATAGGTTTATTACAAGCAGGCATAGATAGCCGAAGAAAAACTTTATGATTGTCATCCCCCAATTAACGTGAGGATGACAATAGCAATGCTAATTTAATCACCGCACATCTTCACCACTTGTTTTATCAAAGCAGCAATGCTCGTATGCGCTTGAGAGATATTTTCAGCAAGCATATAGGCCGGCGTGCTAACAATATTATGCACGTTATCCACAACAACCTCATCCACAGCAGCATTTTGATGCACTCCACCCATTTGATTAAATGCTGTTGCCGTGTCCTGATCGGTACCTATGGTACCCACTGCTTTTTCTCCAAAGATTTTTGGGATCATCACAGGTGCAATACACATAAAACCAATCGGCTTTTTATTGGCACCAAACAAACTGATAAGCTCATTAACTTGAGGATCAACTTCATGATCAGCGCCATTAATGGCAAAATTACACAAATTTTTAGCCGCACCAAATCCGCCAGGGATCACTAAAGCATCATATTCATCAACATTTAATTTATTACAGGCTATAACATTACCCCGAGCTATTCTGGCAGACTCAACTAAAACCTGTCGTTCGACATTAGGATCAACTTCACCAGTAAGGTGATCCACAACATGTAATTGTTTGATATCAGGTGCAACACATTGATACTCTGCGCCACATCGCTCCAACTCCAACATGGTTAAAACAGATTCATGAATTTCACTGCCATCAAAAACACCACACCCACTTAAAAGAACCGCTACTTTTGTCATTAAAAACCTTTCCTATATGTTATTTTGTTTTAAAAGAAGCAAGATAAAATGCTTGATCTGGTCATTTTTCATGCTAAATTAGAATACTTACGCCCTACTTGATGAAAAAACAGTCTAATAGTGACTTTAATAACAAAAAATAATAAAAAAATCCACAAAGCTTGATTTTTTAATCTACACTATGATCTGACTTTAAATTTATTCATTAAGTCATTACTTTCATACACTTAATATAAAAACAATATTCGTGTTGTCTCTAGTCGTACGTATATTCCTTTTTTAACTAACAGACTTATCCACAAGGGTAGTCTGAATTGATCATGGCTGAAACTCGCCTGATATGGCATGCTATCACTCTTTTCGCTCCCCAATTGATACTGAAAATTATGCCAGATCTTACAGAAACCCCTTTAGTGCTTGTTGACGGCTCCTCTTACCTTTATAGAGCTTATTATGCACCGCCACATCTTACCAACTCAAAAGGCGAAGCCACTGGGGCTGTTTATGGTGTAATTAATATGCTTCGTAGTTTATTAAAACAATATCAACCTAAACAAATGGCCGTCATTTTTGATGCAAAAGGCAATACCTTCAGAAATGAGATGTATGCAGAATACAAAGCACAGCGCCCCCCGATGCCTGATGATTTACGCTCTCAAATAGAGCCTCTTCATCGCACAATTAAAGCTCTCGGTTTACCACTTATCAGCATACCAGGCGTCGAAGCTGATGATGTGATAGGTACCCTATCAACACAAGCCAGCCTTGAGGGACGTTCAGTTCTCATTAGTACTGGCGATAAAGATATGGCGCAACTTGTCAATGATAAGGTCACACTGATTAACACAATGACTGATACAACAATGGGCATTAAAGAAGTCACGGAAAAATTTGGCGTAGGCCCAGAATTAATTATTGACTTACTCGCTTTACAAGGGGATAAAGCCGACAATATTCCTGGTCTTCCAGGCGTTGGAGAAAAAACCGCCCTTGCTATGCTTCAAGGTGTTGGCGGTATACAAGAGATTATCAGTCAAGCAGATAAGATCCCTGCGCTCGGTTTTCGCGGCGCCAAAACCATGCCAGCAAAACTGGCAGAACATGGTGATATGTTACAATTATCCTATGAACTTGCCACCATAAAACTGGATGTTGAACTAGAAGAAACTTGGCAACAACTTAATATCAAGCCCGTTGATCAAGAAGCATTAATTCAATGCTACAGTGAAATGGAATTTAAACGTTGGTTAGCCGAAGCCTTGAGTAAAGAAAGTCACTCAACAAATGATCATAAAACGGGTAGTATTGATGCGCCAAACATTATCCAATCTGAATATGAGACGATTACCACAGAAACTCAACTTGAAGATTGGCTCAGTAAACTCAATAAAGCAGAGCTCATTGCTATTGATACTGAAACAACCAGTTTAAATTATATGGATGCCGAATTAGTCGGTCTTTCTTTTGCTGTTGAAGCTGGAAAAGCCGCCTATTTACCTCTGCGCCACGATTATCTTGATGCACCAGAGCAGCTAGACTTCAATACAACACTTGAAAAACTCAGACCTATTTTAGAAAATGCACAAATAAATAAAGTCGGTCAGAACCTCAAATATGATATGAGTGTCCTCGCTAATCATGGTATTGCCTTAGCAGGCATACAATTTGACACCATGCTGGAGTCCTATGTCTTTAATTCTGTTGTTTCTAAACACAACATGGATGATTTAGCACTAAAGTATTTAAGTCATAAAAATATCAAATTTGAAGAGGTTGCCGGTAAAGGGGCAAAACAGCTGACGTTTAATCAAATTCCACTTGAAACCGCCGCACCTTATGCCGCTGAAGATGCCGATATTACGTTAAGGCTACATCAAACCTTATGGTCTCAGTTAAACAAGCAGAAAGATCTTATCCCTGTTTTTAATGAAATAGAATTGCCCTTAGTTAGCATCCTATCAAACATAGAGCGTCACGGTGTACTCATTGATAGCATGCTGCTAAGTCAGCAAAGTACAGAGCTTGCACAAAAAATTGATGAATTAGAACAAAAAGCCTATGACATTGCAGGGGAATCCTTTAATTTAAGTTCCCCCAAGCAATTACAAACATTGTTCTTTGAAAAGCTGGGCTACCCTGTGATCAAAAAAACACCTAAAGGTGCCCCATCAACTGCAGAAGAAGTTCTAATCGAATTATCGCTTGATTATCCATTACCCAAGATTATCTTAGAGCACCGTAGTCTAGCTAAATTAAAGAGTACTTATACAGATAAACTGCCTTTAATGGTCAACGCTAAAACCGGAAGAGTACATACCAGCTATCATCAAGCTAATGCAGCAACAGGTCGCCTGTCTTCTAGTGAGCCTAATTTACAAAATATTCCAATAAGAACCGAAGAAGGGCGTAAAATCCGTCATGCTTTTATTGCGCCAGAAGGTAAAAAAATTCTCGCCGCAGATTATTCTCAAATTGAACTCAGGATCATGGCGCACTTATCTCAAGATAAAGGGCTATTAACCGCTTTTGCTGAAGGTAAAGATATCCACAAAGCAACAGCTGCAGAGGTCTTTGGTGTGGACTTTGATGAGGTCACTCCAGATCAACGCCGTCGAGCTAAAGCCGTTAACTTTGGACTTATTTATGGTATGTCAGCCTTTGGCCTAGCTAAACAGCTCGATATTCCCAGAAATGAAGCTCAGAGTTATATAGACACTTATTTTAAACGATATCCGGGCGTATTAACTTACATGGAGGAAACCCGCGCCATCGCTGCTGAGCAAGGTTATGTCTCTACCCTTTTTGGACGAAGACTCTATCTTCCCGCCATTAAAGATCGCAATGCCATGCGACGTCAAGCCGCCGAAAGAGCCGCCATTAATGCGCCAATGCAAGGTACGGCAGCAGACATCATTAAAAAAGCCATGATATTAGTCAATCAATGGATAACTGACGACACTCAAGGTGAAATAGCACTTATCATGCAAGTACATGATGAACTAGTCTTTGAGGTCAATGCCGATAAAGCAGAGAACTACCAAGATAAAATCTGTAAATTAATGGCGCAAGCCGCTAATTTAGATGTGGAATTACTCGCTGAATCTGGTATTGGTGATAACTGGGAGCAAGCTCACTAATCGCTGAGTGACTCGTAAACAAATAAGGCACTTATGGCGGTAAAGCCGTTGCTAAAAATAGTGCCTTTCATCTCACAACACTCCCTTCTATTCCCTTTATACGATTGTAATACCAATTCTATTATAGAAATAATCAATTCTGACCCCCTCAGAGATTCCAACATACTTTAGGATCCATATATAGCTATATCCGACCAAATGGATGTGGATCAACAACCATTAAGTTCTATATTAAAGATATCAAGCCCAGCTAATATCCTCATAATAAATTGATAAAAAAGTGACAATCGGCCGCAAAAAGACTCACAACAAGTCACCCTTTCTAATAATGAAATTAAAATTTTTTTATGAAATTTTTAGATCAAAAAAAGAATATTTTTCACTCATTTATCATAATTGACAACTAAAAACTGTATCTTAAAACAAAAAACAGTTTTTCATATTCAGTTTAATGAGGTAATATTACGTTTGTAGGGTACAGAGGTTAAGATGTTCTATCTTTCAAACCTTTTTTATTCGCTAGTGATTCAAGCGAATGCCAAATTATGGCGCCCCAGTAAATTATTTACTGGGGCTTTTTTTCGCCTACAACATTTTTTAGAGTAAATACTTTAATTTGATTGCAAATACCGTTATCATAGGCTTACTGAGCACTATCAACACCTATTGATAGCACTTAAGTCTTGTTGAATTTAGCTTCTCCCCAAAAGAGCTAATATTTAAGCCGATGGTTATTCCATCGGCTATTTTTTTGATCAAAATTTAAATGATAAGGTTCGAAGATTAATCTGATCAGACATAAAAGGGGAAACCATGGGCTAACCGCTTAAAAAGCCGAAAAATATAACAATACTACTCTTCATCTTTTATTAACGCATCCATCAGCCATTGTGGTTTACACCATCCATCTAAAATACCTAACACTTTTGCTTTGCCTATTCCTTTTAGTGAAGAAAAAGGCTCTACGACGACTGCATCATCAAAATCAGCTAAGCTTTTTCTGACTTCATTGACCGTTTTCATACGAGCACTTTGGGCCAACTTATCGGCTTTGGTTAACAAAGCCAGCACGGGAATATTACTGCCTACGGCCCACTCTATCATTTGCATATCAAGATCTTTTAATGGATGTCGAATATCCATCAACACAACAACACCACTCAAACAACTGCGATCTTGTAAATACTGTCCTAACGCTTGTTGCCATTTTTTCTTTAATGTTAATGGAACTTGAGCAAATCCATAGCCCGGTAAATCGACTAAACGGCGATGTTCATCTAATTGAAAAACGTTAATTAACTGTGTTCTTCCTGGTGTTTTACTCGTTCTAGCAAGTCCTTTTTGTTCAGTTAACAGGTTGAGAGCGCTGGATTTTCCTGCATTAGAACGACCAGCAAAGGCAATTTCAACTCCCACGTCACCAGGAAGGTGCTCATCAAGGTGTGCAATATCAGGGGCACTAATTAAAAACTTCGCTTTTCTAAAATCAATACGAGATCCTGACACAATTTACTCCAAAAAATTTTTCAAATTAACTGTTTAAATATCGAAGAATTGCTTACATTTTTACATTTTCGTGTAAAATATTACCCCGATTACATAAATACTATTTTATCATGCTTACGGGTCATCCCAGTAAGCTCAGGACAAATATTTTAATAAGAAGTTGGAACGCCATGAAAAAGTTAGCAATTGTGCTGTCTGCAGTAGCCACTATCTCTTCTCCTGCTATAGCTGAAGGTAATGCCGAAGCCGGAAAAACGAAAGCCATTGTTTGTTCTGCTTGCCACGGTGTTGACGGCAATAGCATGATAGACATGTACCCAAAAATTGCAGGGCAACATGCCTCTTACTTAGAAAAGCAGTTAACTGATTTTCGAAGTGCAATGAAAACGGGGGGTAAAGAAGGTCGCGTCGATCCCATTATGGGTGGTATGAGCATCGCGTTAAGCGATCAAGACATTGAAGATTTATCAGCCTATTATGCAAGCCAGGTTCAACAACCTATTGACGTCAACAATGTGCCAGAACTCGGTGAAACATTGTATAAAGTCGGCGATGCCACCCGTGGAATAACCGCGTGTATCGCATGTCATGGGCCCGATGGCAAAGGTATGGGGCTGGCAGGATTCCCAATGATAGGTGGCCAGCATGCCAATTATATCAAAATCCAATTGAATAAATTCAAAGATACAAATCGTAACAATGATCTAAACGGTATGATGCAAGCGACATCAAAAAAGCTAAACGATGCCGATATTGAAGCGTTATCTCAATATATTTCAGACCTTAAGTAAATTTAACACAAAATAACTCCAATTTAACAAAAGGCAGCCTTGCTGCCTTTTTTATTCCCAAAAATCTTACCTTAACGTAAACTGAACTCGATTATTTATTGACATGAATATTAGATTTAGGTTTAATACTCTACATACCGAGACAAACCCAACTGTTAGTACAAAAATATTTAAGAACAACTTTCAGATGTCGGTATGTTACATTTAAGATATAAGAATAAAGATACTCAATAATAATCATAATAAATTAAGGCCATTCATCTTTTGATGAAATAACTTCACTTTGAAGTTCAGGTCAAACGATTACGGTAAAGTACTAGGTAGGATACCTATTGGCCTTTTAGCATTTAACTTTACCTACCAGTTTAACATAAATCATAGCCGACTCTCTTTAAGAGGTGTACGGATAATAAAAATGGTAATTTGTTATTCTGAATTAAATTTTACTGATATGGATGGTTACTTAGGCGTCATAGATAGGCGAAAAGGATACTGATGAGACATGATGCTCATCTACGGAAGCGATAATCAGGATGATAATGGAAAAGTAATAAATGTCAGTGATGACTAATAACAATAAAAATGCAAGGAAAGCAGGCTCAAAAAAGACGGATACCGACCGGGAAGTTGCATAGCAAGCAGGGATACTTGGAATCAAAATTAAGTGTCAATTGACACTCTTCTATAAGGCGACAGCACTTCTGTCGCCTTTTTTTATTCTTACATAAAACTCAATACCCACTAAATAAAATGATATCATCTTCAACAAACCTCCCAGTTTGTGGCCAAGCAACACCATATTAAGCTATTATTTACAGCAAAACGATCGCATTGTGGTGCAAAAAGCATCAGGATCTGGTATAAAACGCGATCTAACTTCAGTTGCAGGTAAACTTCGATTCGTTTTCCTGTGCTACAGTCTTTTCAGTTATCGAGATAAAGCTATGTCCCGCAGTAAAAAAACACGTAAAAACAATCAAAACCCACCACAATTAAAAACAAGAACCAAAAAACAAGAGCGTGTTCTTACGGGAAAAAAGCAAGATTCTGGTAATAAATCCGGTAGTCGTCACAATGAAGCTATCATTCAACAGCATACCCAAGGTAGTGGCTCAAAAAATAACGATCCTCGCCATGGCAGTAAAAAACCAATACAGCTAGGGATCAAAGCAGAAAAAACAACAGTAAAGAAAAGCCCATCACCTAAATTAAGTGATGAAGCCCAGTTACTTAAATTAGAAGAAGATCCTAGATTAAATAACTTACTGGACATGCTAGAAGAAGGAAAGAATTTAGCTGCAGATGATCAAGAGTGGCTAAACAAGCAGTTAAGCAAAATAGAACGACTGATGGATAAACTGGGCATTACTGACGAAGAAGAAGTTTCAACGTCAGTAAAATCATCTCGTACTGATGACGATCTCTTCGACCAATTTGAATCTGGGGCTGATTTACTCAAAGATTATCAACATAAAGACTAACGCATAATTAATTTGCATTGGTAAGAGATAATGCCAACATTTAAAATGTTGGCATTACTTTATTCATTGTTATATCGAAAATTATCAATACTCAACATGTTACACTTACCGATGCTAACTGAGTGAGGACACTCTATGTATACCGTTTTCATTATTCTAGCTTTAGTCATTATTGCGATATTATCAGGCTATGCAATCAATCTACTACTAAAGGTTAAACAACAAAACCAAGCAGCCATTCAAGCAAAACAAGCACAAGAAAAAGCCGCGCAAGAACGTGTGAATAAATTACTCGACAATATTCGCTATATTGCACAAGCCATGCTTGAAGAACGCTGTGAAATTTCTGAAGGTGTCATCAGAATTGCCAAACTATTCGATATCTTAGGACTCACAGAGCAAGTCACACCAGACTACCCTTCACTCTTTGAACATTACAATGTTATCAAAACCCATCCCATTAAAGAGCAAAGAAAATCATTACCTAAGCAGCAACGCATGCAATTAGATTATCAACGTATGCGATCAGAATCAAAATTAACAGTGGCGATTTTAGATGAAGCTAAACACTTAACTCAATATCAAGGCTAACTTAAATATTCTACAGCTTATTAAGACATTAAAGGCCGTTTTCATAATCTAGATCAAGATCAGCAAATGACTATCAAGGCATACTCTTTACACATTTACTGACGTTGAGAGTATGCTTTATGCGCTGGGATCAATCTTTGATCGAAAAATATAACCACAGTGGACCTCGTTACACTTCTTATCCAACAGCACTTGAATTTAATGAAGCATTTAATCAATCCCACTTACTCAACGCTATAGCAAAAAGTCCCAGTAAGACCTTATCCTTATATATCCACATTCCTTTTTGTGCCAAACTTTGTTACTACTGTGGCTGCAATAAAATCATTACTCGTCATCAGCATAAAGCCGATCAATACTTAACCTATCTAAAAAAAGAGATCATTACTCGTGCACCTTTATTCGCAGATTATAAAGTCACTCAATTACATTTAGGAGGAGGAACGCCAACCTTTTTAACCTCAACTCAAATTGAAAATTTATTTTCTTGGTTAAAAGCACACTTTACCTTTTCCAATGAAGGCGAGTTTTCAATAGAAGTCGATCCTCGTGAAATTGAACTGTCCATACTCAATACACTGAAAAAAGTTGGCTTTAATCGGCTCTCAATTGGTGTTCAAGATTTTAATAAAAAAGTACAGCACGCGGTAAATCGAGAACAAGATGAAAGCTTTATCTTCGATCTAGTACACCAAGCCAAACAAATAGGATTTAGTTCTACTAGTATCGATCTTATCTATGGTCTGCCTCATCAAACAGCAGACAGTTTTTCACAAACCATTAAAAAAGTGATTGAGCTTAATCCTGACCGATTGTCGGTATTCAACTACGCACATCTCCCTTCACGCTTTGCAGCCCAGCGTAAAATATATGATAAAGATTTACCCAACGCCAATCAAAAACTGACAATGCTTAAACACACCATCGAGCAATTAACGCAAGCAGGTTACCAATATATCGGCATGGATCACTTTGCAAAACCAAACGATACACTGGCTAAATTGCAACACCAAGGAAAATTACACCGTAACTTTCAAGGCTATACCACACAACCAGAATGTGACTTACTCGGATTAGGTGTATCATCTATTAGTCAAATAGGCCAATGTTATGCCCAAAACCAAAAAGACATTAAACACTATTATAATGCTATCGAACAGTATGGACATGCATTATGGAAAGGGTGTGAACTCAATCGAGATGATGTGATTAGGCGTCAAGTGATTAAGCAGCTTATATGTCATTTTTCACTTAATATTCAGGAGATTGAACATAAATTCACACTAGACTTTAAGCATTATTTCAAAACAGATTTGGCTTTATTACAACCTTTTATCGACGATGATCTCATTCAAGTCACAGAACAAGGTATCACTGTATTACCGACTGGACGATTATTAATTCGCAATATTTGCATGTGTTTTGATGTCTATATACGTCAATATGCTAAGCAACAAGCATTTTCCAGAGTCATTTGATTTGAACCCCAAAAAACAAAAAAACCGGCATAGCCGGTTTTTTATACATTCCCATCAGGTTTTAAGCTTTTGATTGGTATAATGCTTTACGTTCACTATCAGATAGAAAAGCCATTTCAACCCCATTACGCTGTAATTGAGCAAGTTCTACAGCACTAAAACCCATCTCTGTTTGAACAGCGCGATATTCATGTTTAATATCAATTGCACTCACGCCAGGATCATCGGTATTTAACCCTATTAAGACCCCAGCTTCCATAAATTGTCGCAATGGATGAACTTGGTAATTAGCCACCGTTGAGGTATGTAAATTACTCGTCGGACAAGACTCAATCCCTATCTTATTGTTAACCAAGTATTCCATTAACTTAGGGTCGTGGATAGCATTCACACCATGACCAATACGCGTTGCCCCTAATGATTCTATCGCTTGCCACATACTCTCTGCACCCGCAGCTTCTCCAGCATGAGCTGTTATCGCTAAACCAGCATCGCGAGCCTGTTTGAAATGAGAGGTGAAAAGATCACCAGGAAATCCCATCTCATCACCAGCAATATCAACAGCGACCAAATGTTGCCGCTGTGATAATAAGCCATCTAATTCCTGTTGGCAGGCTTGTTGGCCAAATGTCCGCGACAAAATGCCAATGAGATTCACTTTTAAATCTTGATGGTCTTTCATGCCCAATTTAACACCGTCAATCACCGCTTCAACGACACCTTCAATAGGTAATTTATGATTCATGGCCATGTAATAAGGGCTAAAACGCAGTTCGGTATAATCTAAGCCTGACAAAGCTGCATCGGCAACATTTTCATAAGCAACACGTTTAACTGCATCCAAATCGGCTAATACTGCAACCATCCAATCTAGTTTGGTTAAAAAACCCACTAAATCGTTTTCTTTACCCTGAATTTGTACAAATGGTGTTAATTCATCCAATGAATTCGCCGGTAAGGCGATATTATGCTGGTGTCCCAAATCCCATATTGTCTCCACCCTAACATTACCGTCTAGGTGTCGGTGGAGATCCACCAGTGGAATAGATGTATCGATCATTTTTAACCCCTATGTCTACCACTCAACCAAACATCTTTTTACTTGGTATTGAGCTGCACGCATGATATCACGGCTTACACCTGTGTTTCTGGCTTTCTCGAGATCTTTTTAACTAATTAACATTAAAAGTGAAATAAGCGAATATTATTTACATGCTCAATGGCGCATAATAACCCCACTATAAAAATAAATCAGAACAACTGAAATGTATCGACTTTTACTGACACTCCTCTTTATCGCTCAATTAAGTGCTTGCCAAGTTTCTCCACTTTATACCAATGTTTCATCGAAAAACCATCAGCAAAACACACAAATCGCTACAGCACAGCTTACTAAGATTATAGATCAAGCTTGGCAATTAAGATTGCAAAGCGATCCCGAACTTGCTAAGCAGTTGGGTGATACAAGCGCAGCAGGAAAACTGCCGGATCTTTCCCTTCAAGCATTATTAAAACGCAATCAGCAACAACTCCATTTACTGAGTCAACTGACTCAGATCCCCACGACCGATCTCTCAAAAACTCAACGAATAGATAAGCAAATTTTAGCCGATCAATTACAAGACTCACTCGATCAATATCGATTTAAAATGCATTATCTTCCTTTAACCGCCGAAGGGGGATTTCATACCGACATCGCACGCATTAGTCATCGACGCTTCTTGACTGAACAAGATTATGAAAACTATCTCAATCAACTCAAATTACTTCCCCATTATTTCCACCAGCAAACATCTTGGTTGCAGCAAGGCATTAAGGAAGGGATAACCCTACCAAAAGTTACGCTCGAGGGATTTGAGAAAAGTATCAAAGCATTTATTGTTCCAATGAGAGAAAGTGGCTACTACGCGCCATTTACCGCCTTTCCAAAACATTTTACAGAGCAACAAAAAATAGCTTTTAAACAACAAGGTGAATGGCTTATTCAACAAAATGTGATTCCATCCTACCAAGCTTTTTATCGCTTCATGACACAAGATTATATTCCCAATGCACGCATTAGTCTTGCAGCCAAAGATTTACCTGATGGGCAGGCCTTTTACGAAAACAGAGTACGCTACTACACAACCCGTGAGATCAGTGCTGATGAAGTACATGTTTTAGGGCTCAAAGAAGTCAAACGTATTCGTGCAGAAATGCAAACCATTATAGATGAACTGACATTTACAGGCAGCTTTGCCGATTTTTTGTATTTTTTACGCAATGATCCACAATTTTATCCCACCAGCCCCGAGCAATTATTAAAAGAAGCGGCTTTTATTGCCAAAAAAGCCGATGCCATATTACCAAAATACTTCACCCATCTACCCACAACACCTTATGGTATTGCGCCTGTTCCTGCTGAAATTGCGCCTAAATACACAACAGGGCGCTATTTAGGCAGTAGTAGTGACGATGAGCCTGGATACTATTGGGTCAACACCTATGCACTGAATAAGCGTCCATTGTATGAGTTGGAAGCATTAACCTTGCATGAAGCTGTTCCCGGTCATCACCTGCAAATATCCCTCAACCAATCCTTAACTCAACTGCCTAATTTTCGACGTTATAGCTATATTTCAGCCTTTGGAGAAGGTTGGGGGCTCTATGCTGAATATTTAGGCCTAGAAGCTGGTTTTTATCAAGACCCATACAGTAATTTTGGTCGGCTAACTTATGAAATGTGGCGAGCGGCACGCTTAGTTGTCGATACCGGCATACATTCCAAAGGCTGGAGTCGACAGCAAGCCATCAATTTTATGGCAAGCAACACCGCATTATCACTGCATAATGTCACCACCGAAATAGACAGATACATCACTTGGCCTGGACAAGCCCTGTCTTATAAAATTGGCGAATTGACTATCAAAAAACTACGTCAACAAGCTGAACTCGCATTGGGAGAACAGTTTGACTTACGCCGCTTTCATGACGCGGTTTTAGCCAATGGTTCAGTCCCGATGACAATACTGGAACAGCAAATACAGGACTTTATTATCAAAGAAAAATCAACAATTTAATAATTATAAATCAATGAGAGCAATAAAATAAAAACTTATCTTATTGCTCTCATAAAGATGAAATTATTTTAATCCAGCATCGTATTTCAATAAAAAAGAGCCCATTTAATGAATACAAGTCATATTGATGTTTGTTACACTGCCCTAAGCACACTCAATAACATTACCCAACATGCCCAGAATTGCCCCTCGCAGCTCTAAACTCGAGCCCAGTACTGAAAATGTGAGACAATTTTCATCAGAAAATCAAATCGACTCCCCAAAGCTAGACATATTTTGGAAAGAGATCACAGAATCTGTATTGCTAACGGCCAATAAATTACATTTAGCTTATTGCTTTATTAAACACCCCAACTCGACTCGCGCCATCGTGATCAGTAACGGGCGAGTAGAATCTTATTTAAAATATAAAGAGTTAATATTCGATTTATATCAACAAGGCTATAGTGTTTATGCTATTGATCATCGAGGCCAAGGTTTATCCAGTCGCATAACCCTAAACCCACAGCAGGGGCATATCGACAAGTTTTCCACTTATATTGATGATTTCAGCTTTTTTATCGATAAAGTCGTGTTACCACAACAGCATAAAACATTGTTCCTACTGGGACACTCAATGGGCTGTACTATTGGTACACTCTACATGCAAAAAGCGCCTAACACCTTTACGGCAGCAGCTTTTTCTTCCCCTATGTACGGGATTAAACTGCCTATTAGCCGTCGTTTTATTCGCTGGTTAGCCGAAAAGCTCGATAATCGGTGTATGAGACGAGAGCCTAACTATATTTTAGGCGGAAAAGATTATGAAGCCACTCCTTTTTCTAAAAATCACCTATCTCACAGTCAAGAGCGCTATCATTCTTTACTAAAATTGTATCAACAACATCCACAAATACAACTTGGCGCTCCCACCAATCATTGGTTAGTCGAAGCCATAGATGCTGCAGAAGAAGCAGTGCTAGTTGCACAAAATCCACCCGCACCATTACTCATTTTACAAGCGGGTAGAGACACAATCGTCGATAACCGCTCACAAAATAGAGCGGCAGGCATATTAACAAAAATTTGTACCAGTTCAACGCATCAGCAAATCCAGCTCATCTCGATCCCCGATGCCAGCCATGAGATTTTTATTGAAAAAGATAAACCACGCAGTTTAGCACTTAACAGTATTCTTGATTTTTTTGCACTACACGCCTGAAGATAGTTCGACTAAAGCGTTTGTTTCTCTAACGAAGCAAATGCTTGTTGATCTTTCATTTCACTGAGTAATTGAATAAAACCTTTCTCTTGGCGCATAACCTGAAAACTAGGATGCTGTAAAGTTAATGTATAAGATAGCCAGCCTTGATTAATAGCTTGAATTAAATATCGATAACTCACTTTATTCTCACCTTTTTTTGCATAAATAACCGCTAAATTAAAACTGTCTTCCGGTCTATCAGACCCTCTTTCAAGTCTGCGCTTGATAGTATCAATCAGTGATTTAGCTTGGCCACTGTCAAGTTTTATTTGTGTTAATAATTCAAATAATTTAGCTTTATCTTGCACACGAATGCTGGGATTTTTCTTCAACGAAACCACAAGCGGCTTAATTAATTTAGTCTCATTTAAATACAAATAACTTTGCGCTAAACCTAATCGAAATTGCCACTGCTTAGGAACAGATCTTAACTGCTTAAGATAATGTTGTTTAGCTTCATAAAATAACCCCTGCCTCATATACCATTGCCCTTGTGCATCATTGGCAAACACAGAGTCTGGCTGTAATAATAACGCTTTATTTAACCACTGCTGTGATTCAACATATTGCTCCAACGCCATAAAATTCAAAGCTTGATGTACCATACTCACACTATTTTGAGGATCGATTTCAAGTGCCTTACTGCTCCATTGAAAGGCTTGGGCAAGTAAGCCCATTTCACGATAAATAAAGCCTAAATTAGACATCGCTTCATTGAAATCAGCCTGTTTGTGCAAAGCTTTTAAATTAGCAATCACCGCTTTAGCTAACCAACCTTGATTATAATAAGCCAAGCCCAACGCCTTATATCCTGCTGCTAAGTCGGGATCCAAGGCAATTGCCTTATAGGCAGCTTCAATGGCTTTTTGTTGCCACTGAACAGGGCCATTAAATTGAAATACACCTTGACTATACGCATCGGCAAGCCCTGCATATGCAGGCGCTAAATCCGCATCGATTTCGATAGCAGAGTGAAATAAATCAATAGCATGCCGATTATCTTCATCACGATAGCGATGATAATAAACAAGGGCTTTTTGGTAGAGCTGATCTGAAAAACGCGCTTCTTTCATCCCTTGGCTCACTTTGTCAGCCTGTGAATGAGTATCCTCTTTTAAAGATGTCATCAACGCTAACGGAACCTGTTTTGATGAACTCAATGAAAACATGACCATCAACAAGAACACACCTAAGCTCATAGCAAGTAGCATTATTTTCCAATAAGCCAACACACTTGCAGCTGATGCTTGTGCCGCATCAGCTCGCTGTACTGCATCTTTGATTGATTGCTGAATATGGCGTTCAACCCCTTGTTCTGCACTAGGATAGGAGCTCCCTAATACGTCACTTGATTGACGAGCCGAGTACTGCGCTGAGCCAGACTCTTCGCTCAGCTTTTGCACCACTACCTTTGGAAAAATGCGGTAACCCCGCCCTCGAACAACCTCAATATAAACCGGTGAGTTAACACTGTCTTTTAACGATTTTCTCAGTAATTTAACCCGCTGTTTTAAAGTTTCATCACCGACCACTAAGTCTGGCCAAACTTGCTGCATTAACGTTTCTTGAGACACAATGCCTGGCGCTGCATCACATAAGACGCAGAGTAATTGATAACTCAATCGTGGCAAGGCCACCTCTTCCCCGCTCTCTCTGACTAGCGTTCCAAGTTGCGTGTTCAGCACTAAATCAGCAAATTGATATTGATTATAAATAACGCGGTCCCTCAGCTTGCACCTTAACGTATACTTTACCTTTTTCACCCATTAAAACAATCTGTTTTACCTTTAATTCACCACAACTTCACCTTAACTTCAAGTACATCCTTTAAAAGTGATTAGGCTAATAAGACCTTATTTTTATTATGCAAAGTCAGTTATATGATCAATAACAGTACGATTAGTGATACACATTCAAATTATTCCGCCACAACAAGCTCCCACCCAAAAGGATTGTATGTGTGCTTTTTCACAGAAATGTGGGAACGCTTTAGTTTCTATGGATTAAAAGCATTACTTATCTTCTACTTAACAGAACACTTTCTCTTTAGTGATAAAGAAGCCACCCAAATATTTGGTAATTTTTTTGCCCTTGTTTACGCGCTTCCGCTTTTAGGTGGCCTAATTGCCGATAGGTACCTAGGTTATAAAAAAGCCGTTATTTTAGGCGGTGTGTTATTGTGCTTGGGCCACTTAGGAATGGCATTTGAAGGTATGCCCGCTTATATCAATAGTAAAGGCGTTAAAATCGACAGCACTGGGCTGAATACCTTTTACTTATCCTTGTCTTTTATCATTGTCGGTATTGGTTTTTTAAAACCCAATATTTCAACCATTGTCGGACAACTCTACTCAACCAATGATCCCAGAAAAGACGCAGGCTTTACCCTATTTTATATGGGCATAAACTTGGGGGCAGCACTCGCTGCGATTATTTGTGGTTATATTGGTCGTCAATATGGCTGGCATTATGGTTTTGGGCTCGCAGGGATTGGCATGCTCATTGGTTTGTGTATTTTTACACTCAACCAAGCTCACCTCATTAATGCATCAGAAAACGAATTAAGTCACCAAAGTCTACAGCCTAAACGTCTCGGCATATTCAAAGTCAATCATCTCATTTACCTCACAGCGCTCATACTTATCGGGTTAATTTCACTTATTGTCAGCAATCATCAAATAGTAGGTACATTATTAGGCCTCACATTCATCATTGCCAGTGTGGGGCTCATTGTTTACTGCCTGTATGAAAAGTCGAAATCAGTAAAGCAACATCTCTACGCCGCATTAAGCCTGATCATGATGTCAACGGTCTTCTTTCTTTGTTTTTTACAATCGGGCAGCTCAATGAACTTGTTTGCAGAAAGGATCACCGATAGATCTTTATTAGGAATAACCATTCCCGCGCCCATGTTTCAATCTTTAAATGCCATTTTTATTATATTAATGGCACCGTTATTTTCTAAACTTTGGCTTAAACTTAATGAAAAAAATAAAGCACCAAGCACACCCATTAAATTCTCTATTGGCCTCTTTTTAGTCGGCCTTGGGTTCGCTGCACTCGTCATAGGCCTTTATTTGTCTAACAATCAACATCAAGTCGCGATGACTTGGCTGATCAGCGCCTACTTTCTCCATACTCTGGGTGAACTATGTATCTCGCCCATTGGTTTATCCATGATCACCAAGCTATCGACGCCAAAAATGGCAGGGCTTATGATGGGACTGTGGTTCTTAGGCTCAGCCATCGCCGAATATATTGCCGCCTTTTTAGCGGGTAATGTAGGACAAATAGACAATCTATCAACACTCGCAGGAGAAGCGGCTCAATCTTTGAGTCAGCATCAAATTTTCACCTCACTCTATACCGATATCATGTGGATAGCCTTCATCGGAACCGCCGTCACCTTATTGCTTACGCCACTGATTAAACGTTGGATGGGGGATATTGATTAATTATCGAATAAAAAAATATTAAGTGACATACTTAATGTCACTTTCCCTTTATTCCTACCCTTTTGGCTCGCCCTAAAAATTAACTTACATCAACCCAACCAATACAAACAAAAACATAACAGATATTAACATTCATGTCGCTTTAGCCTGTTGTAAACCAATCAAAGATATAGGTAAAACGGGAGAGCCATATGCAAGAGGAATTTTATTTACCAATAAATATTAATGAGTTAATTGTATTATCTTCTTGTTTGACTAGCATCATCATTAGCTTAGGATTACTGTTTATTTATCACTCCTCATTAAATAAAAATATTAACAGTAAAGTGAATCATGTTATTACTCAGTGTCTCAATAACAAAGCCAGCATCGCTGCCCACAAGCAATATCAAAGACTGCATGATATCTACCTTGATTCGTTAAATGTTCAACCTTTAACGAGAAATATTGATTATTTTCATGTCATCAAAATCTACGCACAATACCAACACATTTATACACAGGCTGCCTCTTTTATTGACAAACAAAGCAAAGAAAACATTAAAGAAAAGCAACACCAAGGTACACAATACCTTGCTTTGTTAGCCTATCGACATGCAAATGGATTAGTGATCACCCAAAAACACGTCAATGACATCAAAAAGCTTAAAATTATGTATATTCAAGAAACCCAATACGCCATCGCCAAAAGCTTAGACTCATGGGCAAGGTATACCCAATAAAAGTATTTTTAGGAGTGCAAAGTCCCTAACAAGACAAATTAGTCTAAAATAAAAGCTATGTACCCTTTAGTACTATCGAGATAAAACAGTATTAAAGCTTCTCAATAGAGACTAACGCTCAAGGATGATGCCCATGCCAATTTGTCAATATTGCCAAAAACATTATCACGCCTCATTAAGTCTTTGCCCTCACTGCCTTTCGCCGAGAGGTCCACAAACGCCTCAAAATGACACCCTAGAAGCCCGCTTCCCAAGCAAAACCATGACACCAGCACTTGCAATAGCCATTTTTTTATTGCCTCTTATTTTTTCTTGGTTCACACTTCAAAAGGGGTATAGTGATTTAAGTAAAACCCTGTCTATTAGCTGGCTTGGCGTATTCATTTTCTCATTATTCATTAATCTGTCTGCCATTGCAGCGACAACACCTTTAAGCTCTCAGATGATCATGTCAAACGACTCTCAGGTATCATTAACCCCCTCACAACCTACCGCTTTAATATGTATGTTGCGCTCACTTTAAACTCCCTCTCAAATCCAGCTAAATCCGCTAAGGTGAGAGAGTAAACTCATGGCCGATAGAATCACAGGACACGCTTTTACGACTCGTTCAGAAATTATTGCCCAGCATGGTATGGCTGCCACTTCTCAGCCTTTAGCCACACAGGTTGCACTGGATATACTCAAACAAGGTGGAAACGCAATTGATGCAGCCATTGCCGCAAATGCCTTACTTGGGCTGGTTGAACCTACAGGCAGTGGTATAGGGGGTGATCTATTTGCCATTATTTGGGATGCAAAATCACAACAGCTTTTAGGCCTCAATGGCTCTGGACGTTCACCAAAATCATTAACCCTTGAGTATTTTAAACAACAACACTTGACCGCTATTCCCGCTTTTGGCCCTTTATCTGTCTCGACACCAGGCACCATCGATGCTTGGTATGAAATGCATGAAAAATTTGGCTCACTGCCGATGAACCTACTTTTAAAGCCGACCATAGACTACGCTATCCAAGGCTTTCCCGTGACTGAAACCATTAGTCTTGAAATGGCTCAAAGTGCCAAACATTTACAAGGCTTTGCGAATTTTTCACCGACTTATATGCTTAACGGAAATACGCCTGCAAAAGGAGATATTTTTAAAAATCCACATTTAGCCCATACGCTAACACACATAGCTAACAATGGCAGAGCTGGATTTTACCAAGGAGACATTGCCAACACGATTGCCACTTATATGAAAAAAAATGGCGGTTTTTTAAGTGAAGAGGATCTCAATCAACACAGATCAGAATGGGTCAACCCCATTTCCACTCAATATCGCGGTTTTGATGTATGGGAACTCCCTCCAAACGGACAAGGTATTGCCGTACTGCAAATCCTTAACATGCTGGAACAACATGATATTGCATCCATGGGTTTTGGTAGTGAAAGATTAATCCACACCCTCATTGAAACCATCAAGCTGGTTTATGAAGACAGAGCCAAATTTTACTGCGATCCAGATTTTAATCACATTCCCATCAAGGAACTGCTATCCAAAGATTATGCTAAAATGCGTAATAAACTCATCAAACACCAAGCCAATCAACAAGTCGCATCTGGGTTACCTATATCCCATCACGGCGATACCGTATACCTCACTACCGCAGATAAACAAGGCAACATGGTATCATTAATACAAAGCAACTACCGCGGCATGGGCTCTGGCATGACACCGACAGGGCTAGGCTTTGTCCTACAAAATAGAGGCCAACTCTTTAGCCTAAATTCACAAGACTATAATGTATACCAGCCCAATAAACGCCCCTTTCATACCATCATTCCGGCCTTCGTCACAAAACAAGGTAAACCTTGGCTTAGCTTTGGAGTCATGGGGGGATTATTTCAACCTCAACTGCAAGCGCAAACCCTGATTAATCTCATTGATTTTAAAATGAATTTACAAGAGGCTGGTGATGCACCTCGATTTTTACATGCAGGAACAAGTCAACCAACAGGTACTCAAATGACCCAAGGTGGCAGTATTAGTTTAGAAAGTGGATTCAGTGCCAGCGTACTGCAAGGGTTAATTGAGCGAGGGCATAATATACAAGACTCCAACGGCAAATATGGAGGCTATCAAGCCATAGCATGGGATGATAAAAGACAAGTCTATTTTGGCGCCTCTGAAAGCCGAAAAGACGGTCAAGCAGCAGGATATTAAATTCAACAAGAGGATTTATGGATTATCTATCACTCGCCAAGCAAATAGCCACCGATGTGAAAGCCGCGCTACTCAGCGATTTAAAACATAAACAAGGTTTCTCCGTCCACGCTCAAAATGAAGCCGATACTAAATCAACACATCATGCTGACAACATAGCTTTTCATATCATCACACAACACCTAGAATCTTATCCTTGCCAAATATTCATGGAGGGATTTCAATTCCCCAAAAAAGATAATCCTGATTTTATTATTTATATTGATCCTCTTGATGGTTCACTAAATTGGGACCGAGGGATTGGCGATCCTTGTATTGCATTAGCCATCAGCGAACACTTAGATAATCCCACCTTTGACCATTTATGTTTCGCTTATGTAGAAGGTCTTCATTCTGGTGATTATTACTACACTGAAAATGAAAAAAGCTATTTTTATTCATCATTATTAGAAAACACTCAAGTAATCCAATGTAAAGGAAAGACTCAACTTTCAACGGCCTGTGGTTACCTAAGACTCGGTTATTCCAAAGCTGAAGAACAGCTATTATTTAGTTATCCAATATTTCTGCAATGCCGTGATATTCGCGCCATCGAAAATAGTAATATGGAATTGTGTGAACTGGCTCGAAATGCCGCTGATTTCATGATTGAAGCCCGAAAAACATCTGATTTATATAATCTACTCGCCTACCCTATTCTAAAGTATGCAGGCGGCCACATAGTCAACAAAGTTAGTGAAAACCTCTGCCATCAAATCATCCAACCTAACGATATATATGATTTTATTGCCACTACCAACCCATTATTACTTGAAGATATACTCACATCTCTCAACATTTTCAAGCAAAAAAAAGAGCATAAAACGTCACTAAGTACCTTTACGCTCTTATAAAAACAGTGAACATTCACTGATATACAATCTAAAATAAAATACTATTCATTAAAATGAATCCCTTGGTACTCGCACCCAACCTTCCATTAACACGCGTGCACTGCGGCTCATAATGGCTTTCGTCACTTGCCATTGTCCATCGATTTCACTTGCTTGAGCACCGACTTTCAATGTACCAGATGGGTGACCAAAACGAACATTACCAGACCTTCTATCTCGCTCATCGCCACCCGCCACTTCATAAACTAACGTGCCAGGAATGGCCGCAGCCACACCAATCGCCACCGCCGCTGTGCCCATCATGGCATGGTGAAGTTTCCCCATAGACAAGGCACGTACATTAAGATCGATCATGTCTGTCGAAATGGCTTTACCACTGGATGATGTATAGTCTTGAGGTTCGCCCACAATAGCAATTTTAGGCGTATGTGCCCGATTTTTAGCATCATCAATATGGTCTATTAAGCCCATTTTCACCGCGCCATAAGCGCGAACAGTCTCAAACATGGCCAAGGCCTGAGGCGCGCCATTAATGGCCTCTTGCAATTCAGTACCTTGATAACCCAGATCTTCCGCCTTAATGAAAATCGTCGGGATCCCTGCATTAATTAACGTCGCCTTAAGGACGCCGCTCACCACAATATCACTGGGAACACTAAGATCGTCAACAAGATTTCCCGTTGGAAATAACGCCCCTTCACCATCGGCCGGTGACATAAATTCCACCACCACTTCAGCAGCCGGGAATGTAACACCATCAAGCTCAAAGTCACCTGTTTCTTGAACTTCACCGTTAATCATAGGCACATGAGCAATAATAGTTTTACCTATATTTTTCTGCCAAATACGCACCACAGCAATGCCGTTGTCGGGCACCCGCGTTTTATCGACTAAGCCTGAGTTAATAGCAAATGCGCCAACTGCCGCCGATAAGTTGCCACAATTTCCACTCCAATCCACAAATGGCTTATCGATTGCGACTTGGCCAAACAAGTAATCGACATCATGATCAGCTTGAGTACTTTTGGATAAAATAACCGTTTTACTGGTGCTCGATGTCGCGCCGCCCATACCATCCGTTTGTTTGCCATAGGGATCGGGACTGCCAATAACACGCAATAAAAAAGCATCTCTTTGGGGGCCAGCCTCTTGCGCCGCAATGGGTAAATCCTTGAGATTAAAAAAGACTCCCTTGCTAGTACCACCTCTTATATAAGTCGCTGGCACGCGTATTTGAGAAGAATGAGTAGATGAAGATGACATTATGCCGCTCCTTTTTCTAAAAAATCCTGCGCGAAACGCTGCAGCACCCCACCCGCCTCATAAATTGACACTTCTTCAGCAGTATCGAGTCGACAAGTCACCGGAACGTTAACCTCTTCGCCATTTACTCTATGAATAATAAGGCTTAAATCAGCCCCTGGTGTACGCTCGCCCACCACATCATAAGTCTCAGTACCATCGATATTATAGGTATGACGATTATCTCCCTTTTTAAACTCCAGCGGTAACACTCCCATGCCCACTAAGTTGGTGCGATGAATACGCTCAAACCCTTCAGCCACAATCACTTCAACACCCGCTAAACGCACGCCTTTCGCCGCCCAATCACGGGATGAGCCCTGACCATAATCGGCCCCAGCTATAATAATCAAAGGTTGTTTACGTGCCATATACGTCTCAATGGCTTCCCACATTCGCGACTCAACGCCTTCAGGTTCAATTCGAGCTAAAGAGCCTTGCTTAACTTCCACTTGACCCTCTTTACCGATTTGCGTCACCATCTCATTAAAGAGTTTCGGATTAGCAAACGTCGCCCGCTGCGCCGTTAAATGATCGCCTCGGTGAGTGGCATAAGAATTAAAGTCAGCTTCTGGCAGCCCCATTTTATGTAAATAAGCCCCCGCTGCACTATCAAGCATAATGGCATTAGACGGTGACAGATGATCGGTAGTGATATTGTCACCCAATACGGCCAGTGGACGCATGCCTTTCATGGTTCGTTCACCCGCTAATGCGCCTTCCCAATAGGGGGGACGACGAATATAGGTACTCTGAGGGCGCCAGTCATATTGAGGGTTGTTATCCTTGCCGTATTCTACTTTGATGTCGAACATAGGTTCATACACTTGACGAAATTGCTCAGGCTTCACACTGGCGTTCACCACAGCATCAATTTCTTCATCACTGGGCCAAATATCTTTTAATCTGACGTCCAATCCTTCTGTGTCTTGCCCCAATACATCTTGCTCAATATCAAAACGTATTGTCCCCGCTATTGCATAGGCCACCACTAAAGGCGGTGAAGCTAAAAAGGCTTGCTTAGCATAAGGATGAATACGGCCATCAAAGTTACGATTACCAGACAATACCGCCGTGGCATAGAGATCTCGGTCTATTACTTCTTGTTGAATAAGCGGGTCTAACGCGCCACTCATGCCATTACACGTGGTACAGGCAAAGCCCACAATGCCAAAACCGAGTTGTTCAAGTTCAGGTAATAATTTTGCTTCTTCAAGGTATAGTTGCACCGCTTTAGAACCCGGTGCCAAAGATGTTTTCACCCAAGGTTTACGCATTAAACCTTTGGCATTGGCATTACGCGCGAGCAAGCCTGCCGCAATCACATTTCTTGGATTAGAGGTATTGGTACAACTGGTAATTGCGGCAATAATACAGGCGCCATCAGGCATTAAGCCAGCTTCATTTTCGACCGTACCACTAATGCCTTTAACCGCTAAATCCGTTGTCGATACCCGGCGATGAGGATTTGAGGGGCCAGCGATATTGCGCCCCACAGATGATAAGTCAAACTTAAGAACACGCTCATATTCGGCATCTTTTAAGCTGTCACTCCACAAACCACTTTGCTTTGCATAGGTTTCAACGAGGTTAACTTGCTCTTCACTTCGCCCTGTCAGTTTTAAATAATCGATGGTCTTTTCATCGATATAAAACATGGCCGCTGTAGCGCCAAATTCTGGTGTCATGTTAGAAATCGTCGCGCGATCGCCTAATGTCAGCGCACTGGCCCCTTCGCCGAAAAACTCTAAATAGGTCGACACCACTTTTTCATTACGTAAAAACTCGGTAATAGCCAGTACGATATCCGTCGCCGTAATGCCACTTTGACGCTGTCCCACCAGCTCTACACCCACAATATCCGGTAAACGCATGTAAGATGGACGACCCAGCATTACACTTTCGGCCTCTAATCCACCCACACCGATGGCAATCACCCCTAGGGCATCCACATGGGGAGTATGGCTATCGGTGCCCACTAAGGTATCCGGAAACGCGATGCCATCACGTGATTGCACCACAGGAGACATTTTTTCTAAATTTATCTGATGCATGATCCCGTTACCTGGCTGGATCACATCGATATTTTCAAAGGCCGTTTTCGTCCAATTGATAAAATGAAACCTATCTTCGTTGCGTCTATCTTCAATGGCACGGTTTTTTTCAAACGCATCGGGATCAAATCCCGCATGCTCGACCGCCAAAGAATGATCCACAATCAACTGTGTCGGCACCACAGGATTCACTTTTGAAGGATCGCCCCCTTTATCGGCAATGGCATCCCTCAGTCCCGCCAGATCCACTAACGCCGTTTGGCCTAAAATATCATGACACACCACGCGAGCCGGATACCAAGGAAAATCTAAGTCTCGTTTACGCTCAATAATCTGGGTTAAGCAAGCCGTTAATGTTTCAGGACTGCAGCGACGAACAAGGTTCTCTGCGTAAACACGTGAACTATAAGGTAGTGTTTTATAAGCACCTAGGCGAATAGCATCGACAGCCGCTTGGGTATCAAAATAATCGAGAGAGGTTCCCGCTAATGGTTTGCGATAAAGGGTATTCATAACTTAATTCCATGTACACCACTAAGGCATTCGATTGATTTAAGGATCTAAAAAAACTCATCAAATAAATCATTGCCCTAACGATAAAAACTTAAACATTCATACAAACAATATTTAGTCGTGATTGAGTGGTTTTTTAATAAAAAAGGCAGCTAATGCTGCCTTTATCGTCGCGATTTATCTTTCACTGATCGGCATTACTTTACGAGGCTCAGCACCAATATAATCAGCGCTAGGCCTGATAATACGATTATTTGAACGCTGCTCCATGACATGTGATGCCCAGCCCGTTAAACGTGAACACACGAAAATAGGCGTGAAAAGTTTCGTTGGGATCCCCATGAAGTGGTAAGCAGAAGCATGGAAGAAATCAGCATTACAAAACAGCTTTTTGCTATCCCACATGAATTCTTCGCAGGCCACCGAGATATCATAAAGTGAGGTATCTCCAAACTCTTGCGCCAGTTTTTCCGACCAAGATTTAATGATCACATTACGTGGATCTGACGTGCGGTAAATTGCATGCCCAAAGCCCATAATTTTTTCTTTACGCTCAAGCATACCCGCCATTTGTATTTTAGCGTCGCTTGGAGAGCTAAAGCCTTGGATCATATCCATGGCCGCTTCATTAGCGCCGCCATGCAATGGACCGCGTAAGGTGCCGATAGCCCCCGTAATACAAGAAAACATATCCGATAATGTGGATGCACATACACGAGCGGTAAAGGTCGATGCATTAAATTCATGTTCTGCATATAAAATAAGTGACACATCCATCACGCGGCGATGCTGCGCTGATGGAGCCTTACCCTTTAATAAATGCAAAAAATGTCCCGCGAGAGAATCTTCATCAGTCACACAGTCAATCTCAACATTTTCATGTGAGAATTTATACCAATAACACATGATGGCAGGAAACGCTGCCAATAGACGATTAGCCGCTCGTTTTTGTGAATCAAAATCCATTTCAGGCTCAAGATTACCTAAAAAAGAGCAACCTGTACGCATCACATCCATAGGATGAGAATCAGCAGGAATATGTTGCAACACTTCCTTTAACGCTTGGGGAAGATCCCGCAATGAAAACAACTCCGTTTTATAGCGATCTAACTGAGCTTTATTTGGTAACTCACCATTAAACAGTAAGTAAGCCACTTCTTCAAAAGAGGCATTATCAGCAAGATCTGAAATATCGTAACCTCGATAAGTCAAACCTGATCCAGACTTACCCACCGTACATAACGCCGTTTCACCTGCACTTTGACCACGAAGACCTGCGCCCGCTAATTTCTTATCCACCATCACTAAATTCCTTTCATTGGTATGCTGTAACTCATTCATTTGGTATTGATATCTTTGAGACTGATAGCTGCAACTCAGTAAGTCCCCCCCTTAAATAAGGGCAATCTAGCTTATTAAAGATTTTTCCCTTCGGCAAACAAATTGTCTAATTTTTGCTCGTAATCGTGATATCCCAAATAATCATAGAGATCCATTCGCGTTTGCATAGAATCGACCACCGCTTTTTGGTCGCCATCTTCTAAAATGGCACCGTACACGCGCTCAGCAGCCTTATTCATAGCTCTAAAAGCGCTTAATGGATACAGAACCATGGCCGCCCCCCACTCACCCAGTTGCACTTTATTCCACAGTTCAGTTTGACCAAATTCAGTAATATTGGCCAAAATCGGCACATTTAAGGCGGCAGCAAAGGCACGATAATGGGCCTCAGTTTTCACTGCCTCAGCAAAAATACCATCAGCACCCGCCGCCACATACGCTTTGGCACGTTCTATTGCCGCCTCTAGCCCTTCCTGTGCAAAAGAATCAGTACGGGCCATAATGAAAAAATCAGGATCGGTACGTGCATCTACAGCCGCTTTAATACGATCCACCATCTCTTCAGTAGACACGATTTCTTTATTCGGCCTGTGACCACAACGCTTCTGCGCCACTTGATCTTCCATATGCACAGCGGCTGCGCCGGCTTTTTCCATATCACGAATGGTTTTAGCAATATTAAATGCGCCGCCCCAGCCAGTATCGATATCAACAAGCAGAGGTAAATCACAGGCAGATGTAATACGCTGCACATCAACAATGACATCATTGAGTGACGTCATACCAAGATCGGGTAACCCATAAGAGGCATTGGCCACACCACCACCGGAGAGGTAAATGGCCTGATGACCAATTTTTTTCGCCATAATGGCCGAATAGGCATTAATGGTACCCACAACTTGCAACGGTTGATTATCTGCTAACGCCTGGCGAAACTTTTTACCTGCACTCATCTTTCCTCTCCCTGCTGTGTTTCAAGCTTGCTTTGTATATTGTTTTTTGAATATAGAATATGCCGTCTCATGAGCATTTCAGCCAACTCTTCATCTCGACTAGCGATGGCTTGTACGATATGTTTATGCTCATCAAATGCCGTCGTCACGCGAGGGCCACTCATGCCCAGTTGCACACGATACATACGCACTAAGTGATAAATACCATTTAATAACATTGAAATAAGGTGATGGTTTTTACTGCCGACAATAATGCGATAATGAAAGTCCACATCACCCGCTTCTTGATAATAAGATCCGCCAGAATGCACTTCATTAAAGTGATTACTTAGTAAACGATTAAGATCGTCTACTTCTTCATTTGACATGTTTTTAGCGGCTAAACGCGCCGCCATGCCCTCTAGCGATTCACGGACTTGATACAGTTCAATCAAGCCTTCTTTGGTTAAACTCACTACTCGCGCGCCCACATTGGCTTTTCGCTCAACCAAATGACACGATGCTAAACGATTAATGGCTTCACGGATCACCGCTCGACTGACCGCATACTTTGTCGACAATTCAGTCTCACTTAATTTAGCTCTGGGTGCGATGACACCTTCGACAATGTCTTTTCTTAATTGAAAAAAGGTCTTATCTGCTGAAGTAACGGCCTGTTCTTCGGTATGTTCAAACAAAAATGCCATAAAAGATAAAAAACTAAAAATCATTAATTGTCGACAATTTAGGCTTTTTATCGACTTTAGTCAAGTTTTAGTCAATTAATTGTCGACAATGAGTTTTATTTGACCTGAACTCGGGATAATGAGTGTGAGATAACCTCTTGATATGTCAAGATCCATGGTTTCAGAGTGCGTAAAAGTGCCTAATTCAAGGCGTATTCTTGTAAAAGAAAAGGTGCCGAAATGATTATTGCCTTTTAAGATGATGCAACGTAGAGGTAGCTGCTTTTACAGACTCCCAAAGGGCTGGAGGCCTCTTTATATGTAAAAGCAAGGCCTTTTATACTGCGTTACCGAACATTAGCTTAGAATCACTAGGCACGCTATTGAGCTGATCATCAAGAATGATGGAAATGTCATTTATGCAGGCGCAATTAATGACCTTGCCTAAAAGACTTTTCATTCGAACTGAATTCAACATCTTGGAGTATTACGAGTATATGAATTAAATTGCATTTATAATCAGAACGTTAATTTTGTTAATACCATAAAAATAGGTGAGTAAAATAAATAAGAAAGGCATTCATCAGCATGAGTTAAAGCATTTAGTTCAATTACTCATCGCCTTAATGCCATTAAGTTGAATGACCTTTATTGCTTGCAAATAAAAACAATGTTATTAATGATTATTATTTGTATTTCAAACTGAGCGAATAGATGCTTAAAGAATATATTTTATTTGTGGCCTTAGGATTACTATTTCAACTCGCGTCAATGATAAAACCTTTTAGAAAACAAGTAAAAAATAGAGAAAAAACATTAGATTTAGTAGCCTGTATATCTGTTTACCTTGTTAATATTGGGTTCTTTATGCTCATGGCCAGCCCCATATTGTTGGTTTCAGAATTGCCTTTCATGCAAGCTTGGTATCAATATACCGCTCCTTTATCGACAGGTATGCTATTAATTATCCATCTACTACTCATCGATTTGTTGTCTTACTGGGCACATAGGATCATGCATCAACAATGGTTATGGAACATACATGCTTTCCATCACTCACAAAAACATATTTGGTGGCTAGGTGGTATGCGAGCCTCACCAATACACGTGATGATGATGGGATTACCTCTCCTTATCACCGTTATTTTGTTCCCCGCACAATTTGATTCTTGGACAAGTTTAGTCATCCTTATTTTGTTTCTGGCTAATCAGCATTGGCTGCATAGCAATGTGACTTTTCCATTTGAAAGTAAATTAGTATATGTCCTCGTTACACCTCAAATGCATTTTGTGCATCATAGTAAAAAGAGAAGGTTTTCAGATTCAAATTATGGGTTCATGTTTTCTTTTTGGGATCGGCTATTTGGAACCTATACTGATTATACAAAACAGCCAAAAGATGATGTGTTAGGGTTAAATTATTCTAATTCAACACTCAGGTTAATACTTGGCATAGGACCTAAAAAAAGATTAAAAGCATCATTTATTAACACTGATATTCACACTGAAGTTAAAGTGGTAGAAAAATAAAATCATAAAAACGTAAAAGACTGAACCATAGCACATGACCCATGATGAGTTTAATCACTTTTGTAGTCAATTATCCGCCACCACTTATGTCGTACAATGGCATGGCTCCCATGTATGGAAAGTGGGTGGCAAAGTCTTCGCCATTGGCAATGTCGGGAAAAACAACCAACCCACATACACCTTTAAAGTGTCCGAGCAAAACTTTGTCTTTTTAAGCGAGCATCAGGGCTACCAACCCGCCCCCTACTTTGCTTCCCGTGGCATGAAATGGATACAACAAATTGACAGTACCCAAGACACCTTTGAAGCATTAACTTATTATTTAACCCAATCCCATCGTATTGTCTCTTTGGGCCTAAGCAAAATAAAACAACAACAGCTGGGCTTAAATCGAGATAAATAAATCAGAAGCCATGGATCAGCTATAATCTAACCATGTGCCATAACATATTCAAATGATGATGACTCTTTCTTATCAGCACGCACACTCGAAGACATTCTCTCCCCAAGTCGTTCTATTGACATTATTCATATCAGTATTAATAGCAATATTAACACTGCCCATTTCGGTCGCAAAAACTAACCCCACCACCACTCAAGCTGATAAAAATATGTTAATCACGACCTTTGGCAAGCCGACTTATTTACAAAGCTTACACTATCGAAAAGTGTATGATAAAAAGCCCTTTCCCGATGCAAAAATTTTTTATTACGACAATGGTGTTTACAAGATCCTCACTCAGGGAGAAAATCATTATGGCTTATATGTCTTAAGCGGCTCATTTACCGATCAAACCTATACCATCAGATTTATTTCCCTGCCTTCAGATGATTGGGGCCAAAAAACCGCCTTCCACCAGCTGACTTTTATCAATAATGATGCCCATACCAGTGGTATCTTTATTCAAAACGCCATTGTGGAGACTGGTGAAGCTCTCGCTCAACAAAATGGCACCTTTACTATCGAGAAAAATACCATTTATAATCCGATAAAAGAGCAATGGGATGAATGAGTATACTAATGAAGTGAATATACTTACAATAACTTAGCATCTCTTTATTTGTGTGCATCGACTTGAATCTCACTCCTTCAATTTAGTTTATTTGACGAAATGATTCTCGCTCTGATTGTTAGCTAGTTTACAGTGAATTGAAGCTTAACATCTTTTATAGAGAGTCATTATGCCTATAGACACGTGTTGCGCAACACGCTACAATCTATTTATGATCAAATCATTTAAACATAAAGGGCTAAAAAGGTTCTTTGAATCGGGTAATAAAGCGGGTATTCAAGCTAAGCATGAGCGACGACTCAGAATGCAACTCGCAGCCATAGATACTGCCAGTATTATTGACGATATTGATTTACCCGGTTTTAAACTCCATCCGTTAAAAGGTAAACGTAACGGAGTTTGGTCTATTACAGTCAATGGAAATTGGCGAGTGACCTTTGAATTTAGAGAAGGTAACGCTTTTATCTTAAATTATGAGGATTATCACTAATGAATATGCATAATCCACCGCATCCGGGTGAATTTATTTCCGATGTCTACATGGCGCCTTTTGGCTATAGCTGTCGCTTTGTGGCAAAACAGCTAGATGTTTCTCCTTCGACCTTAAGCCGAATTTTGAAAGCGAAAAGCGCCATAACGCCTGAAATGGCATTGCGCCTTTCCAAGGCATTAGGTCGTAGTCCTGAAAGCTGGCTATCCATGCAAGATCACTATGATCTTTGGCAAGCAAAACAGAATGTCAACTTAGCAAAAGTACATCAAATTGACTTTGCAATGACTTAATAGAATATACCGCTTCAGAATGACGGACGACATACCTTCGTCGTAAGCTGAAGCGTAAATGTCCATAGAAAATCCCCTGTTATATCCTTATCTAAAGGCCTGTTCAGCTTTTCCTTCATTAGCTTATGGCGTCGCCATATTCACCTGTTCTCTCGCTCATCAACATAATAATCTTCATTAATATATTATCGAATAATTAGCTTGGCTTTAATAAAGGGTCTAAAAAGCAAACACTGCACACAGCTTCGATTTGGCTTTATTTTTATTCACTGATTGTGATAGTTAGGGTTATATAAATTGTGACCTAGGCTGGGTCATTTAGTACAAATGGGTGATGGGTTGCACTTAGCTTTGTTGGTAGATTAACTGCTTAAAATTAAATGAGTTAAATCATATGCCCCTTGTTTCATACTAAAAGTATTCGTTTAGGTTTATTAGATCGTCTAATTGAGGACTTAAGCCATGCCTAGGCGCTGTTTTCGTGCCTTAACCATAACTTAATTTGTGTGCATCGTTTTAAAGATGATATGTTAAGTGGTAATTGGTTAAATTTAATCAATTTGGTGTCAAGATGGAGAAGTTACGGTTATTGATAAAAACAGGAAGCTATGGAAGCTATATTTAAAGTAATAACATCAAAAGTCATTAGTGAATTTAATCGATTTCCAAGAGTAATTGGCCTTTTGATTAGTAGGCCTAAAGAGTTATTTAGCTCTATAGATAATCATCAAAGCACTTTCTTAAAGGCTCTATCGTTTTCTGCTGTCATTTCGTTTTTAATAACACTATTAAGCATCCCTTCTTTCAAGACAAATCATGTTGAAGTGGAAAGTTTACTTTTAACTTTAGATGTTTTTATAAACATCATTTTACTTGTTATTTATTCATTAATTACATATATATCCGCTAGAATATTTTTCGGAAGAGGGGGAGTTCTCAGAACTATATCTGCTTTTTTATACGTATCACCCTTATTGGTCTTAATTAAGTTACTTGAGATACCGACCAGAATCGTACGTGATAAGGAGCTTCTTGCTGGGGCATTAACACCATCAACGGTTGAAAATATGACTTTGGCTATTAATTCAAACCCTTATCTTCTTGTTTCTGAGTTGCTTGTTGGCGTAGGTTATATTTGGTTTGTATGTGTATTATTTCTTTTGTTAAAAACAGTGCATAACTTTGGTTTTATGCGTGCCTTACTATCTAGCGGTTTAACTATGTGGTTGATATCTTTAGGTGTTTATTGGATTCAAAGGCCTGTTATCCATGTTTTATTAAATGCTTTCAGCCTTAATAAATAGCTAAGATAATTGGTTTTTTTATGAATAAATCAGTGTAGGCGTACAATATGAGGTCATGGATGAATGAATTAGATTTACAGTCTTTTGATATAAAAGTTGTTGGGCTAGGCCGAGAATATTTTCAGGAAATTCGTTCTGAGGAAGAGAAGTTTTTTTCAGAAAAAGGATTATATCTTAGTGTCAGTGAAGGTTTTTCTTCTCCTGAAGTAACACAAGTTATCATTTCAATTGGTAGTGGTGTCGTTGCTGGTTTAAGTGTTCATTACCTCATTAAATTGTTTGATAAAATTTTTTTAGCTAAAGATAAGGCCAAAAAAGAAGGACGTGTGATTCAAATTAGCGTTTCTATTGAAGAAAAAATACATATTAACAACGTGGAAATATCGACTGAAATCAAAAAGGCTTTAGACATAGTTGAGATAAAAAGTAACCAAAAATGAGGTACTGGCATAAGATTGAATAAATAACAATAAATCATTATTTATTGTTATTTTACATGTTGTTAGAGTATATTTTGGATATGAAATAATGGATGTTTTATATACTTACCCAAGTTACTTGGAAAAGATTGTTGAAAATTTGATGAAGAGGAACTGGCTTGTTCACAACTTTAATAATGTTGATGATTTTGAGATCTATAATTTCTCTAACTATCTATATAACAAGCAAATTAATGGGGTTACTTACACTATATATTTAGATTTGAATATATATCAATTTATTTTAAATGCATTTAAGAAAGATAAGCCCAAAGATGAATTTAGAGACGCAATAGCACTAGTTGTATTCTGTCAGTTAGCAGAAATTGAGTTAGACCCAACATTTGCGGTGTATGAGAAAATTAACTACAGAAATGATGAGGGTGTTCTAGATGAAGCAATATCTGATTTAGATATTTTTCATCGAATAAACAATACTGATAATTCATCACTAGTGTTATTTGCTTTAGGTGATAGTGATACTATAACCCCTCAAACTTCTTATTTAAGAGATCCTATAGCCACCAAAGAAAATCTTACTAAGTATAGGCGGCTAATTGAGTGGGATTCGCTATATCTGATTGTCATTTATATAGTATATATATCTAATATTTCAAATATATCTAGGGTGGAAAAGTTCAAAAAAGTGGTTGAGTGGATGATCGCTGAATTTCGATTATCCCTTGTTGGTATAACATTTGCTGCTATTTATTTTAGTGAGAATCCGATGAGACGAATGATGAAATACAAGCAGTCTGATAATGCGGATTCAAAACAACGTAGCGTGTTTAATATGACGTGGGATCTCTATAATCTGAATCGATACTTTAGGATGTGGACTGAGAGAGAATCAAATCAAGAGGGGATGTTTGTTAGTGGTGATAAGGTTTTTAACACTGTGCTGCGTAAATCAATTAAAGTTCAACAAACTGGAACCTTAGATAGCTTTAATAATTTTTTACCTAAAGATATTGTATGTTACATAGATAAAATTACATCTCAGCCAAGTATACATTTTGAACGGGTTTATGAATCAGAGCGTTGGTCTGCATCATACAGAGCCGAATTGATCAAAAAATATGAATCGTTAACAGGTATAAAATACAGTGGAACAGAGTAGTAAGCACTTTTTTACCATAAGATTCGTTGTAGGTATCAGCCTTAACACACGCGGAAAATAGGCCTCAAGCCACCCTAACGGTACGTGTTCCTGATGTTTTTTCGTCGTATGAACCCATCATGCAATCTTTTACCGTTTTAACTTTCTTAACCATAGATGAAATAGAACAATCAAAACACAACTTCAAAAAATCATCCTGTTTTTGCTTCTAAGGATCCCCATCGAAGTTACCGGAAGTATTTTATCAGTCATCGCGTGAGCGAGGCACGGAAGCCGAGATAGCCTTAGTTGAGTCAGGACGACGAATATGAGGCGATAGCAATGACTGTAAATAAAATAGTGAGGTGCTTAACTTCGTCTGGAGCAGCAAGGTGATCCAAGAGGGGATTGCTGTAGATCCCCTTTTGGCCCCATGTGAGTGGGAACTCACGACCTTCCATTAAGCGAAGCTTAATATGTACAAGCCCCAGTATGGATGGGAATCCACGACCTTAGCCTGCGGCAGGCAATTCATTTCCATCAAGGTTCAGCGAACAAGTACACTTAATCAATATCCGATAAATTTAAATAGCAATAATAAAACGTCACCGCCTTTATTTAAAAACAAGATCATCATCTACAATCACTATTTGAAACTAAAACCCTTTGATTAGCCAAAACAACCCACAAAAAAAGGCCCTATTTGAATAAACAAATAAGGCTCTAAATTGATTCAGTCAATCACCGAATTCACATTGCAATGGATAGCTCAAAATTCATAGCCCATGAAAATAAGCTTACCCCAATTGCCCTGCGACCATTAACTCTCGGCTTTCAGGAATTTCATTATATGACAGCACATGCAAGCCTCGAGCAAACGCCAGTGCGTAACGTGCCAATATGGGTCTTAATTGTGGCGGCACAAGTAACATCGGATTATGGCCTTGCTCCTTAGCCTCGGCCAATAACTGTGGCATACGTTGCTGAAGTTGAGCGAGTAACTGCGGCTCAATGGCAAAGCTGTCAAGTGATACCTTGCCTTGTTGCTGCGATTGATTCAGTGCCGTCATTAAGGTTTGCTCCAGCTCTGGCGCCAATGTCATCACGTTGAGGCTCGACTTATCACCTGCAATTGAATGCAAGATACTGTTCCGCAAAGCGCAACGAACATCGGCCGCGAGCAACACGGGATCTTTACTATTTTCACTGCAATCAAGCAGCGTCGTGCCAATGGTACGAATGTCTTTCAGTGAGACCTGCTCTTTTAAAAGTAAGCGGTACACCTTCAACAACTGAATAGGCGTTAATGCGCTATTGAGTGACTCGGCCAATTTAGGTGACTGCTTAGATAAGCGATCGCTTAATGCAATCACATCATCGTGCTGCAGCAGATCCGGTAGAGACTCACGAATAAGCTTACTGACGTGAGTCGCGATCACGGTGGCGTTATCCACCACAGAATAACCTAAATTCAGTGCTTTTGATTTAAGCTCTGGCTCGATCCACGTCGCATCCATTTGATAAGCAGGCTCTTTAGTGATAATCCCATCGATATTACCATGCACAGGGCCACTCTTTATCGCCATTAAATGTTCTGGCTCAAGCTCGGCTGTCACCACAGGATTACCCAATAAATTGATCTGATACGCATTAGGCGCCAAGGACAAATTATCACGCACTCTGACCTCAGACAGTAAAAAGCCAGCTTGTTCAGAAAGCGTTCGCCTGATCCCCGTTAACCGCTTTTGTAATTCGGCCCCTTTACTGCGCTCGACTAAATGCACTAAACGGTAACCTAAACGCACTTCAATTAAGTCGGTAAAAGGTAGCGCATCCCAACTGGGCGCCGATGGCTCAGAGAGATTTTTTTCTATCTGTGCTTCAACTTGGGTTTCAGGCTGAATAGGCACGACTTTACTTTGCTTCCAAGCCGCAAAGGCTAATACCGCCGCAAAAGACAGAAAGACAAACGCGGGCATGCCCGGCACTAAACCTAAGATGGTCATCACTGCTGATGCAATCATCAAGGTTTTTGGATTAGCCAATAATTGACGAGTCAACTGTGCAGGCATTTCTTCTGCATCAGACACACGGGTCACAATAATGGCTGCCGCTGTCGCTAACAATAGTGACGGGATTTGCGCCACTAAACCATCACCAATGGTTAATAATGCGTAAGTCTTAAAGGCATCAGCTGCGGTTAAATCGTGCATGAACACACCAATTAACACACCACCAATCATGTTAATTGCTAAAATTAATAACCCGGCAATCGCATCACCACGAACAAATTTTGACGCGCCGTCCATCGAGCCATAAAAGTCGGCTTCTCGTGCCACTTCTTGTCGGCGTTCACGCGCTTGTTCTTGAGTGAGTACCCCCGTATTGAGATCGGCATCAATGGCCATCTGCTTACCGGGTAAAGCATCCAGAGTGAAACGAGCCGACACTTCAGAGATCCGCTCCCCCCCTTTAGTGATCACCACAAAATTAATGATCATTAAAATAAGGAAAATCACCGCACCCACAACATAGTTACCGTTGATCACCACCTCACCAAAGGCTTGGATCACTCGGCCCGCCGCATCGCCGCCTTGATGACCTTCAATCAATACCACCCTTGTCGAAGCAACATTCAGAGTCAAACGCATTAAGGTTGCTAATAACAAAAGTGTTGGAAACACTGAGAATTCCAATGGTCGCCTGATAGAGACAGACACCAACAACACCATGATCGCTAACACAATATTAAAAGTGAAGAAAATATCCAACAACCAAGGTGGCAGCGGCAAAATAATCATGGCAAGCAAAGCCAACAACATAATAGGGATGCCGACAGAAGCGCGATTGCCAGCAAATGTGCGCGAGAACCAATTCATGAAGTAGAGTATCCTTTAATCGTGTCGCAAATGTTGCGGAATGAAAAAGTGAGGTAAGGGGGCCGGTTTTTGTTGTTTTCCTTGGCGAGCCGCCTTAATTTGTAAAACATAACTGAGTACATGTGCAATGGCGATAAACAAGGCCGATGGGATCTGTTGTTCAACTTGCGTCGAGTAATAAATCGCTCGAGTCAGTGGCGGCAGTTCAATAATTTCAACATCATTTTTAGTGGCAAGTTGGCGCATATAAAGCGCCAGTTCATCCACACCTTTAGTCAATACATAGGGGGCATCGGCCTTACTGGTATCGTATTTAAGTGCCACAGCATAATGGGTTGGATTCACCAATAACACATCCGCCTGTGGTATGGCCACATCAGCACGAGAGCGGCCAATACGCTGTTGTAATTGCCTGATTTTTTGCTTAACTTCAGGCTTACCTTCTTGCTGTTTATGCTCATCTTTCACATCTTGACGAGACATTTTTAAATCTTTATGGTGTTGCCAATATTGATACGGCACATCAATAAAAGTAATAAAAAGTAAGCCCACTCCTAAATACAGCATACCTTCTGACAGCATACTTATGCCTTTAGACACCGCCTCATCGATGGGCAACTGACTATAGCTCAATAAAATTTGTAAGTGACTACTGAGAAATGACCACATAATGCCGATCAGTAAAGTGATTTTCAGTACTGATTTAATCAATTCCACAAAAGACTTGGCGGAAATCATTCTCCCCATACCCGGAATGGGATCAATGCGGCTGTATTTAAATTCAACATTTTTAAAACTAAACACTGGACCGCCAGGCAAAGCACCTGCCACCATGGCAATCACTGCCACCATAATAAAAAGTGGCGTCAAAATATTGAGCATTTCAACCAACGTGGCCCCTAAGTGTTGTAATAACATGCCCGGCTTATCCAATTCAGCCTTAGTGATATCCATGTTCATTTGCGTGAGTTTTGCCACGCGATCACCAAACCAAGAGGCGCTGGCGATAAGCATTAATGAACAACCAATAATCAATGAGGAGGACGCTAAGTCTTTCGAGCGAGGCACTTGCCCTTCTTGACGGGCTTTCTTCAGTTTCTGGGGAGTGGCTTTTTCTGTTTTATCTTGACCTGTATTTTTACTCATACTTCCTCCCTGATATCAATTTTATGACTCACAAAATCATTATTTATCATTCGGTTGAAAGTCACACATGCACCGCTCATGCTGTGCCACCAATAAAGCCATACATGGCCGATAAAGCTTCTAAACAAAGCTCACTGTAGCGGCTCGGTAACCCTGTAAATGAGAACATCACACATAACAATCCCATCAACATAGACATTGGGAAGCCTAAGGCAAATACGTTTAATGAAGGAGCCGCTCGGCTTAATACACCAAAGGTCACATTCACCATAAGCATGGCTAAAATAGCCGGAAGAGCCAACATTAAAGCCGAAGCAAACAGCCAAGCCATTCGGCTCACAAGCCCCAGTAGCGGTAAATCAAAAATACCCGTGCCGATAGGCCAAAGTCTGAAACTATCCACTAAAATGCCAATAGCCACTAAGTGCCCATCGAGCCCTAAAAACAATAGCGTGCCATAAAATAAGAACCATTGACCTAAAATAGGATTAGAGTTACCGCTAGCTGGATCGTTCATCACAGCCATCGCCAATCCCATTTGCATCGACATCATCGCACCCACCAATGTCATCACATGGATCATAAAGGTCAGAAAAAACGCCAACATAAAACCAATAAGCAATTGCTCAATAGCTAACAATAGCGCCCCTAATGACAACGCGTCGACAACAGGCGGCATAGGTAATATCGGGGCTAATAATGCTGAAATAGAAATGGCAAGCAATACGCGAACCATCACTGGAATATAAGCGCTGCCGAGAAAAGGCATCACTAAAAAGCCGCCCATAATGCGACAAAATGGCCACCAGAATGTCCCAATAAACGTGCTTATTTCAGCCGAAGTAAGTGACAGCATGGCTACCCAATAACATTTGGTATATTCATAAATAAACGCTGAAAAAAGTCAGCAATTTCTTGTAACAACCATTGCCCTGCAAAAAGAACCATGAGCAAAGTGATCACGAGTCTTGGCAAAAAACTTAAAGTTTGCTCGTTAACTTGTGTAGCAGCCTGAAACACGGCAATCACGAGACCCACGAGTAATCCCGGCACAACTAATACAGCCACCATAGCCACCACTAAATAAATGGCATCGGAGAACAGGGAGGTTAATTCAGCTATTTCCATTTATCCTTCCCATTTAAATCTTAACCAAGATGTTAACAAGCCAAGCCCAAGCATCGAAAAAAACGATCATTCCCACAATACTCGAGGCCAATAAATAAAAAATATCGACAACAAAACCATCAATCGCAAAGGGTGTTGTTTTATCTATCACCTTACTTCCTCTTTAGTCTTCATGCTGAACATCGCATAAAACAAGTCGATTCATATTGATGAAAACAATGATAGGTCATCAAAAATCGACAACCTATCTCTATTCTTCAAGTCAAAGTATCAAGCCCGTCAACCAAAACTCGCCACTAATGTACTGACTGTCATAGACCAACCGTCAACCAGAACAAATACCATGAGCTTAAAAGGTAAAGAGATAATCAAAGGTGATAACATCATCATCCCCATTGACATCAACACACTGGCGACCACTAAATCAATCACCAAAAACGGTAAAAACAGCAAAAAACCAATTTGAAAAGCGGTTTTAAGCTCACTCAATACAAAAGCAGGCATTAAAACAAAAAAGGGCACTTCTTCCGCCGTTAAGGTCACCGGCTCATCGGCAATTTTTAACATCTGCTCAAGATCGGTTTCTCGCGTCTGAGCCAACATGAACTTGCGCAATGGCTTTTCAGCAATCATTACCGCTTCAGTCAATTCAATCTGACCTTTTTCATAAGGCACATAAGCCTCGGTATAAATCGCATCACCAACAGGTCGCATGACAAAAATAGTCAACACTAAGGCGATGCCAATTAATACTTTATTAGGCGGACTCTGCTGTAACCCCAATGCTTGACGTAAAATAGCCAGCACCACAATAATGCGGGTAAAACTGGTCAACATCATCAACAGAGCGGGAATAAAACTCAGCACTGTCATTAACGCTAAAATTTCAAGCTTAACGTTAACCGACTGGGTTTCCTCTCCGTTACCTAATGTAAATAAAGTAAAACCGTCGTTGGCAAACACACTGGGTGCTACCAAGCAAAGTGAAAACAACAAAGCACGGAGCATACTAGTCATTCGCTCCAGTGAGACTAATGGCTTCAACCTCAAGTAAACGCACGCCATAGCGCCCTTTTACTTCAACGACTTCACCACGACCTAACAATGCGCCATTCACTCGAATATCTAACGGCTCACCCACCATGCGATCCAGTGCGACAACATCACCTTCACCCATACGTGTTAATTCACCTAAAGACATTTCTGCACTCGCAAGTTCTAAGGTCACTTGCACTGGTAGTTGATGAAAAAATGAAATATCTTTTGCAGGTTTTGGCGCAGTGGTAGGTGTGACCACTTCTTCTTCACCGAAAAGATCATCATCCAAGAGAAAGTCTTCGTCCTGTAGGATATTTTGTTCAGCCATTGTTTGGATCCTCTTGTTGATAGGCATCATGAGTTAGTTTTGCGACCATTTGTCCCTCGTGGGTATGAACAGACGCGTAGAATAAAGGGCGTTTACCCACTGTCACTGGACAGCGAGAATGTAAATTAATAGGTAATACATCACCCACTTTTAACGCATTCAATGAAGTTACGGGCGTACTTTGACGGCCCAGTTCTAATGAGATTTTCAATGGGATTTGTCTTAATCGATGAGACAATTTCTCTGCGAGATCGGGGTTGGCTTGATACTGACTCGGTTGCTCTGCCATTAAACCCAGTAAATTCTCGGTCATACAAAATAACATTGAAGGGGCCAAATGCTCTTTAGGAAAACTTAGCTCCCACTGCACAGGTGCATCAATAGGCGTATTACTGGCAACCAGCTCAAGCTTTAACGCATCTTCATCCAGTTCTGTCGTAGGTAAAGCAGCAAGTGCCGCTAAAATCAATTTCTTTGCTAATCGATATTCAGATTGACTGGGTGCACGTAAGGGAGAGCTTAATGGGCTCGCCAAACTACCATAATAGCCACTGGCCAACTGATCGAGTGTACATCTGTCTATGCGCCACCAAGCGAGAGGCAAGCGATGATAACTTAATAAAAACCAAGCTTGGTTTAAGTCAGGCTCAATTGGACGGTTATGTTCCGATAATCCAATATGAGACAAAGCATGATGACCTTGACGAACGATAGGGTTAAGCACCCCATTGACTGCATCCAAGACTAATCGATGACAAGCCTCAACTTGCAACAATAACCGACTACGCGCTAACTTCTCTTGAATGAGTGCAACAGGCCTGACTCTTACACCTGAGTGGGGTTTAAGTAGACTCGCTTTTGAAGTTGTTTTCATTACAATCCCAAACTGAATAATTAATAATTAAAATAATAACCTTTTATAGAAAATTGACGTTTGACAAAATAATGACGTCAATCTAATAGTGTTACTATTTATTAAAATGATATTCTAGCCATACTAGATATTCATCAAACAACAAATTGTTATATTATTTGACGCTCGACAAAAACATGACGCTATTTTGTTTAACGTAAAATAAACGATTAATTAATCCACATATAAACCTAAGCGTCAATTAATCGTCAAATTGTAAAAATGTATATTAAAATGGCACTCGACAAAATAATGACACTCTCATACAACTTTATCTCACCTATCGTTTAATATAATTTAAAAGCCAGACGAATATACATTGAAGTGAACTCAAGATATATAAAAATTTGCAATTAATGCTAAATCTCAGCCTATATCAAATCAATTAAAATGGCTATCGGCAAAAAGTATAAAAACTTTAATTATTTAAAAAATATATTTTAATTATTTAAAATAACCCTGCAGAACAACAAGTTAAAATAAAGAACTATTGTGTAAAAGTGATAATTCAAACAAAAAATACAAATAAAGAATAAATTTTAAGCAAACAAACATCAACCTAACTATTAAAATAAATCATTACTATCAATTTTATATAAATAAATATTTCGAGTAAGTTAATATTGATTATAGACTTGATTTAATAAATATCTTATTATTTATAAGAAATCATTTTACATGAATTAATATTGCGTGTTTAATTGCACAACAAAACAGACTAAGAAAATCATTTGAACCAAACTCATACTGCTTGGTTTGACTCTTAGTTTATAACAAAAAATATAAATTACCTTGTCGTTGAAGTAATAAATAAAAGGGAACTGGATCAGTGAAACCGTCAGCTCATAAATTAATCTGCATGCTGTTTGTTTATTTGGCTATTCCTAATAGTGTCAGCGCTGCAGTGACACATTATCAAACACCATTAGAACAAGCTAAATGGAATTTCAGCGGCGATGTTTTCCATTGTCAGCTTCAACATAAAATACAAGGCTTCGGGCAATTAACACTCAAAGCCCTACCAGGAGAAGCCCTTAAGTTACAACTTGATACAGATTGGCTATCTTTGAATAACACTCAAAGCCAAGCACAAGTGGTTGCATCACCTTGGCAATTCCATCAGCAAAAAGCACAACACAGCACTCAACTTTGGTGGTTGGGTCGTAGCGCCAGTAGCCAAGATAATATCAATCCATTTCTAGAAGGACTCGATCAAGGCCTATCTTGGCAAGTCAATATCACTAGTGATAATGGGGCGATGTATCAAATCAATGCCAGCACAATCAATACCAAAACGGTCGTCAATCAATTCAGGCATTGCAGACAAGCATTATTACCGAAACCCTTTTCTTATGTTCGTCGTATCGACTTTCAATTTGATACTGGATCAAGTCAATTAAATGCCAATCAAGATCAGGATCTTAACGCAATAGTTCGTTACGTTTTAGCCGATAATAGCATTAAAGAAATCCTCGTCGATGGACACGCAGATGCCGTAGGCGAACATTTAGCAAACCTTGTACTGAGTAAAGAGCGCGCTGACGAAGTGGCCTCACGATTAGTAGAACTCGGATTAAACAGCCGTATGATCCAAGTCCGTAATCACGGTGCTAGAGCCCCTAAAGCCAGCAATAATAATGATAAAGGACGACTCTATAACCGACGTGTCACGGTTCGCCTCGTTAAGGCATCGACTCGAGTTGCCCAAACTGCAACTGGAGATAAACGCAATGTCACACAGTAAAATCGCTTCAATAAGATTGGTTGATGCAAGCTTATCTGCATCTTGTTTGAATAATTTAGCACTACAAGGCTTCACTCAATGGCAAGAAAGTGAAGCCATGCCTTGGTTATCGTTAATCAATTTATCAAACAGTACTTGTGATAACGTTGCCAAAATTTTGGCACAATACCCTGCACAAAACCAAATTGCTTTGCTGGATCCTGAGCAAACTGATTTAGCGGCGGCGGCCATGCATGCAGGCGTACAAGATTACTTACTCTTACCCCTTGATACAGAGCAAGTTAGCTCTTTATTACACAGATTAAGAAGACTCGAACAGCCGGATACTCATCTTGTTGTCTCAGCTCCTGTGAGCCGTCAATTATTAATGCTCGCGCACAGAGCAGCCACAACCGAAGCCGGAATTTTGCTGACAGGTGAAAGTGGTACGGGTAAAGAACCACTTGCTCGATATATTCACCGCCATTCAACCCGTTCTGACAAACCTTTTATAGCGGTTAATTGCGCCGCCATTCCAGAAAGTATTTTAGAGTCCATATTATTTGGTCATGTCAAAGGGGCATTCACAGGCGCGCATGCAGAACAACCCGGTAAATTTGAAATAGCCAATGGCGGCACCTTAATGCTGGATGAGATAGGCGAAATGCCACTTAATCTGCAATCTAAATTATTACGAGTCTTACAAGAAAGAGAAGTAGAGCGTTTAGGAGGACATAAATCAATCCCCCTCGATGTGCGCATTATCGCTGCGACCAATAAAGATCTACAAAAAGCGGTTAAAGAAGGTGAATTTAGAGAAGATCTTTTTTATCGACTCGATGTACTGCCGCTAAAAATAAGTCCATTAAGAGAAAGAAAAGCAGACGTTTTACCGCTAGCTGAACACTTTATACAAAAATACCAACATTTAGCGGGCACTCAAACTTGCTATTTCAGTGAACAAGCAAAACACAGACTCACTTGCCATGACTGGCCTGGCAATGTCAGAGAGCTTGAAAATACCATTCAACGCGCCCTTGTTATGCGCCGCGGTCAAGCCCTACAAGTCGCTGACTTAGGCCTAGCGCATGTACCACATTCAGGGTTAATAAAAGTTGAATCCAATGAACAAGGCTTAAAAGCATCAAAACGCCAAGCTGAGTTCCAATTTATCTTAGATACCCTAAAACAATTTAATGGCCATCGCAGCCAAAGCGCACAAGCACTCGGTATGACGACACGCGCATTACGTTATAAATTAGCGCAAATGCGAGAAGAAGGAATAGATATAGATCAAGTATTGCGAGCAAGCGGACACGCAGCTTAAATCGCGATCTTCAAATTATTTAGTTAAGGCAGGAACCGCATATGTCAATTGGAGCTTCAATCAATCCTCAGGCCATGATGAATACCCTAAGTATTCACACTGAAATGGCAAAAGGTGCAATAAAAATAGCCGCAAATCCTAAAGATCACGGCATTCAAGCGCCTTCATTTACTGAAGTCATGAAAGAAAAAGTTGCGGCTGTCAACACAGATCAAAATGTGTCTTCCGCACTCATGAAAGCTGTCGATACAGGGCAAAGTGATGACTTAGTCGGCGCCATGGTGGCTAGTCAAAAAGCATCGCTGTCTTTTTCAACCATGATCCAAATACGAAACCGCTTAGTTCAGGCCTTTGACGAAGTCATGAAGATGCCAGTCTAATCATTAATCTGAATAATTCATTATTGTTTAAAAACAACAATATAAACTGGATTTTATGGAAGGTTTAAAATAACAATGTCAACAACTATTGCTCAACCTAGCCCCAATACGGCTGATGCTAGCCAAAAGTCAGAGCTACTGGCCACATGGCTACAAAAATGGCGTCAATTTAATCGCGGTGATCGTCAAGTTCTTTTGCTTGCGGTATTAGCCACCATTGTTGCTTGTGTCATCGTATTGCTACTTTGGACAGCCAGCCAAGGCTACCGTCCTTTGTATGGTCAACAAGAAACCGTTGAAACCTCTCAAATCATTGAGGTATTAGAAGCTGAAGGTATTCCCTACCGTCTTGAAGCCAACACAGGCTTAGTGCTAGTGCAAGAAGACAAACTCGGTAAAGCCAGAATGTTACTGGCCGCCCGTGGCGTGAAAGCCAAAGTGCCGTCAGGTATGGAGTCTCTTGATAGCTCAGATATTGGCACCAGCCAATTCATGGAACAAGCGAAATACAGACACAGCTTAGAAGGTGAGTTATCTCGTACCATCATGGCATTAAAAGCTGTTCGAACCGCCAGAGTTCACTTAGCTATCCCAAAGCGCACATTATTTATACGTCAGCAACCTGAACTTCCTTCCGCTTCGGTCATGTTAGATCTTTATGCTGGCAGTAAAATCCAACCAGGACAAATTGAGTCTATTGCAAACTTAGTCTCTGGTAGCGTCACAGGAATGACGCCAGAGCGTGTGCAAATTGTTGATCAAGAAGGCAACCATCTCAGTGCAGGCATTACCTTAAACCAAGACATCACTCAAGCACGGGACCGCCAATTAAAATACACTCAAGAGCTTGAGCAAAGCCTCATTAACCGTGCGTCTAGCATGCTGAGTCCCATTCTTGGACAAGATAACTTCCAAGTGCAAATCTCTGCAGCGGTCAACTTTAACCAAGTTGAAGAAACGAAAGAGTCTCTCGACCCTCAAACAGTCGTCACCTCAGAAAACCAAAGCACAAATGAAAGTAATACCGCGATGGAACTGGGTATTCCCGGTGCATTAAGTAATCAGCCTCCCACCACTGAAGACACTGAAAATGCCAATAATCGTCGTAACTTGAAGCAACAAGAAAGTCGTCAATTTGAAGTCGGCCGTTCAGTTAAACATACTCGCTATCAGCAAATGCAGTTAGAAAACCTGTCTGTTTCTGTCTTACTGAATAATCAAGCGGCCGGTGATACACCTTGGACTGAAGCACAGCTAACCCAACTTGGTACTATGGTAAAAGACTCCATTGGTTATTCAAGTGAACGTGGCGATCAATTCAGCATCAGTAGTTTCAACTTCGCCCCTGTTGCTAGCGCTGTATTTGAGCCAATGCCTTGGTGGCAAGCCGAAGGCTATCAAGCCTATCTACGTTATTTAATGGGCGGTATCCTTGGTTTAGGACTGATTTTCTTTGTATTGCGTCCACTGGTTAGTCACTTAACACGCACCAGTGACAATAATCCCAATGAGACACCTGAACCATTGCCAGCTCCGGTAGAGTCACCTTCACCAGCGGCGATCAGTGCAAGTGAAAAACAGCAAGATTCACAAGCCCTTGCCGATCAGTTAATGGGATTAAGCCAAGCCGCTGCCGATAATGATTGGATTGCTGGACAAGGTCTACCAGAACCAGGCTCGCCACTGACAGTGAAAATGGAACACCTGAGCCTTCTCGCCAATGAAGAGCCTGCTCGAGTCGCAGAAGTCATTGCCAGCTGGATAGGCGAAAGAGGTAACGAGTCAAACAGTTAATGATTGAACCTTAATCTATAAACTCACTTTGACAATAAATAACCGCGCTATTGCTCATCACATTCTAAGCATAAAGAGTAAATGAGAGTGATAGCGCAAAAAATAGGTGGCGAAGACAGTGAATAAGAACGAACTTGGAATAAAAATGGACAACCATGAACAAGCAGCTATGTTACTGCTCAGCATGGGAGAGAAAGGTGCATCTCAAGTGATGGCACATCTAGATAGAACCGATGTACAACACTTGAGCCATAAAATGGCTCGCCTATCAAGTATCACGCAACAAGAAGCCGACGCAGTACTTGGACGCTTCTTTATGAAATACCAAGAACAATCCGGTATTGCTAAAGCCTCTCGCTCATATCTACAAAAAACCTTAGATCTCGCCTTAGGTGATCGCGTAGCCAAAAGCTTGATTGACAGTATCTATGGGGATGAAATCAAAACCTTAGTAAAGCGTTTAGAATGGGTTGATCCACAATTACTCGCCCGTGAAATCACCCATGAACATAGCCAACTTCAAGCAGTATTATTAGGCCTTCTGCCCGCAGAAAGTGCCGCTCAAGTACTGCAAAGCCTCCCTGTTGCTGGCCATGATGAAGTACTTATTCGTATTGCCCAACTGGGTGAGTTAGATCGTGATGTGGTCGATGAGCTCCGCCAGCTTGTTGAACGTTGCATGCTTATCGCCATGGAAAAAAGCCACACCCAAATTGCAGGTATTCGCCAAGTCGCAGATATTTTGAATCGCTTTGAAGGCGATCGCGAGCAATTAATGGAAATGATCAAACTCCATGACACTCAATTAGCCACCAATGTAGCTGATAATATGTTTGATTTCATTATTCTTGGGCGTCAAAAACCTGAGACCTTACAAGAAATCATGGCCATTGTCCCCCCTGAAATGTTGGCACTCGCCCTGAAAGGGATCGAGCCTTCACTGAAAAATACACTGCTCGATGCATTGCCTAAACGTATGTCTTCAGCCATTGAAACCCAAGTTGATGCCATAGGTGCAGTGCCATTAAGCCAAGCGACTGCTGCTCGTAAAGAAATCATGGAACTGGCTAAACAAATGATGGATGACGGTGACATAGAACTGCAACTCTTTGAAGAACAGGTGGTTGAATAATGTCAGCTAAAAATAATCTGCTCGATCCTCGCTGGCGCCTAAAAGGTGAGCTGGCTCGCCGCCATCGCTTTGCCCCCTTAGTACCGCCCAATAGTGGGGATGAAAACACACCTGGCTGGGAAGATTACCAGCAAGCCTTTGATAAAGGTTACGATGAAGGTGTACAAAAAGGCCATGAAGCAGGCTTTGAGTCTGGCTCAGAAGAAGGTCGTCAATCGGGTCATGCCATTGGTTTTAATCAGGGCCGTATCGAAGGGCAACTCAAAGGCAAAGAAGGTATTGACGCTCAGCTTAATGATTTGATCGCTCCTTTAGGCGCATTAAAGTCATTACTTGAAGAAGGTCATACTCAACAAATTAATCAACAACAAAACTTGATTTTGGATTTGGTTCGCCGCGTAGCGCAACAAGTGATCCGTTGTGAGTTAACGTTACAACCTCAGCAGATCCTCTCACTTATTGAAGAAACGTTAGCTGCCCTGCCCGATCGTCAATCTGAAGTCAAAATACACTTAGAACCCAGTGCCGTTGAAAAGCTTAAAGAACTCGCCGCCGATAAAGTGAAAGATTGGGTATTGATTGCCGATCCGGCCATCACAGCAGGAGGTTGTCGTATTGTGAGTGATAAATCCGATGCGGATGCTTCCATAGAAACTCGACTGAATGCCTGTATGACACAAGTCGAAGCCAAGCTGCAACAAGTCGATTTACAAGCCGAAACAAAAGAGGAAGCCAGTGAAGCCTGATCTGAATGCTCAAGATTGGCCAACGGTGCCTGTGGCACAAGTTTATGGCCGACTCACACGGGTAAATGGCCTATTGCTTGAAGCCATTGGTTGTCAACTTGGCACAGGTGATCGTTGCCATATTGAGTCTAGAGACGGACAATTTATTGAAGCTGAGGTAGTAGGCTTTCACAAAGAAACGTTATGCTTAATGCCTATTGAGCACACCACAGGATTAATGCCTGGTGCTCGTGTCATTCCACTGCAGCAGCGCTGTCAAATTCCTGTTGGTAGCGGGTTACTTGGACGTATTATCGATGGTTTAGGTCAGCCTTTAGATGGGCTAGGACCACTGGAAAATGTCACTCACATTCCATTACGTCATCAATTAAGTAATCCACTGTTACGTAAGCCAATCCGTGAACCTCTTGATGTGGGCATTCGCGCCATTAATGCATTACTGCCTGTGGGCCGTGGTCAACGATTAGGCTTGTTTGCAGGTTCGGGCGTCGGTAAAAGTGTGCTACTGGCCATGATGACACGTTTTACTGAAGCGGATGTGATTGTGGTTGGCCTCATTGGTGAACGTGGCCGCGAAGTGCGCGAGTTTATCGAAGAAGCCTTAGGGGAAGAAGGGCGTAAACGCGCTGTTGTGATTGCAGCCCCTGCCGATACCACCCCTTTAATGCGCCTTCGTGCCATGCGCCTTTGTCACCACATTGCCACGGGCTTTCGCGACCAAGGTAAACAAGTGCTGTTATTGGTAGACTCTCTGACCCGTTATGCTCAAGCACAACGAGAAATTGCCCTCAGTTTAGGTGAGCCACCAGCCACCAAAGGTTATCCGCCTTCCGCGTTTGCGCAATTACCAAGTTTAGTTGAAATGGCGGGTAATGGTCAGCACCCTAATGGCACCTTAACGGCTTTTTATACTGTACTGACCGAAGGGGACGATCAGCAAGATCCTGTCGCAGATTCTGCTCGAGCCATTTTAGATGGCCACATAGTCCTCAGCCGAAAACTGGCTGAAAAAGGCCATTTTCCTGCCATTGATATTGGCGCATCCGTGAGCCGCTTGGCGACTCAAATCGCCAGTAAAGAAAACCTCACTCAAGGACAGCACTTTAGGCATTTAAATAGCCGCTTCAATGAGGTTAAAGAGCTACTTCCATTGGGTGGATACCAAGCAGGACAAGACCCAGAAATGGATCTGGCAGTACAAGCTGCACCCAGCATGGCGGTCTTTTTACGTCAAGATAGCGAACAAAAAGCCAGTCGAAGCGACAGCATAGAGCAATTAAAAACACTAGCAGAAAGTCTTGGTTACCAAGCACAAACTTAACTAAATCGCGCTTAAATTACTCTTATTAAGCGCGCTAAACATGACGCAATCAATATAAAACCGCCACTCAAAAAATAACGCTGCAAAATAATCAGGATAAAGGAGTCGATTATGCAAGCCCAATTTAGACCACTACATACCTTGTGCGAGCAAGAAGAAAAGAAATTGAGTCAACTTGGACAGCAGCGCACTGAAACTCAGCAGCGCATCGATCATATTCAGCAGCAAAAAGACATCATAGCGCAAATGCAAGTACAGTATGGTCAATACCCTAGCCAAGCCGCCAACCCGTTATTACTACAAAATACTGCCAATATGGCGCAAGTACTCGCTCCCATGCAAAAGAAATTAACCCGCCAGCAAATATTACTCAGCCAAGAACATCAACGCATCGATGGTATGTGGCGTAAACAGCTAGGTCGACAGCAAGGGATCAAATGGTTGTATCAGAAAAAAAAATCAGAGCACCAAACTTACCTAGATAAGCAAGAGCAAAAACAGCTGGATGACTTAGCAGGACGTTACGCAGCAGCTTATTAAAAACCTCGATTAATCAATATAAAAACGGCGCTGTTAAGCGCCATTTTCTTATGAATACTGCTTCAGCAATATACCGATAACACCATTTATTAAGCCTGCCCCACTAAGCCTTCGTTATGATCTAAGTTATCTTTTTTATTTTCAGCCTTAATCCCAAACACAGATAGAGACAATAAGGCTGACATAAAGCCTAGTGTAAACAAGGCACTGAATGTCATACCTCCAACGATGACACCCGCAAGACCACGATAAATTTCAGCGCCATCACCCGGCGTTAACATAAGGGGTAACATGCCACAGATACTGGTCCCCGTACTCATAAAAATAGGTCGCATACGGGTACTCACAGCACGATAAATAGCCGTTTGTTGTGCTAATCCATCCTGCATACCTGCCTTAAATTCACTGATCAATAAAATGGCGTTATTAATCACCAATCCCATAAGAATAATAAAGCCTATCATAGTGATCACATCTAAATTTTGTGGCATAAACACATTCAGTAAATTTAAGCTCAGCATGCCACCCGCAAGTGCAAGAGGCATAGACAACATCACCGCAGCCGCAAATAACCAAGAAGCCAATGCAATGCGCATCAATAAAAATAAGACTAATAATGAGACAAAAAAGGTCAGCAGAAACTCGGTCAAAAAGCTATCAAGTTCACCGGCTTGACCTTGATAAGCGGCATATAAACCTTTTGGTCCTTGTGTATTAATATACTCAGAAACAATCAGTTTCACTTGTTCCAAAAAAGGCCCCATAGGCTGGCCATTAGGGGGTAACATACTCAGTGAAATGGTCATTCCGTTATCAGCTCTGAAAATCGCACTGGGGGCCAATACCATGTCGCTGTCCACTAAGTCTCGCAATGGCATTAAACCGTGCTCAGGGATCATCAACTCGGTTTCAAGTAACTGCTCAATATGACTCACCTTCTGTCCCTTAAAATAAAAAGGGAAACTCTCACCACCAGCCGAAAAGCGCCCCAAATATTCTCCGTCCGTTAACGCTACTAAATATCGGTTCAAGTCCGCCCTTGATAAGCCTAAATAAGCAAGTTTATCTCCTTTAGGGGTAAACTCTATTTGGGTGGCATTATTGGAGAGCGCTACGATCTCAAGCACTTTACTGCCTGGGATCCGCTCTTTAATGATCTCTTTTAAAGCTTGGCCTGCATGTTGTAACTCAGCTAAACTCAAGCCCTTTAAATCCAATCGACTACGATCGCTGCCTTGTATTGCGCCTCCCAGTAAACTAGGTTGAAAAATATAAAGAGACGTATCGGGCAAATCATTTAAAATCTGCGTTTCCAACCATAACTCAAACTCAGCATATTGCCCTTCCTCTTTAGGGTTGATACTTAAATAGCAATCAACCGTACTACAAGAGAGGCTATAGCGATCCATTTTTGGGGCATCGATATTCATTTTTGCTTTCGCTAAACGCGCCTCGATAATCATTCCTACTTGCTCCGTCGCCGCCTCTTGCGATAAAGGCTCTTTAAAATCAACATAAGCACCAATGCGATTTGACTTAGGGTTGGGCAATAAATCAATCGCTGGCATCATCCACCAAGAGAGCAATAAGGCCCCCAAAGCGCCGACACCAACCCAAATGCGCGCTTGCAAAGGTGAGCGAGATGGCAAACTTAATCGCTGAGGCCATTTATTGAGGGAGGATAACGGCTTACTCTCAGCCTTTTGACATTGTTCGGGTAATATTCGTCGCCCTAATGCAGGCAAAAGCAACAGCGCTACAAGAATAGAGGCCACCAACGCACTGGAGATGGTATACGCTAAATCTTCAAATAGTTGGCTAATACTCGATTGCATCAAGATAATAGGCACAAAAATGACAATACTTGAAAGTGTTGAAGAAATCAGCGCTCCGCGCACTTGTTTGACGCCTTGATATAGGCTCTCCGTTAAACGTACCCCTTGACTCCGTAACCGCTGAATATTCTCCATCACAATAATAGAGGCATCCAGCAATAAACCAACGGATAATGCCATACCCGCCAAAGAAATTACATTTAAGCTACGCCCCCCTAAATACATACCTAAAATGACCAAAGACAAGCACATTGGAATACTGATAAAAATCAAAAAAACCATTTTCAAGTCACGTATGAACACATATAAGAACAAACATGCCAGTAATACACCTAACAAGATATTAGTGTAAACAAGTGTTAGTGCATGCTTAATCGGCTTTGATGCATCACGGCTAAATGATAATTTCATGCCTAAATCAGCCAAAACCCCTTGATTCAACGATGTCATGACCTGCTCTAAATCCGCAATAATCTCCAATGCATTGGTATTTTTATCCGGCTGAAAAGCAAAAAACATGGCAAAATGGCCTTCAAAACTCGCGTATTCCCAATCTGTTGCGAAGCGTTTGTTAATCTTGGATAATTCACCCAAACGAATAATACGTTCTCCTCGAACAGCTACAGGCAGTTGGGTGAGTTCCGCCAATGACATTTGACCTTTAAAATGTAAATCATAAGCTTTAGAGCCCAGCCTCATTTTATCGCCAGAGCGATCAATTAAATCGTGCAGCTTTTCTGTCACATCATCGATAGACAATGAAAAGCGCGCTAGGGCTTGAGGATTAAACTCAATATCCATTCTCTGCGCTAACGGACTGTAACTCATATTGATATTTGCAATACCAGGCACATCACTTAACACTGACGCAATATGCTCTCGATACACTCGCCGATAATCATCTGCCGTCATATTTTCTAATTCTGAATACAAATACATAGAGGCAACAGTACTACCAGCACCGTTGCTGTAATCGAATATCAATGGCTTAGCGACCTGCGCAGGCCAATCTGGAATTTGATTAATGCGCGCCATCACATCCATATACGCTTTTTCCATATCCGCTTGGGGCGAAAAAAACAAGCGCGTCCAAGTTTCGCCATTACCGATATGGGTTTGCGAATGCTTTAACTGCCCGATACTGGCTAGTTGCCTCTCTAATGGAATGATAAGCACTTGTTCAATTTCAGTCGCCGTTTTTCCTTGCCAATTGATCAACATGGCGATTTCTTGTTGATCTAAATCCGGCAGTAAGGCATTGGGTAATTTGACACTAGCAATCCCTCCTAATATCACCAGTAAGGCAGAAAAGGCAATAATGATGCCACTGTATTTATCGACAAACTTCATAGTCGCACCTGTATTTCATCAGCATTGGCGACGATGACTTGATCGTTAACCGTTAAGGATTTTCCACCTCTCACCACCAAATGCTCACCCACCTTTAACAGCGATTGCACAACAGCGTGAGCCCCTTGTGTATCAACAACATTCACGGGAATTTGAAGCACTTTGTCTGCACCATCGAGCTTCCAAACATAATATTCATTATTGTTAAGATGCAACGCATCATAAGCGATTAATGAAAGATCATCTGCTGGCATTTGCATCTTCACTGTCATCCGCTCATCTAAAAAAAGCGGGTTATCTATTTCGTCTTTAAAATTGAAATGCAAATCCAGTGTTTGAGAAGCCTCATCTACCTTAGATGCCAAGCGATTAAGCAATAACACCTCTCCGTTATTTAACTGGAAACTAGCACGATCGATTTGCTCCACCTGTTGAAGCAAATCAAGTGAAATACGGCAAATAACTTCTTGGTTGTCAAAAGGCATAAAACTTAAAATACTGTCCCCAGAATCAAGCCATTCACCGGGCTGAGCATTTAATGTAAAAATCTTGCCATCTGCGGGCGCCACATGTTTTAAATTGGCAATCTGATGCCTTAGAATCACCTGCTCCGCTTGTAATACCTGATAATGCTGCTGCGTGATCTCTGCATCAAGTTTGGCACGATTAAAATCAGAAACCGATACCATGTCTTGTTTATCTAACGATTGAATGCGTTCATATTCTTGAGCAGAAAAGTCAGCTTTTGCTTTAGCTGAAACCAATTTAGCGCTCAACTTTTCCGATTGCTGTGTTAAGTAAAAATCATCTTGCTGCGCAATCACGTCCCCTTTTTTAACCGACATATTCACCGGTAAAACCCAATCCAACTGTGCTTTAACATGACTGGAAACTTGAGGACGAAAAGACACATCGGCATGGCAGTATAAGCTTTTTTGTATGCCTTCATTCCACAGGCTCACTTGAGTCACATGAACTAAAGGTTTATCTTCAGAAAAGGATGGTAAGGCCGTCATAAACCCTATACCAAGTAAAGATCTCAGCACCATTTTGATACAGTAATGCATTTAAATATCCTTATTAAATCTATCCATAAACGAAGCGGTGTTCTGATATCAATAGGCGCCGTGATGATGTGAGTATACAGAACAGCTTAATATCAGTAGCAGATTAGACTAAACCAAAAAAATAACAAATAAAAGATATTTATTAAATAGTTATGATCATTGAAACAACACAGCAACTTGGATTTAGGTAATACCAGAAAGATGAAGAAAAGTTAATAATAAGAAGCCACATTTTAATATTGGAGATATTCTACTGATAAAACTGCACTTATTCTGATGCATAACGGAAGTACTAAGTTATACACATCATTTTTGAGGATAGTATGAATAACCTTATAAGAAACACCATCGCAATAAAGAGCATCTTTCTGTCTTGTTTATTCTTTACGATTCAAGCTCAAGCTAATTGGGAAACACAAGCTCTGAATTTACAAAACAGCATCGACAATGATGCTCCCTTCTATGAAACAACATGGGCTGGTACTCACAATTCATTTTCAAATCAAGATGATGATTCCATCTATATTGACTGGGTAAATCAAAGTATGTCCATTAAGAAACAATTAGATAGTGGGATCAGGGAACTTGTATTAGATATACATTTTGACGCAGGTGCAGTACGTGTTTGTCACAATAATATAGATACTCAATACTTCGGTTATTTTGACTGTATCTATGGCTATACTGGCAGCCGACTTTTAATTGATGCCCTCGAAGATATCAAATCATGGTTAAATGATTCACATATGAGGCAAGTTCTTTTACTAAAAATAGAATTAGCTAATTCAGCCCAAAGAAACCCAATTCAAGTGGCTCAAGCACTCAACGAAATAGCAAACTATGCGTATTTACCCGCTGTAGATTCTGGCTATTCGGCGGTATTACCGACTCACTTAACGAAAAGTAAAGTACTTGCATCTCATAAGAATATCATCATTTTTTCTAGTGAAGATCATTTATCCCATGAACTCAGTAATTTAGTTTTCAGTTCAAATGGAGTAGTGCAAGATTTAAAAAAAACAGACTGGATGGACTTTACTCATGATCACACAACTCATATGACTCGAGTGAAAGATGGGACCACTCAGGGCGGTTTACTCAATAGCTTAGGCTATATCAACAAAAAAGCCCCTAAACTGACTCCGTTAACCACAACGCATTATTTAAATGCCGGACTTAATATCTTTGAAACTTATGGGTTTAACAGTAAAGAAGCTAGCTGGATTGTCAATGGACTGCTCCCAGTTCAAGCTGCCGATTTAGTATGGAGCTGGGAAAAAACCAACCCAATGATCTCGGTCAGTGCGCAAAAATCAACTTTGAAACTAATCGATTTAACAGCGATGAATGTGGGGAATATTTTCATGCTGCTTGCCGAAAACTAGTAAATGCTCATGAACAAAGGGAAGCCACAAAATGGATGATAACAAAATCTAAAGTCGCTTTTAGCGATGCGGACCAAGCTTGTTTAATTGAAGGGCATGGAGAATATGTTTTTGCCACACCAAGAAACAAAGTCGAACTGAATAAACTCATTGATAAACGTAATGAGAACAGCAGTATTGAATCTATCTGGATTAATTATCACAAGAAATATGGGCATTGGAAAGCCGACATAGGCGAAGCTGATGACGAACTTAAAACCTTCTGTCAACAATCCCCCGATGCTAAAATCTGTTCTGTAATGGATGAATCTTTAAAATTAATAGATGGTTCGCTGTTAAACTAATTCATAAGGATGCCAGTCATTCAACTGGCATCCTTATCATTGGCTATTTATTCAATAAATTAGCAGCAGGCTCACTCAAACGATACATTAATAAAGCGGCTTTTTTAGCATTTTTTTCTAAACTGCCTAAGTCGCCAATTTCGTCACTTGTATGGCCCCCCGTCCCCATTAAACCTAACCCATCAAGAGACATATCCACATAGTTGGCCGCAAAAGAGATATCTGCCGCCCCGGCATTACGTGGATTAACCGCAACAACCTTACCATAGCCCAAATCTTCACTGATCTGATTATAAAGTGCCAATAACTTACGATTATTCTCCGTGGCAGCCATGGGTGGATAGCCTTCATTAAAAATAAGGCTTGCCGATGTCATGGGTAAACTTTGAGACACGATTTCCAACATTTTCTCTTTCGCTTTATCAAGTTGCTCAGGTGAAAGCGCACGAATATCTCCCATCACAACCGCTTCTTTGGAAACGACATTGGTTTTTCCTAATGCAGAACCATTGGTCGCATTGGTTTTATGATCAATATCAGTACCCGCAAGAATAAGCCCTGGATTAAAGGTCAAATTATCCATTGAAGATAGAGACTCACGAAAACCATTAAGGATCCTTGCCATTTCATAAATGGCACCGTCACCCACTTTTTCAGTAAAAATTTGTGATGAATGAGCAGGCTCTCCAGTGACTTTCAAAATCCAATCAGCTGCGCCTCTGCGTGCAATCACTGCCGTTTTAATATTGCCATCACCGTCTTCAAAACCTAAGGCAACATCAGCCCACTTAGCCGCATCAGCAATGGCTTTTTTCGATGCAGATAAAGGCAAGCCACTTTTCTCTTCATCGCCCGTCATCACGACTCTTAAACGAACTCTGTCCAGCACACCTGCTTGTTTTAACGCTTTAATGGCGGTTAACATGACCACATCGCCACCTTTCATGTCACTCACACCAGGGCCCGCTGCATGAGTATCATCGAGCATTTGATACGTCTGAAAAGCATCATCCTTTGCAAATACCGTATCCAAATGGCCAATAAGCAAGATTTTCTTACCTTGTGTTCCATATTCAGCCACTAAACTACCAGCTCGATTATAACTAGAGCCATCCTGCCATTGTGCCTTAAAACCTAAAGCTTCCAGCTCTTGCTTAAAGACCATACCCACTTTTTTCACACCAGCAAAATTCATGGTACCACTATTAATATTAACCACTTTTTCCAGTAGAGCACGAGCCTTAGGGAGGGACTGATCAACCGAATTTACAATATTCGATTCAATTCTAGTGTCTTGGTTATTGGCCTGTGAGAGCGGAGTATTAGCAAAAGCAACACCGCACAATAAGCAGCTTACCGCTAAAAAATAAGAAGAAAAGGATAAACGACTCATTAAAGCCTCATTAACAATTTACTTTGAAGGTTATGGAGTATATCGAATCAAACATTAAGCGCTAAATGTTGAAAGCAGATCAGACCAATAAACGCAAAACAATTAACAAACAAGCATAATGTTAATTATCATTTCTAAATAAGTAAGTTAATGAAAGCAATAACGTAATAAATGCAGAGTTTAAATAGAATTGCACCACAGAATAGGCACAAAAAATAAACAATAGTAAAGATATAAAACAACAAAAAAACATCGTTATAATGACATTTATTCCCGTTATGCTTTAAGAAGTCGCATTCAATAAAAAATGAAAAGGTGCTAAGAGAGTCATACGAATAACGGCATCAATATTCACTCTCTTTTAAAAAGAATAAACTTATAGCAATTGTGCTTGATTACCGTAATCAATGGTTTGCTCACTATTACGTCGCAATAAATTATCAATAATATATTGCTGATCGACCAAAAGCTTACCATTAACATCATTAGCATACTGACTTTCGGTCGCCAAAATTAATAACTGTTGCCAAATGCCATTAACTTGTTTAGCTGACTGGGGAGGTAGCTTAGTAATCAGCTGCTCCATACCTGCTGAGTTTCCAGAGAACCCTAAACGATGTAACGCCGCACTTCGATGATCTGCGCTCTGTTTCAAACTTTCACATAATGTACTTTGATGTTCATTATGATTTTGTAACGCTTCATGATCCCGTTGTTGCATCAACTTCCGCTGATGCGCCAACAGATTTTTAAGTTGCTTATAACCTTCTACGTCTTGGCGAATGCCCCTAACGAGGCTTTGTACTAGCTCACGTTTTTCTGACATAGTGTTATCCGTGTTGGTTAATCATCGCTTCAGTTATTTTACCTAAATCAAGATCAAAAGTGCCATCTTTTAGAGATTGACGAAGGGCATCGACTTTAGCTTGATCGACACCATCAATTTGCTGCAGTTGAGGTTGAGAACGCGCTAACAACTCCCAATCTTCACTCACCGCTTTAGGTGTAGCAATCTGTCTAACTTGATTATCAACAGGCTTAGGCTCTGCCTTCGTTGAAGTTTGTCCCATACTAGCACCCACTTCAGCATTCAGTGCACTATTAATCTTATTTATTTCCATACCGTTTCCACCCGTTATATTAATGCCGTTACACCCAATTGCTTAGGTGTATATAATAAAGCGACCTCAAATACGTTTCGCTGAAATACAATTGTGACCCCATTCACGACCAAACAATATGAGATAACAAATAAAACCTAACATAGATAACCAATAATAAAGGCACATACACAAAAAAGTCTTAAAAACGTGTGGAAACTTTACCTTTACCTGTGGGGTAAGCAAGGATGATTTTCCCCGAACTGAGATTCTTAACTCGAACAGCTTCCCCTTCGCTCCCTGACTCCAATGCTTCCCCGGGCATTTTGGCATAAAAGCCTTGGCTTTTCGCCTCAATAATCACTTTATCACCAATCTTTACTAATACTGGCGCCCCTAAGTACATGGCCTTAATGGGCTTAAAACGATGTTGTTTCCTCACAACTTGTCGGCCAATAATATCCTCCAATTTGGTTAATACTTCTTTATCCGATCCTTTAAGACTAAGTTTCATCCAAGTCACATCTTTGGCCTTCACTTGCTCGCCTCGCTTCATAACACGATTAAAAACAGGCAATCGCGCAGTCACTTCTACTTTCGCTCTGACATATAAAGACCACCCCTGAGACGGGCAACTTAGCTTTCGCTGAACTTGACCAAAATCAATATCAGCAGAATTAATAATGGGAGGCGTTGGGCATAATGAAAGTTTCTCAGCGCCAGAAGGTACTCGCACAGTCATACTGTGCGTCAAACCTTTCACTTTCGCATATTTTTGCCACTGCTTGAGCTCTTGAGTTAACACTTGGGTCATGCGCATTTTCAATTGCTCAGAGGTGGCCGATTCAGCTTGTGCTAACGGTATAAAGAAATTTGAAATAAAAGCACAACTTAAAAGCAATAACCGCTTCAACAAAAACATAAAGCCAACCACAATGAGTGAGATATGCAATGCAATATACCCAAGCTATAGGCAGATGCAAGTCACAACGCCTCATCAGTATAAAAAGCGGAAAACAATAGGAAGTAAAAACAGAAAAGAGGAAGCGTGCATTCCCAATTCCATTCCAAAAAAACAATAACCTCATAATATAAAACAATAAAAATAGTTGGCACGTTAATTGAATAATGAGAATTCATTCACGGTAACACCGCTTTAATCATTTTATTACGAGGAGCCGATATGGCCATTAATCTTGATGCAGCACTGGGTATTCATCCCCAGGCACTGGATTTTAGGGTAGAACGTAGCAAGGTACTAGCAGGAAACTTAGCCAATGCCGAAACCCCTGGCTATAAAGCCCGCGATATGGACTTCAGTTCAGTCATGTCACAAGTCAACGCTGGCATGACACCAAATCGTGATTATGAAATGGGTTACCGCGTGCCATATCAGACCTCTGCCGATGAAAACACCGTAGAACTCGGAAAGGAACAGGCTCGATTCTCTCAAAATGCCATGGATTATCAAACCAGCCTGACTTTTCTAAATATGAAAATCTCCGGACTTAAATCCGCCATTGAAGGACAGTAGGAACTCACTATGTCATTTGGAGAAATCTATCAAATAGCAGGCGCGGGTATGAATGCGCAAACCATTCGCCTCAATACCGTTGCCAGTAACTTGGCTAACGCAGGCGCTGCTGCAGAAAACCCTGATGATGCTTATCGAGCATTAAAACCTGTTTTCTCGACTATTTATAATCAAGTTGACGGTCAAGTCACCAGTGCTCAAGTTGACGTTGCAGCCATTGTTGAAACCGATGCCCCTCTTGATATGCGTTATGAGCCTGATCATCCCTTTGCCAATGAGCAAGGTTATGTGGCGTATTCCAACGTCAATACTGTCGATGAAATGGCTGACATGATGGCCGCTAGCCGCGCCTTTGAAACCAGTGTAGAAGTCATGAACCGTGCTCGCTCGATGCAGCAAGGTCTATTACAACTTGGAGCTAATTAAGATGAATGTTAATGCGTTATCCAGCAGTTATAACACCCCTGAAATCGCAACCAGTGCAGACAGTTCAAGTGCACTAACTAACGAATTCATGACTTTAATGATTGCACAAATTCAAAACCAAGATCCTACTAACCCTATCGATGGTACAGAATATGTGTCTCAACTGGCGCAGTTCTCACAGGTCGAAAGTTTAGAAAAAATGCGTTCAGATCAAAACACGCAAATGGTGATGATTGAAAACATGGGCATAGTGCAATCAGCGAACCTAATAGGCAAAGAGGCCATGGTTGCAGCAGATTCACTCCAAATTGAAGCAGACAGTGACACCATTCAAGGAAAAATTTACCTTGAAAATGCCACCAGTGATGTCAGCGTTGAGATTGTGGATGCCAACGGAGAAGTTGCCCACACCATTAACTTAGGTGCGCAAGGTAAAGGCGACATACCTTTTGACATTAATCCACAATCTCTTGGCTTACCAAAAGGTGAGTACAAATTACAAGCTAAAGCAACTACAGGGGATGAGTCCACCAGCTTAAAAACCTTTGTACAAGCCCCCATTGAAAAAATCCATTTTGCCAGTGCATCAGGCATGATGATGGCCGAACTCGGCTTTGGGCTAGGAACAGTCTCTGTTCTTGAAATATCTGAAGTTTCTTAATTGAGCTTCTAAGAAATTACATTTAATTAACTTCATATTGATTTAATAGGGAAACGTTTTTATGTCTTACAATATTGCACTGAGTGGCCTACAAGCAACCACACAAGATTTAAACACCATCAGTAATAATATCTCAAATGCTTCAACCGTTGGTTTTAGAGGCGGACGCAGTGAATTTGCCGCTATTTACAATGGCGGTCAAGCAGGCGGTGTCAACGTCATGTCCACCACACAAAATTTCTCAACGGGCGGCACCTTAAACTATACCGGTCGTGAACTTGATCTAGGTATTCAAGGTGATGGCTTCTTCGTCTTATCAGGACAAGATGGCAGCACGTTATATGCCCGTGCAGGGATGTTCAATCAAGATGCTAACGGCTATGTCGTCGACCCTGCGGGTAACCGTCTGCAAGGATACCCAGTTAATGCGGCAAAACAGCTGCAAAACGGTACGATTAGCGATCTTCAAGTGCAATCAGGCAGTCTTGCTGCCAACCCAACCACACAAGTCGGCATTGTATCAAATTGGGACTCAACCGTTGATGCCATTGATACTACCTTAAATCCATTTGATGCTACAGATTCAAGTACTTACCATTCTTCCACCACAGTAACAGTCAACGACTCTCTGGGTAAAGAGCATGCCCTTACTGAGTATCATGTCAAAACAGCTGCAAACACATGGGAAGTGCACTATATGATGGATGGTGAAGATGTTGGCACCAATAATCTAACCTTTAACAACGACGGTACATTAGCCACTGGCGGTACAACCACGCTGAACATTACCAGTGGCACGAATCCTAACATCATTGCGGGTGTGGACGATTTAACCATTGATTTAAGCTACACCAACACCACACAATACGCGAAAAAATATAACAACTCCGGCCTCAGCCAAGATGGTTACACATCTGGAGAGCTAAACGGTATCCGTCTCGATGAAAACGGCATGCTTTACGGCACTTACACCAATGGCCAAGAGCAACTGCAAGGCCAAGTGGTATTAGCCGATTTCAATAACCCTAATGGCTTAACCCCTGTCAGTAACAATGCTTGGGCCGCCACCAACCAAGCAGGCCAGGCGGTCATTGGCTCACCCACAACAGGGACATTAGGCGGGATAAGCTCTGGCTACCTTGAAGGCTCAAACGTCGATACCACAGCTGAAATGGTGAACCTAATGACTGCCCAACGAAATTATCAGTCTAATGCCAAAGTACTCGATGCAAACTCAACCATGCAACAAGCCCTACTAAACGCCATTTAATTTTTTGTGATTGGCTGAGGGCAATATGAGTGCACAGCATGCTCAGCCAATTTTTCATATTAAATAACGTACATAGGATTTAAGGATAACAGCATGGATAGAATGCTATACACAGCGGCCACAGGTGCGGCGCGAATAATGGAAGCGCAGTCCATTCGCGCAAACAACTTAGCCAATGCCGATACCACAGGTTTTAAAGCTGATCTAGAACGCGTTAATGCACAAACCGTAACGCCTATGGGCAACAGTTTACGCACTCGTGTTCTGGCACAAACGGAAGATACAGGCTTTAACAAACAAGCTGGCGCCCTAAATCCCACAGGCCGCACCCTTGATTTAGCCATTCGCGATCATGGCTTATTTACTGTGATGACAGACGAAGGTGAAGCCTATACCCGATCAGGCGCCATTGTTCCCGATGCAACGGGTCAACTGACCCTTGATGGTCGCAGCGTACAAGGATTAAACGGCCCAATTGTGCTACCTGAATACCGTGAACTCTTTGTTGGCGATGATGGCCGCATTAGCATTCTAGGCGCTGAAGGCGGCATTATTGAGCAAGTGGCTCAGCTTAAAATGGTTAACCCTGAACTCGACACAATGAAAAAAGGACAAGACGGTCTGTTTTACAGCCGCGATGGCAATCCTCTTGTCGCCGATGACAGCGTCAGAGTCGACAGTGGTTTTTTAGAGGCCAGTAATGTGCAAGCCGTCAGTGAGCTTATCGCTTCAATGGATCTCAGCCGTCAATTTGAAATTCAAGTCAAATTGATGAAAAGCGCCGAAAAATTAGCCGAAGCAGGCAACCGCCTGATTAAAAACGCTTAAAGGATAAGAAAATGCAATCAGCATTATGGGTAAGTAAAACAGGCCTAACGGCCCAAGATGTTAAAATGACGACCATTGCCAACAACTTGGCAAACGTTAACACCACAGGTTTTAAACGTGACCGTGTCGCCTTTAACGATCTCTTCTACCAAGTACAACGTCAACCCGGTGGTCAAGTTGATGAGCTCAACCAACTGCCTTCTGGTTTACAGTTAGGTACAGGTACTCGCGTGGTTGGCACACAAAAAGTCTTCACCACAGGTGACATGCTAACAACCAACCAACAGCTCGATATTGCCATTGAAGGACAAGGTTTCTTTCAAATTGAAGAGGCGAACGGCGATATTGGTTACACCCGTAACGGCCAATTTTATCGCAGCAGCGAAGGCTTAATGGTGACCTCTCAAGGCTTACCTTTAGTGCCAAATATCGAAATTCCTGAAGATGCACTTAACATCACCATTGCAGCAGACGGCACAGTATCGGCACAAATTGCCGGTAACAGTGACTCACAAGAACTCGGTCAAATCACACTCGTCAACTTCAGTAACCCAACGGGTCTTGAAGCGCGCGGTGACAACCTTTACCGCGAAACATCCGCATCGGGTGCCGCCATTGAAGGGATTGCAGGGGATCAAGCCATGGGCCAATTAAGACAAGGTTCTTTAGAAGGTGCGAACGTGAATGTTGTTGAAGAAATGGTTGAAATGATCTCAACCCAACGCGCCTATGAAATGAACGCAAAAGTCGTTTCAGCGTCAGATGACATGCTTAAATTTCTCAACCAGTCTCTTTAATCGAAACTGATGTTGTTCCACTTTACACCAATACGATAAGGGATACAGATGCGTCATTTATGGATAGGAGTGCTGTTAATATTATCAGGTTGTGCAGCTCATTTTCCAGAGGCCGAAACCAAACCCGGTCTTGCTGAATGGGCACCGCCAGAAATTGATTACAGCCTACCAGAGGCAAAAGATGGCAGCCTATATCGTCAGGGCTATATGTTAACCCTGTTTAAAGATAAACGTGCTTTTAGAGAAGGTGACATTCTCACCGTTGCTTTGGATGAAAAAACCTTTTCAAGCAAAAAGGCTGATACGTCAACCAGCAAAGATCAACAAATGGGCTTCGGTTTAACCTCAGATATTGATGGTAATGCTTATTCTGCCAATGCCGATGGATCTTTTGGTCGTGCCTTTGATGGCAGCGGTTCCAGTACACAGCAAAATCAACTGTCGGGCTCCATTACCGTCACCGTTGCTAAAGTACTGCCTAATGGTGCGCTCCTTATTCGTGGTGAAAAGTGGTTAAGGCTTAATCAAGGCGATGAGTATTTACGCTTAATCGGTCTGATCCGTATTGATGATATCGGTACAGACAACACCATTTCTTCTCAAAGAATTGCTGATGCTCGCATCATTTATGGTGGCCAAGGCGCCATTGCCGATAGTAACTCTATGGGCTGGGCAGCACGTTACTTTAATAGCCCATGGTTCCCATTATGATGCGAGATTTATTCCAGCTTACTCAGCGGTTCACTTCGGCAAGGAAGGGGAAAATGAAAAAATTAACATTACTCGCCAGTGTGTTTTTGATGCTAGCAACAGGGCCTAGTCTTGCCCAAGAGTCAAGCCAAAACCGATATCTCATGGATATCGTTGATGTCCAAGGTATTCGTGGTAACCAACTAGTCGGTTACGGTTTAGTCGTTGGGCTCAATGGCACAGGCGATCGCACTCAAGTCAAATTCACCAGTCAATCTGTCGTCAATATGCTCAAGCAATTTGGCGTACAACTTGACGATAGAATCGATCCTAAATTGAAAAACGTGGCCGCCGTTGCTGTGCATGCAACAGTGCCTGCGTTAACCAGCCCTGGGCAAACCATAGACATCACAGTATCGTCACTCGGCGATGCCAAGAGTTTACGCGGCGGCACACTGTTAATGACACCGCTAAAAGGGGTGGATGGTGAAATCTACGCCGTGGCTCAAGGTAACTTAGTCGTTGGCGGCGTTTCAGCTCAAGGACGCAATGGGACCTCAGTGACGGTCAATGTCACCACAGTGGGCAATATTCCTAACGGCGCCATATTGGAAGCTGAAATTCCCAGTAACTTTCATGACAAAGATCATATTGTCCTGAATCTTAGGGCTCCGAGCTTTAAAACCGCCCGCAATATCGAACGTGCCGTAAACGATCTTTTTGGTCCAAATGTCGCGGCAGCCGACAGCAAAGGAAAAGTGCTCGTTCGCGCGCCCAAATCTCATCGTGAACGTATTACCTTTATGTCCATGCTCGAAGAGCTGCAAATTCTACAAGGACGTAAGCCCCCCAGAGTGGTCTTTAATAGCCGAACAGGTACAGTCGTTATGGGTGGTGGTGTCGTCGTGCGAAAAGCGGCCGTTAGCCACGGTAATTTAACCGTCAGCATTATCGAAAAACCACAAGTCAGCCAACCAAACAGCGCTATTTATGGTGTCGCACAAGGCCGCACTGTGGTGACCACAGATAGCCAAGTGAATCTTGATACGGGCAGCGGACACATGTTCGTCTGGGAAGAAGGTGTCGCATTGGAAGAAATTGTCAGAGCAATTAACAGCCTTGGCGCCTCTCCCATGGACTTGATGTCTATATTACAAGCATTAGACGAAGCCGGCTCACTAGAAGCTGAGCTCGTCGTAATATAAATCAAATGATAACGGTTCAACCCCAAGTAAGCTTATCGTCTAAGCAATTAGGCGTTTAAGCTTACTTTTTAACATTCGGTAATGGCGTGCATATGAAACTCGACAATTCACATAGCTACTTAAATCAAACCAATGCTGGCGATCTCATCAAAAGCAACGGAGAGTACGGTGCGCTGAAACTAGTCAGCCAACAGTTTGAAGCACAGTTTTTACAAACAGTGCTAAAACAAATGCGCAGTGCATCCGATGTGATGGCGGATGAAGATAACCCACTCTCGGCGCAAAAAGACAGCTTATATCGTGATTGGCATGACTCAGAGCTTGCCGGACGCTTAAGTCAAATGCAAAGCACAGGCCTTGCCAGCGTCATGACCAAACAATTAGCCAGCGCCCTTAAGTCGCGCCCTGAAGCGGTCGCCTCTAATGAACAAATATCAACACAAAACGCCGCTAATATTGCGACTAATATATCAACCACAGCCATGCAACCTGCGCTTATTACTCCCATCAAGGTGAAATAACTCGTAAGCATGACGGTATGTATTCATTCAAGGCATAACTGAAATGAGTATTAGCAGCTTTGTTCGACTAAATTAAGGAAACACAATGAGTCTTCTCAATATTGGTATGTCAGGGCTAACGGCCAGCATGGCTGCCTTAAATACTACCTCAAATAATGTTGCCAACGCTGCGGTTGTCGGTTATTCACGTCAACAAGTGATGACAAGTTCAGTCGCGGGTGGAGGATATGGCGGCGGCGCGGGCGTCAATGTTGATGGTATTCGCCGTATTTCAGATCAATATCAAGTCGCTCAGCTTTGGAATTCAAGCAGCAGCGTGGGTTATGCCAATACTCAACAAAGTTACCACAGCCAAGTGGAAACGATTTTCAATACCGACGGTAATAATATTTCCGAAGGCTTGGATGCACTTTTTGCCGCTTTAAATGCCTCAATGGAAAAACCCAGCGAAACCGCTTATCGCCAAGGTGTGCTCAATGAGGCTAAAGCCTTAAGCCAACGGATCAACTCAATCAGCGATGGTTTAAATACACAAACCACCCAAATAGAAAGCCAAATTGGCGCTTCGGTCAATGAAATCAATGCGCAACTTGATACCATTGCCCGTTTAAACACTGAAATTCAAGCATCGGCCAATAACGGCAATCCATCGGCTTCCTTATTAGATAGCCGTGATGTCGCCATTGATGACTTAGCCAAGATCATCGACATTCGCGTTACAGAAGAAAGCAATGGCATGGTCAATATTTCACTGGCTCAAGGTCAGCCATTACTTGCCGGTACGCTTACATCAACATTAGTGACATCACCACTCAATAGTAATCCAACGCTTAATCAAGTCAGCATTGAATTCGGCCAATCGACTTTTCCTGTTGATGAAAACACCGGCGGCAGTTTAGGAGCCTTGCTGGACTATCGAGATAACGATCTCACAGACTCCATCACCTTCACCAATGAAATGGCTAAAAATTTAGCTGATGAGTTTAATAATGTACTTAAACAAGGTACCGATCTTAATGGTGCCACACCAACCGTCGATTTATTTAGCTATGATGCCGGCAATCCTGCAGGGACATTGACTCTAACCTCAGGTTTTACCTCTGACATGCTGGCTTTTGGACAAGATGGCACACCGGGGGATAACAGTAACCTTAAGGAGCTGGTTAGCATTGTTAATACCAACTTTGCCTTTGGCTCGATTAATGCCAACACCACAATGGGTGATGCCTTTGCAGCCAAAATCGGTCAGCTAGGTTCAAGCGCACGTCAAGCTGGATTAAATGCCGAAACCAGTAAACAATTACAAATGGATGCCCAAGCTCAATGGTCTAGTACCAGCGGTGTCAACTTAGATGAGGAAGGCGTCAACCTCATCAAGTATCAACAACAATATCAAGCTAATGCCAAGATTATCTCCACGGCCGATCAATTATTTCAAACTCTTTTAAGCAGCATTTAAGGAAATAAATCATGCGCATTAGTATGCAAAACATGTACAGCAGTAACCTGTACAGCTTACAAAAGTCCACTATTGAAATTGCACGTCTAAATGAGATGCAATCAACAGGGAAATCACTACTTAAACCCTCTGACGACCCTATTGGTTCAGTGCAAGTCATTGGTACTGAGCGTGATGTTGCAGCCACGTCACAATACATAAAAAATATTGACTCTCTCAGTACCGGCCTTGACCGCTCTGAAACTCACCTTTCCAGTATGATCGATCTTCAAGGTCGTTTACGTGAAATTACCGTCGCCTCTAATAATGGCAGCTTATCACCGGAAGATCGCGCAGCCTACAGCGCAGAAATGGAAGAGCTAATGGAAAGCATGGTGTCATTAGTCAATGCCACCGATGAAAGTGGCAATTATCTTTTTTCAGGCAATCTAACCAACACTCAACCTCTGCTTAAAGACAACAATGGCGTTTATAGCTATCAAGGTGATAGCAATCAACGTGAAGTGCAAGTGGCAAATAACACTTGGATGGAAGCCAATGTAACCGCAGACGCTTTTATTTTCAGTAATGGCAGTAATGATATCTTTAATCAGGCCCAAGCTTATATGGAAGTATTAAAGGATCCCACCCTGTCACCAGGTGATGCTGGATTCGATACCGCCGCTGCAGATATGCAGAGTACATTAGATGATACACTAAACAGCATTAGTGCAACCATTACTGACTTAGGTGGTAAGCAAAACAGCTTAAACCTAACTAAAACCTCCCATGAAGAAATGAAAATTTTCAGCCAAGGAGTTATTGGAGATGTTGAAACATTAGATTATGCTCAAGCTACAGCTGAGTTCAATATGAAACTCACCGCGCTACAGGTCACACAACAAACTTTCGTACAGATCAGTAAATTATCATTATTTAGCCAAATATAGAGATTAAAAATTATGCTTAATGGAGTTACAGACAGCCTAAATGTTCAACACCGCAGCCAAACGGTTAGTGCACCCATTAGTGAACTGCCTCAATCGCTGCCAAACGTTCAGGCTAAAATGTCCTCCATTCCGACTCACAGGCTGGAATCTTATGTTCGTTGGGCCAAAGTCACCCAAGGCCAACATAAAATTTCAGCCTCACAAGTGGCCGAGCATAGCTTAAAGCATGTTATCAAACTGCTTAAAAAGCTCAAAAAACAAGTACAAATATCACTCAAAAATACCTCACCAATACAAACAGAGCCTGATCAAACTTGTTTACGTTTACAGCAAATGTTGCTGAACCTTAAGCCTCAATACCAAGGCAAAACATTAATTGATCATCAATTAAATGTGATCACACCGACTCGTCCTGCGAGCCCACGACAATTCACATTAAAATCTGTGGAGCTCACAAAACCCAAAGCTAGAGATGAGCGTATTAGTTTGCAAATAGGCGGCGCCATAACAAACATCACACTACCGGCTAATTATTCTCAAGCGCGCTTAGCCAGTCATTTAGCGGCAAACTTGAAGCCCTTAGGGATTCAACTGCAAGCCCAACAAATTGCCAACAACCCAGCAATAGGTTCACCAATAACCCCAAGTTTGTTCAATACTCACGAGAAGCAATGGCAACTCATCAAAGATGGCATATTCATGACGGGACAAGGTCAACGTCTACCCGCGGGAGAGCCGAGATTAATTAAGGTCATCGAAGAACTAAACTGGCAAGATCCAAGGGAATGGCAATTTAACAGTCACAGCAACCTGAAACAAAGTATGGCTAAAATCAGTAAGTCATTGAGTAAAATTGAGCAGCAGTTACAAGAATTAGGCGAAGTACAGCAAAAAATACGCTTACAACTGAAGCAAATTAATAATGGAAAACAACAAGATTTTGATGTACAAAATACATTACAGCGCCTAAATACCTTAATGCAACCAAGTCCCTTTAGCGCACATGTACGCTCACTCATGGCCCAAGCCAATGTGAATCGTAATCAAGTCTCTTCACTGCTGGGGTAAAATGTGCCGATGCTTTGATAACTCAGGTATTTATAAATATCAAAGCAAAGGGGGATTGGCCCATAAAGTCGCCTCCCCTTTTCAATCAGCCTTTCGACCTCTTTATCGCATGACCTCGAAACGCTCCCATAATCCATCATTAATGTGCCTCAAACTGTCACCAACTACTCGCTCTGAGACTACCATTTTGTATTAATTTAGCTATATAACCTAAACTCAGGTTAAGCAGCGCCGGTAAATATCACTATTTTTGCCCCTATCGCCTGTTAATACAGGAGCAATTAACGACCTTGCCTACAGTATGTTAACCCCCCACTGAAAGATCACTTATACAATGAAATCAACACAAGTCAAATTCACTGCAATTTAATAAAACTGACATTTAATCTTCTGCAAAAAATCATAATAGTAGTGATCAAATCTCAAAAATAGTAAGCAAGCAATAATTTATTCGATCTTCATCACAGTTTGTTAATAAAATGTTTATTTTGTGATGTGGTGGGGTTTATTTGCACAGCTTGCAGAGTTAAGGTAGCGCCAAATGAAAGACAAGGACGGTGGTAATGAATAAGTATGACTCAATCATTGCTATCCAAGTACTCAACAAATTTAAAAGGAAATAACTGTGCGTACTTATACAGGTTCTATTTCACGTTTTACAGGTTTGATGGCATTAGCTCAATTAGGCATAACATCGCTAACCTTATCACATTCAGCTTTAGCCACTGATTATTACGCTTCAGAACAATGGATTATTCAGCAAGACTTTCAAATTGACGCCGGTGACAGGGTCATCGTTAATCAAGACACCCATGTTTATTTAGCAGATAACGCAACTCTTACCATTAATCCAAATGCCGCTTTAATATTACAAGAAGGAGTTAATATTGATGTCGGTGAAAACACTAAAATTGCAGTGTATGGTGAACTCAATTCAATGGGTAACGCCTATAATATGAATCGCTTCCAGTCTGTTCAGTTATCCCCAACAAACAGTGATTGGCAGGGGATCACCACATATAACGGCTCAACAGTCAACCTACGCTACACCCAAATAAGTCATGCAGTCAATGCCATTCATGCCCAAATTGGCACAACGATATTATTCCCGACTGATTCAAATCAAAATTATTCGGACACCCATTATAAGTCTGAAATAGAGAACGCTCCAATTAGTCAGCTTAATATTCGTTATAGTGATTTTAGCCATAACCAAACAGCCATCAATGTTAGCGAATTGCATACATTTGGCCAGCTAGATTCTAGTATCCAATATAATCAATTTAGCGATAATCAATATCACCTTTATACATCAAGCCAAGCACAGACTCTCAATACACCAATAAGCCCCACTGTTATTGATGCTCGCTTTAACTGGTGGTCAACAACAGACATTAATCATATTAAACAACATATTAGAGACACTCAGAATACTATAAGATTAAATAATCAAAACAGTAATGCATTAAGGGTCAATTACAGCCACTTTAGGCAGTCTATTTATAACAATGATATTTTAACGAATGCATTCATGCTGAAATTACCCAAAAAATGGAAACTAGATGATCCTATTACTATTGACCCAGGGTTTAATAGAGAAAGTCATTATCAATTGGATGGCAACTTTTTAATTGCGGGTGATACTCAATTTACCCCCTATCAATTAGCAACGCTTACAGAAAATAGTATGTTAATCGTAAGCGAAAATAGTGTGCTTTCTATTGCTCAAACCGCAAGATTCATTGTAGAACCTGGAGCTGTAATTTATTTAAGTAAAAATAGCCAAATCAACGTTAATGGTCATTGGGAGTTGCTTGAAGGTGTACAAGTCATTGCAGAAAAAGGTGCCAGAATCAATCTTAATGGTAGTTTATATGCTCAAGGTGCATCCCATAACCGCGTAAACTTTAATGCAGCATCTCACCTCATAAACCCAAATTGGCAAGGTATACAGCTCTCACAAGGAGCAGAATTAAACCTTCGCTTTGCGCAAGTTCAGCATGCGCAACAAGGCATTTATGCGAATTTGGTTCCAGATATTGTGTTTCCAGAACAAAGCCTTCCAACAAACTCATCTCAGCTAGAAGATGAACAAACAAAGATCATTATCACTCATACTCGTTTCATTGAAAATGGACAAGCTATCCGTCTAGACGTTGTTCCTGAAACTCAAAATGTAGACACATTAATTGAATATAATGACTTTATCGATAATAACATTCACTTATTCACTCAAGTATACCCCTTCCATGCTTACAAAGAAGAAGCCCAACATCAGTCTCAAGCATCTTTACCCTTTTCTCCAATTATCATAAATGCAAAGTTAAACTGGTGGAACAGTAATCAAATCGCAGAGATATCAGATAAAATCATCGATTTCCAACGTGCCACTAACGAAATTGATGGTTTGAGAATAGATTATAGCCAATATCGTCACTCACCAGAGTTAAATGATATTGTTAGAAATAGTCTCGTTGTTGAATTGCCAGACTATTTAAAAGTATCTGATCCATTTCAAATCGATCCTGGTTACAACCTTGAAACTGAATACAAACTCGATGGTGATTTCATCATTGCTGGCGACACTCAAATCAAACGCTATCAAGTCGTCACCTTAACCTCTGGAAGCAATTTGCACATTAGTGATAACATGAGCCTATCTCTTTCACCTAATGCCATTTTTATTATTGAACCCAATGCAAGTATCACCTTTGGCCATAATAGTCAGCTACTCAGTCAAGGACTCGTAATAGACAGAAACCATTAATTCATTGTAAAAAATGCATCTTTCTCGCTCACAAAGCCAGTCATTTCTTGACTGGCTTTTTCGATACTATCCTACATATAGTTAACTTAACCAACTGCGATATCAGCCTATTTGGTAATAAATTCAGGTTTAAGTCTCTTTGATACAGATAGTTAGAACGTTTAATAAACACCCATTTTAATTCAACGCCCATATTGTTCTAAAAACATCCAGCATTTTGAACTAGGCTTAATAAAGTTGATATTAGACAGCTGGAGGTCGTATTAATGCCTACCCCAAGAAAATCCATCATTAGTCTTGAAGATACCTCTTTTTATCACTGTATTTCACGATGTGTGCGCAAAGCATTTTTATGCGGAATAGACCATTACACAGGTCAGTCTTATGAGCATAGGCGTGAGTGGGTAGAAAAACGTCTATTACAATTAGCACAAATATTTTCCATCGATATTTGCTCATATGCCATCATGTCAAATCATGTGCACTTAGTATTAAGCATTGATATTTATCAAGCGAATAATTGGAGCAATACGGAAATTGTTGAACGTTGGCATAAACTGTTCAAAGGAACAAATATCACCCAAAAATTCAGTAAGGGTTTACAGCTAGAAAGCCACGAAATTGATATTTTATCAAATACGATAGCAACTTACCGAAGTAGGCTTAGTGATATCAGTTGGTTCATGCGTACACTCAATGAACCCATAGCAAGAATGGCAAATAAAGAAGACAAATGCAGTGGACGATTCTGGGAAGGTCGCTTTAAATCTCAAGCCCTACTCGATGAAGCCGCAATTATTGCCTGTATGGCTTATGTCGATCTCAACCCTATTCGTGCAAAAGCCACGAAAACTATAGAAGAAGCAGACTTTACTAGCATTCAAAAACGGATCAAAAGTTCTGCAGCTAACAAACAACCACAATATTTGCTGCCTTTTATAGGTAATAGGAGCCACGTCCCCTCTAAAGGTTTAGCTTTTCATTTTAAAGATTATTGCGAGCTTCTCTGTGAGACCAGTCAAATCCTTCAGGGAGAAAAACATACCTCTTTATATATTCCAACAAAGAATCTTTTGAAAAAACTAAATATTCCTATTCAAAACTGGATCAAATTGACCTCTGATTTTACTCGATTATTCAAAGGTCCTGTAGGAACATTGCAAGAACTAAGCATCTATTGTGAACATTTAGACAAAAAACGACGACAAGGCGCCGCTAACTGTCATCAATGGTTAGAGCCTTAAACTTATTAATTGAAAAATTATCCAAGCATAAAACCTTACTCATTGACTCTTTATTACATTGAGAAAAAGACTTTATGCATCCCAAGCATATATAGTAGATTGATTTTAAATCATTAAAAAATAATTCAATCTTAAATCTGATTCATTTCAAAATATAAAATCTTACTGTTACTTGAAAAATTGACATTTTAGAGCATTGAAATAGCAACACAGTCATAAGCTATGATGATTTGAGTAAAAGATAAATTTTCCAAAAACTAATTTGTAGCTTATCTATATGAATTAATAAAATTTTATCAACAGCTTATGAATTATTAACATCTTGATAATTAGATAATTGTTAACTTTAATGACTAATAGCAGCGCCCTCCACCTCCTAAAATCAATAACCTTAATGTAAGACTGATTCTAATCAATGGCAAATGAATCAATAATGATGATCCCTAACCACATTCTTAATAGTGGTTAACGTTTTCTAGAAAAAATAATTATGGGTGTCTTGATAGTGGCATTCATCTCCTTTTTCATTAAATCGATTTTAATGAAGCAAATATCCAATGGATAAAAACACATAGAAACACCTAAATGATTAATTTAATTTTTAAAAACTAGATTTCGGTACTGCTACACTCAAGAGTTCATTACAAAAAATTAATCGAACTACATCTCTTCCAAAAATAACATGCATATACTGACTTAAAGCTAATTATGGGTGTCTTAATAGTGATATGTAAATGAGCAAAAAACACTCTAAACCGCTCAAGAAAATTAAGACCTTGGTAGAACCAAAATAAATAGCAATAGAAAATACATTAAAAACCAAGAGAATTAGACCAATTGACGACTAATTATGGGTGTCTTGGTAGTGTCTGGGGGTGTAAAGATTACAAAAAATTGATCTTTAGCTTTAATTTAGAACAAATACGGGAATAATCAATAAAATCATAAACAAAATAAAAATATAAAAGAATTTTTTCACTGATCTTTTTGAAACAAATACGAACATTGGATCATTTTTTTTTACACAAATATTCAGTTTGTTGTTCGAGCGTCGTTTTATTGAATGTGACAAACAAAATAGACTTTTTAATTTTTTTAAAGACGCTTTAATAAGGATTGGAACATGTTATCTGTACATACTAATAATGCTTCACTGATCGCTCAAACTTCAGTCAATAAAAACAATGACCTACTTTCAAACGCTATGGAGCGTTTATCAACGGGTCTTCGCATCAACAGCGCTGCTGATGATGCTGCAGGTCTACAAATTGCTACTCGTTTAAATTCAAATGTAGTGGGCATGCAAACTGCTAGCCGTAACGTGTCTGATGCCACCTCTATGTTGCAAACTGCTGATGGCGCACTAGATGAAATCACCACTATTGCTAACCGTCAAAAAGAGCTAGCGACACAAGCGGCGAACGGCGTAAACTCAGAAATTGATTTAAAAGCCCTTCAAACAGAATTTACTGATTTAAACGCTGAAATCGAGCGTATTATTGGTGAAACCACTTATGCGGGTAATAACTTATTTACTGAGTTAGCGAATACTACGACTTTCCAAATCGGTGCAGCTAAATCTGAAAGCATGGACGTACAAGTTGATAAAATTGATATTGCAACTGTTGGTGGTGGTACATTAAAAACTGTTGATTTCGAAGCTAATGGCCGCGCAGATGCTGAAACAGCTATGGATGATATTGATGCATTAATTGGCGTTGTTGGCGAAGCTCGCTCAGAACTAGGTGCTAAAATCAACCGTTTAGGTCATACTGCAGCTAACTTGGCCAACGTGACTGAAAACACTATGGCGGCTGCAGGCCGTATCATGGATACTGATTTCGCCGTTGAGTCTGCTAACATGACTAAGAATCAACTGCTTGTTCAAGCTGGTACTAACATTCTGTCTTCAGCTAACCAAAACACAGGTTTGGTTTTAGGTCTTTTAGGTTAATCCCTTAATATAAAGACAAGCAAAGCGCTTCCTTCGCATAGTGAAATTGCTATCACTATCACTAGGGGCGCTTTATTTATTCATGAGTAAGATAATTATTAATAACATACTTATCAATAACGTACTTAAGAATAAAGTTAAAGTCCTAGTAAGTTAATTTTATGGATAATGGAACACAATACTTACTCCGTGATAGTGGGTTTTAAATGTATAATTTGATTGGTGTCAACTTATTGTTTAAACATGGTATTGGGTTTCATTTTCCAGTTAACTTGGTTAATTTACTAGACTATTTTCCAATCTCCTTCTTAGTTTTAATCTTAGCCTTCTTGTATTGTTATAAACTATGCATATTAACAATCAAATGAACAGCTTTTTCCTCCGTTCAAGGCACTTGCTTGTAATACTAGTTCACCCTTTCAGGCTAGACTCATATTTGATATTAAGCAGAATATTTGACCACAATTAAGGGCATTTTTATTCTCTAACGTTTACCTAAAGCCGCAAGTTTTTGAGTAAATTAATCAACAAATCGATATCAATATAATAAGAAGAAGGTCATCTAAGGTTTAATTCAATATCGACATGATCAACATATTTTAAGGGATATATTATGTTATCAGTTCATACTAATCATGCTTCATTAATTGGGCAAAACGCTGTTAATAAGAGTAATGACTTATTAACCAATGCAATGGAACGCTTATCAACGGGGCTGAGAATTAACAGCTCTGCCGATGATGCTGCGGGCCTACAAATCGCCAGTCGTTTAAATGCCAATATAATAGGTATGCAAACCGCTAGTCGTAACGTATCAGATGCCACCTCTATGTTACAAACCGCTGACGGCGCTCTAAGCGAAATAACCACTATCGCTAATCGACAAAAAGAACTGGCTATACAAGCCGCTAATGGCGTTAATTCGGCGGAAGATCTCAAATCTCTGGATAAAGAATTTCAACAGCTTACTACTGAAACCGAGCGAATAATGACAGAAACGACTTTTGCCGGAAATGCTTTATTCGATGTATTAGATTCAGGTGTAAACTTTCAAATTGGTGCTTCTAACTCAGAAACCTTAAGTGCTCAAGTTGATTTCATTGATGTAGAAAAATTTGGTATGACTGATGCTCAAGGTAATGGTGGCCGTGTAGAACTCACTAGCATCAGTCTAACGGATACCAGTGAAGCAATTGATTTTTATGCAGGTAAAGATGGTTCCGGCGCAGCTGGTGCAATGGAGGCTATTGATGGATTGCTTAATCTCATAGGAGAAACTCGCTCTTCACTAGGCGCTAACATTAATCGTTTAGGGCATACCGCATCGAATCTAGCCAATGTCACTCAACATACACAGGAAGCATCTAGTCGCATTATGGACGCAGATTTTGCCGTTGAATCGGCAAACATGACGAAAAATCAGTTATTAGTTCAAGCTGGGACAAATATTCTATCTTCAACGAACCAAAATACCGGCTTAGTATTAGGGCTACTTAGTTAAACCTCAATACATAGCAAATAGATTAGTAGCAGTTAATTATTTAACTTATCTAACTTACTTTAAGCAATATCAAAACAGGTTGAAATATAGACAGAGCCTTAACTTACTTAACTTAACATAGGCTCTTTCATTCGACTAAATGTGTCAATTAGCGTCATCTCAATGCGTTATCAAGCCACAGTATTAACAACTGCAAAATACATAAACTTCAAAACATAAAACCAAATAAAAACATTTTTAAGTCTAAAAAAAAACAAAATAAAGCCAAATGAAAACTATAAAAAACAAAACACATTAATAATTAACATCACACGCGTACAAATAAGCAGTTGATTTAAAACAATAAAAAATAAAAAAATAAAAAAAACTATCTAAATCCCCTCCTTTTTTATAAATCCTTTCAGTTCCGAGATCTGGCGTCGTTTTAATTTTGCTGACACCAATCAAGTATTCTATTTCGGAGAAGAAATATGTTATCTGTTCAAACTAACAACGCTTCACTTATCGCACAAAATTCTGTAAACAAAACCAATGACCTACTGTCAAATGCGATGGAGCGTTTATCAACCGGCCTACGCATTAATAGCGCCGCTGACGATGCTGCTGGTCTACAAATTGCGACGCGTTTGAATGCCAATGTAACTGGCATGGAAACGGCTAGCCGCAACGTATCTGATGCAACCTCTATGTTACAAACTGCTGATGGTGCATTAGAAGAACTAACCACTATCGCTAACCGTCAAAAAGAGCTAGCCACTCAAGCCAATAATGGTGTGAATTCAGACAAAGATTTAGCTGCCTTAGATGCTGAATTTCAACAGTTAACTGCTGAAATGACTCGTATTCTTGAAGAAACAACATATGCTGGAAATAACTTATTTGAAGCTCTAGCTAATACTACAACTTTTCAAATTGGTGCTTCAAGCTCTGAAACTTTAGATGTTACCATAGCACAAACAGACTTAGCAGCAATCGCAGCAAGCGATGCTAATGGTGCTACAGCAACAGTTGATCTAACTGCTCTGCATCTTACTGATGCTAGCGTAGATGCAGACTATACTGGTGATACTATTGTTACACAAGGTGCTGGTGCTGGTGGTGCAATGAATGCTGTCGATGCACTTATTGATGTTGTTGGTCAAGCACGTTCTACTTTAGGTGCTAACATCAACCGCTTAGGTCACACTGCTGCTAACTTGGCTAACGTGACTGAAAACACCAAAGCGGCTTCGGGTCGTATTATGGATGCTGATTTTGCCCTTGAAACTGGTAATATGACGAAGAACCAACTGCTTGTTCAAGCAGGGACTAACATCCTATCTTCAGCCAACCAAAACACTAGTTTGGTTATGGGCTTATTACGTTAATATCCAATCTAAAACAATTAATGCTAGATGCTTGACTGACTAGCATTTATTAATCATATTTATTTCAAAGCCTGCCATTCTCATATTACTGAGTGGCAGGTTTTTTTAGCTTACCCACCTTGATGAGTAAACACTAGAACCTTATTTTAATCAGCACATTTAATCATAAAAAATTAAAAAGCAATATCTTTAGCTAGCCTTACTTTATTTTTTATAACTCTGCTTAAGTCTTACCTTCATGTTACTTACAATTAAAACTAGACTTTTGGTTTATAAAAAGATGTTTTAGTCGCTTTTAATACCATTAACAATAAGTTACGAAGGATAGACTTTAAGAAATAAAATCTCTCTCTAAATATATGGCTGAACAATACACAAACACCATAAAAACAATAAGGCGATCTTCAAAGATCCCACAACACGGACTCGTTATGATAATAAAAAAAATCCCCCAGTTAACCCTAAAACTGTCACTGCTGACACTGGCAATGTCTGGCCAAGTCAATGCCAGTAAAATTGAGCCCATAACCAGCTTAGCGCCATTGCAAACACAGATAAGCCAAGCTATAGCCTCTCAAATAAGTAAGGCTAATAGCCCACTGCCTAAGCGCTATATTGTTAAGTTTAAAAACTCAACAAGTCATATAAGTCCCTCAGCAGCTAACTTAAACACCGCATCTAGTTCACTGAGCTATGAGCCGATGGAGCATGAGGTGTTTACGCAAGAAGCCATTTTACAACAAGCAGTGAGTTTTGATACTCAGCGAGCCGATGTGCGAAGAATTGGCCGAAGTAATAGTTATACTGGAGCGCTGTCTCAACAAGAAATCAATGCCCTTAAGCTACGCGCCGATGTTGAATATGTTGAAGAAGATGTACCTAGACGATTATTTAGTAATAACTTTACCTCTAATGAAGCCATTCCATGGGGACTGGATCACATAGGCCTGCTATCAGACGATAATACTGTACTCAACGATAGCCAAACCGGTAATCGCACGGTTTGTATCATTGACTCAGGTTATGACATTAGCCACCCAGATTTAAACGGCAATAATGTTAGCGGTACCAATGTGACAGGCACAGGTGATTGGTCAATCCCTGGCGCTAATAATGCCCATGGCACTCACGTTGCCGGTACCATCGCCGCGATCAATAATACCCAAGGCGTTATAGGTGTCATGCCAAACCAAAATGTTAATGTTCATATTATTAAAGTATTTAATAGCGATGGTTGGGGTTACTCATCTGATGTCGCCAGTGCCATTGATCAATGCGCCGAAAATAACGCCAACGTGATCAATATGAGTTTAGGTGGTCCCGATAGTAGCTCGCTAGAAGAATCCGCTCTGCAAACACACTATGATAATAACGTGTTACTGATTGCTGCTGCTGGTAATGACGGTGATGATTCACTGAGTTACCCAGCTTCTTATGACAGTGTCATGGCAGTTGCTGCTGTGGATAGTGACAGTAATCACGCCTCATTTTCACAATATACACCTCAAGTAGAGATATCAGCACCGGGTGTTGCCGTGTTATCAACCGTCACTCAAGGTGAAGGGCATTTGGCCGACATAGTTATCGACGGGGAATCCTATATTGAACATCAAATATTTCCAGCTACTCGCTACATTTACACAGGCAGAGTCATTAATGGTAAAAAGGAAACTCTTTCAGCTAATATATTAGGCAGTGTCAATGGTGATTTAGCATTACTTGATTGCAACATTAACAATTTAAATCAAACCAGCTGTACAGGTAATGTCACTGACAAAATTTGTTTGATCGATCAAAAAGAAAATGGAGTCACTTGGGGGATTAGTGCTTGTCAATATTATGGTGCAAAAGGGGCCATTGTGTTCAATGGAGAGCAACTTCCTGGACTTAAAAATAGCAGTTTTGTCGATACGAATGGTAGCATAGATTTGATTGCTGCTAATGTAGACAGAGCAACAGGAGCATTACTTAAAGAAAAAATTGGCTCTACAACGACCTTAAGTACATTTAATGATGGCGACTATGCCTTTTATGATGGTACCTCTATGGCCTCACCCCATGTTGCTGGCGTCGCGACCTTAGTGTGGAGTCACCATCCTGAATGTACAGCTGCTGAAATACGTCAAGCCTTGACAGCTAGCGCTGATGATATTGATGTTGAAGGGCGTGATGTTCGAACGGGTTATGGCTTAGTCAATGCTAGTGCTGCAAACGCCTATTTAATCAACAACACTTGTGTAGGCTCGACTCCTATTGACCCCGTTGACCCTGTTGACCCCGTTGACCCTGTTGACCCCGTTGACCCTGTTGACCCTGTTGACCCTGTTGACCCTGTTGACCCTGTTGACCCTGTTGACCCCGTTGACCCCGTTGACCCCGTTGACCCCGTTGACCCCGTTGACCCCGTTGACCCCGTTGACCCTGTTGACCCTGTTGACCCTGTTGACCCCGTTGACCCCGTTGACCCCGTTGACCCCGTTGACCCAATGGTATATAGCTACATTGTTCAAACCAGTATTCCAGATAATGATGATAATGGAGTCATTCTGCCTATTCAGGTAACCCATACAGGTAATGCTGGCAATATTAGTATCAATGTCGATATAACTCACAGTTTTGTTGGTGATCTTAAAATTGATTTATATAGTCCAACGGGTGAAATGACTACGTTACATAGAAATTGGGGAGGGAGTAATAACAGTCTAGTTGAAACCTACCAATTGGATATGCCCAGTGTTAATGCTAAAGGAACTTGGAATTTAAAAATTGTTGATAAATACAGAAAGGACTCAGGTCAAATTAACTCTTGGAGTATAAGCTTCCTGTGATCTGATTAAACTAGTTTAATCACGAACAATCAAACTATTAGGCGCTTATTTTCAAGCGCCTTTTTATTTTCCATTTTAAGATACTGTAAAACAATCCCCTTATTACTGGTCTGTTTGCGAGTCAATTTCAGTGGCCCTTCCTTGTTGTCGCCCTAGTTTAAGGCAATTAAAGGCGAGTTTATGCTGTGTTCTAAACTGTTTTATAAACAGTCGCGCTTCCTCTTTTCCTGTTCATTTTAATCAATTCATGAAGAAGAGTAAGCGGAAGCAAGTTTTCCTCACTCAAAGCGGAATAACGGAAATACCTTGAGAACAGAACAACCCACCTTTAGTTTTAAATTCAATACTTTCAACAAATTAAAAAGTGGCACAAAATTTGCTTTTTAATTGTAATGCTCAACAAGAGCCAATGAGGACAAGTCATGATTTCAGGTATGAGTTCAGCTCAATTCGCCGAACAATTGGTTGCTGCCGATCGTATGGGTAAAGATCAGCTCTATAGTAATAATCTTAGTAGCACCAATTTAAAATTAGATGCATACAAGATGCTGGAAACAAGCTTAGATAAAATCACCAGTAAAATCGGTAAATTAGATGGCGATGCGTTTGAGAAAAAAACCGCTTCAATAAGCGATGAGAATGCCAGTATTACTGTGGACTCAGATGCACCTAAAGGCAATTATGAACTTGAAGTCAAACAACTGGCACAGGCACAGCAATTATCAGCCAGTTTTGGTACTGAAGATGAATTACTGACAGATGCAGGTATGTCTGGCGTTTTTAGCATTCAAGTGGGTAGCGAGGCTACTGATAAAATCGAAATCGATCTTGATGACTTTAATGCTAGTGGCACAAAAACGGTATCCGATTTACGCGATGCCATTAATTCAATCTCTGATAACCCAGGTGTCACCGCCTCTTTGATGCGTACAGGTAGTTCAGTAGAGCTACTCCTGACATCGAATGAAACTGGGGTCGATAATACATTAGATGTACAACTGGATGGCAGTCTTTTTGCAATGACAGAGCTCAAGAATGCACAAGACTCTAAAATTGTATTAAATGACGTCACTATTACCAATAGCAGTAATTATCTCGATAAAGTCATCGATGGGATCACAATTGAGCTAAACCAAGCCCATGAAACGGGTAAGTCTAGCATGATCAAAGTGGAGTCTGATTACGACTCAACCAAAGATTCTGTTACTGATTTTGTCGATAGCTTTAATGAGTTTATTGATAAACTCAACCAATTAACTCGCTCTATGGGCAGTACTGTTTTAGATGAAACGAGTAGCAGCTCCAGTAGTGATAGTGATGACGACGAAGAAGAAGATGATGAATTCAAAACCACGTCTGTCAGCGAAGACCAAATTGGTGTCTTAAAAGGTGACTCCAGTATTCGTATGCTGAAAAATAATATGACCAATATTATTTTTGAAGAAGCACCTAATGGCATGCGCCTAGCTGACTTAGGCATAGAACTAAACCGCTCAGGTAAGCTAACCGTCGATAAAGATAAGCTAACAGAAGCCATTAAAAGCGATCCCGATGCCGTTAAAGCCATGTTTACCGAAAATACAACTGCACCTAGTGATGCAACTGCGGGGTATACCCAACATTTAGGCTTTATTGATAAACTTGATACTTTTATTAAACCTTTCACTCAAACTGGCGGTATTTTAGACTTAAAAGAAGATAATCTAGATACAAAAGTCAAACGTATCGAAGATGACATGAGCCAACATGATTACCGCATGAAACAAAAATACCAAATTTATTTGGCACAATTTACCGCGATGGAAGCCACCATCAACTCATTAAATTCCGCCAGTTCACTGTTTTACCAAGGAAGCTAACTATGCTAAATGAGCACGATCCTTTCAATGCCTATAAGCAAACCACACTCAATGCAAGAGCCGCTGCAGCGACGCCTCATGAAATGGTGCGTATGCTGCTTGATGGCTTACTCGAAGAAATTGAGCGCACAGGTGGCTTCATGCAAAGACGCCACTTTGAAGACAAAGGAAGGAGTGTAAATAAGTGTCTCAATATAGTTCATGGATTAGATTCTATGCTGGATCTTGAAAATGGCGGTGAGGTGGCGACTAACCTCAATCGCCTTTATGACTATTGTAGCCGTCAATTAGTGACAGCCAGTGTCGAGAATGATCCCGAAGCATTAGTGCCCATTATCAAGGTAATTAAAGATGTCAGAGAAGGTTGGAGTAACCTCAGCTGAACCCCTTGCGATAAAACCTTGGGGGCAGTTTGAAGCTGCCCTCATTAAACATGCTGATAAGCAAGACTGGGATAAATTAGTCAAAGTTAATGACCTAATGATGAAGGCGCTAAGGCAAGCGGGGGCGCCAAAAAACCAGTCACAAAAAAAAGCAAGACAATCTCTTGCCGATACTCACGATAAAGTACTTAAAAAGCTGATCCACTCAAAGCAAACACTTGAGATGGAAATGCAACAATTTGCGTCTAAACAGGATGGATTAGCCGCTTACCAACTTACCCAATCAAGTGGAGCTATAGATGATCGCTAGCCTTGCTATCACCAATACAGGAAGTGCTAATACAAGTACTGGAGATGTCTCTATAAAATCCAGCCCCAAGTTTAGCCATTCTGATCATAATCAGGATGATATGAATTCATCCTCTTTTGAGCTCAATAGCCATGAGCTTGATAACAGCGATGAGCTCGACAATAACCATGAGCTAAATAATCGTGATGAACAAAACAAAAATGCTCAGGCGCCAGAATCAAAAGATAAGTATTCGAATAATGATACCGATCAACACGATAACAGCCACCCTTTAAATGCCAATAATCAATCACAGCAAAAAACTGACACAACAGATTCAAAAGGCAGCCAAACACAAACCGCTCAAGGAGTGAATACTCAAGCCACGAAGACAACATTCAATGATCTGCAAGATGGCACAAGGTTAACCCAAGCGCAGCTACTCACTCAAACAAACGATGTAAAAGCACTTCACACCTTAAATGCTTCCCATGGTCCCCAGGAAGCCACAGCGGTTAACTTAACCCCTCAGCAAGCATTAACAGCAAACTTATTGCAGCAAGGGAAGCCAAATCAAAACAGTCATTCTAGTACGACTAAAAGTCCTGATGTCACACTCAATCAAATGATTAACCCTGCTTTGGCCACCAGCTCATTAGCCTCTGACAGCGAATTCAATTTGAGTCATTTGAAAGGCAGTCACCTACGACAAACCAACGGTTTTATGCCTGCCGGCGCTTTCGCCTTTAATGCCGATAATATTGAAAACGCACTATCGCAATTAGGGCAAGGGGGAAACAATGTGGTCGATGAAGCCGCTCAACTTATCTCTCAACATGGGCGTACTCAAGCAAAAGCCAGTCAATGGGGCCCCATTTCAGTGCCACAATCAGCCCCTTTAGCACAGCAGGCACAAACACTGCTATCTCCTTTGAAGGAGCAATTACGTTTTCAAGTTGATCAACAAATTAAACATGCTGAAGTCAGGCTCGATCCCCCTGAACTGGGGAAAATTGAATTGAATATTCGCCTCGATGGTGACAAGCTGCATATTCAAATGAATGCAGCCAATACCTCAGTGCGTGATGCACTACAGTTGAGTATTGACAGATTACGTGATGACTTAGCCATGGACCATGGCGGACAAATCGATGTCGACATTAGCCAAGGCGAACAACAAGAACAAAGCGATAACCCCACTCAAATGGCCTCGATTGCCAACGCATTCGGTGAGTCTGTGGATCCCCTACATCCCCCTCAACAGCACTTGGCCCAAAACCAAGTCGATCTGTTAGCATAAATTAGGAGCATAACATGGCATTTGGAAAGAGCAGCGTTAATAAGAAGTTCACTCTCAGTATCTTTATTCTAGCCTGGACAGGCATTATTTTCTGGGTAGGTTGGCAAGCACCACATATTATTGGCGGCCCCTTTAACCAACCTAAAGTTGAAATCAAAAAAGAACGTTACTATCCACTGGATCGTTTTGTTATTTCCGTTCCCGGTGACCAATATCCGCATTACTTGTTACTTGAAATGGCTCTTAAAAGCTCATCAAATAATGTAAAACATAAATTATCTGAAGCCGATCCTGTGATCCGTAATGCATTAATGAGAATGTTTGCCAGCAAAACCTTTGATCAAATTAACGATCCCACCCAACTTGAGCCACTACAACAAGAAGCATTAACTTTGTTGTCGAGTTTATTTATTGAACATCAATATAAAATTGATTTAGAAGACTTATTGTTTACTCGCATTGTTATTCAATAAATGCTTGTTTCATTCTGCTGAGGGATGAAAGCATTAAAAGGCTTTCCTCTCTCAATCTTTCTTTTACAGAATGATACCTAAGTCTCTTGTTCACAATAATAACAGGAAAACAGAAGATTTAGTTATGACTCTCAATCTGATTCAGAGCAACACTTTAAACATCAAAAATATGAATCAAAGCAGAAATATGTTTACCAATCAGGTTCATGGCCCAACTCATTCTCGCCATGCTTATCCGATGAGCAAACACTATTTACACTTTTCATTCATTTATGAATAACAATAATAGGAGCAGGATGATGAATTCGGGTCAATTAGCTTATCAAGAAGTATTCGATGAAAGCGTGAGTAACCGACTCAGCGAAAGTCAGGTGATGAAACAATACCTGCCTCTTGTTAAGCGCTCTGTCACGCAATTAAGAAGTCATTGCGGCCCTGTTTTAGCCCTTGAAGACATGGAACAAATTGGCATGATGGCCTTATTAGAGTCCTCTCGCCGTTATCCCGGTGAATTTGATAATGGCTTTATTTCCTTTGCAGGGCAACGTATACGAGGTGCTATTTTAGACGAACTAAGACGTCAAGACTGGCGTCCTCGCCCAGTGAGACAGCAAGCCCATGAACTCAATGACGCAGTAAGAAAACTATCACGTCAATTAGGCCGTGAGGCGACCGATCTTGAAGTGGCTAATTCAATGGGGCTGACTCAAAAAGATTACCGTGCTCGCCTGTATGCATCGCAAGCAGAATCAATGAAAAGCTTAGATGACATGCTGGGTGCAGGCAGTCATTTTGCCGATAAAACCGATGCGATTAATCAATTTGCCGCGAAGAAAACATTATTCAAAGCAATCGCTAAATTAAATAAAAGAGAACAAGTGATCCTGTCGCTTTACTATCAGCATGAACTTAATCTAAAAGAAATCGCTGGAACATTAGGATTAACTGAAACCCGAATTTGCCAACTTCACAAACAGGCAGTTAAACAACTTCAATTAGTCTATCAACAATGGGATCAGTAAAGGTAGGTAACGTTATATGAGTAAGATATTAGGACTAATCATCATTATTGTTTCAGTTTTTGGCGGTTATGCTTGGGCTGGCGGTTATCTCGCTGCCCTATGGCAACCTGCTGAAATATTAATTATCTTTGGCGCAGGACTCGGCTCCTTAGTGATAGCCAACCCTAAAGCAGTTCTTGTAGATATGTACCAACAAATGAAAGAGCTATTCAGTGTAGAGAAAGAGGATCCTGAACTTTATCCGCAACTGTTTGGCCTATTGGGTATGTTGATGAATCAAATTCAATCACAAGGCCTGAAAGTCCTCGATGATCATGTTGAAAAGCCAAGAGAAAGTTCATTGTTTTTAATGTATCCCGCTGTACTGGATCACCCAAATGTGCTGCAATTTCTCATTGATAATTTAAGGCTACAATCCATTGGTAAAATTTCTGCGCATGATTTAGCACAAATTCTAGAAGAAGAGATTTACCGTATAGAAGACGACAGGCTGCGCCCTTCTCGCGCTTTAGCCCGTGTGGCTGAAGCCATGCCTGGTTTTGGTATTTTAGCGGCGGTAATGGGCATTATTATTACCATGGCAAGTATTGATGGTCCAATTACAGTCATTGGTATTAAAGTCGCTGCCGCGTTAGTAGGTACATTTATTGGTATCTTTGCTTGTTATTGCTTATTTGAGCCACTATCAAAAGCGCTTGAGCATTTAACCGAACGGAAATCGGCTCAACTTCGCTGCGTTGCTGCCATATTAACCGCATTCGCTAAAGGCAAGCCTCCCATGCTAGCCATCGATGCGGGCCGTAAACAAATTCAAAGTGAAAATAGACCTAGCTTTATTGAACTTGAACGTTGGATGGTGGAGCAACAAAGCTAATGGCAAAACGAAATGAACCCATAGTGATTAAAAAGCGCCCCCTGCAAAGACGAGAAGTCGTTAATAATGGGGCTTGGAAAGTCGCCTTTGCCGATTTCACCTTAGCCATGATGGCCTTATTTATGGTGTTATGGATCATTCAAATGGCCGACCAAAAAGAGCGTGAGCAAATTGTACAATACCTTCAAGGAGACATGTACGCTACAGGCTCAATTAACCCTTTTGATTTAAGTCAATCTCCATCAATGATTGACTTACATGGCGCGATACCCATTCAGCAAGCTATATTACCAGCTTCAGGGACAGGTGTTGAACGAGCCGGTCCTGCTCTGCATAATCATATTCCTGCAGGAGAAGATAATCCCAAAGCCGGTCGAGGCCCTGAGCTTAATGCTATGGTACCGGGACAATTTGAAACCCAAGCACAGCTAGAATTTTTAGCTCGCGAAGTCGATAAAATTATTACTCAAGTGGATATGAGTACCAATGTGGCTATTCAAATAGTGCCTCAGGGGATCCGCATTTTAGTTCATGATAATGTTCGTCAATCTATGTTCACTCGTGGCAGTGCTAAAATGGATCCATATTTTGAAGACTTATTATTAGCTTTAGGCCCCTTATTGGCTAAAGTTGAAAATAAAATCAGTATTTCGGGCCATACCGATTCAAGCTCTTATGTGGGTAAAACTTTTACGAATTGGGAACTATCGAGTCAACGAGCATTAATGGCCAGACGCGTATTGGAATACGGTGGGGTCAAACGCAATCAAATTGTGCAGGTCACAGGTATGGCCGATCAAGCCCCTTTTATTGTTAACGATCCAAAGGCCAATGCCAATCGACGCATCGAAATGTTAGTACTCACTCACAAGGCTGAGAGACAGATCAAAGAAATGGCAGGATTTCCAACTAAGACCATAGAATCCGATCCAAGACTTGAACAAGCCAAAAAATTAGCGGAGAATAATCAACCAAGAACACGATACCCAGAGCAATGGACCAGCTATGAGTGAAACAGAACAACCTTTTACACCCATCATGGATCAAGCGGTACCAGTCGTTGATAAAAATATAGAAGAACAAGAGCTTAGGAAACACGCTAGACTCAGCTTACGAGACGATGATGCCGCTGCAGATCTCGCTCTTGCCTGCGATGGCGTTACCGTTAAGTTAAGTACAAAAAGTTGGTGGAAAACGAGCCAGCTCGGCATCGCCAACATTAAAGATTTCGGCTTAGGGGGCATTGGTATTGTTACCAGTACTCCCCTTAAAGTCGGGCAAGAGATCAATATTGAACTGAATGGACATGAGATGGCCGTTGAAATTGCCCGCTCTCGCCCTATCAATAGTAAATTAAATTTTGTCGGCGCCCGTTGGCTAAGCACAGATAATAAAGCTATTTTATCTATGATTAACCAAATCAAGCCTGCTTAAGTACTCAACTTATTTGAAGGTTGTTTATGGTCACAGTATTGAGTAATAGTAGTTAATTTCTCACACACTACACCAAAAGCATAAAACAACCTTCAAAATACGCCAATAAATAACATTATGCTTATTCCATTTAAGAAATGGATCTATTTTGACGTCTTTCTGAAAGCATAATATTGCAAATAATATCCACGTGATTTTATAAACGCTCACATTCTACTGGTTTAAGTCATATTGCATTTACACAATACTGCAAGAAAAAAATGTACTTATTCCAATATATAACAAGATGGATCCGGAGGGTCACCATGACTGATGCTTCTCAACGAAAGGGGCCTGATAGCCTGCAGAAGCTATTTTTATACCTTATTTTAATTGATTGGTTTGTATTGATTTATATCTCATTTGAAATAAGAGAGTTCACTTTTAGGCATGGCTCTATGGCTTCCGTTATGCTGACTGTTTTTAATTTAATTCTGGTCAACTTATGTTATCGCAGAGCCAGACGAGCAGAAGACAGTTATTTACTTTATCCCGTTATTGGCGGCGCCTTACTCTCATTTATTTTAATGGCTTATTTCTTTTTCTTTTAAAAGTTCTTGGTTATACCCATCCCCTTCTGACTTTCAACATCAAATCAAAAGGGAGCTGAATAGTTAGCTCCCTCCTTTTTTATTGTCAGTTTTTAATACACTTGTACTCGCCAAAGTTCACGAGACATTGATTTTTCCGTCATAGCTAAACGCCCATGGAGCGTATAATAATTATCGATGATCACAAGATCCCCCGCCTCCCATTCATGAGCAATAAAACATTTATCATGATAAGCAATATCATTCACCTCTTGAATAAGTGCAGTAAGCTCTGCTGATGACATTTCTGTAGATGACAATGAAAAACGTTGTAATTGCGACTCACTGCCTTCTTGATAACGCAAAATAGGTTCATCCGTTGTAGGATGTAAATCCACTAGCGGATAACGTCGTGGTGTACCACCGAAATACGTAAGTTTGGTCTCATAAGTTAGATCGATATTGCACCATTGCTTCACCTTTGATTGACCCGCCAATTTAAGTGCCACACGGCTGTCTACGATCGTGGTTTGCCCTTCTCCTTTAACAGGGGGCGTCTTGCAATAAAGCATAAAGCAACTTGCCGCAAACTTAGGATCCTGCTCTACTTTTTTCTCTGACGCAGGTAACATGCTTAAATCCCAATGCAGCGGTGTTTTTTCAATGGAATGTACAAAACCATGGGGAATTTTTTCAGGCTTAACCACGTGTACAGGACCAAATTGCCAATGATAAATTTCCCCAAAAGGATCACAAAAATCAACGAGATCTTGCTGCTGTATATCAGGCATATTTTTCAGCAAAATGAACCCAAATTGCTCACTGAGTTGTTGTAAAAACTCAGACGGCAAACACCCATAACCCAACTGCTGAGGATCGCTAATTTTAAGCCCAAATGCGGGTGCTTTAATGAGCTCAAAAACAAAGCCCTGTAATTGGGGACCGGCAACTTCTAAATAACACCAATTATGTCCTGCATGGGTGACGTTAACCACACACTTTTGCTTAGCAATCCCATGAGAAAGTTGAACATACTCTCCTGTTAAGAGTCGCACAGGCACACTGTGCCACGGACTCACCACTTTGCTCGTATCACTGGATAAACTCACCGTAAACTTAGGGCCGCTATTGTCATAAGCATGCACAGATAAGCGAATATGATGTGGGTAAACTTTATCTATTCCCGCACTTAACGCTCGGCCGCGATACATCATTTGATAGGCTTTATCACTAATACTCTCAAGGTACTGATCTCTGTCTCCATCACTGAAACGTTCAATACATACATCATGGTATAAATAGCTACACAGCTTGTCATGCACCTCAGTTTGCTCTGGAGAATCACTCACCTTTTTCACAAACTTTTCAAACGAGCGCGGTCCAGTACTGATACCTTTCAGCAAGGCTTTTCGTAAACTATCACTGTCTGTTATTTGGGCCAATTGCGCTTCGGGCAATAAATCCATTAAATCAGCCCATTGAATATTCTCGGTGACACATAATTGCCTTAATGCCGTTTTATATTGATCTTTTACTTCATCTTCAACATGCACAACATCAGCAAAAGTTGTTCCATCACTCAAAATAGTGACGCTGCTGCCATGGGGGTAAATCTCATTTAACGCACAACAAAGTGTATCTAATCGCTCAATGGCCAATACCTCACCCAAATCGGGCATAGCCGAGAAACTCTTATCTATAACATTAGGCGACTTACAGGGAAACCCTGGCAAAATAAACTCAAGTGGTTTATTTTGTGCCATAAAATACTGGATCTGTTGACGCGCGAACTCACGGCCCTTTAAGGTGAATTGATCCTTTTCATGACTGACTAAATAAGACTGTAATACATCAAGCAATTGTGCTTCAATCACAGCGTTTTTGTTATTGATTAGAGTATGATTTGCTTGCTGTAAAGCGTATGTTGAAGCTATATTTGTATCCATTTTTCTATTTCCTATACCACCAGCTGATGGGTCTGACTTACAAGCAAGTGGGGATGTTCGTTTTTAATATGTACGAAAAAATTAAAGGCAATCTGCGTTAAGCAAGGCTCTCTTCCTCACATGCCAACCACAGCTCTAATTCATCAATATGTGAGATGACATTAAGCGATTCATCTTGGATTAACGCCGCTTTACTACCATAACCCCAATCGGCAAAAACAAATTCCACTTCAGCGTTATTCGCCGTTTGTTGATCTGTTACTGTATCGCCTATAAATAAAGCTTCCTGAGCGGTTACACCTAACTGTTCAAGCAAATGCAGAGTCGAATCAGGCGCTGGCTTTTTGGGAAAAATCTCACCCAATCCTTGAATTGACACAAATTGAAAATCTTTTGCCTTATTCTTATCAAAAAGCTGTTCTAACAAATAGAGGGCCTGCTGATGATGTTTATTGGTAACCACAGCCAGTTTCAGACCTTGTGCTTGCCATCTCTGCAACGCATTGATAATGCCATCATAAACTCGAGTTTTATTGATTAAGTTATGGCCATAATAGCGTAAATAATGAGCATACACCTCATCGGCATTAGATAAAGAGCATAAAGAATGAGAAGCAGGCGAACAAAGAGAAGAAAGTAAACACTGCACCATGTTTTTAGACCCGCCACCAATGAGTTGTTGGTACACACTCATCGGCTGGGGCGCTAATTGATAATGCACTAATGTCTGGTTCATCGCATCCATGATATCGTTAAGAGTATCAATTAAGGTGCCATCTAAATCGAAAATTAACGCCTTAATCATGCAAGCCTCCCACACCACCTGTTTTATCGTTAACCAACTGAGAATAATGACTTGGCTTACCTTGATTGAAAATCAATCTATGGGTATTTTCGTCCACCTGACTGCGATGCTGTAAACGAATTTCATCATTTTGTTTAATGGCAACCGAGTGCCATGGCGTGCGCCAAGCATCATCCGTTTTCCCCATATGAATACCAATTTTTTCGGACACGCGAAATTGAGGATGAATAGACAATCTCAGCGCGTGAGGATAATACTCTTCCAATAATCGACTCCAAGCATTACTGCGCTGAATCACCCTCAGTGATACCGCTTTTGCCTGCTTTTGGATCTGGGTTTTACTGCAATCGGCAAACTCATTTAACCCACTGAAATCTTCAAATAAGAATTTGGCGATCCCTTGGTACATAGATAAGGTTTCTTTACTGGTTTTCACCGCTTCTGTTAAGCCAATTAACGACTCACCATAGCCTACCATGAGCTCTTCGCGCATGGCATCGAGACTCGACAGCACACCAAAAGCATCCTTTAAATCAAAAAAATCAAAACGGCCAGAGTAATGTAATTGATAATAATGTTGAATGGCTTGGGTATAAGCTTGTACATCTTCATCAGGAATGCGCACTAAATCAGCAAATACATAGCCATCTGAGCAAATACTGATTTTAGCACCGGGCTCATAAACCTCAGCTATTTCATTACAAAGCTGATTGAGCACATCAATAGAATGGGTTTCAGCCAAATCAGGCAAACGGCTCAAGGTTTTACTGCGATTTGGTGATTTGCCAGGGTAAGCAGGCAAAATCATATGGATAGGCTGATTATTGTCTACCATTGCCAGTACTTTGCTCAAGTGCGGCGTGATTTCATCTAAGGGTAAAGTCGAAAAAAAAGTCGTCTCAAGGTCAAGCGCTTCACTTTTCAGTAACTTTCGCCATTTAAAAATAATGGCCAAAATATCACTGGCAGTGACTTTATTGTTTTTATCCATGCATGCATCTCTTCATCAGAGTAACCGCATCCTAGCTCAAATAAACCTAGCATCCCTCCTCTAGGCCGTGGATGATCCACAGCGGCTAACCCCTAATTCAGTATTCACTCAACATTTTCCCTGAACTCACTATTGGCATACGATTAATTTATCAATGAAACACCAAATGTTTACCAAGTATTTACTCACGGTTAGCCACTTGTATCAAAAAGTAACAATACGATTATAGAATAAACACTCGAAATGTAAACAATTCCTAATAAAGACACCGCAAATAATCTTAATCGACTAAGCTTCTGTTCTAATATGCTTTATTACCATCACAAAAAGAATAAAAAACAATCAATAAAATCTCACTCAGTACTTAAATGGATCATTAAAAATGGCTTTGAGCAATCATGGGTGACTTAATAAAGTGTAAAGAGAATATTAATAAATGGATGTTTTAACAAAATGGCATTGATGAAAGGATATAAGTGAAAGATAGCTGAATAAAAAAGATGCCCAAATAAAAACGCCTAAAAACAATTATGGGTGTCCAAATAAAAACATCCAAATAAAAACACAAAAAAATAAATAGTCTTCGAATGAAAAACGAGCACAAAAAAGCGGGCGCAATAAGGCCCGCTAGAGGTTTGACAAGTGTTTAATGTGGGTTTATTTCTAGCGAAATACCATTAACGACCATGAGTAAAAAACAAACCCAATTAAAGTATTCAACTAATAAACGTAAACGGCGCCTGCACCTGGCATATACCCAGCCTTTTGATCTCCTTGAATACCAGTTGAACGGCTACTCTCACCAGAGTCCCCTACCGCAAGAGTATGGCCCGCTGCATCAATAGCCAGGCTACTGCCAAATACATCTGATAGGCTATTTGTCGGCTTAAAGGTTTTATGAAGTGTCCATACATCATTTACTTGAATATATTGACCAACTGCAAAATCGGGATTTGTCCTTCCAATATCCGTATCATCACCTACCACACCAATATGAGCAAACAGCGAAGCGCCATCTGAACTCAATTGAAAGTCTCTAAAAGAACTCACTGAAGGTGAAGTATGAACTTCCCATTGCTCATCTGTAAAAGTATAAGTATGTAATTCATTGCCAGATACAACTAAAGTATCTCCAGGACCGTTCATCGCAAACTTTGTAGCAAAGCCCCCTTGCTTGTTAGGTTTTATGTATGCTTGCTGTGACCATACGCCTCCATCACGTTGAAATACATAAACCGCCCCACTATTTTCAGCATCATTATTAGTTTGATCGCCATTAATGCCTAAAGCAGAGGAATCTTCATATGGAGCAGAAACAGCAATTTTATTGCCTTCTAAATTAATAGCGACATTACGGCCAAATCGATCATCCGCTTCCGAATTACTGGCTTTTAAATAAGCTGCTTGTGACCAAGTATCATTCTCAAAAGTGAACACATAGGCTGCACCACTTTCCTCAGCGTCATTATTCGACTCATCACCGTTCACTCCAGTAGCAGAAGAGTCTTCATACATGACACCAACCACCATGGTATTCCCATCGGCACTGATATCTAAGGTTCTGCCAAATTGATCATTCTGATCAGATTGTCCCGCTTTTAAATAGGCTTGTTGCTGCCAAGTAGCATTCGTATATCGGAACACATATACCGCCCCACTTTTAATTGCATCAGTATTGGTCTCATCACCATTTATGCCATCACTGTCTGAATCTTCTTCAGCAGCGCCAACGACCAAAGTCAGGCCGTCGTTACTCAAGACTAAAGCGCCACCAAATTTTTGTCCGCTTGCTGTTGAAGGCTTCACATAAGCCGTTTGTTGCCAAATAAGCCCTTCACGACGATACAAATACACAGCTCCTGTAGAACTAGCATTACCATTTACTTGGTCACCATTAATGCCTGTGGCATTGGAATCTTCACCTGAGGCCCCTACTGCCATTAGCATACCGTCACCACTAAGTGCTACCGAAGTACCAAAATTATCACTAGATTGTGTATTTGAGGCTTTAAAATAACCTACCGCGGCATCCAATTGCGACCTGCTTGGGGTAGCCATACCGCTCACCACGCTGCGGCTGCCATTAGTGGCACGAATAAAAAATTGCGGATTGTCGGTGAGTAGCGCCGCATCCAGATAAACACTGTTCTCGCTATCAACAACAGGTTCTCCCAGTGGATGACAAAAATCATTGGCAGACAGGCTGACATCGTACAAGCAGACTTGGTATTCACTGGCCCAGTTGTTGGAATCACTCCAGTCCAGCTTGAAGGTTTTGACGCCCGTGGCGAGAATATTGATCTCATCAAGCACAATTTCAGTGGGAATATTCTCTTGTAAGTATAATAAGTGATTCACCACAGAAAGTGGTGCGTACTCTTGAGTAAAACTGGCCCATAAATCACCTTTTTGGGCGCGAATGCTATGCTCACCAGCGGGCAAGTGCAGCTTGATGGACGCGGTTTGATATTCACTGCCTGTTAAGCCAACTAAGATATTGTCGACATAAATCTCGGCGCCAATGGCCAAGGCGGGATCGCTATCTGTGGTGACGCTGAGCATCAAGGTCGATAACAAGCTGCCACTGATTTGATGGGATACATCGACACTCAGCTCACAGCCTTTAATTTGGGTTTCACCGAGCTCCACCTCAAAGGCGCAACTGGCCAGTGGCGCCTCAGTATAGGTATTATCTTCACGCTTTGCATAAAAACTTAAATAGGCTGTGGCCGTTTGTGCCCCTTGGGCATAAAACTGCGGTAACTCAGCATCCGCCAGCTGATAGACTCCCTCTTCAAACACAAAGCTATGCAGTGTTTCACTGCTGACATTAGCGTCACCACTGCCTACACTACTCTCAGCACTGAGACGCATGATCATGGCTAGGTTTTCAACCCCGGACACGCGATCGACTAACACTTCGGGCACTTGAATATTAATTTCACTCAAGCTGTTGTCGGCTGCAAAACTAAAGTCCACATCGGCGCTCAGCGGAATAATATCAATGGGAGTATTACCGCCCGCAGTCAGCTCAATGTTGATTTCACCTGCGCGCATCATGCCAACAAGACGGTTATCGTCATAGAGTTTCACTAAAATGTCGTAATTACCATCGCCCAATGGCAAGGTCACATTAGTGAGGCCGTATTCGGGATCCAGCTCGTAAATAACCTCATCAGCACCATCGATAATTAAGCCCAGTTTAGGCACACTCAATAAAGCCAGCTCATCGGCTGAGAATTGAAAATTTAAGGTGGCAAGCTCATCGATGTCTTCTAAGATGACTAAGGTTTCGCCTAAATGTGGCTGAAACAACAACTCCACTTCAGGGCTTGTGCCCTCAACAATCACTTCCCCTAAGGCTTTAGCCACATATTGCTGCTCGTCATGTTCAATGGCGACAATGAAATCATAAGTATCTGGCGTTAATGCCAAAGTACGGTGGGACACTATGCTACCATCGGTTTTAAGCGTCAGCGGCCAGTCAAAGGTTTGCACTTCCCCTGTGGTCACGGATGTGGCCTGCATTTGACCGTCGAAACGGGTGTCTTCTGAAACCACTAAATCGACAGGCGATGCGTTAAGTGTACTATCAAATTGAATATCATTACCGCTGCTCACTTGCGCCAACGCATCTGTACTGTACAGCTTGATATCAGCATTACTATCTTTAGCAATACTGTTTACAGAACTGCTGGCTGCAGTTGTTGTATTGGTAATGCTTTGACGGTATAGCGCAGCAAAATGCGGTGTTACTGTGACTTCCATTTGGCTCGGCGTGCTATTTTCTTGAGTCTTGGTATTTGCCTCTCCAGAAGAGTCACTGCCACCACAGGCCGCGACACTCATGGCTAATGCAATGGGACTTAAACGCTTTGCTAAATGGGTATTTTTAAACAGATCAGACATCTTGTTCCTATCTTCCTTTATTCCATGGACACAACTCACATGAGTTGTGACCATATCAATGCGACAGGAGCAAACAAAAAGTAAAGACAAATGCAAAATAAAAGTTACATTTCATAAACTTAAAGAATACAAGCGTGATCAATAAATAAACATAAATAGGATACTAAAGACAGATGAATAATCGACAATAACTCATAAAAAGGACATCATAATGTTAATACTGCTCCCAAAAGACCCGCCATCATGTTTATATAACTTAGTGCCAAATAAACTATTGTTCTACTTTGTAGTAACGTCTACTAAATGTTAGCTTAAAGGGTTGCGATCAATAATACTGCCGCATCATGTAAAGTCGCTCTCATTAAGCGATATCCATACACATTCATTAATAATAAAGAGCAAAACCGTATGCGTTATGAAGTTTGGGAACAATTAAGAATAGAAGCAACCGCACTCGTTCAAAAGGAGCCGCTACTTGCCAGCCATGTGTATTCTTGTGTGCTCAATCATGAATGTTTAGGATCGGCTTTGAGTTTTATTGTCGCTAACAAACTCTCAGATGCAGTGGTCTCCCCTTTTACTTTTAGGGAGTTATTTGATCAAGCCTTTATTAATTGTGAAACCATGTTGACCTCTGTTGCCGCCGACATTAAAGCCGTAGCGGATCGCGATCCTGCCGCAGTCGATTATTTAACGGTCCTGCTAAACTTAAAAGGCTTTATGGCCATTCAAGTACACCGCTTGGCCCATTGCTTATGGCAAGAAGATCGTAAAGAACTGGCCCGATTCATACAAAGCCGCAATTCAGAAGTCTTTGGCGTGGATATCCATCCCGCTTGCCGTATTGGTCAAGGGATCATGTTCGATCATGCCACAGGCATAGTCATCGGTGAAACCGCCGTTATTGACGATAATGTCTCAATATTACAATCGGTCACATTAGGAGGGACGGGTAATGAAGAAGGCGATCGCCATCCCAAAATTCGTCAAGGCGTACTGATAGGTGCAGGAGCAACGGTTCTAGGTAATATTGAGATAGGAGAAGGCGCAAAAATAGGCTCAGGATCCGTGGTGCTCAATCATGTCAAATCTCACACTACAGTGGTCGGTGTACCCGCCAAAGTCGTCGGCAAACCCGATTGTGAGTTCCCCGCACAATCGATGGAACAAAATGTCTACGATGACTCATTATCCAGTGCGTTGATCTAATACCAATCTAAGTAAAAAAGTGATCATTTAGGAAAAAATGATCACCTTCTTGAGAAAGGATTGATACATGCTTTCTCATTATCTCTTTTCCAAATGACAAAAACGAAATAGCCTAACATTGCTATTAGGGCTTATCGAAATATTGTGAAGCGGACTCGCTCTTTGTGACAACCGAACTCGCCCACCGGCGTGACAGGCCGACGATCTCCAATAAAAAGCCTTAAAATCCCCAAGGATGGAGTGGCTGTTGAATAGTGTATGGAACATTATCAGCACAACTGGGCTCTTTAACAGGACTCTCTTAACTAGACTGGGAAGAAGAACATGGAGGCACAAATGTCATGTAGAGCATGGATGCTTGAGAGTGACCGCTCTTTTGGTTTTCTTTTATTTTTAAATTTCAATACGTCAATACGAAAAAAGCCCTAACATTGCTGTTAGGGCTTATCGTAATGTTGGCGGAGCGGACGGGACTCGAACCCGCGACCCCCGGCGTGACAGGCCGGTATTCTAACCAACTGAACTACCGCTCCTTTAGTTTTAAGCTTACGCACAAAACTAAATTTGGTGTCTGGAAATGACCTACTCTCACATGGGGAGACCCCACACTACCATCGGCGCAATTGCGTTTCACTTCTGAGTTCGGAATGGGATCAGGTGGGACCACAATGCTATGGTTTCCAGACAAATTCTTTATTTTTAAATTAAGTGGTGCTGATACCCAGAATCGAACTGGGGACCTCATCCTTACCAAGGATGCGCTCTACCGACTGAGCCATATCAGCAAAATCGTCTATCTTATCTATGCGTCTTATGTGACATTTCACTGCATCTAGATAATATCTTTGCTTCTATTTTCTTTCTATAAAGAAGAAAGCAAAGTTTAAATAGGCGTCTGGAAATGACCTACTCTCACATGGGGAGACCCCACACTACCATCGGCGCAATTGCGTTTCACTTCTGAGTTCGGAATGGGATCAGGTGGGACCACAATGCTATGGTTTCCAGACAAAAAATTGTATGGAACAATTTTTAACGAACTTTAGTTCGGCCCGTTAGGGTCAAATACAAGGATGTATTTGATAAAATTTATTCCTAAATTTGAAAGCTGCTTTCGACACTAAGGTCAAAAGATAAATAATTGAGTTTTAGTACAAGGATGTACTTTATATCATAAACGCAGGAGCATTTTATGACCACTTACATTAAGTGTTCTTTCTAATTTTGCTAAGTTTACCATTGTACGACCTCCATGGATGTAGGAAATACTTCAACATGTATGGAACATGTTAAGTAGAACATTTCCGGTAAAACCCATTAGGGTTGTATGGTTAAGCCTCACGAGTCATTAGTATCAGTTAGCTCAACGCCTCACAACGCTTAC